>NZ_JAMFLH010000009.1 GCF_023501975.1 Altererythrobacter sp. KTW20L | reverse complement strand
ACTACCGGCGATGCCTCTGCTTCTGCCACCGTGGATAGCGGCATTGACCAGAACGCTTATGCGGACGCCGGCAATGCTTCGGCCTTGCTGACCAACAGCGGCACGATCGCCATTACGGCCGAAGCCTCCGCTGTGGGGGAAACTTCGGCCGATGCGGACGCTGAAGTTGACGTCGGGGTCGACCAATATGCTCAAGTAAGCGGCACCGGCGATGCGCTGGGGTCGTTGAACAATTCAGGTGTGATTACCGTTGCGGCGATGGCCAATGCCGCAGGAACCAGTGCCGAAGCTGACGCTGACATCGACGCCTCGGGCGTTGACCAAGGGGTTTATGTCTTTGGTACAGGCAATGCCTCGGCCCAGCTAACCAACAGCGGGACGATCGCGATTACGGCCGATGCCTCGGCGGTCGGCACGAGCATTGCTTCGGCCTATGCTGAAATCGATAACGCTGGCATTGATCAGTATGCGTCTGTCAGCGGCACGGGGGATGCCCTGGTGTCGCTTGACAATTCAGACGCCATCACGATCGCTGCCGTGGCTAATGCCGCTGCAAGCGATGCCAATGCCTCGGCAGCCGTTGATAGCGGCTTTGATCAAGGCGCCTATGTCTATGGTGACGGCAATGCTTCGGCGCTGCTGACCAATAGCGGGGCGATTGACATTACCGCTGCTGCGTCGGCTATCGGCGGCTCTTCCGCTGATGCCGATGCCGACATCGATGATCCCGGAATTGATCAATACGTGTCCGTCACTGGCACGGGCGATGCCCAGGCTTCGGTGAACAATGCCGGAGAGCTGACGATTGGTGCAGCAGCCGTTGCGTCTGCCAGTGGCGCGGCTAATGCCAGGGCCAGCATTCAGGACTCGGGCATTGACCAGGGCGCTCAAGCGAACACGGGGAATGCCTCGGTGCTGCTGACCAACAGTGGCACGATTGACATCACCGCCAATGCTGGCGCCATTGGTGCAGATGTTGCAGTTGCCGAAGCCGATGTTGGCGTCGGGATTGATCAGTCTGCTTCGGTCGGTGTCGAAGGCGATGCATCGGTTTCTCTGACCAATACCTCCGATGGTACGTTCTTGGTTTCTGCGGATGCTAACGCGTCTGCCGCCGCCAGCGGTGCTGATGCGCGTGCTGTAATCGGGAATGGGATTAACCAATTCGCCGTATCGAACGATGGTAATGCATCCGTTTCTCTAACCAATCACGGCGTGATCGGCTTCTCGGCTTCAGCTGTGGCCGAAACCACCGGCACGGATGCCAGTGCGTCTGCCCAGATCGGCCCCGTGGTCAATCAGCAAGCAGTTGCAACAAACGGGGAGGCTTCTGCCATCCTCACCAACACCGGCACGATCGAAGCCGATGCACAGGCGCTAGCTGTTGCGGGCACGGCAGGCACAAGCGACAGCGCAGATGCTGTTGCATTCGTTCTGCCTGCGGTTTCGCAGCAAGTGTTCGGATCCACGGCAAGTGTTGTCAATTCTGGTGTCATCGATGTTAACGCCAGCGCAATTGCCGAGGGTGACGAGTTCGCCAGCGCATCGGCCATTTCTGGGGGCATTCTGCAGATTGCCTCCGGGCCGGATGCCGCAGCGGAAATCTCCAACGGAACTGGAGGCCAACTGAGTGTCACCGCCAGCGCAGCGGCGTCGGGCAATGATGCCTCGGCCCTGGCTGTTGCAGGGGGTGCACTGCAGTTTGCCAATGGCTCTACTGCTTCTGCCTCCTTCGAGAATGCGGGCGCATTCAACGTCGGCGCAGTTGCATCTGCTGATGCCACAGCGAATGGCAATGCCACCGCTTTGGCTGGCGGTGTAGGCCAGGCAGCCTTCGGCACCGATGTCGCACTTGCTTTCGACAACAGCGGCACCTTCCAGGTGGAAGCCTCCGCAGATGCCGCAGGTACCACAGGTACGGCCTTGGCTGTTGCGGGAGGCTACGGTGCCCTCAGCACAGCCCTGCCGCTCGACGTATCTAATAGCGGAACCATGGAGGTTTCAGCCAAGGCTGTCGGTGAGGCCAATGCCGAGGCGTTTGCTGCGGGCATGGGCTTTGCCGCCACTGGGACAGGGGCCGACATCTCGGGAGATCTCATGAATGGTGGGACTCTTTCGGTCATGGCCGATGCTTCGGGCCCTGCAGGCCTAACTACCGCCGCTAGTTCGGCCGAAGCCATTGGCATTTACATGCTGTCTGACCTCAACAATGCCACGGTAACTAACACCGGTACGATCGAGGTTTCGGCGCAGGTCGCCAATGGCGGATCGGCCATTGCAACAGGTGTCATTGCCGATGATCTTGGTGGAGGCGCCCCAACGCCTGCGGATGTATTCACCTTCGACAATGTGGGCGGCACCATCATCGCCCGGCAAAGCGTGAATGGCGGTGCAAGCTGGCAGCACGGAACAGCCATAGACACCACAAATGCCCCCAATGCGGCGATCATCAACCTGCGGGGTAGCGGTCCCGCAGTTGGCCGGATCTATGGCAATATCGACATCTCGGCGGATGACGTGATCAACGTCTCGAACGGCGAGACCCGGTTTGACGGTACCGTGAACTCCAGCATGGTCGGCGTCGGGCAGCTCAATATCCTGAGCGGCGGCACCCTCTATCTGCAGAACCAGCCAACCGCCAATATGTCTTATGACGGTCCGGCCACGGTTTATGTCGAAGACTTCAACGTTAGCAGCGGTGGTACATTGGCGCTGCAACTCCCGACCGGCCCGGTCGGCGGCACGGCCCCTGCTGGCACTTATCCTCAAGTGTTCACGAATACTGCCGACATTGCCGGCGCAACGCTTCAGGTCCGGCCTTCGTCCCCCAACGGGCTCTATGCCGACACCTATGTCTACGACAACGTCATTGATGCAAATGACCTGACCGGCCAGTTTGCCAGCGTGGTGACCAGCACCGGTTCTGCCTTGCTGACTCCGACTGCTACCTATGATGCAGACGACAATGTTGATCTGCGGGTCAGCCGTGTCGGCTTTGGCGATGTCGGTGGCTTGACCTTCAACCAGAATGCAGTCGGTGACGCGATCGAAAATGTCTACAGTCCGACACAAGGCGGCGCGTTCGGTTCGCTGCTGGCCAATCTGTTCCTGCAAACACCGGCTACCTACGCCGGGGCGCTGGATCAGCTAACCGGTCACCAATATGCCGGATACGTCCAGAACTTGCGGAACAATTCGCTGCAACTGAGTACGATCGTGTCTGATCAGTTGGACTGTGCGATCGACTTGAGGGGCTATGAAGCTTGCCGCGAACCTGACGGGGGCCTGCGCCTGTGGGGCTTGGCCATGTTCAACGACGCCAGGGTCAGCAGCGACGGTAATGCACCGCGGTACGAGGCGGACAATCTTCATGCCTTGTTGGGCCTTGATTATACGGTTGGCAATTTCACCCTCGGTGCCTTCGGCGGCTACCGCAAGGCGAAGGCCGACTTTGCAACGTACGATGGCCAGATTAAGGCTGACGGTTGGCAGTTGGGCGTGACGGCAGGCCTCGACGTGGGTAGCTTCTATGCACGCGGCAATGCCAGCTATTCCGATCTGTCAGGCGATAGCACGCGCACCATCAGCATCCTGTCCACAGCGGGCACCATAACTGGTGAACCTGATTTCCGGGTTACCTCTGCCTACGGTGAAGCCGGAGCGCGGCTTGGACTGGGCCAGGCATGGCTGACGCCATTTGTCGGGGTGGAATACACCGAGGTGAAGTTGAAGGACTTCAACGAGACCGGCGTTCCGGGGGCCAATCTGGCCTTTAACAGCCAGAGCGAGGAGCAGACATCTTTCCTTGCCGGTGTGAAGCTGTCCGGTAATCTTGGTGGGATTGTTCCCGAAGCCAAGGTGGCTTACCGCCATGACAACAATGGCCGGTTCTTCACCACGACTCAGCGGTTCACCGACGCGCCTGCAGGGTCTGACTTTACCGTCAGGTCGCCGGAGACCGATCGGGGCTCGATCATGGCAGGCTTTAGCCTGGCAGCAGCGCTCGGCGAACGGGTCACTGGACGCCTCGGATATCAGGGCCGGTTTGCTGACGATCTGAAGGACAATGCCTTCTTCGGCAGCATGAGCGTTCGGTTTGGTGGATCGCCGGCTGCTCCGCCGCCGCCCCCGCCGCCCCCGCCCCCGCCCCCGCCTCCTCCGCCCCCCCCGCCGCCTCCGCCGCCACCTCCGCCGCCTCCGCCGCCGGTCGTGCAGTGCAACCAGGGCCCGTACATCGTGTTCTTCGACTGGGATTCGTCGAATATCACGCCGGAAGCAGCCACGGTGCTTGATTCGGCAGTCACGGCCTATGGCAACTGCGGCAGCGCTTCGATCATGCTGGCTGGCCACGCCGACCGCTCTGGTCCGGCGCAGTACAACGTCGGCCTGTCGGAACGTCGCAACGCTTCGGTCCAGCAATACCTGACCGGTCGCGGCATTCCTTCGGCGCGCATCTCGAGCGAAGCCTTTGGTGAAAGCCAGAACCGCGTTCCCACCGCCGACGGTGTCCGCGAACTGCAGAACCGCCGCGTGGAAATCACGTACGGCCCCGGTTCGGGCAACTGATCTTTCGGGAGCTACAAAGAAAGGGCCGGAGGAAACTCCGGCCCTTTCATTTTGTGATCAAAAATGCGATCTGCCAATGAGCATATCGGATTGCTATAGATAATCGAGGGCCAGATTTGATGACCGACGGCATCACCGACCAATTGATTGAAAAGGTTCAGCGCGGAAGCGCGCAGATGAGTGAACCAAAGGCAATTGCTTTGGCCGGAGAGCTCTACTCCAGAGGTCAATTTAGGCAGGCAATAAAAGTCTGTCGTCAGATCATCAGCCAAAATCCTTCACTGGCAGATCCCCACAACATCCTTGGCGTCTCGCTCAATGCCGTCGGCAAGACCAAGGAGGGTATCGCGCAGATCAACCAGGCGATCAAAATTGCGCCAAAAATTGCCAGCTATCATGCCAACCTAGGTGAGACCTACCGGGGACAGGGCAACTTGACTGCCGCTCTTGCTGCATTGACGAAAGCAGTCCGTCTAGATCCCGAAAATGCGCGGGCGCATAACAATCTAGGCATCGTTCGCTATGACCGGAAGGAATTTACCCAAGCGATCGCATGCTACAATCGCGCATTGGAGCTGAATCCCTCTTTTGCTGAGGCGTACAACAATCTGGGCAATACCCTGAGATTGCTCGGAGATGTGCCGGGAGCATTGGAAGCTTACCAGAACGCTCTCTCATACCGGGAAGTCTATCCGGAAGCTTATAACAATCTTGGAACCATGCTGCGCGAGTTGAAAAAGCCAGATCAGGCCCAGCATGCTTTCAAAAAGGCAATCGCGCAGCGGCCGCGTTATACGGAGGCGTATAACAATCTGGCGGCCCTCTATTTTGCCGAGAACAGGGAAGTCGACGCCTTAAGGGAATTGTCTGATGTGCTGCGGTTTGCGCCGAGAAACCCAGGCAGCCTCATTCTGACGGCGCGTATTCAGCTAAAGCGATCCAACTTTCAGGCTGCTGAACAGGCTTGCCGCATGGTCTTGGAAGACGATGCGACCAATTGCGAGGCCATGGTGGTGCTTGGGCAATTGATGCATGAAACAGATCGGTATGACGAAGCCATCACATTGTTGGAAAAAGTCACGCAGTTGGAGCCCGGCAATGCGGTGGCTCGCAATTATTACGGTGTTGCCCTCAAGTCGGTTGGTCGGCTTGATGAGGCGCGCAAGCAGATCCTGAAGGCTCTAGAAATCAACGACAAAGTCTATGGAGCCTATTCGAATTTGAACGATTTGGTCGATTTCTCGAAAGAACCACAACTTTTCGGGCAAATTGAGCGCATCATGACCACCTCAGAGGAGTTGAGCGAAGACCAACTCCTGCCGCTGCATTTTGCCTATGCCAAGGCGCTGGATGATGTTGGACAGCATGAGAAGGCGCTTGAGCATTTCATCGCGGGAGGCAAGTTGAAGCGCGCCAGGTTGCGTTATGTTGAAACAGAAACCTTTAGCTTTTTTGACAAGATTAAGCAGGCGTTCCCGAAGGAAATTTTTGAGGATCGGCCATATGACGGCATCATGGATGATCGCCCGGTCTTTATCCTAGGTATGCCCCGATCAGGATCGACCCTGGTTGAACAGATCATTTCCAGTCATCCTGATGTCTACGGCGCGGGCGAAGTGAAATATTTTAGCCGGGCGCTGAATGGATTGCGGGACCGGTTCCCATCCTTGTCGCGTTTTCCTGAAATGACGAGGGAGATGAGTGTCGAGCAATGGAATATCTTAGGAAAAAAGTATCTTATAGATGTATTAGCCTCTTCTGGCGAGGCAAAGAAAATTACCGATAAGCTCCTCACTAATTATTTTTTCGTCGGCCTTATCCATATTCTTTATCCAAATGCCAAGATAATAAATACGAGGCGCAATCCCGTCGATACATGCCTTTCGGCATTCACTAAGTTGTTCAAAGACGATATGCCTCACAGTTATGACCTTGGGGAGATCGGGCGCTATTACCTCCAATACGAAAGCCTGATGGATCATTGGAAGCAGGTTCTTCCCGCCGGCGTCTTGACGACGGTTGTCTATGAGGATGTTGTAAAGGACACAGAGGCTGAGGCCCGCCGGCTGATAGACTTCATTGGCTTGCCTTGGGATGACCGATGTGTCGAATTCCACAAGTCTTCGCGCCCTGTGAAGACGGCCAGTGTCGCACAGGTGCGCAAGCCAATTTACACAACGTCGGTTTCGCGCTGGGAGAAGTACGGCGACAAGATCCAGCCGTTGCTGGATGCGCTGCACGTGAAGAGGTCGTCCTGAACATGCCGCACACCCTCTGGGGGGCTTTGTCAAACCAAATGCAACGCTGGAGTGCTGAGCCCCGAGGGTAGGGGGTTCTGTCATGTTCGTCAGCTTCCTGGTTGGTCGCACAGGTGTTGGCGGCGGCTCGCTCATGACGCCGATCCTGATCCTGCTCTTCGGCTTCAATCCTGCCGTTGCAGTGGGCACGGACCTGTGGTTTGCCGCGATCACCAAACTAGGGGCTACTCAGAGGGAGGGCGCCCTTGGCGCCAAAATGCGCCCAATATGCCGGTACTCAATCGAGCCGCCTATTGCCAGATGTGGTCCACAATGCTTTACAATTGTTGTCTAGTGCAATCGCAGACAGAATGGCCAAGGAAGACAAGGCAGGAGTGGTCGCGCGAATGACCAGGCGACCTCGTGCTTCGGGGGCTAGGTTTGTTCCTAGGCCCATTAGCAAAGTTGCCAATGCTGCGGGGAGAGCGAACTCGTCGGCCTTGGAGTGTTTTCAAGTCTGCGGGTGTGAAGGGGTGAGATGCGATGAGTCCTGTGATTGAGACGATACGAGGCCGCCTAGCCGAGGTGGACTCACGGATATCGAAACTTTTCGACGAGATCAAAAAGGCCGAAAACGAAAGGTTCGACATTCTAACCGCCTTGCGGGTGCTGGGTGAGGTCATCCCGGTCGAGGAACTCAATACTCCCGTCACACCGCGCAAAGCCCGGTATCCCCGACCTCCCGGTACAAAGCGGATGCTTATGATCGATGCTCTTGAGTGCGAGCGCATAAAGGCAAAAAGCCCTGCCGAAGTGCACAAGGACCTCGTCTATGCTGGCGTATTTGACATCACCATCGGGGCCGTCCGCACTCGTCTTTGGCGCATGGCCGAAGCCGGAGAAATTCACAGGGCCCACGGCCGCTACTGGAAGGACAAGACCGATGCTTAGCTCTGTGTTTTGCGTTGAGCGCCAAAATCCAGCCCGATAGCGTATTCCATTCTGGCCTTTTCAAAGTTGGTCAGGCTGCGCAGCTGACTTCGTCTTCGGTCGTGCACCTTCTGTAAGCGATGTCCTGAGCCCACCTTGCGCGGATGATGTGAAGCGCCGAGCTTGCGCGGCCTGATGTTGGGTGAGGCGCTGCTCCTATGATAATCTCTGGTGATGATCCTGTGAGCAAGGGTGCTCGCCGCTTCGAGGTATTCACTGGCGCAGGTAAGCGCCGGGATTGGCCTGACGCAGTAAAGGCGTCGATCCTCGCGGAGTGCTGGCCTGGAGGGGAGCGGGTCACCGCTGTTGCCCGACGTCACGGCTTGGATACCTCGCAGATATATACTTGGCGCAAAGAGCTGGTCAGGCGGTGCAAGGATCAGGGCGCCCCCGTCCCAGCGGCCTTGGAGCAGCAAGGTCCGGCATTCGTGCCAGTGATAATCGCGCCCGAGGCATCGCCGGAGCCTGTGCCTGATGCTGGCAGATCGCGTCGCCGTCGTCGCTCCGGGCCTGCACCGATCGAGCTGGAGATTGGCGGCGCGCTGGTCAGGATCGGGAGCGGCGCTGATGCGGATACGATCACGGCGGTAATCACCGCCCTTCGAGCATCACGATGATCGGCCCGGCGCCCGGCGCGAAGGTGATGGTGGCGACCCGCCCAGTGGATTTTCGCAAAGGAGCGGACTCGCTCGCGGCACTGGTGGCGGCCGAGTATGGCGGCAAGCCCTATTCCGGGGTCATCTATGTGTTCCGCGCCAAGCGCGCAGACCGGATCAAGCTCATCTGGTGGGACGGAACAGGCCTGTGCCTGATGGCCAAGAGGCTCGAGCAAGGCACCTTCAGATGGCCGCAGATTCAGGAGGGCGTGATGCGCCTCACAGCCGCCCAGCTGGGCGCTTTGCTGGAGGGTCTGGACTGGCGCCGCGTGCATGGCGGACGTCGTCCGATCGCACCCCAGATTGCCGCTTGACGGGGTGCGCGCAGACTGATTCAACCTGCATATGCTGATGGAAGCGGACCTTCCCGATGACCTTGACGCACTGCGTGCGCTCGTCCTCGAACAGGCCCGCACACTGACCGATCTCACCGATGCCAAGAGCAAGGCCGATGCCCGGATCGAACGGCTGCAGGCGATCCTCGAGGCCTTCCAGCGGTACCGGTTCGGCCGCAAGTCTGAGCAGCTCGACCCCGATCAGTTCGAGCTCGCCCTGGAGGATATCGAGACCGCGCTCGGCAGCGTGCACGCCGCACGTGACGCTGCGATGCCCAGACCGGAGGGCGATCGCCCGCGCAAGACCAACCGCGGTTCGCTGCCCGCCCATCTTGAGCGGATCGAGCAGGTCATCGACGTCGAGGATAAAGCCTGCTCCTGCTGCGGCGGAGCGCTCCACCAGATCAGCGAGGATGTCTCCGAACGCCTCGATGTAGTGCCCACCACGTTCCGTGTGCTGGTTACCCGGCGCCCGCGCTATGGCTGCCGCTCATGCGAGAGCGCGGTCGTCCAGGCTCCGGCACCGGCACGGATCGTCGAGGGCGGCATCCCAACCGAGGCGCTGATCGCACAGGTGCTGGTCTCCAAGTATGCCGATCACCTGCCGCTCTACCGGCAAGCGCAAATCTATGCCCGGCAGGGCATCCAGCTTGATCGCTCCACCCTTGCAGACTGGGTTGGAAGGGCAGCATGGTATCTGCGCCCCTTGCGCGACCACATCCTCGAGCGATTGCGACGATCCGAGCGATTGTTCGCTGACGAGACCACCGCGCCTGTGCTCGAGCCCGGGCGCAAGCGAACCAAGACCGGCCAGATCTGGGCCTATGCCTGCGATGATCAACCTTGGGGCGGCAGTGATCCGCCGATGGTGGCCTATGTCTATGCCGCCGATCGCAAGACCGAGCGACCCGAAGCGCATCTCCAGGGCTTTGCAGGCATCCTGCAGGTCGACGGCTATAGTGCCTACACCGCGCTGGCCCGGCGTCACCAGCAGATCCGCCTCGCGTTCTGCTGGGCGCACGTGCGCCGCAAGTTCTATGAGCTGGCCGAGAGCTCGCCCGTGGCCGCCGAAGTGCTGCGCCGCATTGCGTCGCTCTACGCTATCGAAGACGATATCCGCGGGCTACCCGCTGACGAACGTCGCGACGTCCGTGACCAGCGCAGCCGCCCGATCATCGACGACCTGCACAACTTCCTCGAGGCACGCGACCGGCAGGTCAGCGCCAAGAGCCGTCTGGGCGAGGCGATCCGCTATACCCTCCCGCGCTGGGACGGCTTGATGCACTTCCTCGACGATGGCCGCATCGATCTCGACAACAACGCCGTCGAACGCGCCATCCGCCCACTGGCTCTCAACCGCAAGAACGCCCTGTTCGCCGGATCAGACGAGGGCGGTGACAACTGGGCGGTGATCGCCACCCTAATCGAGAACTGCAAACTCGCTGGAATCAACCCGCACACATGGTTGACCGCAACGCTCACCAGCCTGGCAAGCGGTCACCCCACATCGCGGATCGACGAACTTCTGCCCGCCGCCCGCGTGGGCTGAAAACACCGCTTACCACCTTCTCGCGCCTACTCTCCGAGTGACACGCGCAATCCGCTGACTGTGCATGGACGGACCAAGACTGAGGGCGAGAACGCATTGCGAGCGGACGTCCTATTGGTTCATACATCGTTCGTATGCAACGCTGGGGGCACTTACTTTGCACGCACCATGCTGCTCCTGATGGCCGAGCGCGACACGTGGGGAGTGGTGGTCGACCAGATTGGGTCTCCGATTTGGGCTCCCGGATTGGCCCCAGCCCTTTGGGGACTGATTGCCAAAGAGGGGAGTGGTACCTTTCATCACAGCGATGCGGGTGTGGCGAGTTGGTACGACTTCGCAGTCGCAATTCAAGACAACGCACTGGCTGCAGGTTTGCTCGCTCACGCCATAACAATATACCCGCTGACGACCTCGGACTACCCTACTACTGCCAGACGCCCGGCCTTCTCGCTGCTCGACTGCATCGCGACGCGCAGCCTACTGGACGATGGTCACACCCATTTGCGCGTCAATCTACGCCGTAAGCTCGAAAGGGAAAAAATGCGTGGCTAATCTGCTGGTCACAGGAGGAGCCGGGTTCATCGGTGGCAACTTCGTACATTACTGGGTAAATGCTCATCCGAATGACAACATCACAATTCTTGATTGCTTGACCTACGCCGGCAACCGCTCGACGATTGACGGAGTGGAGCAAGCCGAACTTGTTGTCGGCGATATACGCGATAATGATCTGGTTGAGCGACTGCTGCGCGATCGGGCAATCACCACCATCGTGCATTTCGCCGCCGAAAGCCATGTCGACCGTTCGATCAGCGGGCCGGACGCATTCATCGGCACCAACATCTTGGGCACAAACAGTTTGCTAAAAGCAGCGCGAAAGGTTTGGCTCGACTCTGGGACGGGCCAGCCGCACCGTTTCCATCACATCTCGACCGACGAGGTGTTCGGTTCGCTAGGGCCGCGCGATCCGGCTTTCACGGAAACGACGCCCTATGCACCCAACTCGCCCTACTCCGCGTCGAAGGCAGCCTCGGGCCATCTCGTGCGTGCCTATCACCACACCTATGGCTTGGACGTAACGACAAGCCACTGCTCGAACAATTATGGACCGTACCAGTATCCTGAAAAGTTGATACCCTTGGCCCTTCTGAACGCGCTGCACGGACGCCCGATACCGATCTACGGTGACGGAAAGAACGTGCGTGACTGGCTCCATGTTGCAGACCACTGCCGCGGTATCGAGCTTTGTATCAAGCGTGGCGTCCCCGGGGAGACTTACAACATTGGTGGCGGTTCCGAATTGCCCAACTTGGTCATGATCGATCGCATCTGTTCAGAAGTGGACCGTGCCTTTTCCGAAGTTGTGGGGCTCGCGGCGCGATTTCCCTGCGCGCCCTCTGCCTACGGTGGGTCTGCTCTGGAATTGAGGACCTATGTGCCAGACCGTCCAGGTCATGACCGGCGCTATGCCATCGATGATACAAAGGCACGACAGGAACTGGGCTATCAGCCGCTCCACGCTTTAGCCGATGGCCTTGCCGGTACGCTGAGGTGGTACCTCAACAATGAACGCTGGTGGCGTCCTCTGGACGGACGACAAATCTGATTTTCAGCAAGACCAGCCTTGGCGTCTCCTGGTGTATCACCGCTGCTCACCGTATGCGGCGGAATTGTATCGGATCGCCTTTCAAGACGAAGATCAGCAATACTGCAGCATTCGAGCGAGAATGAATGAGAGCGTGATGCCGCGAGGAAGGGACTCTCCCTAAACGTCAACCGGTCGAAAATCGCTGATATCATCAATCGCTAGTCGCGCCGCTTCCTCCATTCTTCCCAGTGCGGCACAAGGTCGCTCGGCAGGCTGCTCACGAACGTGTCATCCAAAGGATAATGGGGCATCGGTTCGGAGACCGCGTCGAGCAGTGCGTTGCCCTGCAATCTTCTTGCGTTTCAGATCGTAAGGCATCGCATAGAGTTCGCGTTCGGCCTCAATCCACCCATCGTAGCGTTGGCGCATGTTGATGAGCGCACGTTCCTGCTCGGCAGAGAAGGGCTGGATGACGGCCACTTGCATCTTTTATCCTGCAAACTCCCAAATATCAACGATCGCAGGATAAAAAGCCGTCCTGCGCCTTACCGCATCGCGGATCCTATAGCCGTGATTAAGCTGCTGCCGTGCCAGGGGCTCACCCGTCTGTCGAACGCCAACCCCGATCATCCCACCAGGACCATGGTGCCAAGCTCGACAATGTAACGCAGTGTGCTTGGGGGCACGCCTGCCACGAACAATGGAACATTAGCTGAACGAACTTTTGCGGGCCTTTTGAGAGTCCGAAAGGCCCGCAATTGCCATTTTTTCTCCGCTCGAGAATCGCAGAAATCCGCCATTTTTTCCTGATGTGAGTCCCCACACAGGCATCGAACCGCCACACACCTAGAATCTTGAGGGCCTTTTTGCGGGCCTTCGGGTGAAAGCCGCATCGGGTAAACACATGAACTATAAGCAGAATCTATATTCTGTTCGAGTCCTCTTCTGGCACCATTTACGCATTCGCCCCTGACGGCGAATGCGTAAAAAGTCTCTTAGAAACAGTGACAAGTTAGTGTGGGTTGTTCGCGGATGATCGTCGCTGGCAGCTGGAAGCCGCGGTTATTGGGGGTCGTTTTGGGGGCCAGTTGGGGAAACGAAAGTTCCCTTCTTCACACTGCGTTGAGCCGCTTCATTGCGTCGAGCTCGTCCGACCACCACTGCATCATCTGAACGCGCTCATTCCAGTACTGGGTCCGGTTGTACACCGCTCTCACCGCGTTACTGTCCTGATGTGCAAGGGCACGTTCGATCGCGTCAGGACTCCAGCGATTACTCTCGTTGAGCAAGGAGCTCGCCGTCGTCCGAAAGCCATGCGCTGTCATTACCCCGCCATAGCCGAGCCTCTTTAGCGCGCCGTTTACCGCGTTCTCCGAGAGCGGCTTCCTCGGGTTGAAGCTGGGAAACACATATACACTGTATTGAGATGCATCCTGCACCAAACGTATGATCTTGAGGGCCTGACGAGAGAGTGGAACCCGGTGTTCCCTGCGCATCTTGGTGTCACCTGCCGGTATCGTCCAGATTGCACTTTCTAGATCGACGTTGTCCCACCTTATTGTGCGGATTTCGCCTGGACGCTGAAACAGGTGTGACGACAATCGCAACGCAGCGTTGGTTGATCCACGCGAAGCCACGGCTAGGTTTGCGTATTGCGCTGGAGATTGAGGTCCTAGGGATTGCCGCGACATGCCACCCGGATGGTGCCAATCAGGCGGTGTCGCCAGAGCAGGTGCCATCCATCAAGCTGATGGCTGCCGCACAGGTGACATCCATGAGCTAGATGGTCGAGACAACCTCGACGCAACGCGCTGCCCGGTCAGTCTTCCGATGCCGCAACTTGGCCAATCAGCATGATGGCGGGACTGTCACCCAGCGTGGTCTTCGTCGCCAAAAGTTCAGATCGAGGCAGGGTGGAAATGGCGTAATTCCGGGAGACTGGCGCTTCCGACCCAGGCAACAGGTGAATCGCTAAGCAAGCTGCGAGCGATGAGTTGGGCAGAGACTACTACTGGGCTCGCCACGCGCCGAATTGCGGTCCGCTAAGTTCAAGCATCGGGGCTCCTGCTCCGGTCGCTTTAAATTTCCAGCGTTTACCTTGGTCTGTTAGAGTTCGGGAAACGCAACTGGTCTCCCTGGCGCCACCGTCGATCTGACGGCGGGGAGCTAAAGGGGTAGGCTGGGCCTATTGATGTAATAATCGTTCATAACAAAACCTGCCCAGAGGATGTGCAATGGTCTCCGCCACCGAAGCTAAGCTTGATGTTGCCATGTTCATGCGGGACCTGAAATTTTCCCGCTACCATTGGCAAATTCTGGTCCTGTGCAGCCTCGTCACTTTCTTCGACGGGCAGGATTTCTCCGCTCTAGCTTACGCACTGCCATATATTCGCGACGACATGGGTCTAACAGATTCCATGACGGGATACGTAAGCTCGGCAGCGTTTCTCGGACAGATGATCGGATCGCTGTTCGGCTCCTACCTCGGAGACATTTTCGGCAGACGGCCGGTGATCATCGCCTGCACGATCGGCAGCGCGGTCTTCACCACGATGGTGGGCTTTGCTGGAACGGCCGAACAATTAATTGGCCTGCGCTTTGTATCGGGGCTGGCTATCGGGGGGCTGCTGGCCCCCGTCTGGGCACTCAGCATTGAGAGCATGCCCAAGAGCATGCGCGCGACCTCGGTTACGATCATCATGATGGGGTTTTCCTTCGGCAGCGCATCGGCCGCTCCGATCGCGAACTGGGTGGCGCCGGTCCTTGGCTGGCAAGGCATCTTCTGGGTCTGCGGCGCAATGACCGGCGTGTTTTCACTATACCTGCTGTTCACATTGCCCGAAAGCACCCGCTGGATGGTTGCAAAGGGACGCCCGGCAGAGAAAATCGCGCCGATGCTGGCGCGCTTCAAGCCGGGCTTCGATGCCAGCCCCTACTCCACCTTCATCCTATCGGACGAACGCAAGACCACCGACAGTGCCAATCCGATCCTGAAATTCCGCGAACTGTTTGTCGGTGCCCTGCTTATCGTGACCCCGCTGATCTGGGCCGCCTATTTCTTCTCCAGTTTCGCGATGTACCTGAAAAGCGCCTACGGGGTGATATTTATGGAAAACCTCGGGATCGCCCGCACCGATGCCGCGTGGCTCGGCAGTTCCTCGGCAATCATCGGCGCAATTGTAGGGGTGGCCCTGCTAGCAATGACAGAGAAGCGCGGCCCCGGCTGGATCGCGCTGGCGCCCTTGTTGGCAATCCCCTTCGTGCTGCTGGTGGGCTTTGGCTATGCCACAGGCGGCACATACCTTGTGATCCTCTTGCTGATCGGATCGACTCTGGTGGGTGCAGGCCACGCAGCCGTCATTTCGGTCACCAGCATCTACTATCCCAGCACTGTGCGCGCGACTGGCGGCGGCTGGGCAAGTTTCATGGCCAAGTTTGCAGCGGTGGCAGCACCAATCTTTGGAGCCCAGTTTCTCTCCGGGCGGCAGGCGGCGATGGATGGCTATCTCTTTACCGCAGGATGCCTTGCCGGGATCCTCGTCTGCATTCTTGCCTTGGCATGGTTTGCCCGCAAGCTGACGAGTGCCGGTGATGTCGCCAGAGCGTCATGAGGGGCCAGCCGCTCCGCCTATCGGAAACAAAGATAGGCGGAGCCCCAACAGCGCAGCATTTGCGCTGGGCAGTTATCCTTGCAGCAAGTCGGACTTGGCGGCGAGGAAGGCAGGCTCGCTTGAAAGATGGGCACCCTGGACACGAAGCGTTTTGCGAATATCCGCGACCTTTAGTGCCCGCGGCTGAACGTTGCCGTTTGCTGCAAGGGCCGCAGCTACACCGGCAGCGTGGCCGGTCAGCCAGCACTGCGGTATCTCGCGCATGAAGCCGTGGCTGTTCGCATCGCAGCTGATGTGGCGACCAGCTGCCAGCAAGCCATCAAGATTGCGCGGCACCAGGCTGCCATAGGGCACCGACACGATCGGGAATTTCGGACTGATTGACGGGCTGATGCCGATTTCGTCGGCCACCGGCGTGCCGTTGCCCCAGTCCTTGCGTTCGATCCGGCCGATTCCGCTGAGGCGCCGGGTGTGCCGCACGCCCAACTGGCTGGCGCTTTGCAGGCTGTACGCGTTCTCGAAGCCGGGCGCATTTTCGCGGAAGAAGCGGCAATGCCCCTCCATCAGCCGGTGACTGCGGATCTCGACTTCGGTCATGTCGTCAACATCAAGCGCGGACAATCCTGACTGGCGCGGGCCAAGGAACAGAGCAATGTCGGGCCGCCAACTGACATAAGGTGTCTGGAAGAACCCGAGCTCCTGCCGCCCCTTGTTCATCAAGTCGGTCAATTGCTCGGGATAAAGAACCTTCCAGTTGATCCAGCGATCCATGTTCACGCCGCCGATCACCCAGCTGGTGTTCATCGAATGGTGCACGTCGCCTTCTTCGATGTCGGTATCGAAGTCGGCCCCGGCACGCGCGAACATGTCACCATCGCCGGTGGTATCGACCACGACTTTGGCGAGCAGCGCCTGACGCCCGGCCTTGCTTTCGAAGACCACGCCCTTGGCCACGCCATCCTCAATGATCGGACGCGAACCCCAAGCATGGAACACGATGCGGACGCCCGCCTCAAGCAGCATTTCCTGCGCATTGAGCTTCATGCGCTCAGGATCGATGGTGGGCGCCCAGCATACGATGCCGTGAAATGCGGTGGTGCGGTTGCCCCAATAGCCGGCCTTCATCGGGTCTTTCGAGCCCCAGTCCGTCCGAGGTGGGCCGGCAATGGCATCGGCTGGCATGCGATCGATGAATTCGCGGGCGAAGCCCTGGATGACGTGATTGCCTTCCCAGTCGGTCATGCGATCGATCCACATGACGAGCCCGCCGGTCGAAAGACCGCCGAGGCAGTTGTACCGCTCGATCAGAGTGACCTCAGCCCCTGCCTTTGCGGCCGCCCAAGCGGCGGCGCAACCGGCCGGACCGCCGCCGATTACGGCCACGTCGCACTGGTGATAGATGTCGATATCCCGCGCAGCCTCGCGGATCGTGCCGGTTCCATTGGGGGGAGGAATGTTGCGGCCCGAACTTTCGAACACGTCCGATCCCAGGAAGCGGTCCTCGCTGTGTCCTTCTACCCGTTGCAGTTTGGGCCTGCTATCTTCTGCTTCGGAACTCATTGCGCCTGCCTTTTCCAAATCTGCACTTCGCCTGCATCGGCATCAATCCGCACCCAGTCCCCGGTTTCGATGAGGTCGAGCGGATTGGAGTCGAAATCAGTCATGGTTGGCACCCGCAACACGACCGCACCCAAGGCGGCCTTGGTCGTGGTTGTATTGTAAAGCATGCCCAGCGGCGCGCAGCCGGTCAGCCGGGTCAGATGAAAAATGCCTGACCAGCCGGAAGACCCTTTTGCGCCGGGAAACACGAGGATCTTGTTGGCAAAGCTTACGCCCCGGAGCTCATGATGGCTTTCGATCACTTCACCCTTCATAGGGTTGACCCCGCCCCACCCTGAAATGGTCTGGCTTGTCACAAGGGCTTCTCCTTCCGAAACGCCGCCTACCACTTTGCGGCCCCGGATACGGACATCTGGCGCATCGATCGCGATAGTAACCATCAGTTCAATCTCCCCTGCCAGCGGCTGGTACATGCCGCATCGATGCAATCCTGCGTTGTGCCGAACCAGCCTTCTATGCCCATCATCGCGGGTAGATAGTGGACCTGCTTGGCGCTGTCGAAAGCCGCCACCTTGGTGCCGTTGGGCACTGCCTGACTAATGGCGGAACAGGTGTCGGTCATCAGGATCGCTCCTGCCTTGCGCAGGATCGCCTCATGCCCGCTGGCGACGGCGGTCGCTTTTACCGCGCGGCTGGTGAAGATCCACAAGGCGCAGTTCTCATGCACGCGCCGTCCTTCGAGCATCCGCGCTGCGTCGGCGATCTGGTCGATCGAATAGTGCGGACATCCGAGCATGACATAGTCCACATCGTGGCTGTGCCCGATACTATTCAGCCGTTCATAGACTGCCGCGCGTTCCTCCTGGCCATAGGTGAACCGTTCACCCTGTTCAGGACCGCCGAAAGCATGGTCCCGCGTCGCCGCCTCGGGCGTGACCCCGACCATGTGGTACATTTCGACCCCGCCAGACGATGCCGCCGCTGCGCCGAAATGCTTGTGCTTGATCAGCGTTGGAGCTGTGATCGATCCATCAAGCATTGGAATGGAATCTTCAACCGCGCTGCCGGTGTAATAACCCAGCATGCCCCATTCGCGGATTGTGTCGACGGGCACCTGCACGTCAATCGAATGCTGCGCACGGCGATAGTCATCCTTGTGGAAGCCCCAGTCGGGGACCCGGTTGGCCAGCATGGCCGCACTGGTCGATTCCCGCCCTTCGCAATTGGTGCGCCCGCCGATGACCGAGTTGCAGAACACGACCGCAGACGATTCCATCCACGCGCAATGCTCGCCCATCACCGGCACATTGCCGGCAAGGTAAGGCGTGCAGGTCTTTAGGACCTGGATTCCGTGATCGGCGACTTCGCGTTCATCGGTTGCGAAGTTCACGAAAGCTTCCTCGCTCATCCCCTGTTCGCGCCACAGTTCGGGATCCATTCCACCCTGCAAGTGGCAGCTGAACGCGTTCATTCGCGGCACGTCCACGACCTCGTCGGAATCGAGATCGAAGCGGGAGAAAACCGCGCGGTAGTCGCCGCCGTCCTCGGCGTAATAGTCTTTCACCCATTGCGGCGACGATCCCGGGACGCCGGCGACATTGTTGGTGTAGACGAAGTCTTCGGCGCCCAGCGCATCGGCATAGCGGATCAGCAGGTCCATCGCTTTCGCCACGGCCGCCCCATCGCGTCCATCACGCATCGCGCTCTCATCATCGGTGAGCCTTACCATGTTCGTTCTCCCGCTACTTGACCAGGTCGATCAAGACCGCGCCCGTTGCCATAGGCTGCACATCGCGCCGATACATGCCGAGCCAGCCATCCGCCGCAACAGGATAGGCATTGTCCGGGCCGGGCCTTTTCGCCAGTTCTTCTGGCGATACCATCAGGTCCATCCGCCGTTCCGAAACGTCGATTTCGATCCGATCCCCGTCGCGCACTTTGCCAATCGGGCCGCCCACGGCGCCCTCAGGTGCCACTTCGGCGATGGTCAACCCTTTCAGGCACAACCCGGACAACTGCCCGTCGGTCACAAAGGCCACGTCCTTTGCAAGGCCGGCTGCATCAATGGCAAACAGGATAAAAGACGCGCCGCCACCCATGGCCGGACCGCCCTTCAGCCCCTGACCGCGCAAAACGAGCACGTCACCCTTTTGCACCCGGCCTTCAGTGATTGCTTCCATCGCAGACTGGGTGTTCTCGAACACCCGCGCTGTTCCGGTGAAGCTTTCTGGGCGCGAGCCATCGCGAATTCCCAGTTTAACGATAGCGCTTTCTGGAGCGAGCGAACCTTTGAGAATGGCGATCGACGGGCCAGGCGAAATCGGGCGTTCGAGCGGACGGATAACCTCGTCATCTCCCACCAGCACATTGGCCAGTTCCTCGCTCATCGTCCTTCCCGAGGCTACGATGACATCGCAATCGAGCAGCGATTCAAGTTGCTTGAGCATGGCCTGCGCCCCGCCCGCATCCTCAAACTGTTCGATCCGCACCTTGCCATTGGGGCGCACTGCCGAAAGCGTTGGCACCTTGCGGCCCATCGTATCCCAAATTTCGAAAAGGTCGACATCTAGCCCGCCTTCGCAAGCGGTCGCCTGCAAGTGCTTGATCGCATTGATCGAGCCTGAAACCGCCAGCACCATCGCTGCTGCGTTGCGGAAGGCACCTGCGGTCATGATCTTGCGGGGAGTGAGATCTTCATTGACCATCTCGACAATGCGGGCACCGGCGGCACGGGCAGCGTCGAACATCTTGTCGCTATTGGCACGAACCGGCGCGGAGCCCGATACGCACATTCCCAGCGCCTCGACCACGCAATGCATGGTGTTCGCCGTAGCCATGCCGGCACAGACACCCGGCCCCCGGACAGCCTGCTTGGCCATGTCGTCCACCGAATGCTTGCCGGCCTTGCCCAGCGCTTCGCCGACCCCGCCCGAGAACAAGTCCTCGATATCGATGTGATCTTCGCCGATCATGCCTGAAGCCTGATAGCCGCCGATCACTAGCAAAGTAGGAATGTTGAGCCGCATCGCCGCCATCAGATGGCCCGGCGGGGTCTTATCGCAACTCGTCAGGCAGACCATCCCGTCAAGCAGCGCGGCTTCGACTTGCGCTTCGATGTCGTTGGTCACCAGATCGCGCCCGGCAAGGATGTAGCTGCCCTGCTTGGCGGCACCGGTGATGAAATCGGACGGCGCCGTCGTGCGGACTTCAAAAGGCACACCCCCGGCGGCCCGTATGGCCTCCTTGACCACTTTGGCCACGCCATCAAGATGGGCAAAGCAGATTGCCAGTTCGGACGAGGAATTGACCACCGCGATCTTGGGCTTGAGCAGGTCTTCGGGGCTCAAACCCAAGGCTTGCCAATGGGCGCGTCGGACGGGCGAATTGGCTGCCAGGCTTCTGAGTGTCATGATTGGAACCTTTCTTCAGGAGGACACGGCTTCGCCGGGATAAGGGGGGACGATTTCGCTTCTGCGCCGGCGCACGGTGACGCCGATCCCGATTGCACAGAGCGCGAGAATTGCCGGGCAAATCGCCAAGATGGCGAAACTGCGCACGATTGGCAGGCCACTTGCCAAAATGTAGCCACCCACGATCGGACCGGCGATTCCGCCGACCTTGGCGATCGATGTGGCCCAGCCGGCCCCGTTCGCCCTGATCGCGCTCGGATAATAGACACCGGCAATCGACAGGATGCCGAAATGCGCGCCGCCTACCAGGCTGATCCCGATGATCGAGAGGAGCAGGAACAGGTCAGCGCCCATCGAAGCCAAACCGATAAACAGTAGGACCGGAAACGCGATCAGCGGATAGACGGCCACAAAGAACGGGCCTTTCCTATCGGTGAACTGCATCAGGGCCAGGCCCAGCACTGCGCCAAGAACCGAGGTGATTGACCCGACATAGGCCGCCGTATCGCGCGAGAAATCGAGATCCTCGAAGACGATCGGCCCCCAGTTCGACGTGAAGTAGACCGCCATGGTGCTGGCGGTATATCCCAGCCAGAGCAGTGGGGTGAGCAGCTTGAGGTCACCCTTAAACAGCTTGCCCAGCCGGAAATTGCCGGGATCGCGCAGCTCGTCAACCAGGACAAAGTTATCCTGCGGGCTGGTACGAGTACGGGCATCGGCAGCGGGATCCATGCGGTTGATGGTTGCTGCAATGATATCCGGCCGGAGACCCTTTGCGGCCAGAAAGCGAATGGATTCCGGTAGCGTGAAAATCAAGATGGAAGCACTGACAAGCGTGCAGGCACCACCGAAGAAATACACCGCCGGCCACCCGTAAACAGGCGCCAGCCAAACCGTGACCGGACCAGCCAGGGCAGCACCCATGCTATAGCCCATCATGATCACTGTCACGACGGTTGAGCGCATGCGCTTGGGTACGAATTCGATATTGAGTGCCCAGATCAGCGGCAGCATTCCGCCAATCGCAAACCCGTCTAGGAAGCGCAGGATCACCAGCGCTTCGTATGTCTCGGCAAACCCAGTGGCAAAAGTAAGGATGCCGAAGGCGAATGCTGCCCAGATGATCGACTTGCGGCGCCCCAGCAGGTCTCCGAGATAGGCAAAGGCAAAGCCGCCCAGCATCATGCCCAACAGGCCCGCCGAGAAGACATTACCCAGCATCAGCTCGTCGAGCGCCATGGTTTCGCGCATGTAGGGGGCGGTGAACCCGACCATCATCATGTCGAAGCCGTCGAAGAAGGTGATCAGCCACGAAACCGCGATCAGGCTATAACCGAAGCGTCCAAGTTTGCGGCCTTCGATCAGCTTGGCGACGTCAATGGTGCGGCTTTCGGTTGTCATGACAGATACTTCCACCAGGGGGAGCGCTCATGCTCGCGGGCACCAGAAAAACTGCAGGAGCGCAGCTGAAAACTCTCTCCGGCACCAGAACAGTGACCTGCTTGTCTAGAAGCGTGCTGTGCCGGCCGGGCTGGTTGGCCCGGCCAGCATTAGAGCTAGAACGTGGCGCGAACCCCGGCCTTGAAGAACCGGCCGATCGGGTTGAACAACACATTGTTGCCGGCGCCGTTGGCACCCGGGAAGCGCGGCGGATCCTGATTGAGGATGTTGTCCACCCCGGCATAGAATGCCAGATCCTCGGTAAATCCGGTCGGCACGTTGACTGTGCCGAGCAGATCGAAATAGGCCCGGGCAGGCACGGAGTTGATGTTGGCGCTGTTGGGGTTGGTAAACGCAAACCCTTCATCACCCGGCTGGACAAATGTGGGGAAGAAGAACCCGCTGTTGATCCACCGCGCACGGCCGCTGATTGAGAACGTGTCGTTCAAATCGAGGCGCATGGTAGCGTCCACAGTCCAGTCGGGAATGCCCGCAGGCGTGCCGCCGCGCAGGCCGGTCTGCCCCGCCCGTTCGGTCTGGCCCACCGAATCCACAGTGATCAGGTCCATCACATGGCTGGCCAGGATCACCAACGAAAGATCGCTTTCGTTACCGAGCGGCTGGTTGAAATCGATCTGGAAATCGATCCCGCGGGCGATCAGCTGGTTCACGTTCTGGATAGTATCGGTCACGTTTGTGATGTTGTTGTTCACATCGCGCGTAATCAGCGAACAGCTCAGCTGGTCTCCAGCCACACACCGGTTGACGATGTTCTGTTGCCCCAGCGTGCTGATCGCATCCTTGATATCGATGTCGTAATAATCGATCGAAGCGCGGAATTGGCCGAGGAACCCGCCCTGCGGCTGGAGCACAACGCCTGCAGTAAAGGTGTCGGCCGTTTCGGGAAGCAATCCAGCATTGGAGCCGCTGGTAATCGGCACGATCACCTGCACCCCGCCGTTGCCGGTATCGGTCAGGATGCCCGTGGCCGCTGTTACCGGTCCAAACAGTTCGGACACGTTGGGCGCGCGGATATCGCGCGACCGGGTTACACGGAACCGCACGGCATCGACCGGTGCCCAAACCGCGCCCGCCTTCCAGGTGGTTACACCAACCGAGGTGCTCGCCTGAAAATCGCTCGACCGGTCGTATTGCGTCCGCCTGATCGCGCCGTTGAGGCCCAGCTCGCTGAAGAACGGCGCATCGCGCACCAGCGGCACGTCAACTTCGGCATAGCCTTCGGTAACTTCGATCTTGCCCGAAATCAGCGATCCATTGCCTGCGTTGAAAAAGCCGCGGGTCCGCGAGATGGCATCGGTATCGCCATTCACGGTGTCGCTGCGATACTCTGCACCGAAGGCCACGCCGAGCGGCCCGGCGGGCAGTTCGAACAGCGTGCCGGTGATGTTGCCGGCGATCACGTGCTGTGTCGTGCGGTTGGTCTGGAAGCCGTCTGCCGTCACATAGTCCACCGCGCCTTGGAAGTTCGGACCCTGCCCGGTTCCAAAGGGATTGAGCGGCACGCAGGCGGGATCGTTGTTGTTTGGATTGCTGTCGGCATTGACCCGGCAGACAGGCTGCCCGTTCAGGGTCGTGGCATCGAGCGCACGCAAAATGTTGGCGGTGATCGTGTTGTTGCGCAGGTCGCTGCGGAAATCGTTCCGACCGAACTGGTAATAGACATCGGCCTGCCAGTCGGCGGAAAGGTCATACTCGGCGGCCGCAACTACCCGGAAAACCTCATTTGAGACCGCAATCTGCACTGGTCCGACATCGTTGAAGCCCTTGCCCAGAGTGAAGCTGGTGGCGCCGCTGTTGGCCAGAATAGTTGGGATATCCAACGTGGGATCGGTCGAGCGCGGAATGAACGGATTGTCATTGCGAATGGTCAGCGCGGTGTTGCGATAGGCAGTGCTGCGGTGCGTGCCTTCGCTCCGGCCAACGTTAACCCCGAGTTCGAGCGTGAGATCGGGGGAGGCATCCCAGGTCAGATGTCCGAGCGCGCTGTACCGTTCGGTCGGCGAGACAATCGGGAAATCGAAGTAGACGTTCTCCACCGATGGATCCGGCGTTTCGCCGCCGATCATCCAGATGCTGTTGGCAAAAGTGCCAATCTGATACCTACGCGGTACGCCGTTATCTGAGAAGGTAATCCCGTCGATCGGGCGAAGCAGCGGGGTATCGCGGCCGACAAAGGCGCTGGCGGGCGGCGTGGTTATGCCCTGAAAGTCGGTCGACCATACGCTGGCGCCAGGAAGGATATTGGTTGCCGGTCGGGTCGGAGCCTGACCCGGCGACAGGGCGTTGCGGCCAACGATGGTAAAGCCGTTCACGCACCAGTCGCGGTCGCGGCAAGCATCTATGCCGTCGGCCTTTTCCCATTCGCCACCGACGACGAAATGAAGGTTCGAACCGATTTCCCAGCCGGCTGCCATGCCGAATTGCCGGGTGAAATTGTCATTCTCGTTCGAAATGCCGACCTGGCTGTTGAACTTGTAGCCGGTGTAGCGGGTGTCGATCAGCAGGTTGACAACGCCTGATACCGCGTCCGAACCGTACACTGCCGATGCGCCGCCAGTGACCACCTCGGCGCGGCTCAGCAGGATCGAGGGGATCATATTGGTGTCAACGGTGGCCTGCGTGGTCGACGGCACGAAGCGGCGACCATCAACCAGCGTCAGCGTACGCACAGCACCAAGCCCACGCAAATCGAGGATACGGCCGCCGATGTTGAGGCCGGCCGCCGGATTTAGGCCCGAGGTGGCTGGAGTGTTCGATGCGCGAAAGGAAGGCAGTTCGTTCAGCGCGTCACCCAGATTGGTGATCCCGCGGTCTTCAAGACGGTCCGCGCCCAGCATGGTCACCGGAGTCGGTCGTTCGAAACTGGACTGGATGCGCGACCCGGTTACGACAATTCTATCGCCTTGGTCTGCTGCCTGAGATTCGCTTGCGTTATCCTGAGCGGAAACCGCGCCTGCGCTCACAAGGCACGTTGCCAGTGCCATCACGCAGCTGCTGGAAGCGAACTTTAAGCCCTTCTTCATCTGGTATCTCCTCCCGAACTTGCCAATTCCTGGTCTAGTTTGTGTGGCGGAGGCTAAGCCCGGTTGAGTATGATAACAATAACGCTTAATGTGACCCTAGCATTCTCGGAACGCGAACAATGGACACACTCGTCAACGTCAGAACCTTTCTCGCCGTCGTGCGATCGGGCAGCTTCGCCGCTGCTGCCCGCGCATTATCAGTTGCGCCTTCTGTTATCTCCAAGCGGATCGGCCAACTCGAACATGAATTCGGCATAACCTTGTTCCATCGCTCGACCCGTCAGGTACTCCTGACGGTCGATGGAAGCCGCGTGCTGCCTCGCTGTCAGAAATTGCTGACGGACTACGACGAGTTGCGAGAATTTGAGACGGGGAATACAATTCACGGTCATTTGCGGATCGATGCTCCGGGCACCGTAACCAGTCGCATCTTCGGCCCAATCTTCAGCGATTTCCTTGCGAAGTACCCCTCAGTCGACATGGATCTGCGACTGAACGACCGGCTGGACAATCAGGCCAACCAAGACTGTGATTTGGTCATCGGCACTCGTCCGTCGACTTTGGAGCAGATCATCGATTTTCCTCTGATGCCCTACACTAATGCGACCTATGCAAGTTACGAGTATCTGGAAAAGCATGGGGAGCCCGAACACCCTAGAGAACTTGTCGATCATCGCTGTCTCGTTTCGTTGTTGTACGGCACAGTTTGGCATTTTTACAGCGAGACGGGGGACTATGCGGTGACGGTCATTCCACGCTTCCAGGTGAATGATACGCTGATTCTGCGAGAAGCTGTGCGCCGACACCTCGGTATTGCGGTTTTGCCCACGACCTTGGTTGAGGACGACATCAAAGCTGGCCTTCTCAAGCCCCTTCTGCCTAGCTTCCGGCCGCCGCCTTTGTGGCTCAAAGCGCTCGTCCCCATGCAAAAATTGAGCAAGCCAAGCGTTACTGCGCTCCTCGATTTTTTAGATGAACGTCTGAGAGTGTGATTCAGAATTGTCCGTTGTCATTTCATGGCATTGCGATGCGTCGTGCGAGGAGCTGTATCGAGGCGATGAACTGCTAGCTTGCGGGATGATTTTGACGGCCGCAGCTTGAGGCAATTGGCGCGGAAGTCGAAAAGTGCGAACCAGGCCCCGGCGGCTTTTGGCATTGGCCGAGATCTACGACGTTGGCAGCCGGGCAGCGGCAGCGCGGATCGGCGGAGTAGGTTTACAGGTCGTGCGTGACTGGGTGGTCAGGTTCAACGCCCGAGGTCCCGATGGTCTGCTCAATGGCGAGGCGCCTGGAAGACAGTCGCTGCTCAATGAAGCCCAGCGCCGAGCGCTTGGCGAAACGGTCGAGCGCGGTCCGATCCCGGCGATCCATGGCGTCGTTCGTTGGCGGCTGGTCGACCTGGTCCAGGGGCTGGGGGGGCGCCGAGATTGCGAACACGCTCGGTATTGCGCGGGCGAGTGTCTATCATGCGCTTTCTGGTGGTTGAGCCGCAAAGTCTACATAGCTTCCCTATCGGTTGAACGACTTTAGGCGGGAAAACGCAGCGCTTCCTGGAGTCAGAAGATCGGCCAGGCCCGGTAGACGCTGAACGCGCTGGTTGCGATCAGCACAACAGCGACGATAGTCAGCAGCGGGCGCACCGGCACCTTGGCGGTGATGCGCGCGCCGATCGGCGCGGCAATCACGCCACCGATAATCAGGCCGATCGCGACATTGAGATACTCCGAGAAGATCTCCGTCCCCAGGCTGATCACGAAGGCAATTGTGATTGCGGTCGTCACGAGGAACTCGGTGGTGTTGACCGTGCCGATGGTCCTGCGCGTGTCGCTGCCCTGGACGAGCAGGTTGCTTGTAACCACCGGCCCCCAGCCGCCGCCGCCCGCCGCATCCAGAAATCCGCCCACCGCCGCCAGTGGAGAGGTGTATTTCGGGTCCCTGACGGTCGGCTGCAACTTGCGCACCGCTTTGACCAGCAGGTAAAGGCCAACGCCGGTCAGATAGATCATGACAAACGGCCGCGCCAGCGACGCATCGATATTCGAAAGCACCGTGGCCCCGGCGACACCTCCAATAATGCCGAATGGCGCGAGCCGCCTGAACAGCGCCCAGTCGATGTTCTTGTGCGCGATGTGGCTGGTGCCTGATGCGGCAGTGGTGAACATCTCGACCCCGTGAACGCTGGCCGATGCCACCGCGGGCGGCAGCCCCAGCACGCTGACAAGCATTGTCTGCGTGATAACGCCAAAGGCCATTCCCAGTGCACCGTCGATAAGCTGTGCGGCAAATCCGACCAGGATGAACGGCAGCAGGTCATAGAACGTAATATCGTTCAGGAAATCGAACATGAGGTTGTCCCCTTGGGCAGTTCGGATGGATCAGAAATTGTAGGCAATGGTCAGGCCGTAGGTCCGCTCGTCGCCCGGCTGGCCGACGATCAGCCCGGTGTTGCCCGAAGGAACGGCGAGCTGTTCGAAGTATTCGGTGTCGAAGGCGTTGCGCAGCCAGGCGAAAATGTTGAGCCCGTTGTCGGTGCGGAAGCCCGCGCGGAAGTTGGCGATCGAGTAGCCGGCAACCTGGGTGTAGATCGACGGGGTGGGATTGGACGAGAAGCTCGACCGGGTGTTGGCATCGACCCCGAAGTAGATCTCGCCGTCCTGCTCCAGGAAGGTCACCGGAGCGTTTGCCTCTGCACCATAGGAGAACACCCATTTCGACACGCCGGGCAGGATCTGACCCGAGATGTCGCAGTTGGCCGGACTGTTCGTGCCCGGAGCGCCGGGAGCCCCGATCACTGGTCCTGTGCCGCCGCCAGAGAGTTCCGGCGGGCATGGCGCATCGGTGAATCGGCGATAGGTTGCATCGGTATAGGAACCTGCGACATAGGCGCTGAACCGCTCGCTCGGCCGGGCCGACAGGTCCCATTCGATACCCTGCGTCCGCACCGCCTCGGCATTGGCGAGGTAGCCGCGCTGCACGCCGAACTGGCCGTTCACCACCAGCGCCTGGTAATCGTCGATATCGGTGCGGAACGCGCCGACATTGAGCGTGATCCGCCGGTCCCAGAACTGCGACTTCACGCCCGCTTCGTAATGCGTGACCGATTCGGGCAGCACCGCGCCTGCCGCCAGGATCGGGTTGCCCGCCGCATCGTTGGGCACGCCGTTGAGGTTCACCCCGCCCGGCTTGAAGGTCTTGGCATAGGTGGCATAGCTATTGATGTCGTCGGCCAGTTCGAACGTCGCGGTCAGATCGTAGCTGAAGTTCCAGTCGGAGAATCTGGGCTCGAACCTTTGCGGAGAGGCCACGCCGCGCTGGGCGACAATGCGCGGATCGGTGCTGGCGAAAGTCACCAGCTGGCCTGCGCCATTGGTTACGACGGAATCATACAGCCCCACCTTCTTGTCATAGTTCACCCGGAACCCCGGCTGGATCGAGAACCGGTCGGTCACCTGCCAGTTGAACTGCCCGAAGGCTGCCAGGCTGGTGTTGTCGAGCCGGATATCGTTGTTGGCGGTCAGGCCATCGAGCACCGAAGGATCGTTCGCCAAGGCGCTGGTGGGGTTGAGCAGCCAACGGCTGGCAGCGGGACCGAAGCGAGTGAGGCCCTGGGTGCGCACTTCCTGGCGGAAAGCGAAGGCACCGATCAGGAAATCGTAGCTGTCGCCCACGTGGGCGTAGCGCAACTCCTGCGTATACTGCTTCTGTTGCGAAGGGTTGTTCGACGCCGTGTTGATCGGAAGGCCGGTAAAGTCGCGGTCGTTCTCGGGCAGCCAGTTCCAATAGCGGTAGGCGGTGATCGAGGTCAGCGTGCCGGGGCCGGTGTCCCAGATCGCCCGCACCGAACCGCCGCCGATCTCGTTGCCCGCATTGAGCGAGGCATCGACATCGGTCAGCCGGTCGAATGGGTTTGTGCTGACGACCTCATAGCCCTGCGCTGCGGTGAGCGCCGCATACTGGCGGTTCAGGGGCCGCTGGGTCGATCCGGTGCGGACATAGATCTGCGCGCAGCACTCGGGGTTCTGGCGGCTGAAATCGCCGGCCAGCAGGACTTCGAGATCGGCGCGGGGCTCCCACAAGAGTTGCCCGCGCAGGCCAAGGTTTTCCTGCTCGTTGATCCAGTTGTTCGACGTGACGTTATAGATCGTGCCGCGGCGGCTGGTCGAGGAAACCGCGAACCGCGCCGCGAGGCTGTCGCTCAGCGGCCCGGATACGGACGCCTTGCCCTGTTTGAAGCCGAGGTTGCCGAAGGAAACCTCCGCGCTGCCTTCGAAGTCGAAGGTCGGACGGCGCGTAGTGATGTTGACCGCGCCCGCCGTGGTGTTCTTGCCATAGAGCGTGCCTTGAGGTCCGCGCAGCACCTCGATCCGGTCGACATCGAGGAAATCGAGCGTGGCAGACGCAATGCGCGCGAAATAGACATCATCCACATAGATGCCGACACCCTGATCGAACCCGTCATTGGTGAGGCCGAACGGCACGCCGATGCCGCGGATGTTGATCGCGGTGTTCCGCGGGTTGGACGAGTAGAAATTCAGCGCGGGAGTAAGCTGTTGCAGCCGCTGCACGTTGAACGCGCCGATGGCATCGAGCTGATCGCCACCTACGACGCTGATCGCCACAGGCACTTGCTGCGCGCTCTCCTCGCGACGACGCGCGGTCACCGTAATGGTGTCGCCAAATGTCGGCGCGGTCTGGGCAGTCTCAGGCTCGGTAGTTGGTTGCGCCTGCGTAAAAGCCGGTGCTGGTGCAAGGGCGGCGGAGAGCAGCAGCAGGCTGCGGATGGAAGTCAGGTGCATCGTATCGCTTTCGAACAAGCGGGCGTGCATCCGGCGATCCGGTCTGCTGGTCCCTTGGAGTGGTGGGATGGAGTAGAGTTGAACTTTGCGATGCCCGTGGTCGGGTCAGTCGCCGAGGCGTTTCCTCTCGGTCACGTCGATCTGCATCACGCGCCCGTCATGCACGGTAAGCTGGATTGCCCCATATCGCAGGCGCGACAGCGCATCGCTGACGACGCCCAGCGCCTCGGGCAAGAACGCGGCCGGATCGCCGCTGCGCTTGTCATCCTGTGGCATTGCCTGGCCCTTCGTTACGCGGCTCCTGGCCGCTTCGAGGCCCTATTCTCAATCAATTTTGTTGACAATAGGGCAAGGGGTCAAGATTTTGCATTCAGGCTGGAAGGATCGCTTGGAGCGGTGAGGTGATCAGGGCGCCCCTGCGGGGTCGTCGGCGAACGACGGCACCGGGTCGATCCGGTCGGACAGGCGGATACCGTCGAGCAGTTCCGCCGTCCGGTCGCGCACGTCGAGCATCAGGGCGCGGGTCCGGCATTCGCCTTCTTCCAGGCAGTTCTTGCACTTTTCGTGGGCATAGCGGCTGGCGCAGGGCACCAGCGCCAGCGAACCGCGCATGATGCGGATGAGGTCGCCATAGGTGATGTCGATGGGGGACAGGGCCAGCCAGTATCCCCCGTCGCGCCCGCGCATCGATGCGACCAGGCCGAACCGTGTCAGTTCCGACAGGATCACTGTGAGGAAGCTGGCGGGGATCTTCTGCCGCTCCGCAATTTCGGCCAGTTGCACCGGCCCCTGGCCATAGTGATCGGCCAGGTGTTGCATGGCGCGTATCGCGTAGCGGGTCTTCTGGGATAGCATGGCAGGCTGTGTAGCCGACTTATGCGCTGGCGCCAACGAGACGCCCGATCTCCGCTGTCAACGCCATGCCAGGAACGCCCAGAAAAGCCAGTTCGGAGGCGATCAGTTCGGGGACGTAGTGTTCGTCTGAATAAGGGGCTTCCGGCCCATTGACTCGTGACGCCCTCGTCGCCGATAGCGCGGCGAGCCGGCTTGCGAACTCAGGATCGCTCGGCTTCATGACCCCCTCTTCGATCAAAACAAGAAGCCGATCAATTGCATTGCGTCGCCTGGTTCGCTCAGCACAGGTTTGGGAAAGTTCTTGCTCAAGCTTCCCCCGCTTTCCGTCGGAAAGCTCGATCACGTCACTGAGCAATTGCTCAAGTCTGCCTGGGCCGAGAATTCGCTTCTCGATCGCCCGCAGGACTACCTCGTCGAGCTTCTCCCGCCTGACGTTCGGGCATTTGCATCTCTGGCCGATGTTCGTCCGCTCGTTGCATTTGTAGTAGTAGTATTTCTGCTTCGATCTCGACGTGCCCGAGCCGAGTGTCATCCCGGCACCGCACCCAGGCATGCCGCATTTGGCGAGACCCGTGAGCGTGTTGTTCCGGCTGCTGCGCGTGCGGCGCCATTTGGGTCGGGGCGCGAGACGCACGCAAGGCAGCAACTCGCTCAAATTGGTCACGAGTAATGATCTCGGGGCATGGCACTTCGATCTATTCTTCACGTTCAGGAACCAGGCTATCAGCACGATGGCATGACCCTGCCGGGCGTGGACGCCGTGGCCTTCCGCGATACGGCGGGAGCCTTGTGGCTGGCGCTGGTCAACCTCGATCCGCACGAGGCGCGCGAAGTGGCAATCGACGTGGCAGGGCTGGATGTGCGGAGCGCTGCGGGCGAAGTGCTGACCGGGCCGAATGTGAATTCGCTCAACACCTTTGCCGCTCCTGCCACCGTGGCTCCTGCGCCCATTGCGGGCCGGGTGTCGGGTGGCACGGTGACGGTGGACCTGCCGGGCAAGTCGGTGGCGGTACTGTCGCTCAGCCGCTGATTGCCGCTGTCATTCGTGGAACGGGGCGACCTGGTCCACGGTGCAGCGGGCGAGCGCCTGGCTGACGAGATCGAGCGGGGCGAGGTCCGCCTCGCTGGTCCCGTCGGCGAGGCACTGCGCGAAATGGGCATAGAGCGCGGGGTAATCGCGGTCGGCGGCGCGCATGGTGCCATCGGTTGTCGTGAGCATCGATCCGCCGAGCGACAGCAGCAGTTCGCCCTCGTACGTCTCGACCCGGATATCCCAGGTCTGCGGGCCCTGCTGGAGGAAATCGAGGTCTAGTGTGACCGGCATACCCGTCGTGTCTGTCAGGTTGACCTGGCCTGATACCGGCGCGGCGCAATTGGCGGGGAATTGCAGCGCGCCGCCGGTTACTTCCAGCGGATTGGGCAGGATCGCCGTGGCAATCGACAGGGCATTGATGCCCGGATCGAAGACGCCGAAGCCGCCCTCGCGCCAGATCCAGTCCTGCCCCGGATGCCACACCCGCACGTCTTCGCGCCAGGTGATCGCCACGCTGCGGACTGCCTTGCCCGCCAGCCAGGCGCGCGCCGGGGCGACGCCTGCGGAATAGCGCGAATGCCAGGCGGCGAACGACGTCAGGCCTGCCGATTGGGCTGCACTGCGCAAGGACTCGGCCTCGGCCATGGTCGCACCGGGGGGCTTTTCCAGCAGTACGTGCTTGCCCGCTGCCACGGCTTCCCGCGCCAGCGCATGGCGGAACTGCGGCGGGGAGCACAAGCTCACCGCATCGAAGGCCACTCCGCTGGCGGCAAGCTGGGCCAGCGTGGCAAAGTGCAATGCGCCCTCGACGCCTTCGCTTGCCGGATCGACAGTGGCCGCCAGCGTGAACTGCTCCGCCATGGCAATAGCAGGCAGGTGCTGGTCGCGGGCGACCTTGCCCAGCCCGACCACGGCGATGCGGCAGGGTGCTTCGCTCATCGTGGCAGCAACAGGCCTTGCGTGGTCTGTTCTACCGGCAGGATCAGGCCGTTCTCGTCGAACTGCATCCGCTCCACCGCCACGGCCCGGCGTCCGATGGCTCCTGCCTGGTCACCCACGGTCAGCGTGCCGACATGGTAGAACAGGTACCATTTGCCGCGAAACTCGATGATCCCGGGATGGATGGTGAAGCTCTTCGCGGCAGAACCCGTGATCTCCCCGCGCCATGTCCACGGCCCCTGGATCGAAGACGCGGTGGCATAGGATATCCGCTCGTCCGGGCTGATGGCGCGGTCCATCGAGGCATAGGCGAGGTAGTAGATGTCGCCGCGCTTGAAGACCCAGGGGCCTTCCTCGAAATCGGGCAGGTCGATCCGTTCGATTGGCCCTGAAAAGCTGATCATGTCGGGGGCGAGGCGGGCATATTTGAGCTCCGCATTACCCCAGAACAGCCAGCTCGTGCCATCGGGTTCGGTCCAGACGGTGGGGTCGATGTCGTCCCAGTGGTGCGGACCTGCCGTATCTTCGTTGCGCACAAGGGCCGAGCCGCGGGCATCGACGAAGGGGCCCAGCGGATTGTCCGCCACGGCCACGCCGATGGCCTTGCCGTGGCTGGTGGCCGGATCGTGCTCCACCGTGGTGTAGAACCAGAAGCGGCCATCCTTTTCATGCACCTGGCTCGCCCAGGCATCCTTCTGCGCCCAGGCAAAGTCGGTCGGCCGCATGATCGGGCCGTGATCGGTCCAGGTGACCATGTCCTTGGTAGAATAGGCAAGCCATTCGGTGATGTTGAACATCTCCTCGCCCCGCGCCTCGTCATGGCCGACATAGAGGTAGAGGGTATCGCCCACCACCAGCGGAGCGGGGTCGGCCGTGTGCCGGTCGCGCACCAGCGGATTGCCTTCATAGGTGAAGGTCGGGGGCGAAGGCATCGCGCTTTCTTGCGGCGCGCAGGCCCCGAGCATGAGCAGTCCGCCCAGTGCCGCCAATCTGTCCAGTCGCCGCATCGCCATTCCCTTGCCGTGATGCCAAAGAATTACTCCGACAAATACCCGTGTCAAACCCTGCGTGTCGACAACGTCGGTTGATTTTCCCTCCACATGCCCGAATAGGCTAGGATGCAGGCCGCGCAGGCGTGCCGCAAAGGGGAGCCGATGGACAAAGCCAAACCCGAGGGGCCAGACCAGCTGGCCGAAGCCCTGGCGCGCACGCCGCGCGGGTCGGGCCGTCGGCTGCGCGGAGCCGTGGCGCACTATCTCGGCAGCGCGATCGTATCGGGCCAGATCGCGCCCGGCGCCAAGCTGACCGGCGAGATCGCCAATTCCGAAGCGCTCAACGTCTCGCGCAGCGCCTATCGCGAAGCGGTGCAGGTGCTGACGGCAAAGGGCCTGGTGGCCAGCAAGCCCAAGGACGGCACGCGGGTCATGCCGCGCAGCAACTGGAACCTGCTCGATCCGCTGGTGCTTACCTGGGCATTCACCGGCGAGCCCGATCCTGGCTTCGTGCGGGACCTGTTCGAACTGCGCGCGCTGGTGGAACCCGGCATCGCCCGGCTGGCGGCGGAACGGCGCAGCAAGGAAGACCTGGCAGCGATGAAGGCGGCCCTTGCCGCCATGCGCCAGCACACGCTCGCCACTGAAGCGGGGCGCACTGCGGACCGCGAATTCCACGAAGCCCTGCTGCGGGCGGCGGGCAACGAAGTTCTTATGTCGCTGGCGGCCTCCATCGGTTCGGCCGTCAACCTCACCACGCAATACAAGCAGCGCGCCCGCGCCCTGCCGCGCGATCCGATCCCCGACCATGCGCGGGTCTATGATGCCGTGGCGGCTGGTGACGGCGATGGTGCGGCCGCAGCGATGCAGGCGCTGGTGGACCTGGCCCACCGCGATACCCGCGAGGTGATGGACCAGACGCCGGGTTAATCAGCCGGATCGAACGACAGGTTGGCCCCGAAGAACGGCAGCACGTGGTCCTGCATGCCAAAGCCGAGCATGTTGGTATGGTCGCCGTCATAGACTTCCAGCGAATTGGCCTGCCCGCACTGGGCTCCGCCACCAGCCGCGTTTCGCGCGAGGAGCGGCGCAAGCATTCGCTGTGGAAGCACCGCAACCTGGTGCTCGGCGTGCCGGCGATCTTCATCTACCTGATTGCCGAAATCGGCGTGGCGAACCTGTTCATCAACTTCGCCATCCTGCCGCACATCGCCGGGATTACCCCGGCAGAAGCAGCCAATTACCTGGTGCTGATGTGGGGCGGCATGATGGTCGGGCGGTTCGGCGGCGCCTATATCCTGCGCAGTTTCCCGGCGGACAAGACGCTGGCGGCCTTCGCCCTGTTCGCGCTGGTGGTGATGGTGGGGGCGGCCACTTTGGATGGCATGATGGCGCTGTGGTGCCTGATCCTGGTGGGGCTGGGCCATTCGATCATGTTCCCCACAATCTTCGCCATGGGCATCAAGGGGCTCGGGCCTTTGACCGAGGAGGGCTCGGGTCTGCTGATCACCGCCATTGCCGGCGGCGCGCTAGTGGTCGCGCAGGGCTGGCTGGCCGATGCCTATGGCCTGCAGAACAGCTTCTGGCTGACGGTCCTGTGCGAGGTTTACATCATCTACTACGCCTTGTGGGGTTCGAAGCCCAACGCGGTCGTGGAGGAGGAAACCGTCGCTGCCTGAGCGATAAGGACTTGCAAGGGGCCCTGCCGCAGCGGAAGGTTGCGGCATGGAACTGGGACGGCTCAATCATGTCGGCATAGCGGTGCCCTCGGTCGACGGGGCCATTGCCTTTTGGCGCGATATAATGGGCGCCACGTGCATCCATGAGGCGTTCGATCTGCGCGAACAGGGTGTGCGCGTTTGCTTCGTCGATACACCGAACGGCCAGATCGAACTGCTCGAACCGCTGGGTGATGCCTCGCCGATTGCATCGTTCCTCGCCCGCAACCCTCGTGGCGGCCAGCACCACCTGTGCTTTGAAGTGCCCGATATCACCGAGGCGCGCGATTGGTTCGAGATGCTCGGCAAAAGGATTCTCGGCCCCACGCGGGTGGGCGCGCATGGCACGCCGGTGTTCTTCGTTCATCCGGCGGACATGCAGGGCGTGCTGACCGAGATCATGGAAAGCCCTCGAGGATGATGGTTCGGGTTCCGTTCGTGTCGAGCGAAGTCGAGACACCGCACTCCAGCCTTTCGACTTCGCTCGAGGCGAGCGGGAGGTGGGGAATATGACCCGCAAGACCCTCTACACCGCCGCCGACATTGCCGGGATCGACCCCGGCCTGCCGGGCGAGCCGCCGTTCACCCGCGGCCCCTACGCCAGCATGTACACCGAGCGACCGTGGACCATCCGGCAGTATGCGGGCTTCTCGACGGCGGAGGAAAGCAACGCCTTCTACCGCCGCAACCTCGCCGCCGGCCAAAAGGGCCTGTCGGTCGCCTTCGATCTGGCCACCCATCGCGGCTATGACAGCGACCACCCGCGCGTCACCGGCGATGTCGGCAAGGCCGGCGTGGCGATCGATACGGTGGCCGACATGCAGGCACTGTTCGACGGCATCCCGCTGGACGAGATGTCCGTATCGATGACCATGAACGGCGCGGTCATCCCGATCATGGCGTTCTATATCGTCGCCGCCGAACGCGCCGGGGTGAGCGCGGACAAGCTATCGGGGACCATCCAGAACGATATCCTCAAGGAGTTCATGGTCCGCAACACCTATATCTACCCGCCAGAGCCGAGCATGCGGATCGTGGGCGATGTGATTGCATATTGTTCGGCCCATATGCCCCGCTTCAATTCGATCTCGATCAGCGGCTATCATATGCACGAGGCGGGCGCGACGGCGGTGCAGGAGCTGGCCTTCACCATCGCCGACGGGAAGGAATATGTCCGGCGGGCCATGGCGACGGGGCTGGATATCGACAGCTTTGCCCCGCGCCTCTCGTTCTTCTTCGGCATCGGGATGGAACTGTTCACCGAAGTCGCCAAACTGCGCGCCGCGCGGGTGCTGTGGGCCGAAGTGATGGCGGGGCTGGGCGCACGGAACCCCAAATCGCTTGCGCTCCGCACCCATTGCCAGACCAGCGGGGTGAGCCTTGCCGAACAGGACCCCTACACCAACGTGATCCGCACCACGGTCGAAGCGCTCGCCGCGGTGCTGGGCGGCACGCAAAGCCTCCACACCAATGCGCTGGACGAGGCGCTGGCGCTGCCGACCGATTTTTCCGCCCGCATCGCCCGCAACACCCAACTGGTGCTGGCCGAGGAAACCGGCATCACGCAGGTGATCGATCCGCTTGGCGGCAGCTACTATGTCGAAGCGCTGACCGCGCAACTGGCGGACGAAGCGCGCGCGCTGATGGTGCAAGTGGATCATGCCGGCGGCATGACCGCCTATGTCGCCAGCGGCGCGCCCAAGGCCGCGATCGAGGCGGCGGCAGCGGCCAAGCAGGCTCGGGTGGATCGCGGCGAGGCGGTGATCGTGGGGGTCAACAAGTACCGCCTTGATAGCGAAGACCGGATCGCCACGCTTGATGTCGACAACCACGCGGTGCGCGCGGGCCAAGTCGCGCGGATCGCGGCGGTGAAGGCCGCGCGGGATGAGGCGGTGTGCCAGTCGGCGCTGGATGCACTGCGGGCGGGAGCATCTAAAGCCCCCACCCCTTCAGGGGAGGGGGTTGGGGGCGGGGGCCGCAATGCGCCCTCCATGTCTGCCGGACAGCCCCCCCTCCCAACCCTCCCCCCTGAAGGGGAGAGGGCTAATTTGCTCGCTCTCGCCGTGGAATGCGCCCGCGCCGATGCGACCTTGGGCGAAATCAGCGCTGCTCTTGAACAGGTATTCGGCCGCTATGAAACCCGCCCCACGCCGGTCAGCGGGGTCTATTCCGCCGCCTATGCCGACGATGCCCGCTATGCCGAAGTGCTCGCGGGCGTCGAAGCTGTCACCACCCGCTTGGGCCGCAAGCCCCGCCTGCTGGTCGCCAAGATGGGGCAGGACGGCCACGATCGCGGCGCCAACGTGATCGCCAGCGCCTTTGCCGACATGGGCTTTGCCGTGATCAGCGGCCCCTTGTTCCAGACGCCCGAGGAAACCGCCGCCATGGCCATTGCCGAGGGGGCGGACGTGGTCGGTGTGTCCACCCTGGCAGCAGGCCACCTGACCCTCGTCCCCGAACTCGCCCGCCACCTGCGCGATGCGGGCCGCGCCGACATCAGGCTGGTCGTCGGCGGCGTGATCCCCCCGCAGGATTACGACGCCTTGCGCGAGGCCGGGGTGCAGGGGATCTACGGGTCGGGCAGCAATGTGGTCGAATGCGTGGCCGACGTGCTGCGGCTGCTGGGGCACAATATGGGGCCGGTGGGGGAGTGAGCAAATGAAACAGCGCATTGGCTGCGGTTTGTTCCTGATCGCCGGACTGGCGTGGTTGAGTTTTGTCGCTTTTGATCTGTTTGCCGTCACCTTGGGCGATTGCATAGAGGACACGCCCTGTGAATTCTATCGGCCTTACGTTTCGGGCTTCATCTTCTGGAGAGGGCTGGCCGGGGGCTTGTTGCTCGTTCTGGCATATCTCTTCTTCCGAAATGTCGTTCAGGATGATGACGATGTTTAGGTTTTTGCCTGAGGCCGAAAGTTCGACAACCTGTGAGTCAAGAGCTTAAGCAGAGCAATGTTCCACAAAATCCTCATCGCCAATCGCGGAGAAATTGCCTGCCGGATCATCCGCACGGCGAAGCGGATGGGGATTGCCACGGTGGCGGTCTATTCGGATGCCGATGCGCGCAGCCCGCATGTTTTGCTGGCGGACGAGGCGGTGCATATCGGGCCTTCGCCTGCTGCCGAAAGCTATCTGCGCGCCGACACCATCATCGCCGCCTGCCAGGCGACCGGGGCCGACGCGGTGCATCCGGGCTATGGCTTCCTTTCCGAGCGGGCCAGCTTCGTTGAGGCGCTGGAGGCCGAGGGCATCGCCTTCATCGGCCCGTCGGCCCACGCGATAGCGGCGATGGGCGACAAGATTGAATCGAAAAAGCTCGCTATTGCCGCCGGCGTCAACGTGGTGCCGGGGTTCGTGGGGGAGATTGCTGATACCGATCACGCGCTCCAGATCGCGGCCGAAATCGGCTATCCGGTGATGATGAAGGCCAGCGCAGGCGGCGGCGGCAAGGGGATGCGGCTGGCGTGGTCTGACGAGGACGTGCGCGAAGGCTTCGAGGCGACCTGCCGCGAGGGACTGGCCAGTTTCGGCGACGATCGGGTGTTCATCGAGAAGTTCATCACCAACCCGCGCCATGTCGAAGTGCAGGTGCTGGGCGACCAGCACGGCACCATCCTCCACCTCAACGAACGCGAATGTTCGATCCAGCGCCGCCACCAGAAGGTGGTGGAGGAAGCGCCTTCGCCTTTCGTCACGCCCGCGATGCGCGCGGCCATGGGGGCGCAGGCGGTCGCCCTGGCGCGGGCGGTGGGCTATCATTCGGCGGGCACGGTGGAACTGATCGTCGATGGCAGCGATCCCAGCGGGGATCGCTTCTACTTCCTCGAAATGAACACTCGCCTGCAGGTGGAGCATCCGGTGACCGAGGCGGTGACCGGGCTGGACCTGGTCGAGCAGATGATCCGCGTGGCCGCTGGCGAGCCGCTCGGCTTCACGCAGGACGATGTGCGGCTGGACGGCTGGGCGATCGAAACACGGGTCTATGCCGAAGACCCCTATCGCGGGTTTTTGCCCAGCATCGGGCGGCTGGTGCGCTACGATCCTCCCCGTGCCGGGCAGGATCGGCCCTTCACCCGCATCGACGACGGGGTCGCCGAAGGCGGCGAGGTGTCGCTGTTCTACGATCCGATGATCGCCAAGCTCGTCACCTGGGCCCCCACGCGGGCCGAAGCAGCGGCGCGGCAGGTGGAGGCACTGGACCACTTCGTGATCGAGGGGCCGGGGCACAACATCGATTTTCTCAGCGCCATCATGCAGCATCCGCGTTTCCTGGCGGGGGAACTCACCACTGGCTTCATCGCCGAGGAATGGCCCGAGGGTTTTGCCGGAGCGCCCGCCGATGACGAGCGGCTGCGGACAATTGCCGCGATTGCCGCCGGGATCGAGTTTACCCATGCCGCCCGCGCGCGGCTGGTCAGCGGACAGGCAAACGGCCACGTCATCGTGCCATACGACTGGACGGTGATGCTCGATGGCCGCGCCTTTGCAGTCATGCTTGGCGAGGGACACGGCACAGTCGATGGCACGCGGATCGAGGGCCATTGCGACTGGCAACCCGGCCAGCGCACCGCCACTGCCAGCGGCAACGGCGCGACGCTTGGCCTGCAGGTTCGCCGTGAACGCCCGCACTGGCACATCACCACGCGGGGTCGCCGCTACAAGGTGCTGGTCCTCCCCGCCGCCGTGGCCCCGCTCGCCGCGCATATGCTGGAGAAGGTGCCGCCCGATACCTCCCGCCTGCTCACCTGCCCGATGCCGGGCCTGCTGGTCCGCCTGCATGTGGCCGAGGGCGACCGCGTGGAACCCGGGCAGATGCTGGCGAGTGTCGAGGCGATGAAAATGGAGAACCTGCTGCGCGCCACGCGGGGCGGCACCGTGGCCCGGATCGCCGTGAAAGAGGGCGAGACATTGGCGCGCGGAGCGGTGATCCTGGAACTGGAATGAGCAGAGCCCAGAATCCCGCTTGCGCATGGCCGCGACTCGGTTCAGGGTAGCGCTCTCATAATGTGAGCCGGCCCAGATACTTGGCTCCGCGCTGGCAGTGGCGGGTCTGGCGCAGTGGGCGCGAACTACCTCGTGGTATAGAGCTTCCCTTCGATGCCGGTCAGCGCAAAGAGGTAACTATCGCATTGACGTAATCAGGGTCTATGGCCGCTGTGATGAGTGACGACGAACAGCCCGGGGGGCATCAGTCGGGGGGCAGTGTGGCGAGCGTCCGGCGCAAGCAGCGCGGGACGCGGCGCCACATGGGCGCGCCCACCATTGCCGACGTTGCGCGCGAGGCAAACTGCTCGCCCATGACGGTAAGCCGCGTGATCAATTCCGAAGGCAACGTGCGCGATGCCACGCGCGACCAGGTGATGGCCGCGATTGCCAAATTGAACTACTCGCCCAACCGCGCCGCGCGCAGCCTGGCAGGCGGCGAACAGGCACGCATCGCCCTGTTGTTCGACAACCCTTCGGCCTCCTACCTCAGCGAATTCCTGATGGGCGCGCTGGAGGAGGCGAGCCGCCGCGACGTGCAGCTGGTGGTGCAGAGCTGCGACAGCTCGACCGCTGCCATGGTGCTGGTGCGCAACCTGGCCGAAGGCGGCATCCAGGGCTTCATCCTGCCGCCGCCGCTGTGCGACGACCAGCAGGTGCTCGATCTTGTCGCCGAACTCGATGCCATCGCCGTGGCCGTCGGGCCGGGCAAGGCGCAAGGGTCGCAGGGCGCGGTGCTGATCGACGATTTCCAGGCCGCCTATGACATGACCCGCCACATCATCGGGCTGGGGCACGAACGGATCGGCTTCATAATCGGCAACCCCGAACAGGTCGCCGCCGACCGTCGCCTGAACGGCTATCTCGCCGCAATGAAGGATGCCGGGCTGGATGTGAACGACAACCTGATCGTGCAGGGGCGCTTCACCTATCGTTCCGGCATGGACGGGGCGGAAAAGCTGCTGTCGGTCACCCCGCGCCCCACCGCGATCTTCGCTTCGAACGACGACATGGCGGCAGCGACCGTGGCCGTGGCCCACCGCCGCCAGCTCGACGTGCCGAACGACATAACCGTCTGCGGCTTCGACGATACCGACATGGCAAGCTCGATCTGGCCCGAACTCACCACCATCCGCCAGCCGATCCGCGAGATGACCGCATGGGCAGTGGAAGCGATAACCCGCATGATCCGCGCCAAGCGGCGGGGTGAGCGCAGCCGGCCCGAGCAGGAAACCCTGCCTTACACGCTGGTGCGCCGCGAATCGGATGCGGCCCCGTCACTCACCACCCGCCCGACCCAGCCGCGTACCGGACGATGAGCGAGACCCCACGCCGGTTGCGCAACCGCGACTGGTTCGACAATCCCGAACGCATGGACATGACCGCGCTCTGACTAGAGCGGTTCATGACCTACGGCATCACGCCGGACGGCCGCGACCCCAGCCCGTGCAACTTCCAGCCGCCCCCCCCGATCTTGTTCAATTCCGACCTCCCGCGCTTCATGATAGCGCAATCATTGCGCCTCTGCGGGGGCGCTCAAGGCCAAAGCGACAAAATGGCACATTTCCGCCCTTTTCACTCCGGTCGCTTGCCCTATGATGCCAGGCTGGCGCTTCGGGAGGGCGTGACTGATGGGCAGAGGGATCGGAATAGTCTTGGGTGCGCTGGTGCTGGCGGGGTGTGCCAGTGTGCCGGCCGGCTCGCCGCCGCCGGATATCGTCATGCAGGGCGAACGCCTGTTCCCCGAAAGCATCACCTCGGACGCGGGTGGCACGATCTATATCGGCAGCAACCCCGGCATGATTTTCCGCGCTGCCCCGGGCAGCACCACGGCCAGCCCGTGGATCGTGCCCGATGAGGCCAATGGCCTTGCCACGGTTTTCGGCGTGCTGGCGGATGATGCGCGCGGCCTCCTGTGGGTCTGCAGCAATCCCCGCCAGGGCGAGGCGGGTGCGCCCGAGATCAAGACCTTCCGGCTGTCCGATGGCGCACTGGTGGCGACCTATCCGTTCAATACCGGCGAGGGCCCCGCCATGTGCAATGACATGACCGTGGCTGCGAACGGCGATGTCTTTGCCACCGAAACGCTGGGCGGACGCATCCTCAAGCTGCCGGATGGCGGGTCGGCCTTCACCGTCTGGGCCACCGACCCTGAATTCGCCAGCGCCGACGGTATCGCCTTTGCGAGTGACGGAACGCTCTACATGAATGCGATCCAGCGCAACAACCTGGTGCGGGTGAACAAGGACGCGGCGGGCAATTTCACCGACGCGACCGTGCTCACCCCGTCGCAACCGATGGGCGGGCCTGATGGCCTTCGCCTTTTGTCGGGCAACCGCTTCCTGCAATCGGAAGGCAATTCGGGGACGATTACCCTCGTCACCATCGAAGGCGATAGGGCCGCCATTGAAACCATCGCCAGCGGAATCGACTATGCCAGTTCGGTGACGGCGGTGAACGGGCGCGCGTTCTATCCTGAGGGCAAATTGCGCTTCCTGTTCGGCCCTGCCGCCGGAGAAGATCCCGGCCCCTTCATCGTGCGCAATGTCGCCATTCCGGGAGGGCAATGATGCGCCGTATCCTGCTTATCGCCGCGCTGCTGGCGGCTCCACTTCCGGCCAGCGCCCAGATGTCCGATGCGCGCATTCGGGCCGAGGCGGCGGAGCTTACGGCCCGCGTCGAAGTGCTCGAAGGCACGCGCGCCATCCTGAACCTGCAGCGCGCCTTCGGCTTCTATGTCGATCGCGGGCTGTGGAAGGAAGCGGCGGACCTGTTTGCCGATGACGGCACGATCGAACTGGGCGTGGACGGCGTCTATCAGGGCCGCGAGCGGATCGAGGAATATTTGCGCCGCCTCCATGGCGGGCAGGAAGGGCTGATCTACGGCCAGCTCAACGAATGGGTCACATTGCAACCGGCCATCGTGGTGGCCGACGATGCCTTGACCGCCACCGCCCGCTGGCGCGATCTCGGCATGCTCGGCCAGTACCGGAGCCACGCCGAATGGCGCGACGGGATCTACGAGAACAGCTATGTCCGCGAGGGCGGGGTGTGGAAGCTGAAATCGCTTCATCTCCATGTCAATTTCGTCGCCCCCTATGCCGAAGGATGGGCGCGGTTACAGGGCGGGGAGGGACTTGTGCGCAGCCAGGCCTCGGTGGATTACCCGCCCGACCGGCCACCGAGCGCCACTTACCAGCCGTTTCCCGCAGTGCAGGTGCCGCCGTTCCAGGCAAGCCATCCGGTTACGGGGAGGCCAGTACGATGATCCGGCTCGCACTTACCACTGCCATCGCGCTCTGTGTGGCTGTTCCGACCCTCGCCCAAAGCGCCGACCAGCGCCTTGCCCAGATGCGTGAGCGGGTCGAGCGGCTGGAGGACCAGAACGCGATCGAACTGCTGCAGGCGACCTACGGCTATTACTTCGACAAGGGCATGTGGCCCGAGGTGGCGCAGCTCTTCACGCGGCAAGGCCGGTTCGAATATGGCCAGCGCGGCGTTTACATCGGCCAGCAGCGGATCGAACGGGCGCTGCTGCTGTTCGGCCCCGAACCCCTCGCGCCCGGCCATCTCAACAACCACATGCAGTTGCAGGCGGTGATCACCGTGGCGCCCGGCGGGCAGACGGCGACCGGCCGCTTCCAGGGCATGATGATGCTGGGCGAGCGGGGTGCCAACGGCGTGTGGGGCGTGGGGATCTACGAGAACCGCTATGTGAAGGAGGGCGGCACGTGGAGGATCTCGTCCCTGCACTTCTATCCCACCGGCATGACCGATTACGACGCGGGCTGGATGCGCTCCGCCCTGCCGATGGAGGGGCCAAGCGCGCTGTTCCCGCCGGACGAGCCGCCGACGGTGGTCTATCGCTCCTTCCCGCAGAACTACATTCCGGAATTCAGCTATCCGCACCCGGTAACCGGCCAGCCGATCACGGTGGTCCAGCCGCGTGACGATATTGCGGGGAGGGAATGACGATGCGCAACCTGATCTATGTCGCCGCGCTTCTCGCGTTCGCCGCGCCCGCCGCCGCGCAGGAGGCGAGCACCGATGCCCTGCTCGACAGCCTCGATGCCCGCATCACCCGGCTGGAGGACATGAACGATATCGAGCGGCTCCAGCGCACCTATGGCTACTTCGTCGACAAGGGCCAGTGGACGCATTTGAGCGAACTGTTCACCGAGGATGCCACGCTGGAAATCGGCGGCAAGGGCATCTTCGTGGGGCAGGACCGCGTGCTCGAATATATGCAGGTCGCCTTCGGGCCGGACGGCGCGAACGTGGGGATGATCACCAACCACATGCAGTTCCAGACCGTGGTCAACACCAGCCCCGACGGGCAGACCGGCTGGCTGCGCGGCCGGGCCTTCGTGATGGCGAGTTCGGGCTGGGGCCTGCCGCTCTACGAGGACGAGTTCGAAAAGGGCGAGGACGGCGTGTGGCGCATCAGCCGCCTGACCGGGCCTTTCACCATGTACACCAACTGGGAAGGCTGGGGCGAAAACGCGCTCAACAACACCTGGCCCGACAAGTTCAACCCGCCGCCGGACCTGCCGCCATCGACGGTGTACCTGACCTATCCGGCCTATTATATCGCGCCCTTCCACTATCCCAATCCGGTGACGGGAGAGGTCTTCGCGCCTGACACCGCCACGGTCGGCGCCTATCACCGCCCGCCCGGCACGGCGGAGCAGATGGAGAGCCTGGGCGTGGGCCGACAGGTTGACGGAACGCAGCCGATTGCGCTGCCGCCGAGGGAATAGGATTTCCGGCTTTCCGAGCTCCGCTCGTGTCGAGCGAAGTTGAGACACCCGGTGCGGCATCTCGACTTCGCTCGATGCGAACGGCAAGCGAAATGTTTGAAAGGTTGTAGAACAGTGACCATGAATTTGCGTGCGGCCCTCATGGCGGGATGCGTTATCGCGCTGGCCGCCTGCCAGTCGGCCAGCACGCCACCGACCACCGCCATGGCGGCAATATCGACCGATCCGCTGGCCAACCCCGCGCCGGGCGAATGGACCAGCGACGGGCGTGACTATACCGCCCAGCGCTACAGCCCGCTGACGCAGGTGAATGCGCAGAACGTGAACCAGCTTGGCCTCGCCTGGTATGCTGATCTCGACACCTATCGCGGGGTCGAAGCGACGCCGCTCTATGCCGATGGCGTGCTCTACAACACGCTCGCCTGGAACATCACCACGGCTTACGATGCGCGCACCGGTGCGGTGCTGTGGACCTATGATCCGGAAACCCCACGCGAATTCGGCCGGCTGGCCTGTTGCGAGCCGGTGAGCCGCGGGCTTGCCATGCACGGCGACAAGGTGGTGATCGCCACGCTGGACGGGCGCCTGATCGCGCTGGACAAGAACACCGGCCAGCCGGTCTGGACCAGCCGCACCTTCGAGCTCGACAGCGGCTATGCCTATTCGATCACCGGCGCGCCGCGGGTGTTCGGCGACCTGGTGGTGGTGGGGCAATCGGGCGGCGACCTTGGCGTGCGCGGCTTCGTGTCGGCCTTTGACATCAACACCGGCGAGGAGGTGTGGAAGTTTTTCCTAACCCCCAGCCCGACCGATACGCCCGATGGCGAAGCGTCAGACAGCGTGAACGCGCTGATGCGGGCGACCTGGGCCGACACCGGACTGTGGCGCGAACTTGGCGGCGGAGCCAACCCGTGGGATGCCATCGCCTACGATCCCGATCTCAACCTGGTCTATGTCGGCACCGGCAATTCGGTGCCCCATGCGCGGTTCTACCGGTCGAACAACGAAGGCGACAATCTGTTCGTCTGCTCGATCGTCGCGCTCGATGCCACCAGCGGCGAATACCGCTGGCACTACCAGATGAACCCCGGCGAGGAGTGGGACTGGACCTGCACCCAGTCGATGATCGCCGCCGACCTCGAAATCGGCGGACGCACGCGGCAGGTGCTGATGCAGGCACCCAAGAACGGGTTCTTCTACGTGCTCGACCGGGTAACCGGCGAATTCATTCAGGCTGGGGCCCACGTGTTCCAGAACTGGAACGAGGGGTTCGAGGCCGATGGCCGCCCGATCACCAGCGAACAGGTGCGCTATGGCGAGGATCTGCGGCTGGTCGCCCCGGGGCCGGGGGGAGCGCACAACTGGTTCCCCATGGCCTTCAGCCCGCGCACGGGCCTCGCCTATTTCCCCGCCTACCAGAGCGCTTTTGTCTTTGCGATCCAGCCTGGCTGGACCCCGCAGCCGATGCGCAGCAACAGCGGCTGGGGCGGCTTCGGGCCGGCGCAGGCGGCACGCCGCGGCGAACTGATGGCCGAGGCCAATGCCATGGAGAAGGCCTGGCTCACCGCGTGGGATCCGGTGGCCAACCGCATTGCCTGGCAGGTCGAACTGCCGCGCCACGGCAACGGGGGCGTGATGGCCACGGCCAGCGACCTGGTCTTTGCCGGAACCACGCGGCAGACTTTTGTGGCCTTCGATGCCCGCAATGGCCGCGAGCTGTGGGAATTCCCCACCCAGAGCGCGCCGGTGGCTGGCGCCATCACCTATGAGCTGGACGGGGTGCAATACATCGCCATCAACGCCGGCTGGGGCGGCGGGGCGGCGCAGATCGAGCGCGGCGCTGGGATCGAGATGCCGCGCGCACCGGCCCGCCTGCTGGTGTTCCGGCTGGGCGGCACGCAGCAATTGCCGCCGCTGCCCGCCAATGCCTCGGCCCCGCCCGAACCGCCGCCCCTGCGCGCCAGCGAGGCGGTGGTGGCACAAGGCCAGCTGCTATTCGCCCAGACCTGCGCGGTGTGCCATGGCCAGAACGCCATCGGCGGGGTCAAGGACCTGCGCCATATGAGCGCAGAGACCCACGCCGCATTCAACGCCATCGTGCTTGACGGGATCTACCTGGAAAAGGGCATGGCAAGCTTTGCGGACCTGATTACCCGTGAGGAGTCCGACGCGATCCACGCCTATGTGATCGCGCGAGCAAACGAGGACTGGGGGCGGTAGCGCTAATCTTGCCTCTCCAGCACCCGTCATCCTGAACTTGTTTCAGGATCCATTCCTCCGCCCGTACGGAGCGTCGGGTCGGGCGCAACCATGCCGCACGTTAGCGCGCCGGAGCAGCGACATCGCTTGTGGCCCGATGGATCCTGAAACAAGTTCAGGATGACGGAATTGGCGATATAGGGCCTGAGGGCTTTTACCGCCGCAGCGGGATCGCGCCGTCGCCCACCACGGCGAAGGCCGACCAGTAGAACGGGTGCGAAGTATCGGCATCGTCCATCAGTTCCAGCTGCGACAGGCGCAGGGCCTCGGTCGTGGTCTGGCCGCTGCCGGCATCGAAGAAGCCGGAAATCAGCCGGTCGGTGGCGTTGTAATCATCCGGCACCGGCCAGTGGCTGGCCACAACGGTGCGCCCGCCCGCACCCACGAAGGCGCGCACCAGCCCGTCCAGCGCGAAATCGCCGCCGGTGGTGACACCGGCCTCGCGGCTGGCGGCGAGCCCGCCGACGCTGGCGGTGTTGCAGGCCGACAGGATCACCAGGTCGGCATCGAGCCTGAGGTCGTAGATCTCCGCGAAAGTCAGCAGGCCATCGGAATCGCTGTCACCGAAGCTGGTCAGCAGGGCCGGGCTGGGCGGGCAATCGGGCTGCGGCGAAGTGACCAGGCCGTGGGTGGCGAAGTGGAGGATGCGGTATTCATCGAGATCATCCATCGCCTTCAGCCGGGTGTCGGTGAAATCGCCATCGGTCAGCAGCGTCACGCCCGCCGCACTGCCGCCCAGTGTCGTGCTGGCGCTGCGCAGTTCGGCAGCAGAAATCGGGTTGCCCCAGGTCAGCGGTGACCAGGAACAGCGTTCCCCGGCAATCCCGCTGCGGGTGCCGGTGGACTGGCTCACGCCTTCGACGACCGGCAGGTTCTGCCCCAGGCCGAGATATTCGCTGCGGGCATCCGACCGGCGGGCGGTCCGCACATCGCGGAACGAGCTTGGCGATACTGCCGTGGTCACCTGCACCGCGCGGCCCAGCCAGGCCGTGCCGCGATAGTCATAGGGATCGGCTTCGGGGTCCGCCGTGCGCTCGGCATAGCGGGTGACGCTGGCATCATCCATCACCAAGAGGTTGGCGGGCAGTCGCAGCATGGCGCCATCGGGTTCGAATATGAGGTGGCTGATCTGCGCCACGCGGTCGCTCACCGGGCCGAGCAGGGTGGTATAGAGGCTGCGCGCCGTGGCCATCTCGAACGGATAGGTGATCGTCTGTCCGCCCTCCTCGATGGCGATCGAATCGCGCAACATATCGACCATGCGGCCGATTTCGGCGGGTGTGGCGGACAGGCGATAGGCCGTGGCAGAGCCCGTCTCGACATAGACGGCATAGGCCGCATCATCGAGCATCAGCAACTTGAGGTAGCCCTCGCCCGCCGCCAGCGTCTGTTGCAGGTCGGCCAGGGCCAGCCGGTCGTCGCTGACCGCGCGGTAACGCGGGAAAGCGGCCAGTTGCTGCTGCACTTCGAGCTGGCGCTGGCTCAGCAGGGAGAGTTCGGCTGAAAGGGCCGCAACCTGCGCCGCTGCGCCCTCGGCATTGAGGGCGGCGCGGTTCTGGGCCTGGGCGAGATCGGCCCGCAGAACCTCGATCGCGCGCGTCAGGTTGATCGACTGGCGGAACAGCTGCGCCGCCTCGTCGCTGCCGCCCGAAAGCTCGCGCGCCAGTACGGCCTGGGTCTGGGCGAGGCCCGGACGCAGCAGCAGCTGGCTCGCGGCAAACATGTCTGCTGCCGCAACTGGATCATTGCCGCGCGCGGCCAGGATGCGGAAATAGGGCGCGAACAGCTGGCGCAGCGAAGCGGCGGAACGGCCCTCGGTCTCGTCCACCAGCTGGCGATAGACGGCCACGGCTTCGGCCTCGCGTCCGGTGCGGGCATAGAGCCCGGCAAGCTGGCCGCGCGCGCTGACCAGCGCGGGCGAGCCGGGATAGACGCCTGCCAGCATGGCGACAGCCTCACCATGCAGCGCTTCGGCGCTGGCCACGTCGCCGCGCGCTTCGGCCAGTTCGGCGCGTTCCGCCAGGATCTGTGCCCGCAGCCACAGGACCGAGACTACGCGCCCGTCGCGCACGGCGGCAACATTGGATTGCGCGGCCAGCAGCATGGCTTCTGCCGCAGTCGCCTGACCGGTCAGCCGCAGGGCCGATCCGCGCAGGAACTCGGCCTGCCCGTCGAGCAACTGGAGCCGTTCGAGCAGGGTCAGTTCGCTGCCAACGCCCGATATCGAATTGCCCTGTTCGGCTGACAGCCGGGTCGCCAGGGCATTGTCGATCTGCAATTGCAGTGTCGCCTCGATGCTGTCGCTCAAGGCGGGCAGCGGGGTGTCGAGCAGTTGCAGCGCTTCGCCCGGACTGTTGCGGTTGATGGCGTCAATCGCCTGGAAATTGCGCGCCAGCCGGGCCAGCAGCGGGTCGACCATGGCCGCAGGCTCGGCAGCGGCGAACAGGCCGCGGGCCTCGATGAAGTTGCCGAGGTTCGATTGCTGCAGCGCTGCGTTCAACTGCGCTTCGGTGGCGTTCGATCCGCTGAGGGTATCGGCCGATAAGGCGAAGAATTCGGCCGCTTCGGCAAAGTTGCCGGCATTGGAGCGGCGATAAGCTTCATCCAGCGCGATCTCGGCGGAAATGGCTTCGGCCTGGGCGCGGGCGAACCCTTGCGCATCGCCCGCCTGGGTCAGCGGGACTTCAACCGTGCCATCGACCAGCCGGTCGCTGACCAGCGAGGCGAGACCCAGCCGCAGGGCATCGGCATAGACCGCAAGGCCGGTTGCGGCGAACACGCGGTTGCCCCTTTGCCCGGCCACGACCAGCCGCTCCAGCCCGCCGGCCTCGGCAGTGCAGACCTGCACCATCCCGCCGGAAAGGCCGGTGGGCAGGGCATTGCCTTCGCCGGTCCGGCACTGCGCACCCGGTCCGGCGAGCGCGGCCATGGCAGCAGACGGGCTGCCGGTGCCGAACACCTGCAAGGTTCCCACGGCAGCGGCGGCATCGCGGCAGACCACGATATAGCGCCGATCGAACAGGCCCTCGCCCGGCCGGGGCGACTGGATCTGCGCTTCGCACAGGCCATTGGACCCGATCGGGATCGAATCGCGCAGGGCCACCGACGGGGCCACCGACTGGGCTACCGATTGCGCCTGAACCGCCCCGCCATGCGGAGCGACCACCGCCAGGGCGGCGGCGAGCGGGAGGCCGATGCGGCGGACGGCCGGGCCTGCGGCAGGTCCTCTTGCTGGCATGGTCATTCCCCTTCCTCCCTGTCCGGTTGCCCGCTGGTGGAGATGTCGCCCCCGCTGGTTACGGGATCGTCCACCACTCCCTGGTCACCCACCGGCGGCGGGTTCAGGCGGAGCGGGAATTCCATCCCGAAGGCGGCGTCTGCCTCGACCTGCGCGAGCGCATCGCCACTGGTGACCTCTTCCGGCGGCTCGACATAGTCGCTGCTCGTCAGCGGCACCGTGACCACAGGATCCTGCGGCGGCGGCGGCGGTGGCGGAGGCGGCGGTGGCGGCGGCGGCGGCGGAGGTGGCGGAGGTGGCGGAGGTGGCGGGGGCGGCGGCGGCGGAGTTCCGCAATCGCCGGTGATGATGTTGCACTGGTTCAGTTCGGCATCGGTGGTGTAGTTGGCAACCAGGTTCGGGCTGAAATCAACCAGAGCGAAGAAATCGTCGTTCACAGTGAAGGTGCCGTCCCCGTTGTCCCGCGCGCCGAAAGTAACCACGCGCATCGGTCCGGCGCTAATGTCGCCCTGGCGGAAGATGCGTAGGCCACCCGGGCCGACAATGATGCCCGAGTAGTCTCCGGAAACACCGGTGTTCTGGGTCAGCAGGTGGTTGCCGATGCCCATTTCCACTGCATTGGCAAAGATGAACGAGCCATCCTGCGAGCTGCCGCTTTCCGTGGCCAGAAGCGTGGCAAGCGCCGGATCGTTCGGGTTGGCGCGGATTGTCGTCAGCGTTGCGGAGTCTCCGGCATAGAGTGCCCGCGCACCGAGGAACAGCGTGCCCGACAGATCGGGAACAGCCCCGGGATCGCCGGGGTCTTCGCCGTAAATGCCGATGCTGCCGCCTGGCAGCAGGATTTCGAGCCGCTGGTCGGCAGAGACCGACAAGGTATCGTCCACATCGGCATTTTCATACCGCAGGGCGCCTGTGACTCTCAGGGAGCCGGTCGTGCCAATGCTCACGCTGCCGATACCGTCAGTCGCCACCGATCCCTGCAGGGTCAGGTCGCGCACTTCGACATCGAAGTTGGCCGTGTCTTCGGTCTGTGTGCCGAAAATCAACAGTTCATTGGCCCGGAGCCGGCCAGCCTCGGCATCGGTCAGGGTATAGCCTGACCCTTGTGTCGTCCCGCCGAGAACGGCTGCCACGTTCGGGTTGATGGCTTCCAGTGTAAGAGAGGCGAGGGCCCGTACCATTGCGCCAGGAGTGATCGCGATATCGTAAGACGAGAAATACAGGGTGTCTGCATCGATCCCGGGCAGGCTGCTGTCGCCGTTGATCGTCAGCAGGCCCTGGTTGAAAGTCTCGATGTTGCCAGAAAGATTGGCAGCATCGACCCCGCCAATCACCCGGCCGCCTGTGCCGGTGTCGAACACCAGGTTGCCGGTAGTGGCGAACTGTCCCAGGAAGGGGATGAATATCTGTCCGCCGTTCAGCGCCCGGACCCGCGAGGTGCCGGTTTCGGGCGTGTCGTCGTTGCGGTCGACCGCGCTGGCTTCGATTTCAGTGGTGCGCACCGTGCCGCCGGTCAGGGCTTCGAGCAGGAAGGTTCCGGCCGTGCCGGTACCCAGCGCGGCGTCGGCATCGGCATCGGCGGTGAGCGTTAGGATGGCGGCGTTCAGCACGCTGCCAGTGCTCTGCGCCACCACTTGCGCCGTGCCACCTGTCGCCGATCCGGAATTGAAGCTGGTGGCCGTGGTCGTCACATTGACCGTATCGAACGTGCCCAAGGCGCCGCCATCGATCCGCAGGACGGCAGACCCTGAAAGCGCATCGCCGGCTGCATTGTTGGCAAAGTTGTTGCCTGCTTCGGAAGTGCTTTCGACAAACAGCCGGGCTCCGGTGACAGTGGAGCCGAAGAAGGCAACCGAGGTAAGACCCGATTGACCGTCGCCCGCAGCACCTTGTCCGCCGCCGCCCTGGCCGATGCTGGAGATGGTCAGCCGGGATCCGGGTTCATTGAACAGCAGGGTGCTGCCTGACTGGACCTGGAATGATACATTGCCTGCTACGCCGTTGCCGGCTGCACCGCCGCCCGCATTGAAACCGCCGGCCGCAAAATTCTCGAAGCTCGACCACGCCACGCCGGACAGATCGACCTGGGACTCGTCGATCAGGACTTCCAGCAATCCGGTGGACGCATTGCCTGCGGCGCTGGTGCCGGTAGCCTCGCCACCCTGCGCTGTATTTCTGGCCTGTATCGTGGCGTCGACCGTTGCACCGCTGGTGGCCACCAGCGAAATCGTGCCACCGCTGGCATTCCCGCCCGCCACATTGTTGGCGCTGTCGGTCTCGCCGCCGCCGAACGTGAAGTTTTCAAGGATCAGCGTTCCTGCGACGAGCTCGCCGCCGGCAGAAACCGCCAGATCGATCGAGCCGCCCGTCGCCGCGCCGCCGGCGCTGCCATCGGTGCGCGCTCGCCCGCCGACGGTGGTGACATAGATGCCGGATTGCAGGAAAGGATCGGGATCGGCAGTTGGCGCAAATTGCAGCAGTCCGCCATCGATCACATTGATGTCGATTGTGCCGCCGGTGGCATTGCCGGCAGCATTGTCGCCACCTTCACCGCCATAGCTTTCCACGGTGAACTGGTTGCGGAAGACCGAGCCCAGCGAGCTGGCCAGATCGCCAATCGCCAGGAGGCTGTCGGAATCCTGCACATTGACGGTGACGGTCCCGCCGCTGACATCGCCGCCCTGTGTAAAGAAGGCGCCGCCGGCAAATTTGTCGACAATCATCGCGATGCTGCCCGCAGAGACATTGCCCCCGCCTCGCACATTGATCTCTGCCAGGCCGCCGGTTGCATCGCCGGAATTGCCGCTTGAGCCGATTGCATTCCCGGCGACTCCACTCGACTGGATCACCAACTGGCCGCCGTTGACCAACAACTGCCCTCCATCGACCGACACAATCGCGGTGCCCGTGGCGACCGAACCGGCATCGCCGCTGTTGCTGTTGCCGCCTTGGGCAAAAGTGGTGAACGAGGCATTGGCAGTGCTGGTCAACGATGCGCCGTCGGTAAAATTGGCGAAGACGTTGCCGCCTGTGCCATTCCCGCCGGGCCCCGTCCCGCCAAGGCCTTCTGCTGCGGCTCCGAAATTGCGGGTCGCGAACGCACTGGACATTTCCATGTCCAGCTCCACGTCGCCGCCAAAGCCTTCTCCACCCTGGTCGCCGTTGCCGCCGGAGCCCAGGCTCAATAGGATAACGTCACCTGTGGGCATGGTGATCGTGGAATCACTGATGTCGATGTCGATCAGCCTGCCCGACCCGGTTCCGGCAGCGCCCCCGGTCGAATTGCCGCCGAAGCCCTGGCTCAGGACTGTGAGATCGCCCGCCAGGTTCAGTTCGGCTTCGCGCAGCATGTTCACCACGATGTTGCCGCCAAGGGCGGCGCCACCATCGCCGCTGGAGCCTGCACCGCCAAAACCGTTGGCCCCGATGTCCAGCGAACCGGCATCGAAGGTGCCGCCGTCCATGTCTATCCAGACGGAGCCAGAAACGCCGCTGCCGCCTTCCAGACCAGCGCCACCAGTAGCAATGGAATAGAGGCCCGCATCCCCGTCGACCTGCAGTGAAGCCGGCGCGTCCACCGCTCTGACAGTTACATCCACCCGGCCGCCACTGGCCGCGCCGCCAGAGCCCGTGAGGGATTGTCCGCCGGTGCCGTTGGCCGATGCGATGAGGTCGCCGGTCACCACGATCGAACCCTCAAGGGAATCGACATCGATCCGCCCGCCGATGCCCTCGCCGCCCGCAATCCCGCCAGCCAACGATCCAGTTCCGCTTGCCGTAGCGATGAGGCTTGCCGGGAGCGAAACGGTGCCGATGCTTATCTGGGCGAGGTTTGCCGCCTCGACCACGACGTTGCCGCCCTGGCCTGTGCCCGGTAACGGATTGGCATTGCCCGGTCCTGTGAGGGCCATGGCGGAGGCGGAGGCGGAGATATCGACCTGTCCACCGATGGCGATCGTGCTGCTGAAGTCGGACAGCAGGCTGGCATCGCCGCCGGTGGCGTTGCCGCCGGTGTTGTAGCCCGAGACTTGTGGCGCGCTTGCTCCGGCGTCGATCAGCAGCGTGCCGTCGATGGTCACGAAGCTGTCGAGGATGGCGCTGACTTCCGCCGTGCCGCCAAAGGCTTCACCGGCTTGCAGTCCGACACTGTCCAGTCCCATCTGGCCGACAGCCGTGACACTGGCATTGCCATCGATAGTGATCGCGCCACTTTCTGACGCCGTGATCAGGGCAAACCCTGCCGCACCTTCGAGATCGGCCGGATCGTTGGGGTTGGGCACCGAATTGCCGATGACATTGGCTGAAACGGTTGCATCGCCTTCGATGAACACGCTGCCCGCGCTGCCCGCCGCAACCTGCGCGGTGTCGCGGGCGTAAAGATAAAGGTCGCCCCGCACGGTTGTCGTGCCATCGAAGGCCGAAACCTGCGCGAAATGCGACGAATGGGCGACGAGATCGCTGGTGACAGTGGCCCGTTCGACAATTATGTCGCCGATGGAGCTGTTCGTGACCGATGCCGAGGTGAAGTCGTTGATCACGTTCGTGCCGCTGACGTTGTAGTTGGCCGACAGTACCACCACGCCGTTTTCCACGCCCGCGCTCACCGCCGTATCGAAGCCCAGGTTGCCGCCGAACAGCATGGTGAACGGATCAACCTGCCCTTGCGCCACGCCATAGATCACATGGCCATCGCCAGTGCCGGTGCTGGCCGGGCCGCCGGTCGTGCCGGAATGGGCGATCGGAGTCGCTCTTGCGGACCCGACGGAAATCATGATGTCGAACAGGCCGCTGCTGTGGGCCAGCGCCATCTCCTGCCCGGCGGCAAACACCGTGCTGCCGTTCACATAGGACGTGCCGAACGTGTCGATCCCGGGCGAGGCGAAGGCCAGGTAGCTGCCTTCCTCCGGGGCGTTGAACTGCGCGCCGTTGGCGATGTTTATCGAAGTCTGGTCGTTTGAAACGCCCACCAAGGAGAGCGGGCCGGTGCCGGTGGCGAAGGCCTCGAAACTGGCGACATCGGGCGCCAGCGTGGTCATCACCAGGCTGCCGACATCGAATGTCGCGCTGCCGCCCACCATGATGCCGGTGGGCGAATAGAACAGGATGTGTTGCCCGAGTGTGCCGGCCGGCCCGCTGATCTGCTGGATCTGGGAGACAACCGCGCCATCGAACTGGACGACATTGCCGTTGGTGGAGGGCAGGATAGAGTTGATGACCGCAAAATCGGTCGAGCTGAAGGCGTTCTGGAACGTGGCGGTATTGCCGAACGGCAGGAAGGTCAGCGCATCGCCGTTGACGTCTTCCACCGGCGTCCACTGGATGACTGCATTCATGCCATCGACGGTGATGATACTCTCGCCGGTCGTGTCGAAGAACGAGACATTGCCCTGCACCACGCTGGGGCTGGCCTGGAAGGCCTGCGCCGTGGCGCTGGAGGGCAGGGCCACGGTTGCCAGGGCCAGGGCGGCGCTGCCGCAGGTGGCCAGCAGCGTCGATTTGCGGTTCATCCGGTTATCCATCGTCAGAACCTCCAGGGGGCAAGGCGGCTGCTCAGCGAGACCAGCAGGCGCACGTCGCCGCGTGGGCGACCGGCAAAGCGTTCGGCATCGGTGCGTTTCAGCGGAACGGCCAGGGTGACATCGCCCTGCAGCCCGCGGCCCTGCGTAAAGCGCAGGCCTCCGCCGAGCGAAAGCAGGCTGTCGGGGTTGGTGGCGCGCTGGCTGGGATCACGGTCGCGCACCGTGGCCGCGTCGGCAAAGACATATGGCTGGAGCGCGAAGCTGTCGAGCGACTGCGGGACCAGTGATCCATAGCGCAGTTCGACCCGGCTGGTAACGCCAAGGTCACCGATCACCGAGGCCGGATCATAGCCGCGCCCGGCGGAAAAACTGCCGCCGCTCAATTCCTCGAAAGCGGGCAGCGGATCGCGTGTGTACTGGCCTTCCAGGTCGATCGCCACGGTGAACAGCGGGACCGGGCGGTATTCGAAATGTACGTCGGCCCGCAGCAGCATGGCGGTGGGATCCTGCTCGATCCGGCTTGGCACTTCACCAGCGGCGAAGCAGGCGAGCGGCGTGGTGCGGCAATCGCGGCTGGCGCCCAGCACGCCCAGCCCCTTGCGCAGTTCCAGCCCCACGGCCAGCCGCGAACGCGGTTCATAGGGCGAATAGCCGCCGCGCCGGGCGATCGAATCGATATCGGTTTCGGTCAGGTCGAAGCGCAGCCAGGCGGTGCGTACGTTGTCGCGGGTGAGCAGGGTGGTGTTCACCTTCACGTCCTGGTCCACCAGGTCCAGCCCCATCGAACCGTGCACCGACCGCGCCTGTGTGCGCAGGAAGGGATAGCGGGCATGGACGCGGGCATAGAGCGTGTCGGACTTCACATCGAACCCGGCAATGCCGAGCGTCGGATTGGTCCAGCCCAGCGTGACCTGTCCGCCCAGCTCCAGCCCTTCGGAGCCGACCAGCATGGCATGGCCAAGCTGCACCGTCTGCTGTTCCGAGAAGTCGGCCGAGCTGTAGAGCGACAGCGTGGTGCGATCGCCCTGTCCGGTGATGTCGTAGAGTTCGGCCCGCAGCAGTCCGCCGAACCGGCCGAGCGCGCGCGAGCCATAGTTCTGCACATTGGCATCGACCGATGCCGTGCGCCGCACCACTGCCACTTCGCCGATCAGGTCGCCCGGATCGCCATTGGCGGCAGGGCGCAGCGCCAGGCGCACGTCGAGGCCGGGAATATCGTCGGCCAGCAGCAGGTAGCGTTCGGCCTCGCGGGTGTTGAACACCGGCTGGCCGACCAGCCTCTCCAGATAGGACGCCAGCAGCCGTTCGGATGGTCCGGCCTCGCCGCGCACGCGCACTGCGGTCAGGCGGCCCAGCACGACACGGAATGTAGCGGCTCCGGCATCGAGCCGCTGCTCGGGAATTTCGACCGCCGCCAGATAGCCGGCATCGGCCAGCATCTGCGTGGCGCTGGCGCGGATATCGCACAGCACGGCAATCGGCAGGTCGCGCCCCAGATAGGGGGCATAGGCGGGTGAAAGGTCAACCCCGGTGGCCGCTTCCGCCCCGACAAAGCTGACCCGCGACAGGGTAACGCGGACATCGGCCAGGTCCGGGTTGTCGAGCGCGCAGGGCGTGCGCGCCATTTGCCCGTCAATGGTCAGCGTGGTGCCGCTGCGCTGGTCCATCCGCGCAGGCGGTGGCACCAGTTCGTCGCGGGTTGGAGCAGCGGGCGGCGCAACCTGCGCCATGGTGGGCACGCCAACCGCCAGAATGGCGAGAGCCATCAGGGAAGCACCGCTTGCCCTGCGAAGACCGATTTGCCGAATATGCACCAAGTGCCCGCCTTCCCCCAAAGACGCCGTGCCCACCCAAAGGGGGCGAACATGACAGGACCGCTGCCCAACGCCAGACATGTTGCCTGGCGCAAATGGACTCGTGCCCACAAACTATACTTTAGACGACCCCTAGGGAGGTTATGCAGGCATTGGACCCTGTGTGCAATGCTGCATTGCCGCAATTTTATGGTAAATTGCCCATTACTTTAAACAACATCTCACATGCCGAACGACGATGCCGCTGCACGCAGGCGATCTGCCGAACCCGGATTTGCCGCCAGCGCACGCTCCAGCGCGCGGGCCGCATCGGCATCCCGGCCCAGGGTGCGATAGCTGCGCATCAGCATGATCCAGCCATCAACATTGGCCGGATCGCCTTCCAGCCGCGCGGCCAGCCGTGCCACCATGCCCTCGGCCATGTCCTCCTGCTGGCTGGGGGGAATGGCGGCAGCGGCGGCGAGCTGTTCCTGCGTCGGCCCGGGCACGCCGGACACCACGTCGACCGGGAGGATCCCGCGCGTGGCCAGCGCCTGTTCCACCCGGGTACCGAGGTCGATCCCTTCGCGCTGGCCGACCTGGCTGATCGTGCGCACCAGGTCCGTTTCCCACGGCGCGCCCGGCGGCGTATCGGCCAGCAGGGCCAGCCAGTCGCCGATCGCGCCCTGGTGATCGCCCGTCAGGTCTTTCGCCACGGCCAGGAAATAGCGCGCCCGGTGGTCGCCGGGATCGATGGCCACGGCGCGGCGGAAGGCATCGAGCGCGGGCGCAGGCATCGGATCGCTGTCGCTGGCCATCACCCGCGCCTCGCCCAGCGCCGACCATAGCAGGGCGCTGTCGGGCTCGATTTCGGCAGCCCTCTGATAGGCTTCGGCGGCTTCGGGAAACATGTTCTGGTTGAAATAGGCCAGGCCCAGCCGCTGCCACGCGACGGGATCGTCCGGCGATGCTTCTGCCAGGCGCAGGAGGTCGTCGAGTGTCTCGGGCGCATCGGCCACTACGGGACCGGACAGGGAACTGCCGCTGTCGCTCCCCGCCAGTCGCCAGACCAGTGCACCGGCCAGCAGGGCAACGGCCAGCAGCGCCACCAGTGCACCCTTGCCCCATGCTTTCGTCTCGCCGCTATCCACTGTCCTGCAATCCCCCCGATGATACGCCCAATCATGATCCGCGCCATCATAGGCAGCCATGCGCAAGGTTTTCAATGCGGATGCTTTCATGCATAAGCATTGCCAGGGGGGCCGTTATGGTAGTGGGACCGGGCCGTGTAGCAGTTGCGATCGTAGGATCGGGTCCGGCCGGGCTGAGCGCGGCTGCCCATGCCGCGCGCCTCGGCCTGTCGCACGTGCTGATCGAAAAGACCGACCACCTGTCGGACACGATTTTCAAGTACCAGAAGGGCAAGCACGTGATGGCCACGCCATCCAACCTTGTCCTGCGTTCCGACCTCGATTTCGATGCCGGTGCGCGCGAGACGATCCTTGGCCTGTGGGACGAGCAGATCGCGGCGGGCGCGGTGAACGTGCGCTATAACGCCGAAGTCACCGCGATTACCGGCGACAAGGGCGATTTCACCATTGCGATCAAGGGCGGGGAGCCGATCCTGGCCGAAAACGTGGTCCTGGCCATCGGTACCCAGGGCAATCCCAACCTGTTGCGCGTGCCCGGCGGCAACCTGGGCCATGTGCAGTACCAGCTTGATGATCCGGGCGAGTATTTCGACGAGCATATCACCGTCGTCGGTTCGGGCGATGCGGGGATCGAGAATGCGCTCGGCCTCGCCGCCGATCCGGCGCAGCGCAACGTGGTGACCATCCTCAACCGCAGCACGGACTTTGCCCGCGCCAAGGGGGCCAACGTCAAGTTGCTGCAGGCGGCGGAGGATGACGGGCGGATCATCGTCAAGCGCGAATGCTCGCCAGCCGAAGTGCGGGCAGGCGAACTGGTGCTCGAAACTCGCGACGGCGAGGAAGTGATCGCCTGCCACCGCATCATCGCCCGCACCGGATCGAAGCCGCCGCGCGACTTTGTTGAAGCCATCGGGGTGGAGTTCACCAGCGCCGAACGCGATGCCTTCCCGGCACTGACGCCGACCTTCGAGACCACCAAGCCCGGCGTCTTCGTGATCGGCGCGCTGGCGGGCTATCCGCTGATCAAGCACTGCATGAACCAGGGCTATGACGTGGTGGAATTCCTTAACGGGAACACCGCGCTCAAGCCCGCTGACCAGCCGATCCTGGAAGAGAAATTCGCCGGCCTGCCGGGCAGGCATTCGGTCGAACACTGGCTGGAAACGATCGGCACCCAGGTGTCGATCTTTGCTGACCTGTCGCCGCTGCAACTGCGCGAACTGCTGCTCGATTCCACCGTACGGGCCTTCCAGCCGGGCGAGGTCGTGTTCACCCGCAACGAGCCGGGCTCCTCGATGTTCGCCATTGTCGAAGGGTCCGTCGCGGTCGAAGTCAATCCCAAGGACGCCTCCATCACCGTGCCGATCGAACAGGGCTCGATCTTCGGCGAGGTGGGCCTGATTTCCGGCCGTCCGCGCGGCTCAACCGTGCGTGCGGCAGAGCGGCTGGTGGTGGTCGAACTGTCGCGCACCGCCGCGCTGAAACTAATCGCCACGGTCCCCGCCGCCGCCCGCGCGGTGAACCGTATCGCGGTGGAGCGGCAGTTGCTGCAGATGTTCGGATCGGGCCTCACGCGCGAGGACGTCGCCCCGCTGGTCGAAGCCGCCGAGGTCAAGGAAGTGCGCGCCGGTACGCGGGTGATCGAGGAAGGCGGGGACGACAGGGATATCTACGTCATCCGCCGCGGTTCGATGGTGGTGGAAAAGGACATCGGCGGCAAGCCGGTGTTCCTGTCCTACCTGCCCGCCGGATCCTATTTCGGCGAGATGGCGGTGATCGACGGGTCGAAGCGCACGGCCACGGTCAAGGCCGCCATCAAGAGCGAAGTGGTGCGCATTCCGGGCGAGCTGTTCACCGCGCTGCTCGATGCCAAGCCGGCCCTGCGCCAGCGCGCGCTGGACGATGTCGCCCACCGCCGCCAGCTCAATGCCTTTGTCGAGGCGCGAAAGGAAAGCTTCGGGTCCGCCGCCGATCTCTATGCCGAAACCGCGCAGTTCCTGATCGATAACGGCATCGGCGAGGCGACCGATGCGCTCTTGATCGACGAGCGATTGTGCGTCGGCTGCGACAATTGCGAGAAGGCCTGCGCCGACAGCCACGAGGGGCTTTCCCGCCTCGATCGCGAGGCCGGACGGTCCTATGCCCACCTCCACGTGCCGACATCGTGCCGCCACTGCGAACACCCGCATTGCATGGCCGATTGCCCGCCCAATGCGATCAAGCGCGGCCCCGATGGTGAGGTGTTCATCGATCCCACCTGCATCGGCTGCGGCAATTGCCAGCGCAACTGCCCCTATGGCGTGATCCGCATGGATGCCAAGCCGCCGGAAAAGCCGGGCCTTCTCACCTGGCTGCTGTTCGGTGCCGGGCCGGGGCCGGGCGAGGCGAGCTATTCGTGGCGCAAGAAGACCGCCGCCAAACAGGGGCTGGAACAGGCCAAGCTGGCGGTGAAATGCGACATGTGTTCAGGCATCGAGGGCGGCCCTGCCTGCGTGCGCGCCTGCCCCACCGGCGCGGCGATCCGCGTGGCACCCGAAGGCTTTTTGTCGGTCACCCGCGAAGGAGGGCTCGACTGATGGCCACCCAGCCACGTGACAGCAGCATACGCGAGAGCGACCACGAAGGGTTCCTGGCCCACAAGGGCATGCGCTGGCTCAAGGTGGCGCTGGTGCTGTGCCTGGTGGTCATCGTGGCCTATCTGCTGGTGGACGTGCAGCCGCGCCACAACGGCGGCACATGGTTCGGCTATACGCTGGGCACCGTCGGCGCGGGGCTGATCATCTGGCTGGCCCTGCTCGGCATCCGCAAACGCAACATGACGCGCGGCAAGTGGTCGCTGAAGGCCTGGACTTCGGCCCACGTCTATCTCGGCCTGGCGCTTATCGTGGTGGCAACCTTGCACACCGGGTTCCAGTTCGGCTGGAATGTCCACACCCTTGCCTATGGCCTGATGATGCTGGTGATCGCGTCGGGCATCTGGGGCATCTCGGTCTATGCCGCGCTGCCTGCCAAACTGGCCGACAACCGGCGCGGCATGACCAAGGGGCAGATGCTCGCCAGCCTCGATGCGCTGGATCGCCAGCTTGAAAATGCCGCCCAGCCGCTCGGCCGGGCAGAGGCGGATTTGGTGATCGCCGCGCTGGAACAGGATGCCTTCAAGGTTGGACTTGTCACCCGCCTGTCGGGCCGCAACCCGCGCTGCCGCACGCGGCGGGCGCTGGAACAGATGGTCGCGAGTGAGGAGACGGCCAAGGTCCTCAGCCTGCTGCGCAAGCGCGAGGCCCAGCTTGACCAGATCCGCCGCCACCTGCGGCTGCGTGCCATGCTGGAAGTGTGGCTTTACATCCATGTGCCGGTGACGATTGCCCTGTTGGGCGCGCTTACCGCGCATATCGTCAGCGTATTCTACTACTGGTGATGATGACCATGCTCTTCCGCATCCGCACCATCGATTTCACCGCCGCCGGGCGCGAACTGGTGCGCAACCGCGAGGTTAGTGCCGACAGCCTCGGCGTGGGTCGTGCCACTTCCAATGCCGTGCACCTGCCAGACCTTGCGGTGGAGCAGGAGCACTTGCGGATCAGTGCCACGCCAGCGGGTGCCCTGGCGCTGGTGGCGGCGGGATCGCTAGGCTTCACCATCGACGGGCGGCAGGTCATGTCGGCCAGCGTCGATCCGGCGCGGGGCGCGGAACTGGGCGTCGGCTCCTACCGGCTGGAACTGGCCCGCGACGACGATGGCACCACGCTGATCACCGTGCGCCAGGTGGCGGATGACGAGGGCGAGGGCAAGGACCGGCTGCGCGGCTTTTCGCTCGCCTCGGCCATGCCCGGCAAGCGGGCGATGAGCTGGATCGGCATCGCCGCGATCCTCATCGCCTTCCTCGCCATCCCCATATGGACCCATCTCAATCGCGAACGGGTGGAGCCCGATCTCAATGCGGTCGGCGCGGTGCGGATGGATGCGAGCTGGTCCACCGGCGCACTGTCGTCGGTCCACCATGGCCTCGAAGACAATTGCGAGGCCTGCCATGTCGAACCGTTCCAGCCCGTGCAGGATGCCACCTGCCTGACCTGCCACGAGGATATCGCCGACCACGCCCTCGCCTCGCGCATGGACACCGGCCGGCCTGCACCGAGCGGCGGTGACGCGCTGCTTTGGCGGATCGCGCGGACATTCGGCAAGCCCGGCCCCGGCGCCTGCACCGATTGCCATACCGAGCATGAGGGCGCGGGCCGGATGGAGCCGACGGCCCAAGCCTTCTGCTCCGATTGCCACAACACGCTGGATGCCCGCCTGACCGATACGGCGCTGGGCAATGCCCGCGATTTCGGCGAGCTGCATCCCGAATTCAAGGTTGCCGTGCTGCCCACGCAGGGCGCGTCGCGGGCGGTGCGGGTGTCGCTCGACAGCAACCCGCAGGACTGGAATGGCCTCAGGTTCCCGCACGATGTCCACCTCGATGCGACCAGCGGCGTCACCCAGATGGCGCGGCGGCTGGGCGAGGCGGCGGGCTATGGCGAAGTGCTCCAGTGCAGCAACTGCCATACGCCCACGGCGGATGGCGTGCGCTTCCTGCCGGTCAACATGGAGAACAATTGCGAGGCCTGTCACAGCCTCGTCTATGACCAGGTCGGCACCACGTTCCGCACCCTGCGCCACGGCAATATCGAACAGACGCAGGCCGACCTGCTGGCCGCCGATCGCGCGCCCCGCCGCCCGGTCACCACCGGCAGGCGCCGCCCGGGCGATTTTGCCGAAGGCGGGATCTATTACGGCAATTTCACCCGCGTGATGCCTTCGGTCCTGCGGTCCAGCGTGATGAGCGAGGAAGGCCTGTGCGGCGAATGCCACCTGCCGGGCAATCCGGCATCCGGCGCCCTGGCCGTAGCTCCCGTTACCCAGCGTGATCGCTTCATGATCCACGGCTGGTTTGACCACAAGGCGCACCGGCAGGAAGACTGCGCGAGCTGCCACGCCACCGATACCTCGGGTTCGGCCACCGACCTGCTGCTGCCGGGCATCGCCTCGTGCCGCGATTGCCATGAAGGCGAAGCCTCGCGCACGGCGGCAGTGCCTTCGGGCTGCGCCATGTGCCATTCCTATCACCCGCCTGCGGGCCTCAACACCGCACCTGCGCGTATTGCCGGATTACGCCCTTGACGGGGAGCGACTACCATCGAGGCCGCAAAGCGGCCCGCACAGGGGGGAAGTGCCGATGATCATCGCCCAGATGACCGATATCCACATCGGCTTCGATCCAGAGGCCCGGCCAGAGGAACTGAACCGCCAGCGCTTCCGCGCCACATTGGACCGCCTGCTGAAACAGCCCAATGTGCCCGACATGCTGATCTGTTCGGGCGATATCACCGACAGGGGCGATGCGGACAGCTTTGCCCGCACGGCCGAGCTGCTGGCCGAGCTGCCGTTCCCTGTCCATGTGATGGTCGGCAACCACGACAGCCGCGATGGCCTGCTGGCCGCTTTCCCCCAGACGCTACGCGGCGATGATGGTTTCATCCACGCCGCTTTCGAGCAGGACGGCCTGCTGGTGGTTCTGCTCGATACGCTGGAACCGGGCCGCCACGGCGGGGCATTCTGCACGGCGCGGCGCGACTGGCTGCGCGGTGTGCTGGAGGCTAACCGTGATGTGCCGACAGTGGTGTTCATGCACCATCCGCCGGTCGTATCCGGCATCGCCTGGATGGACCCGCGCGAGGACGAGGCGTGGATACAAAACCTCGCCGCCGCTTTCGATGGCATGGGCCAGGTCCAGGCGATCCACTGCGGCCACTTGCACCGCCAGATCGTGAGCAGTTTCTGCGGCATACCTGTCAGCGTCACGCCCTCGGTCGCGCCGCTGGTGTCGCTGGACCTGCGCCCAATCTCGCCGGACAAGCCCGACAGCCGCCCCCTGATCACCACCGAACCGCCAAGCTATGCCCTGCACCACTGGGACGGCACGCGGCTGGTCTCGCACTACGAAAAGGTCAGCGACTGGCAGGTGATCGCCTACTACGGCCCGCATTTGCAGCCGATGATCCGCGAGATGGAGCGGGAGAAGCTGGCGGAATAAGCTGGCGCAGCCTTTCAGAGGCCGGCGTGAAGGCTAGTGGCGGCCCGATTGAACGGTCAGCATCATGCCTCCGCCCTGCGACTGCCAGTTGACCGATGCATCGAGCGACGATGCCAGCGACTGGATGACCCGGGTGCCGAACCCGGAAGCGGCTGCCGCCCGCCGGGCATCCTCGGCCGAGCCCGATCCATCGTCCTGGCAGGTGATGGCCCACATGGTGTCATCGACCGTGATTTCGATCGTGATGGTGCCTGATCCATCCCGGAAGCCGTGCTTCACGCTGTTGGAGATGAATTCGTTCACGACCAGCAGTAGGCCATTGGCCAGGTTGGACGCCGCGCGATCGCCGTGGACCACAAGATCCAGCCGGACATTTGCCGGCAGCAGTTGATGCAGATCGCCTTCGATGCGCTTGAACAAGGCCTGCAGGTCGATGGCTTCGCCTTCTGCCAGGTCATGCAGTTCGGCATGCAGCGAGGCGAGTGAACGGATGCGCGCGCTGGCATCTTCCAGTGCCATGCGAACAGCGTCGTCGTCTGCCCGGCGCGCCCGCATCGCCAGCAGGGCACCGATGGAAGCCAGTGAATTCTTGACCCGGTGATCCACTTCGCGCCGCAGCGTCTGCTCCTTTTCCAGCGCCGCGCGCAGGTTGAGTTCGCGCATCACGTGCTTGGACAGGACCCTGAGGACATTGCGCTGGCTGTCCGTCAGGCGGCGCGGCTGGCGGTCGAGGACGCACAAGGTGCCCAGCGGCAGGCCGTTCTCCCCGTACAGCACCGCGCCAGCATAGAACCGGAAGCCATCGGGGCCATTGCACAGCGGATTGTCGGCCATGCGCCGGTCGAGCAGCGTATCGGGTATTTCCACGAAATCGCCCTGCAGAATGGCATGGCCGCACATGCTGGTATCGAGCGGCGTGGACCGGACCCCCAGGCCGACTTCGGCCTTGAACCACTGACGCCCTTCGTCAATGAAATTGACCACCGAAACCGGCGTGCCGCAAAGCTCGGAAGCAAGTTCCACCAGCTCGTCAAAATCGCGTTCGCGGTCGGTATCGAGTATGCCGTAGCGATGCAGTTCGCGGAGCCGCTCGTCCTCTTGTGGATGAAGGCCTGGTTTCATCCCGCTCTGATAGCAGGCTTTTTAAGGAACGGAAGAAGCACGAGCCGGGGCTGGACAAGGCCGGTCATCCGCCACCCCGATCCTTGCGTCCCTGCACTATCGGTCGGTTCCCTGGCCTCAACCAGCCCCGTTACCGCCCGCAGTTGGGCGTGATGCAGGCCGTCACCTCGTGGATGTAGCGGTTCATGCCGTTTTCGATGCGGAAGGTCTGGCTGGCGGGGGTCCCCGGGTGATAGGGGCCGAGGCCGGCGTCGATCCAGCTAAAATTGTGGAAGATGCTGACCGCGCCCAGCGCTTCGTCGATGACATAGCGGCGGCTCCCGGTCTGGATCGGCTGCGGGAATGCGCCCATGGTGCAGGTCTGGCCTTCGGGATCGCGCGCGCCGGTGAAGATGCGGCCTTCGAGCCGGGAGCAGGGTGTGCCGTGCGGCACCGGCAGGTCCGGGTTGCCCCAGTTGTTGATATAGGCCTCGGCCGCGGCCTGGAGAACGCCGCGCCGGTCGCGCTGGTCTGCCGGGATTTCGCCCCAGTTCTCGATCCGCGTCTGGGCCAGGTGCACGTCTGCGCCGAACACCCAGTCATCGGCATCGGTCACCACCGATTCCATCACGCTCACCTCGCCAGCCTCTGTCACCTCCATGCGGGTGTGGATGACATAGGGGTGCGGGTGGGTGGCGGCGGTGATTTCGGTGAAGGTGGCGCAATGCGCGGTGTCGTGGAAGCTGCGGGTGAAATCGATGGGCAGGGCCTGGGTCAGAATGCCCCCAGCACTGGCCACGGGCAGGTCGTTCTCGCCATAATAGGCGTCGGTGGCGAATTGCAGCAGGCCGGGGTTGCCAGTCGCCTGGGCCTCGACATAGGTGTCGGTCAACTGCTGCAGCATGGCGCGGTCGCATTCGGCCCTGGCACTTGTCGAGAACGCCAGGCCGGCCAGCACGAGAGCACATTTGGCCGTGGTCCCTGCCAGTTTCGCTTTGCTCATTTCGGCTCCCCTCAATTTGCGGCCACGACCGGCCCGCGCCCCGGCACCCACGCCGCCATGTCCACCTCGTCGCTCACCCGCCACGGTATCCCGGCGGAGTTGAGGAAGAAGTCCTCCATCTCGCTGCGGGTGAACGGGCGGCTGCCGAGCCTGCCGAACACCGCGATCTGCCCGCCGGTTTCGTCCACCGCGCGGTCGCGGTCGAGGCCCTTGGACATCGACAGGGCGGGCGAGGGGGTGCGGGCCCAGGCGATCAGTTCGGGCATGGGGGCGGGCGAAAATCCGTAGAAGTTCGGCTGGCTTTCGGGGCTGGTCAGCTGCACCACTTTCATCCCGTTAACGCCATCGGCGACATAGGCGAACAGGCTGGCGTTGGTGCTGGCGACGATCACGTCCTCCACATCGTTCATCGTCCCGCCGAAAGTCTCGCGGCGGTAAACGGTGGGGGCCAGAGGGCGAGTCACGTTGACGATCACCAGCCCCTCGGCCTTGCCCGCGACATAGGCATAGGTGCGGGCGAGGTAGATCTTCTGCGCGTTTGCCATGGCCACGAAGCCCTCGGGCCGCTCGACCGGATTGCGGAGGCTCGTCACGTCGAACAGCTTCATGCCATCGGCGTCGCTCACCCACAGGTAGCGGAACTGGATCGCGCTGGCCCGTGCATCGCGCATTTCGCGCACGGCGGCCAATTGCGGATTGGCCGGGTCAGCCAGGTCCACCACCACCAGGCCAATGTCCGCCGTGATATAGGCAATCTCGCCTGCCAGTGTGATGTGCCGCGCTCCGCGAAGCACGCCATCGGGGTTCCACGCATCGCGGCCATTGCCGAAGGTCAGCCGCGACACATTGTTGTTGCGCAGTTCGCCATCGGCAAAGGTATCGACATCGACCAGGATCAGTCCTTCGACCGCATCGGTCACCACGGCATAGGAGTAGATCGGCAGGAACGGCTGCTCCTCGTTCATCAGGCGCAGCGCTTCGGTGTTCCGCGTGGGTGCGATGGCCTGCATCGTGGGCAGGGCCATGCAGGTGGCATTGCGGCTGGGCACCCGGGTGTTGTTGCTCAGGGGGCTGAACGGGGCGGTGATGATCCGTTCGGACACGCCCTTGTTGGCGATCGAGGCAATGTCATAGACGCGGAAGCCCCCGCGCCCTTCGGCCACGAACATGTATTCGCCGCGCATTTGCAGGCAGCGCACGGCATCGCGCGTGCCTTCGTGCACGTTGAAGAATTCCTCCATCGCGCGCGTTTCGCCCGACAGACCGTCGCTGAAGGTGGGGCCACGGGTCCAGTTCTTCAGCTCGCGCCCGTTATCCTCCACGTGGCGGCGGAAATAGTCGGGGTACGAGAACCGCTGGAGGTACGAGCCGATCACCGCCTGCGGCTCGTCCCATTCGGTCACGCGGGTGGCCTGGAAGCCGCCTTCCAGCCCGGTCCAGGCATTGAGCCCCACGAAGTTGACGTAGTTGGTGCCCAGCAGCAGCAGCTGCGCCATGATGGCGTTGTTGTCCTCGTTCTCGGACAGGTGGCAATCGGTGCAGGTCTTGGTCTCGGTCAGCCGCACGGTATGCGGGAAGTGCGGGGCGAAGGCCTGGCTGGAAAAGCCGATCGAGCTGATCGGCGGCTGCTGGATATAGATCCGCTCGCGGTTGATGTTGGTCGAGCTGAGGACCAGCGCGCTGGACGACCGCACCGGAGCCACCTGGTTGCCCTTGGTGGTCTGGTGAATGCCAAGCTGGAACATCTCGTCACGCGCCACCTGCGGGTTGTAGGTGGCGAAATTGCGGGTGCTTTCGCCTTCATAGCGGTGGATGGGCGAGCTCCAGTTGGCCTCGATTGGCAGGTGGCAGCCGCCGCAGCTGGTGGTCCAGCTAAGGTGGCAGGTGAAGCAGGCCATCTCCTCCTCGCCATGGGCGCGGTTATCGCGGCCGATGCCGAGGCCGAATTCGAAATTGCCGGTTTCCGCGCCATCGCGGCTCATCAGCTTGGCGCGCGCGCTCTTGCCGTTGAAATCGGGGCTGGCGGGATCGACCGTGTCGCGCACCAGGCTCATTTCCCATTCAATGCTGGGATCGACCAGCGAGCGCTGGATCAGCGTGCGGCGGCCATTGGGCCCATCGATCCATTCGAACCGGCGGCGGCCATCGGGGTTGCGCAGGATCGACAGGTCATGCCCGCCGGGAGGGGCAGCGGGGCCAGAGGTGCGCAGGTTGGGCAGGGCATCGGCCGTGCCGTGGCAGTCCTTGCAGCCGATCTCGATCGCATTGGCCACTTCGCCATAGATCAGGCCGTTGCCGTGGCTATCCTGCGCAAAGTGGCAATCGGCGCACTGCATGCCCTTTTCGGCATGGATATCCATCATGTGGACCGTCTTGCCGGGGTTTATGCCTGCGGGAACGAATTGTTCCTCGCCCTCGCGCCGCCAGCGTTCGGGATCGTCGGGCGCGACAATGCCGCCTTCGGCATCGAGCAGGTTGCCTTCGCGGTCACGCTTCAAGATGGCGCGGAAGTTCCAGCCGTGGCCGTGGTAATCGCCGAACTGGGTGTGCTCCAGTTCGGGGTTCAGGTCATAGACGTTGCGCAGGAAATCGATGTCGCCCCACAGCCCGCGCGGCGCGGCGCCTTCGGGGTTGCGATCGTTGATCTCGCGCACCTGGGCGGCGGTGGGATAGCGCTGGGTCAAGTAGGTCGCGGCATAGTCCGTTTCGCTCATCCCCGCCGGGCGCGGGGTGCGGTTCTCAGGCCCGGGCCACATGAACGGCGCATCGGCCTCGTAATCCCACATGGTGTAGCCGAGGAACGAATTGAGGAAGATATTGGGCTGGTGCATGTGGCAGTTCATGCACTGCGCAGTGGGAATGGCGCGGGTGAACACGTGCTGCAGCGGATGGCCGCTCTCGCGTACGGGTTCTTCGTGTTGATCGCCAGCACGGATCAGCGCGCCGTGGCCGGTGTTATGGTCCTTGCGCATCAGCCGGTTGATTGTGGGATCGACTGTCACCGTCTGCCCGTCACGCCCGTGCTGGGCATAGACCAGCGAATGGCGCGGCTCGCGGTCATTGGCATAGACCACGTGACAGCTCGCGCAGCCCGAATGGCGATAGTCGCCCGGCTGGTCATTCGTGCCCATGAACCAGGTGAACGGATCGTTGAGGCGGGTCTTGTGGATGTTGAGCACCGGGATCGCGGCACGCAGGCCCGTGGCTGGGCCGCGGTTGGACTGCCGCAGGTCGGGGCGGCCCGGTTCTTCCAGCCGCTGGATCAGGCCGGTGGGATTGGGCAAGCCGATCTCGGGAAACTGGCTGGCGATATTGCGCCCGCCGCGCTCGAACACGCGGAAGATATCGCCCGGCGGCACCACGTGCCAGGTGGGCAGCGGATAGAGCGCACCCAGCGCCCCGCGTGCTTCCTGTTCCGGGGTGACCGTGCCGAACGGCTCACCCGGAGCGAGGATCATGGCCGGTTCGCCATCGCGCGTATAGGCTTCGCCCAGGGCGTAGTTCTTGAACGGCAGGATGCCGTTGTTGTAGCTCGCCCCGCCCCACAGCATCGCGCCGGTGGCCATGAGCGAACGCTCGGCCGCCTCGATCACCGGCATGTGGCAGGCCCCGCAGGCCTCTCGCGCCACGCGGTAGTCGCTGGGATTGACGAAGCGCAGGAAGGCGGGATCCTCGCGGTTCAATAGCGAGTAGGACCGCACCGGATTGGCGGACGAAGGGAAATGCCAGCTTTCGGGCAGGGTCGGCAGGACGTGGGCGGAATCGCGCGCCATCACATAGTCCGGATGGTCGAAATCCAGCTCCGGATTGCCGCGCACCGTGGGATTGCCGCCATGGCAATCGACGCAGCCCAGCACCACGGCATCGCTCACATGCATGGTCGGCGCATCGGTCTGGACGTGGCACGAATTGCAGCCATCAGACTTGGCCATCATCTCGGCGCGCGACTGGTTCTGCGGCGCGGGCGCGGCAAGGACCAGGCTGTAATCGCGCGGCACAGGGGTCTCGCCCTCGGCAGCGCGGGTCTGCGGGCCGAGCACCAAGGCAACGGCGGTGATGGCCAGGCTGGCAGCCAGGACAAATTGGCGTGGGGCGATATGGCGGCGGGCGATCATCATCAGTATGTCAGTGTCACATTAGCGAGCACCGAAACATAGGCCCGGTGGTCATTGAAATTGTCGAACAGGTCACGAAAGCCCGCGCCGGGGATCAGCGCGGCGGCGCTGAGGCGCGCGACGATGTTCTGCGTGGCCTGAGGGCGCCAGATCGCCGCGGCGGACAGATCGAAGCCGATGTCGCGCGGGATCGATCCCTCCACCCGCAGGGCCTGCAGGCTGGAGGTATTCTCGAACCACAGGTGGTTGGCATTGGCGGACAGCCGCAGTTCGGGCGAGATGTCGAAATCGGCCCCCAATCCAACCAGCATCAGGCCCGGGTTGTTGAAGTTGGACTGGCCCTGTTCTTTCGATGACCGCAGCGAATTGAGGATGCCGTTGCGGCCATTCAGGCTGATCGCCCGCCCGCCGCCGGCAAAGGGGATGGTCTGGCGGATCCAGTAGCTTGTGTCGGCCCCGGCAAACACGGGGTTCTCGAAAATCGCGTCGAACCCGGTTACCTTGTCGTCGAACGGATCGCCGTCGCCGCTGGCCCATGCGCCGGACAGGCGGAAACGCATCCAGTCCCGGTCATAGGAGAGCTCGGTCGCGGCGAAGAAGGCGCGGATATCGGCTGGGCGGTCGGTGAAGAAGTTGTTCCGATCTTCCCCCAGCGCGGCATAGGTGCTGGCGGTGACATTGATCCGGCCGATCCGTCCGTCGGCGTTATAGCCCAGGTACACCACGTCATAATCGCGGCCCCGCAGGCTTCCGAGCAGGCCGGGGCGGACGGGAAAGCCGTTGGTGTCCACCTCCACATTGTCACCTTCGCGGTTGCGGTTGTAGACCACGGTCACCTGGCTGGTCAGCGCCGGGATCAGGAAATCCTGGCGGTAGAGATTGGCGAGGAAAACCAGGTCATCGCGCGGGCGCTGGACCACGGAATTGAGGCCGGAATTGGTGTCCTTCTCCAGCCGCCAGAATGCGCCAAGGTTGAACTGGAAGCGGTTGTTGTCGCGGTTGCCGAACAATCGCACGCCAAGCTGGCTGTCGTTGAACAGGAAACCACGGAAATCGGACTGGAACGGCTGGATGCCGGCGCGGATCGAGATGAAATCGTAGCGCTCGGTATCGTACTTGCTGAAGTGATAGTCGATGAAAGCTTCCTGCACGCCTAGGAAATGATCGGTCCGATGGGTCGGTTTGGAAGGTTCGACAAACAGCACGCGGCGTTCGGGCACGTCCACGTGGTTGATGTTGTAGGCCAGCGTCAGGCGATATTCGACCGACGGCGGGGCATAGGCGGTGGAGCCCTTGAGCAGGGCGAACCCGGCAATGAAGGTCTGCGACAGGACATAGGACACATCGCGCCCGAACACGTCGAGCCGGTCCGGGTCCTGCGTGGTCTGCACGCCAACGGGAATGGGGAAGGTGCGCGGTTCGATTACCGTGTCCGAAATGGCATTGACGATGAAGAACCATTTGTCGCTGGAAAGGCCGAGGAAGGCAGGCGTGCGGCATACCGCGCTGCCATAGGGAGGCTCCTCGCCGCGCTCGGCCGCAGCTTCGCGCAGCAGGCGGCGGCGTTCGTTGTCCTCTGCATTGTTGGGGCAGATCGGGCGATCGCCCTTGTAGGTGTTCTGGTTGTAGGGATCGAGCGGGTTTTCCACCACCAGCCCCAGGTTCTCGATCAGCCGCCAGCGATCGGGAATGGCAATCTGGTCTGTCGGGAAGGCCGATGGCGGTGGCGCGCGGACAGCGCCGGGATTGTCCTGCCGCATTTGGTCGGGAAGGTCGGCATTGAAGCCGGGGCGGGTGCGGCCTTCGAGGACTCCGGGATCGACCGGGCCTGCGGGCGGTTCGATCATGGTGCCCAAACCGCCTTGGGGGCCGCCCCTGGGAGCAGTCTCGGCAGGCACTTCGGGCGGCGGTGGCGGTTCCTCCGGCTGGGCCGCGAGTGCCAGCAGGGGCAATATGGCCAGTCCCGCGCTCACAGGCCCTGGCACACGTTCTGCGCCGCCGTGTCGAGGAACGGGGCGAAGGGGCAGGAGACATAGCGCAGCCGCACTTCGCGCCCGTCTCCCAGATCCACCACGATGCGATCGGCCCGAATGCCAGGCGCGGCATTGCCGATGCCGCCTACCCGCAGGCCTGCGTTATGGAGGCCGAGGAAGCTCACCATGTCGTCCTGGTCGATCCCGTCACCCGATACGCCGATGCCGCCCACCAGTTGCCCGCCGCGATAGATCGGGACGGAACCGGGGAATATCTGGATGCCGTTGGCCAGCCGCTTCTGTCCCGCAACCACATCGGGCACAGTGCCGCAGCCGACCGGCGTATCCGCGCCTGCGCCGCCATTGGCGATGAAGGTGACGTGCTGCACCACGTTGCCGCCGATCAGGTCCGATTGCAGGCCCACGGCAAAGGGGCTGAACTGCGCGGTGTTCTGCACCGAAAGCGGTCCCGGCGGGCGGCTCACCTCGCCATCTGGGAAATATGGGCGGGCAAGGTTGCCGCCCGACCGGTCGGCAAAGGCCACGGTGCCGGTCAACGCGGCAGGATCGCCAAGGAAAGTGCGCAAGCGCTGGACATAGGGCGATACCGCGCCGCCTGCCGCCTGCAACTGCGCGGCGGCGGCGGGGTTGGAAAAGAATGTGGCCGTGCGCGCCTTCTGCAGGCTCACGTCCACCCCGAATACCGGGCCATCGGGCGAACGCACGAGGCCGAGCACTGCGCCGTGGGTATCGACCACACTGACGCTCGCCTGCATCCGGCTGTCGAGCGGGCGGCGGATCTGCGCGCGGGCGCGGCTGAGGACGGCGAAGGCCTCCTCCATCACCGCGCGCACTTCGGCGGCGGTCAGCGGCTGGGCCACGCTCGCACCGTCGGTGCCGCCCCTGATCGGATAGCGCGGGTTGCCGCTGCCATCGGTCAGGACAAAGGCATCGCGGTTGGAGAACTCTGCCGGAGTGGCGGCGCGCAGGCCCGAAGCCTCGGTGCCATAGGCCGTGCCGGGGCGCAGGGTGCCGTCGCTGTAGCCTGCCACCGGCTGCAGGCTGCCGAGCGCGGGGCTGACCGTGGCGAAGGCGGTGACAAGCGGGCCGAGCTGGGCAGGGGTGGCATCGGAGAACCGCAGCGACGTGCCATCCACGAAGATGCGGTCGGCGCGGATGTCCTCGGGTGGGGTAAAGCCGATGGTGCCTGCCAGTGCGATGGCTTCCTCGGCGTCCATGTCGGTGTCGAGCACATTGGCATCGAAGCCATAGTCGCCATCGCCCATCACGCCGACACCGCCGACGACCACGCCGTTCTTGTAGAGCGGGAAGCCGCCGGGGTCTGCCGCCAGGCCCAGTGGACTGCGCTTGGGGCCGATCAAGGCGCCCGCACCGCCGCCGGGCAGGAACCGGGCATTGAGGTCCGAACACGGAAGCTGGCTGAACTGCACGCCGAACAGCGGTCCGGATTCCAGGCCCACGGTGGTGGGGGCAGGCGGGAAATGCTCCTGCACGATCATGCTGGCCGTGCGGCTGGAAAAGGCATTGCCGCTGCTGGAAAGGTAGGCGCCGGTAATCGCCTTGGCGATGGCCGCCGCGCTGGCTGGGATCATCGCGCCCTGCAGGCCGATCTCGCTGCCCGGCGCGGCATTGCCGCCGATGGTGCGGGTGGACACGCGGGTGAGATCGGGCGCGCCGGTCATGCGGAAAGTGGCGAGCACGTTGCCCACCCGGTCGGTCACGGCGATCCAGCTCGGCTGGCCGCGCCGGTTGGCCTCGCCCACGGCCTGGGCCAGCACCTGCTGCACATCGGCCGTGGTGAGGAATTCGAGCGCGGGCGAGGTGAAAAGGCCGCCTGCCGAGGGGGGCGTTGGAGTGGGGGTGGGGGTCGGCCCGCCTCCGCCTCCGCCCGGAGTGGAGCTGCCGCCGCAGCCCGACAGGACCAGCGCGGCGCTGGCGAAAAGAGCAGTGGTCCCCCGCAATGCCATCAGCGCAGCCGCCCGATCGCGCCGACAGCCTGGCCCAGCGCGGCGCGGAAATCGCCGGGGTTATAGCTTTCCGGACTGCGCACGGCGGCATAGGCGCGGTTGATATCCGCCCGGATGCTCGCCGCCGCGCCCACGGTAATGCGGCCCTGCGTCACCAGCGAATTGAGGAGGGTATCGACCGCCATCACCGCCTGGGCCGATCCGGCATAGTCGGTGAACCGGCTGCTGGTCGCCCTACCGCCAATGATCGCCACCACTTCGAAGGCATCGTTGCCGCCATAGGACCGCGCCGCCAGGGCATCGGACAGCCGCTGCGCCTCGGCATTCAGGGTGGCTGCGGCGGCCACGGCAGGCTCGCGTCCGCGGTTCATCGCGGCGTGGAATTCGCGGCTGGCGCTGCGGAAGCCCTCGGCGCGGGCGGGGGCCAGAGCGGTCGCCACGGCGTCGAGCATGATCACGTTCTCGTCATTGAACGGCGGCTGGCCGAAGATGATCGGGCGGCCAGGATTGACCTCGAAAGTCAGCCGCCGCTCGGCCCCGTCGGTGATCTGGCGGTGGCAGCTGTGGCAATCGAAGAAGGTCAGTTGCGGGAACAGCCCTTCGGTGGCGAGGCGCGGGTTGGTGAACAGGTCGGTCGCGCGGGCCACGGCTTCGGCCTGGCCCACGGCCCACAGCTGCACGCCATCGGCCACGCCCTTGCGCGCCATGTAGTCGGCATCGACATCGTGGTGCTGCTGGAAGCTGGAGAACAGGTCGAGCTCGAACGAGATGCGCGGATGGCCTGCCGCCATCATCGCATGGGTCACGAACTGGCCTTCCTTCTCGCTGCCGTAATGGCAATCGAGGCAGACGCCGGCGCGGACCTGCGGCTGGTCCAGCGCCACCATGCCGCGGCTGATATTGGCTGCATGGGTACCGCCGACTTCGTAATGGCTCGCCAGCCAGCCCGCCGCCGGGCCGTGGCAGCTTTCGCAGCCCACGCCATCGGTCACCTGGAAGCGCGGTCCGCGATCGCTGGCGGGGACATAGGTGGCATGGCACCCCAGGCATTCGCCGCGCGAGGTGGCATCGTCCCACCCCAGCGACTGGGCGATCTGCTGCCCGCGCCGACCGCTTAGGACGGCATAGGCGCGGCTGTGGGCGCCGCTGACGGCGAAGGGCGATTGCCAGGTGGCGATCTCGTCCTGCCGCACAACTGCGCCATTGCCTTCGCTGCGTCCATGGCAGGTGGAGCCTGCGCAAGTCGCCACGCCGGTATAGGAATAGCCGCCCTGGGCTTGCGCGCTGGAATCCTGCGGCAGGCCGATGAACAGGCCGCCTGCCACCAGGGCGAGGCCGGACAGCGCGGACAGGATGGCGCGGGGCGACAGCAGGCGCGCAAGGCCGGGGCGTGCCGCCGTGCCGGTGCGCGCGTCGCGTTTCGTCATGCCCAACCCCCCACGTTAATTCACTCGCCGGCGCCCCCGCGCCCGATTGCGCGGAACGCTATTCGGTCGTCATCATGGCTGCCGACATCTGTTCCACCTGCACCATGCAGCCGTTGGAAATGAGCGTTGCCGCCAGGTCTTCCGGCGCTTCCGGCACCTGGTCGAGGAATACAAAACGCACCTCCACCGGGCCGGTGTTGATGCCGTGGCCGATGCGATAGGCCGTGCCGGGGGCAGGCGCGCTGCCCGCGGCCCAACCGGCCAGCATCTCGCCCGCCGGGAATGTCACGCTGGTGGCGGCCTCGCTGCCTTCGGCGGCAATGGCATAGGTGCTGGCGGCCTGGGTATCGGCGCGCCACAGGCGCACGTTGCTGCCCGCTGGCAGGCAGACGGTGCCGGGCCTGGCCACATCGACATACCACAGGCTGGGATTGCTCACCTCGGTCGATCCGGTGGAGCGGACCGCCCCGGTGCGGGCCCGAGCGGCGGCGCGCTGGGTGGTGAGCGAGGCGAAGGCGCGGTTGCTGCTGGCGGCGCTGGCCGATCCCAGCGAATGGCTGCCTGCCCCGCGGAACACGCGGGTGCCGCCGTTTTCAAGGATCGTCACCGTGTCCCCGTCGCGCAGGGTGATCGTGGCACTGGACGCGATCTGGCGACCGACCGGGTACTGGCCTGCCGATGGCCCGCTGGACGAGACAACCACGCCTGCTTCGGCCGGTTCCGGCGTGAACATGATCGCCGAGGCGGCCAGCGCGGTTCCGGCGAGTATTCCCTTAGCCCAGGACATAAGACCCTTCCTCGTTCAATGCTTGCATCCGCACTAGCAGATTTTCGAGCGCCTTGTCAGCCGCATTGCGTTCCACAAGTCCGGCCATGATCGCCACGGCCTGTGCCGGGTCGCTACTGGACAGTTGCACGGCCTGCGCCAGCAGGGCGCGCTCATCCGCCGGAAAATCGGGCGCGGGTTCGAACAGGTCCACCGGCTTTGCCCTGCCGCGCAGGCTGACGCGGCCCATCGGCCGCCACCAGTCCAGCGTTGTGCGGCTGGCGAATTCCGCGCTTGCCATCACCGAACTGTCGAGCGCCTTGTTGGCGGCTTCCAGCCGGGCGGCGGTATTCATGGAATCGCCGAGGGCCGTGTACTGGATGCGGTTTTCGCCGCCGAAATTGCCCACCACGGCCTCGCCGAAATGCATGCCCACGCGGGTCTTGCCGATCTTCGGCAGGTCGGGGTCCATCGCCGCCACTTCGGCGCGGAACGCCTCGCCCGCCTGCCACAGGGCATAGCCTGCGCGCGCGGCATTGTCGGCATCGTCGGGCCGGCTGATCGGCGCGCCCCAGAAAGCCACCACCGCATCGCCCACGAACTTGTCGAGGATGCCGCCATGGTCGAGCACCACCTGGCTAAGCATTTCGAGATAGCGGTTGAGCAGCTTGGCGACCATTTCCGGCGGAATCGCATGGCTCATCTTGGTGAAGCCTTCGAGATCGGAGAAAATCACGTAGATCTCGCGCTTGGCCCCGCCCAGTTGCAGCAGTTCTGGCTTGTCGATGATTTCCTGCGCGATGGAAGCGGGCAGGTACTTGCCCAGCGCTCCTTGCGCGAAACGCCGCTGCACTGCCCCAGCGGCACGGGCTGCCGAAGTGACGGCCACGAAGGCCAGCACCCAGCCGAGCACCGGGCCGATCGCGGGGAAGCCATAGGTATCCATCCCCTGCCAGTGGAGGACAAATGGCAGGCCGAGGAACAGCGCCAGCTGGACCACCAGCAGCGGCACGAACCGCCAGCTGCGTGCTTCGAGCAGGCCGGTCAGCGCGGCGGCGATCACGGTCAGGAAAGCAAAGGCCCACAGGTAGGCGGACGATACCTGTGGCAGGCGTGCGCCATCGAGCATCTGGGCGATCTTGTGGGCGTGGATCTCGATCCCCGGCGGGCGGACATTGCGCGCGCCGCCTGCCACGGCATCATCGTCGATCCCGGAAAACGGCGTCAGCGCCCGGTCATAGTCGAGGATATCGCCGCCGATCAGCACATAGGCATCGCGGATCGCGATTTCGGCTTCGGCGCGCACTGCGGGGATCGCCATCAGTTCGTCGTCGGCGAAAAATTCGATGCTGGAAGTGGGGAAGATCGGCACTTCGACCAGCGCCGGCTTGCGATAGCGGATCGCGCCTTCATAGCCGGGGAAGGTGCTTGTTTCGGGTTCCCCTGCGCTGGCCAGCATGGACCGGCCAAGCAGCGGCACCCCGCCCGGCACGAGTTCGGGCCAGGTTCTTGTCACGCCGCCGCGTTCGCTCAAGGTGACGCTTGCAGGCCGGGCATTGCTGCCTTCCAGCCGGGCCATGAAGCTGTCGAGAAACTGCTGCTGTTCGAACTGGATATCGAGCGCGTTGATATCGGTCTGGGCATAGCCGACCGAAACCGGCGTCTGCATGCTGCGCAAGGTGGCGATCAGGTCGTCATCCTCGTCCTGCGGCTGGTCGAACAGCATATCGATGCCGATCGCCCTGGCGCCCATGCCATCAATGTTGCGCAGCGCCCGCGCCAGCATCCCGCGATCAAGCGGCGAACGCTTGCGCAACTGGATCAATGTGTTGTCGGTATAGGCGATGATCTGGATGCGCTCGTCGCGCTCAACCTGTTCCGCGAGCACGTAGCTGCGCCAGTCGAACAGGGCGCGCTCGGCATTGTCGGTAAACGGCAGGACCCACGAAAACCGCGCCAGCAGCAGGGCCAGCACCAGCAGCAGCCCGGTCAGCGCCAGCCGCTGCGGCCCCGCCTCGCGCACGTTGCGCCAGCCGGCGGTGAGGCCGAGGGACAGGAACCTGCGTGCAGCGCTGCGTGGAATGTCCGGTCTCCCCCCAAATCCCCGACCGGCCTTAAGCCTGCGGCATGGGGCCAATCAAGGCAAGGGCAAAGCCGCGCTTTATTTCGCCCACGCGAAGTGTTCTGATGCGCGCGGCAAATAGCGGTCGAGTCGCGGCGGGCGGAATGGTCGGCCCTGCACCTCCGGCCACAGCCTTGGGGGAAATATCATGGCCGTTACCGATCACGTCGACTTTCCGACATTCATGGAAGGCGTCAAGAAGCGCAATCCGCACCAGCCCGAATTCGTCCAGGCGGTGCAGGAAGTGGCCGAGGACATCTTCGATTTCATCGAGGACAAGGAGGATTACCACTCCGAACAGATCCTGCGCCGCATCGCAGAACCTGACCGGGTGGTATCGTTCCGCGTCTGCTGGGAAGACGATGCCGGCAACATCCGTGTCCAGCGTGGCTGGCGGGTGCAGAACAACAACGCCATCGGCCCCTACAAGGGCGGTATCCGCTTCCACCCCTCGGTCAACGAAAGCGTGCTCAAGTTCCTGGCTTTCGAGCAGACCTTCAAGAACGCGCTGACCGGCCTGCCGATGGGCGGCGGCAAGGGCGGGTCCAATTTCAATCCCAAGGGCAAGAGCGTGCGCGAGATCATGCGCTTCTGCCAGTCGTTCATGACCGAACTCTACCGCCACATCGGTGCGGACGTTGACGTTCCGGCCGGCGATATCGGCGTGGGCGGGCGCGAGATCGGATTCATGTTCGGCCAGTACAAGCGCATCACCGGCGAATTCACCGGCGTGCTGACCGGCAAGGGGCTGGAATGGGGCGGCAGCCTGATCCGCACCGAGGCGACGGGCTATGGCGCGGTCTATTTCCTCGAGAACATGCTCAAGCACCGGGGCGAAAGCCTCGATGGCAAGACGGCGGTGATTTCGGGCTCGGGCAACGTGGCCACGCACGCGGCGGAAAAGATCGTCCAGCTGGGCGGCAAGGTGCTGACCCTGTCGGACAGTGGGGGCTTCATCCACGATCCCGATGGCCTGACCCAGGAGAAGATCGACTGGGTGAAGACCCACAAGACCCACCGCCGCGGGCGGATCAGCGAATACGCCGATCACTTCACCGGGGCCACCTTCCATCCCGATGCCACCCCGTGGAACGTGCCGTGCGACTTGGCGCTGCCCTGTGCCACGCAGAACGAACTGCTCGGGCCCGATGCCAGGGCGCTGGTCGAGAACGGCTGCACGGCGGTGTCCGAAGGGGCCAACATGCCGAGCGACCTTGAGGCGGTCCACGTGTTCAAGGACGCCAAGATCATGTTCGCCCCGGGCAAGGCGGCCAATGCCGGCGGCGTGGCGGTGTCGGGCCTGGAGATGAGCCAGAACTCCGAACGCCGGGCGTGGAAGGAGGATGAACTCCAGGCCATGCTGCACGACATCATGGACGGCATCCACGATCGCTGCATCACCTATGGCGACCAGGGAGGCGGCTATGTGGACTATGTGAAGGGCGCGAATATCGCCGGGTTCAAGAAGGTGGCCGACGCGATGCTGGCTTTCGGTGTGGTCTGACGGGTATCAGGGGACAGTCCCGATTGGATCGAACGGGACGGTCCGGATACTGAGCCTGCCGTAACCCCCGGTTAACCATGATGGGGAGCCGGGAGTTTACTTCATTGCGCCTATGATGCGGTCCATGCGCATCAAGACCCTCCCGATTGCACTGTTCCGCGCGCTGATGCGCGACTTGACAGCGGGCGTCACTACGCTTGCCACGCTGGCTCTGCCGGTCCTGATCGGCGCAGGCGGGCTCGCTTTCGACCTGAACCGGGGATACCAGCAGCGGGTCATCAGCCAGCGCGCGGCGGACATGGCCGCGCTGGGCACGGCGATGGCCTTCGTCCAGTCACAAAGCGCCGGCATCCTCAACCCGACAGCGCAGGATATCGTCCTGGCCAACGGGTTGGCCGATTCCACCGTGGCCGCGAGCCTCGTGGCCGACTATCCGACTGCCGGAAACCAGGCGGTGCGGGTCACGATCGATTCCGAGCTGCCCTTTTCGCTGGCATCGGTTCTGGGCTTCTCCGGCACGTTCGGCGTCAGCGTGGAATCCTACGCCAGCCTCAATTCCACGCCTGATTTCGCCGCCCCCTGCTTTCTCGCGCTCGATGGCGGATCGGCTGCGATTTCGGTCACCGGCGGCGCTTCGATCAACGCGCCGACCTGTTCGATCGCGGCCGTGGGCACGATCGAGAACAAGGGGCAGCTGATCCGCGGGGCCGACATCATTTCGGGCAGCGCCGACGTGACGGTCAATTATGGCACCCTGGATGCCAACACCCTGCGCTATGCCGGGATATTCTCGGCACCGGCATGGAACACGAATGTTCCGCCCGCGGCAGACCGCGTCAACCAGCCGACCACTCTGGTCGATCCGTGGGCGACCAACGCGGCCCTGCTGGCAGCCTATGACCAGATCGGCGACTACCAGGCACCGGTGACTATCGCCCAGCCCAGCCTGGCATCTGGCACCAACTGGAATGTCCGCAACAACAACCCGACCTCGGCAATTTCGGCCTTCCAGCAATCGAACAAGGCCCACTTCGTATTTCCCGCAGGCACCTACAATATCGGCAACCTGACCATTGCCGGCGGGATGAATGTCAGCTTTGCCGATGGCTCGACCATCAACGTGGCGGGCAATGTCTCGATCGGCGGAGGTTCGACGGTCAACTTCGGCAACAGCGACATCACCGTAACGGGCAATTTCGCCAGCGGATCGAGCGGCGTCACCATCGGTGACGGTGGTCTGTGGATCGGCGGATCGGCCAAGTTCGAAGGCACCAATTCAAAGGGCAACGGCGATGTGTTCATCGCCGGGGCGACCGACTTCTGGGGCGGCTCCACCACAGTCATGGGTGCAGGCGATCACCTGTTCGGCGCTGTCGGTGTGGGCGGCGGAGGCAAGGTGCGCCTTGGCGCGGGCCGGTTCCAGGCGACTTCCGGCGTCAACATGAGCGGCGACAGCGAACTGGCGCTCGGCAACGGCAACGTGGTGATCGGCCCGGGCAACGGCAACAACGCGATCAAGATGATGGGCTCGGCCCGCTTCTTCATGGGCGATGGCACCTTCTCGGCCAACGGCTCGATCGATACGGCAGGCGGCACCCGGCTGGTGTTCGGCCAGACGGCCAACCATTACATCAACGGCGACCTCAAGCCCAAGGGATCGGTCCTGTTCGGGCGCGGGCGCTATACCATTGCCGGTGATTTCGAGAACGGGACCGGCGGCACAACCTGGCCCTACACCTCGTCGCTGACCGGCCAGACTTATGGTGACGTGGTCGAAGGCGTCAGCGGTTCGGGCTACGACATGGTCGGCGTCGATGTGACCTTCATCCTTGGCGGGGTCATCAAGCTGGCGGGTGGCGCCAGGACCAGGCTCTACGCCGCGACCTACAGCACTACAGGCGCCCAGATTTCCGAACTGCTCGCCTCCAGCCAGAGCAGCGACGATGCCAACTGGACGGGCGGCTCGGTCAACTCCTTCTCGGGAACGATCCACTTTCCCAATGCCCAGGTGAAAATGGCGGGCGGAAACACCACCGATCCCAACGGGCGCTGCATGACGCTGATTGCCGATACCATCCGCGTGAACGGCGGGGCGGCAGCGGGCACGGCCTGCAACATGATGGATAATTCGATTGGCGGCGGGGGCGGAAACGCTTCGATAAGGATTATCGGCTAGTTAACCATCATGATCAGCCGTTTCTTCCATTCCTTGCGCCAAGACCAGCGCGGCGTTGCGGCGGTGGAATTCGCGCTGTGGACCACGTCGTTCTTTTTCGTGATCATGATCGCCATTGATTTCGGCGGCTATTACATGCAGCGCAGCAAGCTGAACACGGCGGTGGGCGCGGCCGCCGTGGCGGCGTTCAACGATGCCGACAACGTCAACTTCACCGACATGCCCGGCTATGTCCGCAGCCTGAGCGGCGACCAGTCCGCCACCGTCGGACTGAGCTGCAACGGGGTGGCGGCCAGCTGCACCAATCTCAACCGCACCTGTTCCTGCCTCAAGACCGATGGCACCTATGCTTCGGCCGCGTGCGGGGCCAGTTGCACCGGCACCGGCATGACCGCCGGTTCGACCGCCGGCTACTACTTCACGATCGATGCTTCCCGGCCGTTCAATGCGATGATTATTCCGCACTCGGTTCTCGACGGGGTCGCCGTAGCCCAGCGCGCCACGGTGCGGCTGCAATGAGCGCTCGGCGCAGCCAGATGAAGGCCCTTTTGAAGGCCCTGATGCAGGATCGGTCCGGCGCGACAATTGTCGAATTTGCCATACTTGCCCCGATCTTCTTCACCTTCCTGTTCGGTACGATCGAAGGCAGCCGCCTGATGTGGGTCCAGCAGACGCTGGAAACCGTGGCCTATTCGACCTCGCGCTGTGCTTCGGTCAGCGATGACTGCGCCACGTCCGCCACGCAGCAAAGCTATGCCGTGGCGCGGGCTGCCGGCTTCGGTATCACCATTGCCTCCTCAGACGTGGTGGCCCAGGCCAATGTGACCTGCGGCGGGTTCCCGGCCTCGAACAGGGTGGCGATTACCACGTCCTTCAATTCGGTGCTGGGCGGGCTGGTGCCGGTCTTCCCCGACACCCTGACGGCGGAAAGCTGTTATCCGGTTCTGGCTGCTGCCTGACCGGGCGCCTGACCGGGCGCCGCCAGCAGGCACTGGCCTGCTGCATCTATCTGCACTTCTGCCAGGCTGGCCGCCAGGGCGCACTGCCCCGGCTTGGCGGGCTCGCCTGCCACCACCACATCGCCTGCCAGGGGAATCACCAGCAAGGCGCCGGGATAACGTGCGGCGGCTTCCTCTTTCAGCGGGCCTTCCACGCGGTCGAGCACGAAATGCGGACCATCGACCAGCGTCACATTGCCGCTGTCGGCAAGGTGGCGGCGCAGCGCCGGATCGTGCGGCTGGCCGCGGGCCACGGCGATGCCTGCATCAAGGTGCAGTTCGCGCGGGCGGCCATAGTCGTAGAGGCGATAGGTGATGTCGGAGTTCTGCTGGATCTCGATGATCGAAACGCCGCCGCCGATGGCGTGGACCGTGCCTGCCGGGATATAGAAGAAATCTCCCGGCGCCACCTCGTGCCAAGCCAGTAGCTGTTCGATCGACCCGTCGAGCGAGGCACTGCGCATGGCGTCGCCGTCTATCGCTTCGGCAAAGCCCACACCCAGCCGCGCGCCCGGCTGGGCATCGATCACCAGCCAGCATTCTTCCTTGCCCTGGCGGCCCAGTCCGTCAGCCTGCGTTTGCGCGTCCGACGGATGGACCTGGACCGACAGCTTCTCGCTGGTGAAGATATATTTCACCAGCAGCTGGGGCAGTTCCGGCGGCGGCTCGAACCAGATCTCACCGATGCGCTCACCCCCCTCGGTACTGGCCGTGCCGGTGAACGGCGCGGGCAACTCGGCGCGGCCCCAGGGCTTTTCGACGGTGCGGGTGAGAAGGATCATCTTGGTCGTTCTCCAGCCGGGGTGCCCGCGGCGGCGGTAGCGAATGCCGCAGATCGTTTCGCCGGAATGGGTGGACTGCGTCAAGGTTCCCTGTACGCCCCCCGAGCGTTCGTGTGCCGATCAGGCGGAATCGCGCAGGAAGATGTCCTCGATCGGCATGGCGAACAGGTCGGCAATGCGGAAGGCGAGCGGGAGGGAGGGATCGTACTTCCCCGTCTCGATAGCATTGACGCTCTGCCGGCTGACGCCCAGCCGGTCGGCCAAGTCCTGCTGGCTCCACTGCCGCTCGGCGCGCAGGACGCGGAGGCGGTTGTTCATGAGCGCCATCTCACGATGGGTGCGGCGATGCCGAATGCCGCCAGCCATATGACGCCAACCCATGCCGGTCCCTCGGTTAGTACCTCGTAGACTACGAGGTACTGCCAACAGGTGGTTATCGCCAGGGTGAGGGCGGTCGCCAGCAGTGTCTGTTTTACCAGCAGCAGCCGCTGGTACTCGTCATCGCATTCGGCAAGCAGCCGGAAGATCGCCCAGAACACGCCCAGGATCATCGCTGCATTAAGGAAAGCGAGGAACACCCGAACAGGCAAGGGAATGCCTGCCATTGCTATGTAAAGGCCGCCGATCAGGACGGCGGCATAGGCTGCCATGAATCCGCCAAGCCGACGGTAGTAGCGCCGCATATACTGCGGGATTTGGCGCGGGAATGGGGCAGTCATTTGTCAAGCTCCATTGAAACTATGTCAAGGTAACTAGACACGATTCGCTGCGATGTCAAGGTCGATTGACATGCTTCCTCAGCGCAGGTCTATCTATGCCTAAGGCGAAAAAGAAAGGCCCGGCTGCGCCATGCAATGGCAGCCGGGCCTTCCCATCAGCGGGTGGTGCCACGCGATCAGCACCACCTGCCCGCAAGCTCGTCAGAACCTCTTGGTCACTCCCACCCGCACCTGGCGTGGCTCCACGATGCGGCTGTTGATGCCCGCCACGCCTTCTGCCGGTTCGCCGGGGAAGCGGGTCTCGTAGAAATAGGTGATGTCGCGGTCCTTGCTGTCGAGCGCGTTGAGCAGTTCGGCATGGAACTCGAACCCGCCCAGGTTGCGCGGCGTCCAGGCGGCGCGCAGGTTGAGCAGGACGGTGGGATCGGACCGTTCCGAATTGTCCTCGATCAGCGATGCCGGGCCGAGATAGCGCAGCCGCGCCGCCGCGTTGAACTCGCGGAAGATCGCCGACAGGCCCAGCTCGCCCGCACTGTCCAGCGCGCCGGGCAGGAAGTTCTCGCCATCGGGCAGGCCGACGATGCGGGCCCGCGATCCGGTCCACACGGCATCGACCGCCAGCCAGTTGTTGGGCTTCCAGAAGGCAGTCAACTCATAGCCGCGGCGCTTGCTGGGATCGTTGGGCTCCACCGCGCCAGCATCGCCGACATAGATGAGCTCGCTGTCGATGGAGCTCCACCAGTAAACGCCGGTAAAGATCAGCCCGCCGCGCTCGAACCGCAGGCCCACTTCCTGGAAATCGCCTTCGACCAGGCCGGGGGCCGGGCTGTCTGGATTGGTGACACCGCGGGCATCGTTGGAATGGAAACCTTCGCCATAGTTGGCATAGAGCGCGATCCCGTCGGCCACTTCGTAGTTCGCGCCGATCTTCAGGCCCAGGGCATCGTCGGAGACATTGCCGTCCCAGGCATCGGCCCCGTCGAGTGCGCGGGTCTTGAAGCCATACCAGTCGTTGCGCACCCCGCCGATCAGCATCAGCCGATCGACCGGCTGCCAGATCACTTCGGCATAGGTGCCGAGCGAAGTCTCGTCTGCCGAGAAGGCGCCGACGGTGAATTCCTTCACCCCGTCGATCGTCTCGTCGAGGCCGACGCGGGCGATGTCGTCATAGCGGCCTTCCGCCCCGACACGCAGCGACAGGTTGTCAGTCAGTTCGGCGGTGTGCTCGATCCGCCCGCCATAGGTCCACAGGTCGCTGTACTGGCGCAACTGGTCGCCATTGACCGGATCGTCGAGGAAGAATGTGAAGTTCGATAGCAGCTCCCAGTTGTAATGCTGGACGTAGCCTGTGATCCGCCAGTTGTCGGACTGATAGTTGGCGGTCAGGATCTGGCGTTCGGTAAAGCCGTTCTGCGTGCCATCGAGCGAGCAGAACGCATCCTCGCACAGCGGCGTGCCGATCAGGCGCTCGGGGATTTGCTCGGTCGGGTTCCAGCTTGCATCGAACAGGTTAAGCGAGACCTGGAAATCGCCGTCACCAAGCGGAGTGGAGTACTTGAGCAGGCCCGAATAGCCTTCGAAATCCTCGGGCAATTCCCACGGCCCGTCGTTCAGTTTCACCTGACCGATCGCCAGCAGGTCGCCGGTGCCCAGGCTCAGCGATCCACCGGCTACCAAGCGGCGATAACCGAACGAGCCGACTTCTGCCGTGGCAAACGGATCGATCCGGTCACGCGTGGTGATAAAACTGGCGCCGACAAAGCTGAAATCGCCGGTATCGGCCCGGTAAGGCCCCTTGCGGTAATCGACTCGTTCGACACTCTCGGGGATCAGCCCGTTCACATCAAGGTAGCCCTGGCCGTGTCCGTGGGTGCGGAAATTGAGCGGCATGTCATCGACATAGACGGCATAGTCGGTGCCGTGGTCGAGGTTGTAGCCGCGCAGGAAAAACTGGTTGGCCTTGCCACCGCCCGAATGCTGGGTTGCCATCAGGCCGGGCGTGGCCTCAAGGATTTCGCCGGGTCGCAGCAGCGGACGGACTTCCAGATCGGCACCCGCTACGCCGCCTTCGCTGGCCGCGCCAGCCTCACCGATGCGCCGTTCGCCGCGGCCATAGACATAGATGATATCGCCGCTGGCCGTATCCCGCACCACGCCGATGTCCTCGCGCTCCTGTTCCTGCACCTCGTCCTGCGCTACAGCGGGGTGGGCAACGGTAGCGCAGGCGAGGGCAGCCGAGCCAGCCATGAAAGCGGCGCGGAAAGACTGGGCAAACTTGACAGAACCGGGCTTGGACAAGATGTAACGGACCTTGATGGTTGACGTGCGAGCCAGATGGTTCACCCTCGCGCGTGAAGCTACGTAAATTACGGTAATCGGCCCGTTACAAGGACGTTACATTGCCAGCAGGATCACACTTTGGACGCTCGCCTGACCAGTAACGTTGCCCAGGATGCCTTCCGCGCAGAGGTCGAGCGACTGCGCGAAACTGGTGCTCCGGGCCGCAGCGGGCGGTTGCGCGAATTGTTCGACTACCTGGCCGAGCGTGGCCCAGATGCGCCCTCTGCAACCCAGGGCGAGATCGCCGCCGCCGTTTTCCACCAGGCCGAACCCGATGCCGACGATGCGACGGTGCGGGTCTATGTCCACCGCCTGCGCAAGAAGCTGGAAGACCATTACCGCGACCATCCGCCTGCCGCCGGCGCACCGGTGCTGGAGATTCCCTCGGGCATCTATGCCCTGCAACTGGCGGGTTCCGATGAGCCAGCCCTCGCCGCGCCGGACGTTGGGGTGGGACGCGCCGTTCCCCGATCCTGGGCCGTCCTTGCCGCCCTGGCGCTGCTCGCAGCATTCCTTGGCGGCTGGGGGTTCAACCGTGGGCCAGGCACCCCTTCCAACACCATCTGGGATCCGCTGGTGGCATCGGACCGGCCGGTGCTGCTGGTGTTGGGCGATTACTACCTGTTCGGCGAGATCGATCCGGTCAGGCCCGAGGAAGGCCGACTGATCCGCGATTTCCGGGTCAATTCGGCGGAAGACCTGCTACGCCTGCAGGAGGCCGATCCAGCGCGTTTCGGCATGGCCGAGGATGTCGGCCTCAACTATCTGCCGTTCCAGACGGCCTTTGCGATCGAACGGATCGCTCCACTGCTGGCGAGCGGCGGCAAACAGGTGCAGGTAATTCCCGCATCGGAACTGACCTCCACCATGCTGACCAGTCACGATGTGGTCTATCTCGGGCTGTTGTCAGGCATGGGCCTGCTCGAACAGATTGCCTTTGAAGGCAGCGGATTCCGCATCGGCGACAGCTATGACGAGATCATCGACCGCGAGACCGGTCAGCGCTGGGCGAGCGACGAGGCGAGGCGGCTTGCCTCGCCTGCCTTCTACCGCGATTTTGCCTATGTCACCCGACTGCGCGCACCGGGCGGCGGACTGGTCACCGTGGTGGCGAGCGAAAGGGTCACCGGCCTGCGCGGCATCGGTGCGATCGTGTCGGCTGTCGATCTGCCAGACGAGTTGGCAGACAGCGCAGGCGAGGAAGAGTTCGAGGCCTTGTTCCAGATCACCGGGCAGCAGGGGGCGGACCTTTCGGACCGGTTGATCCTCGCCCGCGCCCGCCAGTAGGAAATTCGGGCAGCAGGAATCTGTCTCTCCGTTATCTTGCCATTCACCGGGCAAATCCTACATTGGACGCCTGAAAGGAATCTCCTGAACATGAGCGACAATCGCGAACCCGAGAACAATGCCAATCCGTGGATGAAAAGCCTGATGGTCTGGGGCGGCATTTTTGTAGCCCTGCTGCTTGTTGTTTCCCTGTTCAGCAATTCGGGCCAGACCCCCGGAACGCAGATTTCCTATTCCGATTTCCGTGCCAAGGTTGCCGAAGGCAGCGTGGCACAGGTCGAGATTTCGCCCAACCGCATCGTCGGCACGATGAAGAATGCCGAGGCCTTTACCACGGTGCCGGTCAGCAGCGATCCGTCGCTGACCACGCTGCTCGAAGAGAACGGCGTTCAGTATTCCGGCGCGCAGCCCGAACAGATGAACGTGTTCTGGGCGATCCTGATCAACACCCTGCCCTTCCTGCTGATCCTGGGTGTGGCGTTCTTCGCACTGCGCCAGGTGCAGAAGGGCGGTGGTTCGGGCGCCATGGGCTTCGGCAAGTCGAAAGCCAAGCTGTTGACCGAGAAGCAGGGCCGCGTGACTTTCAACGACGTGGCCGGCATTGACGAGGCGCGCGAGGAGCTGGAGGAAATCGTCGAATTCCTGCGCGATCCGCAGCGCTTTTCCAAGCTGGGCGGCCAGATCCCCAAGGGCGCCCTGCTGGTCGGATCGCCCGGCACCGGCAAGACCCTGCTGGCCCGCGCCATTGCGGGTGAGGCGCGGGTGCCGTTCTTCACCATTTCGGGTTCCGACTTTGTCGAGATGTTCGTTGGCGTGGGCGCGAGCCGCGTGCGCGACATGTTCGAACAGGCCAAGAAGAACGCGCCGTGCATCGTCTTCATCGACGAAATCGACGCAGTGGGTCGCCATCGCGGCCATGGCCTCGGCAATTCGAACGACGAGCGCGAACAGACATTGAACCAGCTCCTGGTCGAAATGGACGGCTTCGAGGCGAACGAAGGCATCATCATCATCGCCGCCACCAACCGGCCCGACGTGCTCGACCCCGCGCTGCTGCGCCCGGGCCGGTTCGATCGCCAGGTGGTCGTGCCGATCCCCGACATCGACGGACGCGAGAAGATCCTTGCCGTGCACATGAAGAAGGTGCCGCTGGCGCCCGATGTGAACCCGCGCGTGATCGCCCGCGGTACGCCGGGCTTCTCGGGCGCGGACCTCGCCAACCTGGTCAACGAGGCTGCCCTGCTGGCTGCCCGCCGCAACAAGCGGCTGGTCGCCATGCAGGAATTCGAGGACGCCAAGGACAAGGTCATGATGGGCGCGGAACGCCGATCCATGGTCATGACCGACGACGAGAAGAAGATGACCGCCTATCACGAGGCCGGCCACGCGCTGGTTTCGGTGAACGAGCCGGCATCGGACCCGATCCACAAGGCCACGATCATTCCGCGTGGCCGCGCGCTGGGCATGGTGATGCGCCTGCCCGAGCGGGATAACTACAGCTACCACCGCGACAAGATGCACGCCAACCTGTCGGTTTCGATGGGCGGGCGCGTGGCCGAGGAAATCATCTTCGGCTATGACAAGGTCTCGTCCGGCGCTTCGTCCGACATCCAGTATGCCACCAGCCTGGCGCGCAACATGGTCACCCGCTGGGGCATGTCCGACAAGCTGGGGCCGCTGCAGTACGAGGAAACGCAGGAAGGCTATCTCGGCTATGGCGGCAGCCAGCGGACGATGAATTCGCCCGAGACCAACAAGCTGATCGATGCCGAAATCCGCAGCCTGGTCGATGGTGCCCATGCGCGGGCGACCGATATCCTCAAGACGCAGGAGGACAAGCTCCACCTGCTGGCCCAGGCGCTGCTCGAATACGAAACGCTGAATGGCGAGGAGATCGACCAGTTGCTCGAAAGCGGCAAGATCGACCGTCCGGACGTTCCCAAGGGCCCGTCCAACGTGCAGCCGGTGCGCGGTTCCGCCATTCCCAAGGCCGGCAAGCGCTTCGGCGGCGGCGAGGCTCCGGCGGGAGCCTAGCGGTCGCTCGCTACTGTCGCCCAACGAAAAAGGGCCGCTCCTTGTTCAGGAGCGGCCCTTTTTTCATGCGGCTTCGCGTGAAGCTGCGGCTTAGCCGTCGTAGTCGCTGCCCAGCGATGATGTGCGGGCGGGGGCGGCAGCCGACAGGCGCATGGCTTCGGCCGACTGGCTGAGCGAACCGATCTCGTCTGCCTCGTCTTCCTCATCGGGCAGGAAGTTCTGCATCGACTGCACCAGCGATTCCTTCAGTTCCTTCGGGCGCACGGTCTCGTCGGCAATTTCGCGCAGGGCCACGACGGGGTTCTTGTCGCGGTCGCGATCGATGGTGAGTTCCGCGCCGCCCGAAATCTCTCGCGCACGCTGGGCAGCGAGCAGGACGAGGTCGAAACGGTTGGGGATCTTGTCGACGCAATCTTCGACTGTAACGCGCGCCATAGGGGCACTCCAGAATCAGGGCAGCTTGTGCGGTAAGGTGGGGCAGATAGGCGGGCATGCTGCCAGCGTCAAGGTTTTCCCCGGTGCCCGACCTCGCTACAAGCGGGCCGATGGCAGAGCAAATCCAGACAGCAGCGGCGTTCCGCGACCCGCCGCCCTTCGCTGTCGAGGCTGTCGGGCTGTCGCTCGAATTCCTTCCCGGCGGGCCTGACCGGCTCGAGCACCTGCTGGCCATGATCGACGGGGCGCGGGCCAGCCTCAAGATGGTGTTCTATATCTTTGAGTGTGACGCATCGGGAGGAAGGGTGCGCGATGCCCTGGCCGCTGCTGCCGGGCGCGGGGTCGATGTCTGCGTGATCGTGGACGGCTTTGGCGCCAATGCCGAGGAGGAATGGTTCGCCCCGCTGGTGGAGGCGGGCGGGACTTTCCTGCGCTTCCATCCCAAGTGGACACGCCGCTATCTCATCCGCAATCACCAGAAGATGGTGATCGCCGACGGGCGGTTGGCCATGATGGGTGGTTTCAACGTATCCGATGCCTACTTCGCCTCCCCCGAGGCCGAGGGGTGGAACGACCTTGCCTTCACCATCGAAGGGCCGGTCGTGGCGCGGATAGAGGAGTGGTTCGGCCAGCTGGAGGACTGGGTCGCCCGTCCCAGGGCGCAGTTCCTCGCCATCCGCCGTGCCGTGCGCGAATGGGACGCGGGGACGGGGCCGGTGCGGCTGTTGATCGGCGGGCCAACACGCGGGCTGTCCACCTGGGCCAGGGCCGTGGGCGAGGACCTGATCCATTGCCGCCGGATGGACATGATGATGGCCTACTTCACGCCCCCGCGCCGCCTGCGCAGGCGGATGCGGCAGGTCGCGTCGCACGGGCAGACCCGGTTGCTGATGGCCGGCAAGTCCGACAACGGCGCCACCATCGGGGCGAGCCGCCTGCTCTATCGCCGCCTGCTGAAGGCCGGGGCGAAGATCTGGGAGTTCCAGCCCACCAAGCTGCACACCAAGCTGATCGTGCTGGATGACGCGGTCTATCTCGGCAGTGCCAACTTCGACATGCGCAGCCTCTACCTCAACCTAGAGATCGTACTCAGGATCGAGGACGCCGGGCTGGCCGAGCGGATGCGCGCCCATATCGACCACCACATTGCCGCGTCCGAGGCGATCACGCCGCAAGTGCTGGCGGCCAAGGGCGGCGGGCTCACCCGGCTGAAATGGATGGCGAGCTGGCTGCTGGTGGGTGTGATCGACTACACCGTCAGCCGCCGCCTCAACCTGGGGCTTTAGGGGCGGATCACTCGAAGTCGCTGCGCTGTCCCGGATGAAGGTCGCCGAACTTGGTGAACTCGCTCTGGAACATCAGCTGGACATTGCCGGTCGAGCCGTGGCGCTGCTTGGAAATGATGACCGTGGCCTTGTTCATCACTTCCAGATGCCGCGCCATCCAGGTGTCGTACTTGGCGATGGCATCGGCCGAACTGGTCTCGCTCGGATCCTCGGGCTTGGCGGCGTTGTGGTAATACTCCTCGCGGAAAATGAACCACACCATGTCGGCGTCCTGCTCGATCGAGCCCGATTCGCGCAGGTCGGACAGCTGCGGGCGCTTGTCCTCGCGACTTTCCACCGCGCGGGACAGCTGCGACAGGGCGATTACCGGCACAGACAGTTCCTTGGCCAGGGTCTTGAGGCCCCGGCTGATCTCGGAAATCTCGTTCACCCGGTTGTCGTTGCCCCGGCCCGAACCTTGCAGCAGCTGCAGGTAATCGACCACCACCAGCCCGATATCGTGCCGCCGCTTCAGCCGCCTGGCGCGGGCGCGCAGGGCAGCGATCGACAGGGCTGGGGTATCGTCGATGTACAGCGGCAGGTTGGCGAGCCGCTGGCTGGCGAACGAGATGCGCTGGAAATCGTCGCGGCTGATTTTGCCCATGCGCAAGAGTTCACTGCTGATTTCCGACTGTTCGGCCAGGATACGGGTAGCGAGCTGGTCGGCGCTCATTTCCAGGCTGAAGAAGGCGACGGGCGAGCCGACCGACTTGGCGGGATCGATCCCGTCCTTCAGGTCGGTCTGGTAGCGGTGCGCGCAATTGAAGGCGATGTTCATGGCCAGCGACGTCTTGCCCATGGCGGGACGGCCGGCGAGGATTATGAGATCGCTGTCGTGTAGGCCGCCGACCTTGCTGTTGAGGTCGCTGAGGCCCGTGGTCTTGCCGGAGATGTGGCCGCCTGAATTGAGCGCCCGCTCGATCTGCTGCAGGGCGGCGACGCTGGATTGCCGGAAGCTTTCGGCCTCGTTCCCGCTGGAGGCGCCTTCGGCCACGCGATAGAGCGCGGCTTCGGCCTCCTCGATCTGGCGCATCGGTTCTACTTCGACCGAGGTGTCGAGCGCGCTTTCCACCAGTTCGCGGCCGACGCTGACCAGTTCGCGCAGCAGCGCCAGGTCATAGATCTGCTGGGCCAGTTCTCGTGGGGCGAGCAAGCCCTGGCCGTCGGCCGTCAGCCGCGCAAGGTAGGCCGTGCCGCCCAGGTCCCTCAGCGCCTCGTCGGTCTCGAAATAGGGTTTCAGGGTAACCGGCGTGACCACCATCTGCCGGTCAACCAGGGTCAGCACCCGCTCGAACACGCGGGCGTGGACCGGGACGAAGAAATGCTCGGGCCGCAGGGGAACGGTCAGTTCCTCCAGCACGCGGTTGTCGATCAGCACGGCACCGAGGAAGGCGGCCTCGGCCTCCATGTTGGCGGGCAGAGCGCGGCCGGCAGGTTCGGCATTGCCGGTTGTTCCGGCAGAGGATTGAGGGCGGATCAGCAGCTCTTCATCGGTCATAGGGGCCTGATGCGCGCCCGCGCGGCCTATCGCAAGATGCCAAGGGGCCGAACTCGCCCTAGCCCCCTGTGGATAGCGGGAAGAACTTTTCGCCGCCGCATTTCGCGCCCTGGTCTGCATTTCGCATTTGCAGCACTGCGCCGGGTCTGCGAAACCCGCTGCCCCATGACACCTGCCGCCCACCTCGACCGGATCGCCTCCATCACCCTCGACGAGGCGACGATCCTGGCGCGCAGCGAGCAAGTGGAAAGCGAGCGGGCCGTGGCCCTGCGCGACCTGGTGGAGGCCAACAGCTTCATCCCGCTGCGCGCGCTGGAGCGGGGGCACCATGGTCCGTGGGCGCTGCACCTGTCGGTGATCGACGGCAAGCTGGCGATCAGCTTGCGCGATCATGTCGGCGAAGATGCGGGCACCATCGGTCTGGGGCTGGCGCGGCTGCGGCGGGTGATCCGCGAATATTTCGCCATCTGCGATTCCTATTACAAGGCGCTGAGGAAGGCCACGGCAGCCGAGATCGAAACGCTCGACATGGCCCGCAGGGCGATCCACGATCGCGGCACGCGGCACCTCGTCGAAGTGCTTGATGGCAAGATCGAAACCGATTTCGATACGGCAAGGCGGCTGTTCACATTGGTCTGCGTGCTGCATATAAAAGCCTGAGGCAGCGGGGTCGGTTCAAGCAATCATGGGCAGGAAAAGGGCATTGTCCTGGCGGACGCGCATTGCCGCAGCAGTGGTGTTGCTGGCTCTGGCGGGCGCTGTGTGGCTGTGGTGGACCGCCCAGCACTGGACCCCGTCGCGCGCCGAGTTTCCCACCCAGGGCGTGCTGGTGGGCGCGGCCGACGGGCCGGTGGATTTCCGCGCCCTGACGGCCGTGGGTGCCAATTTCGCCTATATCGAGGCGAGCAAGGGCGAGCGCGAACGCGACGCCATGCTGGCAGAGAACCTGCGCGCGCTGGCTGCGGCAGACCTGCCCTATGGCGTGGTCCATGCCTATGATCCGTGCCTTCCGGCCGAGCGGCAGGCGGGCAATTTCGTCACCATCGTGCCGCGCGATGCGGCCATGCTGCCGCCGGTGATCGCGTTGGAAACTACTGCTGCCGAATGCGCCGATCCGGTGACCGAGGCGGGCGTGGAAAGCGAACTCACCACTTTCATCAACCAGGTGGAAAGCCACATGGGCCAGGCCGCGATCCTGAAACTGGGCGAGGACTTCCAGCAGCGCCACCCCATTGCCGCGCGGATAGAACGCAACCTGTGGCTCGATCGCGCCTTCCTCCAGCCCGAATATGCCGGACGGCCTTTCACCCTGTGGACCGCCAACCCGCGCCTGTGGAGCGATGTGACCAGCCAGCCGGTACGCTGGGTGGTGGTGCAACCGTGAGTTTTGATCGCGAAGCCCTGGTCGAAGCGGCCCGCGCGGCGGCGGACATGGCCCATGCGCCCTATTCGCAGTTCCGCGTGGGCGCGGCGCTGCTGTTTGCCGATGGTGCGGTGGTGACCGGCGCCAATGTCGAGAATGCCAGTTACGGCCTGTCGCTCTGCGCCGAGACTGTCGCGGTGGCGAAAGCCATGAGCGAAGGGCGGCGCGGCGGACTGGTGGCAGTGGCGGTGTCCGGTCCCGACGCAGCCGAGATCAGCCCCTGCGGGCGGTGCCGCCAGGTGCTGACCGAGCTTGCCGGACTTGATGGTAGCGACCCGTTAGTGCTGGGCGCGGGAACCGGAGGGGCGCGTGAGTGGCACCTGTCGGACCTGCTGCCCGATGCCTTCGGGCCGGATGCGATTGCAACCAAACCCTGATCGGCATAGCCTGCCCGCCGAGGGACTTTTCGGAGAGGGTTGAGCCATGAAAATTGTTCGTTTTGCCGGGGTTGCACTGGTTGCATCGCTGGTCGCCATGCCTGCCTTGGCGCAGGATTCGCCGGTTGTCGGCGTGTGGAATACGCAAGCCGTGACCGATTTCGGCACCTTTGCCAGCACGGTCACCGTGATTGAGGACGAGGGCGGCTATCTCGTCACCATCGAAGATGCGCCCGCCGAAGGAATGCCGCCGATGGAAGGCTCGGTCAGCGACGTGGTGGTCGAAGGCGCGAGCTTCTCGTTCAAGCGTAACCTCGCCGGGCCTTAGGGGCCGATGGTGCTGGCCTATACCGGCAATGTCGAAGGCGATGCGCTGACCGCCACGGTGGCCAGCGATTTCGGCAATATCCCGGTGACCGGAACCCGCGCAGACTAGGGTTCGAACCCTAACCTCTCAGCGCTGCTCCAGCCATTCGAGCAGCGCGCCGAGGCAATCGCGGCCCAGCGCCTGGCAGCGTTCCGGACTCCACCCTTGTGCCAGGTCGGGCAGGGGATCGTGGTCCTTGAACGGCATTTCCAGCGTCATCGCCACTGCTCCAAAGCGTTCGGCCAGCTGGTTGGTGCTCATCGACAGGTTGGCCTTGCCCGGCCCTGCGGCTGGATAGCCCAGCGCGGTCTGGAAGTCGGGCGTGCGGCGTTCGAGGATCTGGCGATAGAGCTTGAAGCCCGCGCCCTGTTCGTCGGTCCATGAGGGAATGCCCTCGAACCCGGCGAGGAAATTGGCGGCAATCGCCTCGTCCCCGTGCACGTCCATCGCGAAGTGGACGCCCGTGGCGTCCATCGCGTTGCGGATCGCCAGCACTTCGGGTGAGCGCTCGGGCGAGGGATTGGCCCATTCGCGGTTGAGGTTCACGCCTGCTGCATTGGTGCGCAGGTGCCCGCGAACTGAGCCATCGGGATTGCAGTTGGGCACCACATGGAAAGTGCAGAGCTGGCGCAGGCGGCGGCCGACGGGGTCCGACGGGTCGCACAGCATGTCGAGTGCCCCGTCCATCCACCATTCGGCCATCGATTCGCCCGGATGCTGGCGGGCATAGAGCCAGACCTGCTTGTCACCTGTGCCGAGGTCGAGGCAGTCGATGGTGCGTCCATCAAGCGTAAGGCCGAGCGTGCGGTGCGTCACGCCCTCGCACAGGGCCGCATCGGCCACCAGGTCCTGGTGCTGCTCCCAAGAATAGGGCGCGAAATAGGCGAACCAGGCGAGGTCTCCCACTGGCTGGAAGCGGATCGTCAGCGTGCCGCCCTGTTCGGCCTTGTCATAGCTCGTGTCGGCGCGCCCCCAGTAGGCGCGGTCTTCAGAATAGCAGGCGCGATAGTCCGGCCAGCCACCTGGATAGGCCGATTGCTCCAGCCCGGTGATCTTCAGCTCAATTTCGCGTCCGCCACAGCCCGAAACCCGGAAATGGAACCACTGGAAGAACTCGCTGTCCTTGTCCTTGCGGATGGCGAGGCGCGCCTTGGTGCCGGAAATTTCCAGCACCTCGATGTTGCCCGAATCGAATGCGGCATTGACCTGGATATCACTCATTCGAATTCGACCGTCTCGCCCGAATTGCCCGGGAAATCGGCGAACAGTGCACCCATCGAGCGCGTCGCGGCGGTGGCTGGCTGGGCGAGTTCGTGGTTGACCGTGGCGGCATAGGTCGCCCGCCCTTCCCACAGGTTCTGGCCGCCCGCCGCGGGCCGGATGGTGACGGCAACCTCGCGCTCAACCCGGTCGGCGGGGGGCGGTGTCAGGTCGATACCGAGGCCGAGGCCCACGCTCGATCCATAGGAGCCAACGCCAGCACCTCCGCCCACGCTGACAGGGCCGCGCCGCTGGCCTGCAGGAACCACCCGCTCGTCAACGGACAGGGTGGCCACCTGCGCCGCCTGGCCATCGACCACGCGATAGCCCAGCGCCGCCAGCTCGGCCGCCAGGGCATCGCGATAGAGGCCATATTCGACAGAAGCGTCTGCCAGCATGGAGTCCGATGAAATGCTGATCGTGCCCGTGCCCAGCTGCGCCGGGGCGGAGCCGACAAACCGCGTGACCTCGACCGGCGAGACCCATGCGGGGGTGGAACAGGCTGCCAGCGTGGTGGCGGCAAGGGCGGAGAGGATCAGGGATCGGTTCATGCCAGCCAAACGCCTGAAAAGGCGAAGGGTTGCGGCTTCGAGACCAATGGTGCGATTATTGGTGCTCACAGTTAATGCTTGCTTTGCCTTGTGGTGGTATCGCGACTGCATGAGCACTTCACTCCCCGTACTTGTCACAGGTGGCGCCGGCTATATCGGCAGCCACGCGGTGCTGGCCCTGCGCGACCGTGGCACCCCGGTGGCCGTAATCGACAACCTTTCAACCGGTTTCCGCTTCGCCATACCCGACGATGTCGCCTTCTACGAGGGGGATGTGGCGGACGAGGCGCTGCTGGCGCGGATTTTTGCCGAACAGCAGATTGGCGCGGTGATGCATTTTGCCGGATCGATCATCGTGCCCGAATCGGTCGAGGATCCGCTCAAGTACTATCACAACAATACTGCCAAGAGCCGGGCGCTGATCGAAGCCGTGGTCAAGGCGGGCGTGCCGCACATGATCTTTTCGAGCACGGCGGCGACCTATGGCATTCCTGCAGTGTCGCCGGTATCGGAAGACATCCCGAAGCAGCCGATCAATCCCTATGGCTGGTCCAAGCTGATGACCGAGCAGATGCTGGCCGACACGGCCTTTGCGCATCCTTTCAACTATTGCGCGCTCCGGTATTTCAACGTGGCAGGGGCCGATCCGCAGGGTCGCTCGGGTCAATCGACCGCAGGCGCGACACACCTCATCAAGGTGGCGGTGGAAGCTGCGCTGGGCATGCGGCCCAGCGTGGGGGTGTTCGGCACCGACTATGCCACGCCCGATGGCACCGGCGTGCGCGACTATATCCATGTCAGCGACCTCGCCCAGGCCCATGTGCTGGCGCTCGATGCACTGGTGGAGCAGCCGGAAAGCTCGCTGACGATGAACTGCGGCTATGGCCGGGGTTTCTCGGTGTTCGAAGTGCTTGATGCGGTGGACCGGGTAACCGGCGGCACACTGACCCGCGTGCTCGGCCCGCGCCGCGCAGGCGATCCCGATTCGCTGGTGTCCGATCCTGGCCGCATCAAGGCGACCCTGCCGTGGGTTCCACGCCATGCCGATCTCGACGAAATCGTCGCCCATGCGCTGGCCTGGGAGCGGAAACTGGCCGACCTGCCGCAGAACCATCAGTCTGCCGCCTAAACCACGCCTGACTCCTGTTGACTTTGCAGGGGGGCTTGCGTAACCGCGCCTCCATGAATTCCGGCATCGGAGAGACAAACTCCGGTGCCGCTTATTTTTCAGGATTTGTAGTCATGAAGATCGTCAACAGCCTCAAGTCGCTCAAGGGCCGTCACCGCGACAACCGCGTGATCCGTCGTCGCGGCCGGGTCTATGTCATCAACAAGACCAACCGCCGCTTCAAGGCCCGCCAGGGCTGATGCCGGCCGTGCCGCGACCTGTTCGCGGTTCGGGTCTTTTGCAAAGCCCCCGCCACCGCGGGGGCTTTTTGCATGTCTGAGGGTCAGGAGCGGATGGGCCGTCCGGTCGCGGTTGTGTGGGACGTGGGCCGCGTCCTCTACCAGTGGAACCTGCGGTTCCTGTTTGCCAAGCTGATCGCCGATCCGGACGAACTGGAATGGTTCGTAGCGAACGTGGTGACCGAAGAATGGCATTTCCAGAGCGATGCCGGACGCCCGCTGGCCGAGATGGTGCCGGAACTCAAAGCGCTCCATCCCCGGCATTCGGACCTGATCGACGCCTATGTCGAACGGTTCGTGGAAACCCTGCCGCACGCGGTGCCGGGCACCCATGCGCTGGTCGAGCGACTGGGCGCGCGCGGGGTGAAGCAGTTCGCCCTGTCCAACTTCGGGGCCGAATTCTGGGCCAAGCTCCGTCCGCAGTCGCGCATTTTCGATCACTTTGCCGATTGCGTGATTTCCGGCGAGGAACGCTGCGCCAAGCCGCACCCGCAGATTTATGCCGTGCTGGAACGGCGTGCGGGGCTGGCGGGGACTGACCTGCTGTTTATCGACGATCGGGCCGACAATATCGCCGCAGCCCGGGCGCTGGGCTGGCACGGCCACCTGTTCACCGATGCCGCAGCGCTCGAAGCGGACCTTGCGGCCCACGGCCTGATCGCCTGACGACAAAAAGGCCCCGGCACGCAATGTGCCGAGGCCCTGAGGCTTGTCCCGGGATGGATTGCGGGACTGGAAGGGTGTTCAGCCGTTGCAGCGGGCGAGGTCAGCCTCTGCCAACACCGCGTCCCCGGCCGAGAAGCTTACAACCTGGCCGAGCTTGCGATTCAGTTCGCGGCAGACGCGCAAGGGCCGGGTTCCGTTGACGGGGGCCGAACAGGTCGTGCCTTCACACCGCCAGGCAATGCCGCCTGCCACCACCCGCGCATCGGCAACCGGCGCGGCCAGCTCGGCCGTAAACCGCGCGGCAGGCGCCTGGGCCGAAATGGCCGCAGGGGCCAGCGACAGACCGACAGCCATGGCGGCAAGAATGGCGAAGCGGGGGCGGAGCGACATGGCGATTCCTTCTCAACAGTTTCATTGAACAACTGGTTTCGAATCGCTACCTATGTTGGTGCATTTCAAAATGCAACGGGAATTGCTGCGCGAAGCGAATTTTTTTGGCTTTGTCCCGATTGGTTGTAGGACGAATACAGGAATGGGACCGAGCGATGGGTGAATTGCGCGAACAGTTGCGGGACATGACCGATTGCGGCTTGCCGCAGGCGCTTGAAGTCATGGGCGAGCGGTGGTCGTTCCTGATCCTGCGCGCCGCCTTCAACGGCTTCATCCATTTCGAGGAATTTTCCAGCGAACTGGGCATTGCCCGCAACATCCTGTCCAACCGGCTGGGGCGGCTGGTGGAGCACGGCGTGCTGACGCGCGAGCCCTGCGCGGTGGACAAGCGCAAGATCGAATACCGCCTGACGCCCAAGGGCGTGGACCTGCTGCCCGCCATGCTGGCGCTGCGCCAGTGGGGCGAAAAGCACGGGGTGAATGTCGATCCCGAACTTGTCCTGGTCGATGCCGCGAACGGCCAGCCGGTGGCCCCCATCGCCATCCACGCGGACGACGGGCGCGAACTGGGCTGGCACGATCTTGCCTGGCAGAAGCGCGAGGATGTGGGCAAGGGCGGCCCCGGCTGCTGCTGAGCCTTGGTCCGCCTGCGTCTAGCCCAGGTGTTCGAGCAGGATCTTCGCGCCCAGCCCCACCAGCACCACGCCGCCGGCCCCTTCCGCCAAGCGGCCATATTTCCCGCCGATGCGGCTGGCGAACCAGTATCCCGGCACGCACAGCGCGGCTGTAACCAGCGCGATCACCGCGCAGGCGAGCCACACCGGATAGCCGAACAGATCCAATGTCAGCCCGGCAGCGGCAGCATCGATCGAGGTGGCGATTGCCGCTGCTCCCAAGGCCAGCCAGTGCGCGCGCAAGCTGGTGCCCGCGCCCTCCACCGCGTCCTCCGCATCGGCGGAAAAGGCGGCGATGAGCATGCGTATGCCGAGGAAGGTCAGCAGCCCAAAGGCGATCCAGTGGTCGAATGCCTCGATCCATCCGGCGAACAGTGCGCCAAGGCTCCACCCCAGCAGCGGCATGAGTCCCTGCGCCGCACCAAACACCAGCCCGGTTTCCAGCGCGCGGCCCAGCGAATGCTGCCCGCCCGCCCCGCGCGCGATGGAAACGGCAAAGGCATCGGCGGCCAGCGCCAGCGCGAGGAGGAACAGTCCGATCATTGCGCGCCTTCCAGCTTACGATACATGACCAGGGCATCGACCGTGCTGCCATCGGGCAGGCGGAAGGCATCGGGCAGGCGGCCCACCTCTTCCATCCCGACCGATTGCCACAGGTGCAGCGCTGCCGCATTCGTCGCCACCACCAGGTTGAACTGCATGGCGGCGAAGCCCTGCACCGCCGAGCGGGCAAAGCTGTCGTGCGCCATGGCCCGCGCCACGCCGCGTCCGCGTGCTGCGGGATGGACCATGTATCCGGCGTTGGCGACATGGGCGGCGGGGCCGGTGGAATTGGGTTTCAGGTAATAGGTGCCGACCAGCACACCGCCCGTCTCCGCCACGAAGACCTGCTTGTCCGATGCGAACCAGTAGGCGAACACCTGCTCGCGGCTGGCACCGGGATCGACGGGGTAGGTTGTTCCTTCGCGCACGACCGGTTCGAGGATCGCCCATAAGGGATCGTCGTCAGCCGGGCGCATGGCCGGGCGAAACACCAGATCAGCCACGCCGCCCCCCGTCGAACAGCCCCGCAGCAACAAGCCCGAACAGGAAACCGCCAAGGTGCGCTTCCCATGCGATCATGATGCCGGTGCCCCCCAGGAAGAACGGCACGGCAAAGATCGCGATCAGGATCAGATTGGCCTTGGCAAATTGCCAGATCCGCCGCCCCAGTTCGCGGCTGAACAAGGGCAGCAGCCGCCCCTTGCTGCCGACCCGCGAGACATAGCCGATCATGCCGGAAATCGCGCCCGATGCGCCGACTGCCGGGATGGCGCCGTCAGGGTTGAGGCCGACGAACATCGCTGCCCCCGCCAGTCCCGACAGGAAGTAGAAGGCGAAGAACCGCAGGCTCCCCCCGGTCCAGTCGCCGAATGACGCGCCCATCGCCCAGACCAGCGGCCCGGCAAAGCCCAGCAGCACCGCGCTGTTCATCCCGATATGCAGCAGCCCCGCATGGGCGAACATGTTGAGCACGATCGTATCGTATCGCCCCTGCTCCAGCGCGAGGGCCGAAATGCCCCATTCGCGCATGTCGCCTGTCGGCAGGTGCGACAGCCAGGCCGCCCAGATCAGCGCCAGCAGCACTGCGGCGGGGATGTGGACGGCCTTGGGCAGGTGCATCCTGCCCGGCGCGGTGCGAGGGACAGACACGGTGACCTGCGGCTTCTGTTCTTCTTCAGGCACGGGGCGCCTGCCGCCGATAGCTCAGCGCCTCGGCCACATGGATCCGGGTGACCTGCTCACTGCCGGCGAGGTCGGCAATGGTCCGCGCCACGCGCAACATGCGGGTATAGGACCGGGCAGAGAGGCGCATGGCGGCGGCGGCCTGCATCAGCAGCTGCTTGCCCGCATCGTCGGGCGTGGCGTGTTGTTCCAGCAATTCGCCGTCCAGCTCCGCGTTGGAGCGCACCCCGCGTGCGGTCTGCAAGGTGCGGGCCGCCAGCACGCGGGCGGCCACCTGGGCGCTGCCTTCGGCGGGAGGGGGCAAGGCAAGGTCGGCGGCGCTGACGGGATCGACTTCCACATGCAGGTCGATCCGGTCGAGCATGGGACCGGACACCCGCGTCTGGTAGTCCGCCGCGCAGCGGGGCGCGCGCGAACAGGCCAGCGCCGCATCGCCCAGGTGCCCGCAGCGGCACGGGTTCATCGCGGCGACCAGCTGCACCCGTGCTGGAAAGCTGACATGGGCATTGGCCCGCGCCACATCGACCTTGCCCGTTTCCAGCGGCTGGCGCAGCGAATCGAGCACCGGGCGCTGGAATTCGGGCAGTTCATCAAGGAACAGCACGCCGAGATGGGCCAGGCTGACTTCGCCCGGACGCACTTTCAGTCCGCCGCCGGTGAGCGCGGCCATGGAGGCGGAATGGTGTGGCGCGCGGAACGGGCGGGTGCGGCTGATCCGGCCGCCTTCGAGTGTGCCCGCCACGCTCGCGACCATGCTCACTTCCAGCGCCTCGGCAGCGGTGAGCGGGGGGAGGATGCCCGGCAGACAGCTCGCCAGCAGGCTTTTGCCTGCGCCCGGCGGCCCGACCATCAGCAGGTTGTGCCCGCCCGCTGCAGCGATTTCGAGAGCGCGCTTGGCCACTTCCTGGCCTTTGACCTGTTTCAGGTCCGATCCGTGGTCGGGTTCGTCCACTTCGCCCGGTGGCGGGTCGGGCAGGGGGCCGATGCCTTTGAGGTGGTTGAGCAGGCTGACAAGATCGGGCGCGGCCACCACCGGTACGCCGCTGGCCCAACGCGCTTCGGAGCCCTGGGCAGCGGGGCAGATCAGGCCCAGTTCGCGTTCGCTGGCGTGCATGGCGGCCAGCAACACGCCGGGCGAGGCAACGATCCGGCCATCCAGCGCCAGTTCGCCCACGGCGACATATTCGGTCAGTTGTTCGGCATCGGCCACGCCCATCGCCGCCAGCAAGGCCAGCGCGATCGGCAGGTCATAGTGGCTGCCTTCCTTGGGCAGGTCGGCGGGCGACAGGTTGATGGTGATGCGCTTGGGCGGCAGGGCGAGGCCCATGGCGGCGAGTGCGGACTGCACCCGCTCGCGGCTTTCGCCCACGGCCTTGTCGGGCAGGCCTACCACCGCAAAGCGCGGCATGCCGGCCGCCACCTGGCACTGCACCTCCACGGCGCGTGCATCGAGCCCCAGATAGGCGACGGTTGAAACCAGAGCGACCAAGCGAAAACCCTTCCTCCTGCCCCTGATAGCGATGCCGCCTGCCGTGTCGAGCGGCGGCTATGGTAAATCCCTCGAAAACCGTGCTTCTTCATCTTTCGGCAGGGCGCGGCGCGCAGTGCATGGGCCATGCGTTTTGCCGCTGCCCTTGCTGCCCTGTTCGCCATCGGCCTTTCCGCGCCTGCCGCGGCGCAGACCTATGTCTATGAAGTGATGGTCGAGGAATGGGTCGAGACCACCTCCTCGCGTTTCGTGTCGCCTGCGCTGGCCGAGGCGGAAAGCCACGCCGTCGCCGCCTACGGCCCCTTTCGCGTGCTCGGCAATGGCCGCGCCGCGCTGGTGGGGGTGACCGATTTCCACTCGCCCCGGCAGTTCGCGGCCATGCTGGCGGCCTATCCCGGCATCGACACGCTGGAATTCGTCGAATGTCCCGGCACCTATGACGACCGGGCGAATCTGGCGCTTGGCCGGATGATTCGCGTCGCCGGGATTGCCGCCGTGGTGCCGGAAGGCGGATCGGTCCGCTCGGGCGCGGTCGAGCTGTTCCTGGCGGGCGCGGAACGCTCGATTTCCGACGGGGCGGAATTTGCCGTCCACGCCTGGCTCGATGACCGGGGCATGGGCGCGCACGACTATGCCGCCGATTCGCCCGAACATGCCAAGTACCTCGCCTATTACCGCGAAATGGGCATGGCGGCGGACGAGGCTGCGCGGTTCTATGCCATGACCAATTCGGTGCCGTTCGAGGACGCGCTGTGGCTGACGGGTGAGGAGATGCGCGATTGGGTCGGGCTGGAGCGCCCTGTGCCCGCGCAGCAGGAACTGCCGCGGCTGGCATATCTTGACTTGGAGGCTGGCCTCAACTAATCGCCCGCCCCAACACGGTTGCCCCTGTCGGCGGCCCTTTTGCCTATTCTATTTTGCAGGAATTACCCATGAAGCGCACTTTCCAGCCGAGCAACCTCGTTCGCGCCCGCCGCCACGGCTTCTTCGCCCGCAAGGGGACAGTCGGTGGCCGCAAGATCCTTGCCGCCCGCCGTCGCCGCGGCCGCAAGACGCTCTGCGCGTAACCTGTTTTTCGAAGGGCCATCCGGCCCTTCGTCCTCGGTGCTGATCCCTCCACTTCGTTGCGGGGCACCTGCGGGCGCGCAGTCGCGCTTGCGGGCCACTTTCAGCGGCCCGTCTTCTTACCTATATCTGCGACCGTGACTCTTACGGTTCTCACCAAGCGCGCGGATTTCCTCGCCGCCAACCGCGGACTGCGCAATGCGCGGCCAGGGTTTGTGCTGCTTACCAGGCCGAACGACGGGCGGGGCGTGCGGTTCGGCATCACGGTGACCAAGAAGGTCGGCAATGCCGTGGTGCGCAACCGGATGAAGCGGCGGTTCCGCGAATTGCTGCGCGATGCGCTGCCGGTGCAGGGCCTGCCGGATCATGACCATGTGCTGATCGGGCGCGATGGCGGGATCGAGCGGGACTTTGCGCGGATGAAGCTGGAACTGGGCCACGCGCTCGTCGCTGCCGCCGAGGGCAAGGGCGACAAGGGGCGCCCCCCGCGCAAGGTGAAGCGGTGAAGCAGGTCATGATCTTCGTGGCGCGGGCCTGGCAATGGGGCCCCAGCCGGGTCCTGCCGCCATCGTGCCGCTATCAGCCAAGCTGTAGCCAGTACGCCATAGAAGCCCTGCAGAAGCATGGTGCAATCAGGGGTGGATGGCTGGCGGCGAAGCGTCTATTGCGCTGCCACCCTTGGGGGGGACACGGCCACGATCCCGTTCCCTAGGCCTGTGTCCCAGGAACAATCTTTCATGGCATACGACGATCAACTGACGGACGGAAGCAGACCTTGAACAACCAGAAGAACCTCATCCTGGCCGTCGTGCTCAGCCTCGCCCTGATCCTCGGATGGGATCTGGTCATGACACGTTTCTTCCCGCAGCCGGAGCCCGCACCCGTCGTCGCCACATCGGCCGAACAGCTCGATGCGCCGATGGTCGAGACCGAACTGGTGCGCGATCTGGACACCACCCTTGCCAGCACCGACCGCATTGGGATCGACGCGCCGGAAGTGGGCGGCTCGATCAATCCGGTCGGCGCGCGGGTGGACGATATCGTGCTCAAGTCCCACCGGGAAACCGTGGACCAGGACAGCGGCCCGATCCGGTTCTTCTCTCCGCTTGGTACCCCGGGCCAGCACTTCGCCCGGTTCGACTGGGTGGGCGAGGGCGTAACCGTGCCCGACGCGCAGACCGTGTGGACCGTGACTGCGGGCGACCGGCTTACGCAGGAAACCCCGGTCTCGCTGGCGTGGGATAACGGCGAGGGCCAGCTTTTCGGGCTGACCTTCGCGATAGACGACAAGTACATGATCACCACCACCCAGACGCTGACCAACAATGCGGCGGGATCGGTGGCAGTGCGTCCGCGCGGGATCATCAACCGCACGAGCCTCAACGCCAGCCAGAGCACCTGGAACGTCCATTCGGGACCGATTGCCGCGGTTGACCAGAAGGTGAATTTCGACTGGGACTATGACGACGTCAACGAGGAGGGTGGACAGGTCAACCTGCCGGGCCGCCCTGACTGGGTTGGCTTTACCGATATCTACTGGATGTCGGCCCTTATCCCGCAGACCGGCCTGGCGTCCCAGGCCAGCTTCAGCGAGGCGGGCGCCAACCGCTATGCCGCCGTGCTGCTCTATGACGTGGTCACCGTGCCACAGGGTCAGCGCGTTAGCCATACGACCCAGTTGTTCGCCGGCGCCAAGGAAAGCGCCGTGCTGGACCAGTATGAAGCAGCCGGCGTGGCCAAGTTCGGCCTCGCCATCGACTGGGGATGGTTCCGCTGGATTGCCTGGCCGATGTGGCAGGTGCTGATCTTCCTGTTCGACCTGGTGGGCAATTTCGGCCTCGCCATCATCTGCCTGACGATCATCGTACGGGCGATCATGTTCCCCATCGCCCAAAAGCAGTTCGCCTCCATGGCGGCCATGCGCGCGGTACAGCCCAAGATGAAGGCGCTGCAGGAACGCTACAAGGACGACAAGCCGCAGCTCCAGCAGCAGATGGCCAAGCTCTACAAGGACGAGAAGATCAATCCGCTGGCCGGCTGCCTGCCGATCTTCCTGCAGATCCCGATCTTCTTCGCCCTGTACAAGGTGCTGCTGCTGGCGATCGAGATGCGGCACGAACCGTTCTACCTGTGGATCAAGGATCTCTCGGTCCCCGATCCGGCGCATATCCTCAACCTGTTCGGCCTGCTGCCGTTCGATCCGCCGGGCTTCCTTGCCATCGGCGTGATGGCGGTGATCCTGGGCCTGACCATGTGGCTGCAGTTCAAGCTGAACCCCGCCGCCATCGATCCGGTGCAGCAGCAGATCTTCATGATCATGCCGTGGGTACTGATGTTCGTGATGGCACCCTTTGCCGCTGGCCTGTTGCTCTACTGGATCACGTCCAACATCCTGACGCTGGGCCAGCAGAAATACCTCTATTCGCGGCATCCGCAGTTGAAGGCCATGGCCGAGAAGGAGGCCGCACCCGCTGCGGCCGACAAGGGCTGATTGCGTGCCAGACAAGCAACCCGAAGCCCAGCCCGAACAGCCTGACAACCATCTGGCCGAGGAAGCGCGCAAGCTGTTTTCCGGCCGGGTGGAGTTCCTGAAAAGCGCGCCGACGCTGCAGTTCCTGCCCGATCCGGACTTTCCGGAGATCGCCTTTTGTGGACGGTCGAACGTGGGCAAGAGCTCGCTGATCAATGCGCTGACTGGGCGCAAGTCCATCGCCCGCGCCTCGGTCACGCCGGGGCGCACGCAGGAACTGAACTTCTTCGAGGTGGGCGACCCCACCCTGTTCCGCCTGGTCGACATGCCGGGCTATGGCTTTGCCAAGGCGCCCATCAAGGTGGTCGACAAGTGGCGCGCGCTGGTGCGCACCTTCCTGCGCGGGCGGGTGGTCTTGAAGCGTACGCTGGTGCTGGTGGACAGCCGCCACGGGCTGAAGGATACCGACCTCACCATGATGCAGATGCTCGACGAGGCGGCGGTCGGTTACCGGCTGGTGCTGACCAAGGCCGACAAGATCAAGGCGAGCGAATTGGCTGCAGTCGAGGCCAAGGTGGCGGCAGAGGCGCGCAAGCATTCCGCCGCCCATCCGCAACTGCATGTGACCTCGGCCGAAAAGGGTATGGGCATCGCCGAACTGCGCGCCGCCGTGCTGGCGGACGTGCACAGCTGAGCACCAGGCGCGCGCAGCCAAATTCCATTATGCCACAACGGAAAAGGGCGCCCCGAGGGACGCCCTTTTCAAAACTCGTTGTGTGGTGGCTCAGCCGGCCTTGCGGCCCAGAAGCCAATCCCAGAAAGCGCCCATGTCACGTCTCCTTGATCAGACGTGGTTTCAATGCGTTAACCAGGTTTGTTTGTAAAGCCTAAACCATGTTTGCCTTGCGCGTTTGCGGGTCAAGTTGTTGGAACTTAAGGATTTCATCAAACGAGATGGGCCGCGATATGGCGAAGCCCTGGGCCACGACACAGCCCGAATCGCGCAATATCGTTAACGTGGCCTCGTCTTCCACTCCTTCGGCCACCACTATGATTCGCAAGTCTTTTCCCAGGCTGAGCACGCTGCGCACGATGGCCAGCGCCTTGGGATCGTCCTTGATGGCCGAGGTGAACAGGCGGTCGATCTTGATCTCGTGGAACGGCAACCGCTGCAGCGCTTCAAGGCTGGCGGCGCCGACGCCGAAATCGTCCATCGAGATTTTGGGGCCCAGTGCGGCCAGTTCGCCCAGCACCTCGGCAGCGCGGTCGTGATTGGAAATGCGGTAGGTTTCGGTGATTTCGAGCGTGAGCAGTTGCGCATCGAACCCTGTCTCGGCCAGCACCTCGCTGACCATCCGCACCACATCGCGTTCATGGACCAGCGTGGCCGAGATGTTGACCGCCACGGCCAGCGGCAGGCCGTTGGCGGCAAAGGCATTGCCCGCCCGGCAGGCCTCGGCCAGCACATGGCGGGTCAGGTGGCTCATCCGGCCGGCGTTTTCGCACTGGCGGATGAAGTGGTCGGGCGGGATCAGGCCCTTTACCGGATCGCGCCAGCGGACCAGCGCTTCCACCCCGATCAGCTCGCCGGTACGGACCAGCACCTTGGGCTGGTAGATCGTGTAGATCTCGCCATTGGACAGGGCCGTATCGATCCGTGCCTGGAGCGAGATGTTCCAGATCAGGTCCTCGTCGCTCGCCAGTTCGGCAATCAAAATCGGGTCATAGGTTTCGGTCGTGCGCTCGGCCGCATCGAGCGCGGCGGCGAGGCGGCGGGCAACATTGGGGCTGGGGGTGATATCGACCCCGAAGGTGATGCCAACATCGACCTGGTTCTCGCCCACCAGCAGCGGAGACGAGAACAGGGCCCTGAGGCCCTCTAAGTGATCGCGGATCAGCGCCGGTTCCTTCTCGGGGAAGGTCCAGGCGATCGAATGGCCCTGGCCGAGATAGATCACCGCATCCTTCTTGGCCGCTTTGAGGCGACCGACAATCCGCAGCAGGTATTCGGCGTGCAACTCGGTCGGCAGGGTCTTGCGCACTTCCTCGAACCGGTGGATCCGCGCCACTATGATCGCGGGCACCGTGTCGGCCACGGTCTTGTCGTTCTCCAGCGCGGCGAAAGTCGGCAGGCCGGTATCGGCATCGACCATGCGGTAATTGCTGCGCCAGTTGGCGCGGGCACGCATCAGGCCGTAAAGGCCAAGCAGGACCAGCGCGCCGACAATACTGATCATCAGGCCCATTTGTGCCGTGACGAGGAGCGCGACCGGAAGCGAGGCGATCAACAGGCCATAGCCGGTATAGCGAATGGCCTTGCGCCCGATCTGGCTCAGCAGGAACAGCAGCGCCAGGACGATCAAGGCAACCATCTGGCTTTCGGTGCGCTGGGTATAGCCGGCCTTGAGCGTTTCTGCGGCGTAGATGTCGATCATCGGCGCAGGAACCTCCATCTGGCCCGGGATGTTGGGGTCGACCGCATCGGACCGGTTGAAGCTACCCAGCACCAGGACCTTGCCGGCCAGTTCCTGCGGGATTTCACGCTCGATCCCCAGCGGACCCTTGTTCGCGGAGAGGTCTTCCACGCGGTAGCTGGGAATGCTTGCCAGATCGAAACCGTAGTTGATCCGGAACTCACCCGAATACTGCTGCATCCCTGCGATTGATGCGGCCAGCGAAGGATACTGGCGGTCGTTCAGGTTGACGGTAAACGGCACGTCCCAGACATAGCCGAGGAAGTTGCGCCAGCGCAGACTTGCAACCAGGGGGATGTCTTGCCCGATAGCCGGAGTGGTTTCGGTCATCTGCAATTGACCGTTCATTCCGCTGGAAATGTTCTCGACGAGAAAGGCTTTGCCTTCGAAGTCGTTCAAAGCCTGCCGCAGACGCGCATCTGCTGCGGGCGTTGAAGACGCGTCGAACGACATGGTCACATATACCCGGTCCACCCCGGCATTGCGCAGCCGGTCGAGCGTTTCCGCCAGGGCTATCCGCCGTTCTGGCGCGTTTTCGTCTGTCAGGTTCTGGTTCGACCTGACATAGACAATATCGCCCGATGCCTCGAAATTGGCGAACCGCGCCTGCATCATCCAGTTGAACTGGTCGAGCGGCACGAGCAGGGTGGAGAAGGCGAGGCCGAGCGCGACAAGGCCTGCCCAGGAGGCATGCCTGATGCGCTCTACGGCGCCGTTTCGTTCCTTGCTCATAGGCATAGGAATGTCTCGCGTTCACCCTTTTATCGCCCGGTTTCGGGCTATTCCATCAAGCTCTAGGCCTGCGATGGTAAACAAACCCCTTCCAGCGGAGCTTTTGTAAGGAGCAGGTTAACCTCTTTGCGGGACAGATGGGCGGGACAGTCCGCCGGGCTGTTCAGGCTCGACAGCCACTGGGTGAATGCGTAGGCCTGACCCTGTTCCAGGGGCAGCAGACACAGGATGGCCGCATGAAGCTGATAATCGGCAACAAAACCTATTCCAGCTGGTCTCTGCGCGGCTGGCTGGCGGCCAAGCAATCGGGCCTGATGTTCGAGGAGCTCACCGTCCATATCGACGGCGACGACTGGCAGGCGATGAAGCGCGAGGGCGGCGAATTCCAGCCATCTGCCGGCAAGGTGCCGGTGTTGTGGGACGGGGACGTGGTGGTGTGGGACAGCCTGGCGATCATGGAATACCTGTCCGACCGGGTGGGCCGCGACCGCTTCTGGCCCAAGGACGATGCAGCCCGCGCCATGGCCCGCTCGATGGTGGCCGAGATGCATTCGTCCTACCTCCCGTTCCGCCGCGAATGCCCGATGAATATCCGCCGCCAGGTGCCGATCGACCTTAGCGACGATTGCCGCGCCAACATCGTCCGCATCCTCGGCCTGTGGGCCGAAGCCCGGGCGCGCTATGGCCAGGGCGGCCCGTTCCTGTTCGGCACCTTCTGCGCGGCCGACATCTTCTATGCCCCGGTAGTCAGCCGGTTCATCACCTATGGCATTGCCGTGCCCGGTTTTGCCCAAGCCTATATGCAGGCGCTGTGGGAACATCCGTGGATGCAGGAATGGGTCGATGGTGCCATGGCCGAGGAGTGGCAGATCGCCCAGTTCGAGGTGACGCCGGGCGCCTGAGCGGAAGGCCCACGATAACCATAGCTGTTAGGCATACCGGGCAACCAAACCCCGCTTTGGGGCAAGCGCCTGCTTGTCTCGTCAGGGCTAAGTCCATATGCCGCCAAGCTCAAGATAGAGGATGGCCCATGCAAGACCCGGTCGATCTGGCCCAGCAGTTGATCGCCTGCGAAAGCGTGACCCCTGCCACCGGCAGCGTATTCGATTGCCTTGAGGAGATGCTGGCCCCGCACGGGTTCACGGTGCATCGCTTCATCGAAGGCAAGGACGCCGCCGCCAGCAACGAAGGCCCGGTGGAGAACCTGTTCGCCGTGCGTCACGGCCCGTCCGGCAGCCGCCACTTCGCCTTTGCCGGCCACCTCGATGTGGTCCCTGCGGGCGATGATTGGACCAGCGGGGCCTTTGCCCCCGAGATCCGCGGCGACCTGCTCTATGGCCGCGGCGCGGTGGACATGAAAGGCGCGATTGCCTGCATGGTGGCGGCCCTGGCCGATATCCCGGCCGACGCGGGCACGATCAGCCTGATCATCACCGGCGACGAGGAAGGCGAGGCGCAATATGGCACCCGCGCGCTGATGGACCGGATGGCCGAATTGGGCGAAAAGCCCGACCTCATCCTGGTGGGCGAGCCGACCAGTGTCCACCGGCTGGGCGACATGATGAAGATCGGGCGGCGCGGGTCGATCAATGCCTGGTTCGTGGTCGAGGGGCGCGAGGGGCACGTGGCCTATCCCCACCTGGCCGACAATCCGCTACCCCGGCTGGTGGCCCTGCTGGCCGATCTCGATGCGATGGAACTGGACCACGGCACGGACTGGTTTCAGCCGTCGAACCTGGAAATCACCGACATTGCCGTGGGCAACAAGGCCACCAACGTGATCCCGGCGCGGGCAACGGGCCGTATCTCGATCCGCTTCAACGACCTTCATTCCGGCGCCGGGCTGGTGGCGCGGCTGGAGGAGATTGCCGCGCGGCACGGGGCACTGGCCCGCCCGGTGATCTATGGCGAGCCGTTTCTCACCCCGCCGGGCGAGTTCTCCACGATGATCGCCGATGCGGTGGAGGCCGAAGCTGGTATCAGGCCCGAACCCAGCACCAGCGGCGGCACGTCCGATGCGCGGTTCCTCAAGAATATCGCGCCGGTGATCGAATTCGGCCTGACCAATGCCACCATGCACAAGCGCGACGAGGCGGTGGCGGTGGAAGACCTTGGCGTGCTGACCCGCATCTACCGGCGCATAGCGTTGGCGGCGCTGGCTGGGCCCTGATCCCCTACGACAGACTGCGCATGACAGGGCCGCCTGCGGTCTGATAGGCTCTGCACCAAAGCTGCGTGCGACAGGACGGCGCGTGAAAGAGGGAACTGCCCATGCTGCGATTGTGGTTTGCCACGGCCTTGTGGAAGCGCGTGATTGCGGCGCTGCTGCTGGGGATCGTGACCGGCTTCCTGTGGGGCCCGGAAGCCGAAAGCATCAAGTGGATCGGCGATGCCTTCGTGCGGGCGATCCGCATGCTGGTGGTGCCGCTGGTGTTCCTCTCGCTGGTGGCGGGCGTAGCCTCGATCGGAGACTTGCGGCGACTGGGTGCGGTCGGCTGGCGAGCCTTGCTGCTGTTCGTGGTGACCGGGCAGATTGCGGTATGGCTGGGTATTGCCCTGGGCCTGATCTTCGCGCCGGGCAGGGGGCTCGATACCTCGGCGCTCAATCCCGGGCCGACACCCGTGCCTGCGACCACCAGCGCGGTGGAAATGATCCTGTCGATCATTCCGGAAAATCCCGTGGCGGTCATGGCCAGCGGGCAGGTGCTGCCGCTGATCGTCTTTGCCATGCTGGTGGGCATCGGCATCGTGATGGCCAAGGAGGATGGCCAGCCGCTGGCCCGCCTGTTCGACAGCGGCGCGGTAGTGATGCAGAAAGTCACGGCCATCGTGATGGAACTGACGCCCTTCGGTGTCTTCGCGCTGATGGCCTGGGTTGCGGGAACGCTGGGGCTGGATGCGCTGTCGGCGCTGGGCCAGCTGGTGCTGCTCAACTACGTCGGCTGCCTGCTGCTGATTGCCGTGGTCTATACCTCGATCGTGCGGTTCATGGCGAAGCTGCCGGTAGTGGCCTTCTTCCGCGGGATCGTGGACGCCGTGGCCGTGGCCTATTCCACCGCCTCATCCAACGCTGCCCTGCCGATCACCCTGCGCTGCGCCCAGCGCAACCTGGGGGTCAGCCGCCCGACATCGAGCTTCGTGGTGTCGCTGGGGGCAACGATCAACATGGACGGCACGGCCATGTACCTGGGGCTGGCGACAATCTTCGGCGCGCAGATATTCGGCGTGGACCTGAGCTTTGCCGATTACCTACTGATTTCGGTGCTGGCGACGCTGGGCTCGGTGGGAGCGGCGGGGATTCCCGGCACCGGCCTCATCATGATGGCGCTGGTGTTCGGCGCGGTTGGCGTGCCGCTAGAGACAATCGCCTTTGTCGCCGGGGTGGACCGGATCATGGACATGATGCGTACCGCCACCAATGTAACCGGTGACAGCGCGGTGACCGTGGCCGTGGCCACTGCCACCGGCGAGATCGACCGGGCAGAAATGATCAGCGCTGACGACGTTTAGAACTAGCGCGCCCCCACAATCTCCACCGGCACGAACTGGCCGAGGCCGCAGGTCCCGACCTGTCGACCATCGCTGTCGAGCACACGGATGATATCGTTGCTGCACAGCTGGGTCGTGCCGCGTAGGTCATAGCCGAAACGCTCCTCGAACCCCAGCCCGGCGCACCGGTTCGGCAGGGTGTTGCGATAGACGGTATCGCCCAGCATCTCGAAGTCGATGGTGTAATCGTCATGCACGTCGGTGCTGTCGATGCGGTTCACTGCCACGCAGTTGACAGGCTCGCCCACCACTCTTGCCTGCGGAGCGCGGATATCGGCCTCGCGGGTGGTGGAGCTGTCCTGCATGCAGGCGGCTAGCGGCAGCGCGGCCAGGATGACGATGAACGGACGGATAGGGCTGGTCATGGCAGGTCCTCTCGAAATGCGATCCTCCCTTGCCAGACGGAATGGATCAGGCGGAGCCTTGGTTGCGGTTCTGGCCTGCCGGGGGTGATAGCACTTTTTGGCGGAACGAGCACAGATCCACTACCGGGCAGCGCCAGCATTCTGGAGTGCGCGCCTTGCAGATGTAGCGCCCGTGCAGGATCAGCCAGTGGTGTGCGCCGAGGCGAAAGGGAGCAGGCACGCGCTTTTCCAGCTTGGCCTCGACCTGTTCGGGCGTCTTGCCCTTGGCCAGGCCCGTGCGGTTGCCGACGCGGAAGATGTGGGTATCGACCGCAAAGGTCTCCTCGCCGAACCAGCAGTTGAGCACGACATTGGCCGTCTTGCGGCCAACACCGGGCAGGGTGACCAGCTCCTCGCGCGTGGCCGGAACCTCGCCGCCGAAATTGGCCACCAGCAGCCGCGCCATCTCCATCACGTTCTTCGCCTTGGAATTGAACAGGCCGATGGTCTTGATATGCTCGCGCAGGCCTTCCTCGCCGAGGTCGATCATCTGTTGCGGCGTTTCCACCTTCGCAAACAGCGCCCGCGTCGCCTTGTTCACGCCCACGTCGGTCGCCTGGGCGCTCAGCGTGACAGCCACGAGGAGCTGGTAGGCATTGCCAAAGAGTAGCTCGGTCTCGGGCGATGGGTTGTCCTCGGCCAGGCGGCGGAAGAACTCGAAGATCTGGTCGCGGGTCATGGCAGGATGGCTCAGCTGCAATCCCAGGTGAAGGCAAGCCGGCTGAAATTGCAGGCGCGCAGGTCTGTCGGAGTGATCAACACATTGGCCTCGCCCACATCTCCCCAGATCACGTGATCGTCCGATGTCAGACGCAGCAACACCCGGTCATAATCGTCGCAATGGCCGGGGTAGCGGACATCCTGCTGTACGAAGACCGGGTGCCCGCCGATATGATGGCGCAACGGCGGCATGCGAGCCTCGTCATTATAAATGTCCTCGATCCGTTCGATACCGGGACGGCGCAGTTGCCCCTCGAGTCGCTGGACGATGCGCCAATCGCTATAGTCGGGTTCCATCGCCTCAAGGCTGCCTGCCGCTAGCGCCACGCCAACCTCTCTTGCTACCGAAGAGAACGGGCTGACCGGCTCCGGCGCAGGTGGTTGAGTGGTGGCCACGCGCCCTTCGTCCGGTCGGGCGAACCATCGTGCATGGATGCTGCTGGCGCGCGGATCGTCGAAATCGACACCGTGGCTATCGGTCTGCCCGACAAACAGCAGGAGCACGCCGCTGGCGGGATAATCCGGCAGCGGCGGCAGGGCGGCAAAATCGATCTGGACGAGGAACTCCATCGGCACGCCGTCGCCATCTTCTGGCCACGTCTCGCCCGGGGGCAGGAAGGCGGGCACGCCAAGATGGCAGCCGACAGGGCCCAGCGCACGTGCCGGATCCGGCGTCAAGGCAACGCAGGGCAACGCGAGACCAGAAAGCCATTGGCGAAATTCGGCGACTTCGAGATCGATGACAGGCTCGCCCACCGGATTGGCGGCTTCGTATTCGGCCTGCCAGGTTTGCTGGCGTTCCAGCCATTCACGCCGCGCACGGCGCTGCTGCCACCACCGGCGCGCGGGACCAAAGCACAGCACCAGCACCACGATCGCCAGAGCGATCATCCCGCCGAGGCTCATGGTCACAACCCCAGCACGTCCCGCATGGTATAGCGGCCCGGTGGCTGGCCGATCAGCCAGGCCGCCGCGCGCACCGCGCCGTGGGCGAAGATCATGCGGTTTTCGGCAGAGTGCGACAGGACGATCCGCTCCTGCTCTCCGGCGAAGATCACGCTGTGTTCGCCCGCCACGGTGCCGCCGCGCAGGGCCGCAAAGCCGATCGCGCCTTCGGCGCGCGCACCGGTGTGGCCGTCCCTGCCGCTCTCCATATGCCCGGCCAGCGCGATGCCGCGCGCCGCCGCAGCGGCCTCGCCCAGCAGCAGGGCCGTGCCCGAGGGTGCATCGACTTTCATGCGGTGGTGCATTTCCAGAACTTCGATATCCCAGTCCGTCGCCAATCGCGCCGCCGCCTCGGCGACCAGATGCGCCAGCAGGGTGACGCCCAATGAGGTATTGCCGGTCTGCAGCACGGCCACGGCCTGGGCGGCATGATCGATGGCCATGTGGTGTTCTTCAGCCAGACCCGTGGTCCCCACTAGGATCGGCACGCCCGCGCCGATGGCGGCGTGGAGGTTGTTCTGCAAGGCGGCAGGCGCGGAGAAATCGACCAGCGCCGCGCTCGCATCGGCGAGGCGCGAGACGTCTTGGCCCTTGTCCACTCCACCTGAAAGCTGGTGCCCGGCAGCGGCGATGGCCTGCTCCAGCGCCTGGCCCATGCGCCCCGAACTGCCGATAATTCCGATTGCTGGCCCAGAACTGGTCATTGATCTTCGTCCCTCTTTGCGGCTTCATGGGGGCAATGGACGATATCCGCAACATCGTGATCCTGACAGGTGCCGGGATAAGCGCCGAGTCCGGCCTGCGCACCTTCCGCGCCAGCGATGGCCTGTGGGAGGATCACCCGGTCGAGGAAGTCGCCACGCCCGAAGGGTTTCGCCGCGATCCGGGCCTGGTCCAGCGGTTCTACGATGCGCGCCGGGCCGATGTGCAGGCAGCCGTTCCCAATGCGGCGCACCTTGCACTGGGCGAGCTTGATATGCGGTGGAAGGGGGAACTGCTCATTGTCACCCAGAACATCGACGACCTGCACGAGCGCGGCGGCGCGCGGCGAGTGCTGCACATGCATGGCGAGGCGTTGAGCGCGTGGTGCACCTCTTGCGATACGCGCCGCCGCTGGACCGGCACCCTGCGCGACAATCCGCCGTGCCCGGCGTGCGGGATGGCTGCCTTGCGCCCCGATATCGTGTGGTTCGGCGAAATGCCCTACCGCATGGGCGAGATATTCCAGGCCATCGGCCGGGCTGACCTGTTCGTTTCCATCGGCACCAGCGGCGCGGTCTATCCGGCGGCGGGTTTCGTCGAGGAGGCCCGGCGGACGGGTGCGCACACGCTGGAACTCAATCTCGAACCAAGCCTTGGCAGCCGCCTGTTCGATGAAGCCCGCCTCGGCCCGGCGAGCGAACTGGTGCCCGCTTTCGTGGCTGAATTGCTACAAAAGTAACCCCGCAGCCGGAATTGTCGCAACCTGTGTCAATTCGTCGCACAATAGTGTTGCACCGTTAGAAAGCTAACGGCATTATCACCCACGGAGAGAGACGGATTACCCGCAAAAGCGGCGAATCCACCTGGGGAAGGGGCGCAATCACTATGGGGCGAGATACCAGCGCAATGGGTCAATCGGGGACTCCGATTACGATCCGCGCGCAATTCCTGGCCGATTGGCAGGACGAAGTCGGCCATGCCGGGGCATCCGGCTTCACCATTCCCGTTGAGCAGCCTGACACCCGCGCCAATCCCCCGCGCGGCCACTGGAAGCAGGCCGATGTAAAGCGCGCCATTGCCGCCGCCCAACAGGCCGGATTGCAGCACTACCGCGTCGAAATCGCACCCGATGGCACGCTGGCCATCGTGGTGGGCGGACCTGCGGTGGAAGCGGCGGAACTGGTGGCGGTTCGGGGCTAGGGCATCCCACAAGCCCGGCACGCCGGATCCTTGGCGATCTTCAGCGTCCGCATCCCCGGCTTGAGCCCGTCAAGCAGGTGCAACTGGCCCCACTGCGGATCGCCCATGGAACCCACGATAATCCGCACGGCCTGCATGGCGGCAAAAGTCGCCGCCCAGCCGGCCATCGCGCCCAGCATGCCGTCTTCGGCGCAGGTATCGCAATCCTCGGCATCGAAGGCATCGCCGACATAGCAGCGATAGCACGGGTTTGCGGGCAGGTGCCCGGCAAAGGCGCCGACCTGCCCCTGGAACCGGCCCACGGCGGCGCTTAGCAGCGGCACGCGCTCGGCCACGCAGGCGTCCGACGCGGCCAGGCGGGTGGCGAAATTGTCAGTGCCATCCAGCACCAGGCTTACCCCTTCGACCATGCCCGGTGCGGTTTCGGGCGTGATGCGGGTGTCCGATATGGTCACTTCCAGCGCCCGGTCGAAATTGGACACCCAGCGCCGCGCGGCCACTGCCTTTCCATGGCCGATGTCGCGTTCGGTATAGATCGTCTGGCGTTGCAGGTTGCTGGCATCGACCACATCATCGTCCACCAGAGTCAGCCGCCCGATCCCTGCGGCGGCCAGGTATTGCAGCGCCGGTGCGCCGATCCCGCCCAGCCCCAGCAGCAGCACATGGGCATTGGCCAGCGTCGCCTGCCCCGTGCCGCCCAGTTCGGGCAGCACGATGTGGCGGGCGAAACGGTCGAGCCGCTCAGGGCCGAGGAGGGCGGGGGACGAAGATGCCATAAGGCTTCCTAGGACCAGTGCGGCAGGAACGAAACGAAAAGCTTTTGGGAGGGTTAGGGAGCGCGTGGGTTCGTTTGCGGCGGAAGAAGGAAAGAAGAGATTTGTCACACGAAGACACGAAGAGTCCGGGCTGCGTCGCAGGCCCTCGTTGCCTACCGTGCCGCCTCGACATAGGCCGGAACTTTAAAGCGGCTTCGCCGCAAGTTCGGCATCTTCGTGTCTTCGTGTGAGACCCCTTCCTTCCTTCCTTGCGGCACACCTCGCCAAGCTAGGAGAACACTTTCCTACAACCTGTGGACGGGTGCAGCAGGGCGCACGGCTCTTTGTGAATTGTGGACAGCAGGCCTTAGGGCGCATTTCTCCCGGGCAGGTGTCACTTTGACACTTTGCCTGCAAGCTCTTGATATTCTGTCGAAAAAGGGTGCGAAATGAAGGTGACACCCTGTCACTTCTGTCACCTTTGCCGCCAGCCCTGCTCCTGTGGACAAGGCAGTGGATGGATGGCCGACAAGCCTGTGGACCCGCCCGGCACAAGTGCGCGGGCAGGCCACGGCAGCCTGATGGTGGATTACTGCGGAAAGATCAGCTTTCGAGCTGGCGCAACAGGCTCCGCACGTCACCGTCCATGTCGGCATCGCGCTTGCGCAGGTCCTCGATCAGGCGGACCGCGTGGATCACGGTGGAATGGTCACGCCCGCCGAACTTGCGGCCGATTTCGGGATAGGAGCGCGGGGTCAGCACCTTGGCGAGGTACATCGCCACCTGCCGCGGACGGACCACGGCGCGGGCGCGGCGCTTGGAGCTCATCTCGCTGCGGTCGATGCGGTAGAACTGGCAGACGGTGCGCTGGATTTCGTCAATCGTGATGCGGCGGCGGTTGGCCGAGAGGATATCGGTCAACTGTTCCTCGGCCAGTTGTAGCGACACGACCTGGCCGGTCAGCTGGGCAAAGGCGATCAGCTTGTTGAGGCCGCCGACCAGCTCGCGCACATTGCGGCTGACGGTGCGGGCGAGGAACTCGATCACGTCGCCCGGCACTTCGAGCGGGGCAAAGCGGGTGAGCTTCGACTCGAGGATCTGGCGGCGCAGCTCGATATCGGCGGGCTGGATATCGGCCACCAGGCCCATCGACAGGCGGGAAAGCAGGCGCGGCTCCACCCCGTCGAGCGCCTGGGGCGCACGGTCGGCGGCGAAGACCAGCCGCTTGCCTTCGGCCAGCAGGGCGTCAATCGTATAGAGCAGCTCCTCCTGGGCGCTGGCCTTGCCGATGATGAACTGGATATCGTCCACCAGCAGCAGGTCGAACCCGCGCAGGCGCGACTTGAACTCCATCATCTCGTTCGACTTCAGCGCCTGGACGAATTCGACCATGAACCGCTCGGCGCTGCAGTAGAAGATGCGCGCGCGCGGGTGGTGCTGCAGGTAATCGTGGCCGATGGCATGGAGCAGGTGGGTCTTGCCCTGGCCGGTGGCGGCCTTGAGGTAGAGCGGGCTGAACTGTGGCTTTTCGGCCTTGGCCATGCGTTCGGCCGCGTTCTTGGCCAGCACGTTGGTGGTGCCGGTGACAAAGGCGGCAAAGGTCAGTGACGGATCGAGGCCGACGCTGGAGGTGAAGCCATCGTCGCCGATCGATTCCATAGCCAGCACGGCATCGTTGGCCGCGCGGTGGCCGAAGCCATCCTCGCCGCGCAGGTCGATATCGGCCAGCTTGCGGCGGCCCGGATGGACCTTGATCGACACCTGGCGGACTTCGCTGCGGGCGATCTTCCAGGCCAGCGACAGCCGGTCATGGAACCGGTCGTTGACCCAGTTGGCGGAAAAGTCGGTCGGCAGGAACAGCTCCAGCGTGCCGGTTTCCTTGTGGAACAGGCCAAGCTGGATGGGGCGGATCCATTGCGTGTAGAGCTGGTGGCCAAGGTCCTTCTTCAGACCCTGGCTGATGTCGGACCAGTCTGCTGCCAGGTCCAACGCTTCTTGTTCTTCCATCTTGTCCGACGCCCCAATACCCACAGTCTCACGCTTGCCCGAATCTGGCTGGCCGCCATGCGGTCCCACACGAATCATTGCTTCAATGTCCCCGTCCCTACGGCCTGCCCCGCCACGTCCTCCGAGCCAGGTAGCGGGACGCAAAAGCTCCCCTGCCGGAGCGCCGCATGGCAGCATTCCGGGTCCCGATCCAATGGCTCACTTGTTGTTGGCTGGGGCGGTTGCTCCCGGCCATGGCCCCGTTATGAACGCGGGAGCAAAAGGGGCAAGTGCCGGGCTGTAAAAAAAGCTAAATATAGGGAGTTGACTCGGCGGGAGGCGGCAGGCTTGCGTTCAATTGCTTGAATTAAAACGATAGTTTTGTGACAGTCCTGCGAATCGTGAGAATACCTACACTTGCTGCGATGCGGTGCAGAGCTATGCTGGACATGCGAAAAGGGCCGGTGGATAAACCCCCGGCCCCCTGGTGTCTTGGTTCCGATTTCGTTCCGCTGAAACGGGTCAGCGGCAGCGAATCATGCAGTGCCTCAGAGGGCAGCGATTCGCTTCGACAGGCGGCTCATCTTGCGGGCCACGGTGTTCTTGTGCAGCACGCCCTTGGCAACGCCGCGGGCCATTTCGGGCTGGGCAGCCTTCAGGGCTTCGGCAGCGGCGGCCTTGTCGCCATCGGCGCAGGCAACTTCGACCTTCTTGACGAAGGTGCGGATGCGGCTGACGCGGGCGCCGTTGATCTCGGCCCGGTTTTCGTTGCGACGGATGCGCTTCTTGGCTTGCGGCGTATTGGCCATGTTCGTCCTTGTCTCGGGCAACCGGAGGTGCCGGATGTCATCTTTGTCTGAATGTCGAAAACGGCAGTTACCCGCCGGAAAGCGCGCGCCTTAGCCTCGGCTCGGCGAATCGTCAAGCTAACGCTGGCACTTCGGACAGAACCAGGTGCTGCGTCCGCCTTGCACAATCCGCCGGATCACGCCGCCATCATCGTGCAGGCAGGCCTCGCCCTCGCGGCCATAGACGGCAAAGCGGGTGGCGAAATAGCCAAGTTCACCGTCGGGCTGCATATAGTCGCGCAGGGTCGATCCGCCGTCGGCGATGCTTTGCATCAGCACGGCGCGGATCGCGGGGACCAGCCGGGCAAGCGCGGGCTTCGATACCTTGCCCGCCGCCTTGCGCGGATCGATGCCGGCGGCAAACAGCGCCTCGCAAACATATATGTTGCCAAGGCCCGCCACCACTTTCTGGTCGAGCAGCATGAGCTTGATCGCCTGGCTGCGCCCTGCCAAGGCGCGGTGGAGATGGGCGGTGTCAAGATCGTCACCCAAAGGCTCCGGCCCCATCACGGCAAAGGCGGGCCACTGGCCAAGAAGCGGCGTATCGACCAGATCGACAAAGCCGAAGCGGCGCGGATCGTTGAGCGTGAAGCGGTGGTCGCCCGCATCCAGCACAAGATGGTCGTGCTTGTCCGCCGCAACAGGATCGATCCGCCATGTCCCGCTCATCCCGAGGTGGAAGATGAGCGTGCTGTCGCGATCGGTATGGATCAGGCCATATTTCGCACGACGGCCCAGCGATGTGACGGTCGCCCCGACGAGCGCCTGGACCAGCCCGGCGGGAAAGGCAAAGCGCATGTCCGGGCGATTGAGCTGCACATGGGAGATGCGCTGGCCGAGCAGGAACCTCTCCAGCCCGCGCACAGTGGTCTCGACTTCGGGCAGTTCCGGCATGAGCGGGAGGTAGGCGGCGACACTGTGCTTGTCCATGTGTAGCAGATTGCCACGCATGGGGCGCAGTCCTAGAGCGACGGAGCAACAACAAAGAGGAATACCCCTTGTCGATTTCCCCCACCCAGGCCTTCGTCCCGGCCGCAGTCGCCATGCTGACCAACATCAAGGCCCTGCTCGACAAGGCGGCCGCCCAGAAGGACGAGGCAACTCTGGTCGAAGCGCGCCTGGTGCCCGACATGTTTGCCCTTGCCCGCCAGATCCAGATCGCATCCGACATTGCCAAGAATGGCGCGGCACGGCTGGCCGGGATCGAGGCGCCATCGATGCCCGATACCGAAGCCAGCTTTGCCGAACTGAAGGAGCGATGCGACAAGACTATCGCCTTCCTGCAATCGGTCGATGCGGCGGCGATCGATGCCGGGATCGGACGCGAAATCGAGATCCGGTTTCCCAGGGGCGGCGGCATGAAGTTCGACGGGCTGACCTACCTGACCGGGTTCATCCTGCCCAACCTCTACTTCCACACCACCATGACATATGCCATTTTGCGGGCCGAGGGTGTCGGGATCGGCAAGCAGGATTTCCTGGCCCACCTGGCGGACAACATGTTCGCCCCGCCGGAAAAGGCCGAGTGATGGTGATCAGGCCAACGCTTTCGCTGGAACGCTGCGAGCCGACCAGCTAGGGCGCTATGCCATGAACGACACCGTTTCCTTCGGCTATGAGGACATAGCCCCGCAGGAAAAGACTGCCCGCGTGGGCGAGGTCTTCTCCAATGTTGCCGCCAAGTACGACGTGATGAACGATGCCATGTCGGGCGGCATGCACCGGCTGTGGAAGGACAAGTTCGTCCGCCGGGTAAAGCCCCAGCCGGGCGAGGCGATCCTCGATATGGCCGGCGGCACCGGCGACATTGCCTTCCGCATGGAAGCGCTGGGCGCCGATGTAACCGTGTCCGACATCAACCAGGAGATGCTCGACGTGGGCATCGAACGGGCGGTGAAACGCGGCATCGATACGCTTGTCTGGTCGCGCCAGAATGCTGAGGAGCTGACTTTCGAGGACCGGATCTTCGACGCCTACACCATCGTTTTCGGCATTCGCAACGTCACCCACATCGACAAGGCGCTAAAGGAGGCACACCGTGTGCTGAAGTACGGCGGGCGCTTCTACTGCATGGAGTTTTCCAGCACCGACTGGCCCGGCTTCAAGGAGGTCTACGATCTCTATTCGCACCGGCTCATGCCGCTGATGGGCAAGCTGATCGCTAACGACGAGGACAGCTATCGCTATCTCGCCGAATCTATCCGGCGCTTCCCGCGGCCTGCCGAGTTCGAGCGCATGATCCGCGAGGCCGGCTTCGCCAATACCCGGGTTGAGACAATCCTTGGCGGCGCGGTCAACATCCACTCGGGGTGGAAGATCTAGCGCCTGTGACCCGTCCTTCCACGCATGTCTTCCGGCTCGGCAAGTGGGCGCGGATCCTGGCCCGCCACGGTGCCCTGCGCGGCATTGCGCGCGATCCGAACACGCCGCTGCCGGTCAAGCGGCTGATCGGCCTGTTCAGCATGGGCACGATCAAGTCGCGCGAGCCCGACTATGCGAGCGCCTTTCGCGCCATCGGTCCCGCCGCAATCAAGCTGGGCCAGACGCTTGCCACCCGGCCCGACCTTGTGGGCGAGGATGCGGCGAGGAACCTGCTCAGCCTGCAGGACAGCCTGCCGCCGGTGCCCTATGCCGCGATAGAGGCGCAGATCGAGGCGAGCTTCCAGCGGCCGATTTCGGACCTGTTCGCCTCGATAGACCCGGTGCCGGTGGGCGCGGCGAGCATCGCGCAGGTCCACAAGGGCGTGACGACAGATGGCCGCGTGGTCGCGATCAAGGTTCTGCGGCCCGGCATCCGCGAACAGTTCGCCGCCGATATCGCCACCTATGAATGGGCCGCCGCCCACCTGGAGGCCCTGGGCGGCGAGGCATCGCGCCTGCGGCCGCGGCTGATCATCGCCAATTTCAAGCGCTGGACCAACCGCGAGCTGGACCTGCGGCGCGAGGCGGCCTCCGCATCCGAGCTGGATGGCCACATGCGCGGCATCCCGGACTACACCATCCCCGCCATCGACTGGGACCGGACCTGCGGGCGGGTGCTGACGATCGAATGGATCGACGGGGTAAAGATCAGCAATGTCGAGGCGCTGAAAGCGGCCGGGCACGACCTGCCCGACCTGGCGCGGCGGCTGGTAATTGCCTTCCTTACCCAGGCGATCAGCGCGGGTTTCTTCCATGCCGACATGCACCAGGGCAACCTGTTCGTGCGCGCCGACGGCTCCATCGTGGCGATCGATTTCGGCATCATGGGCCGGATCGACCGGCGCGCGCGGCAGTGGCTGGCGGAAATCCTCTATGGCCTGACCACCGGCAATTACCGCCGCGTGGCCGAGATCCATTTCGAGGCGCAATATGTGCCCAGCTACCATTCGGTGGATGAGTTCGCCACGGCCCTGCGTGCGGTGGGCGAACCGATGCGCGGCAAGCCAGTGAGCGAGCTGTCGGTGGGGGCCATGCTCGACGGGCTGTTTGCCATCACCCGCGATTTCGACATGCAGACCCAGCCGCACCTGTTGCTGCTGCAAAAGACCATGGTGATGGTCGAAGGCATCGCCACCCAGCTCGATCCCGGGATCAACATGTGGGATGTCTCCGCGCCCTTCGTGCGCGACTGGATCCGTGACGAGCTGGGGCCGGAAGCGGCCATTGCCGACCGGATCAAGCAGGACACCGATACCCTGCTGCGCGTGCCCGCGCTGATCCGCCGGCTGGAGGAGATGTACCCGCCCAAGGGTGGCGCCCCCGAACCGCCGCCGCTGCCCGATATCGAACTGGTGTGGGAGCGCCGCCGGGGCCCTGACCGACGCTGGCCGGGCTATGTTGTCGCGGCCCTGCTGGGCGGCGCGGCGATCTGGGGAGGGTTCGCACTGGGATGGTTGGCCTGAGGGGACGCGTCGCGCGGTGGGACCGCTTCGCGCGGCTCGCGCCCGGCGCCGCCATGCTGGTGATCGCCTTCGCCCTGTTGCTGCTGGCCGCGGCTGCCTTGACCCCACGAACCGACCGCACTCCCGTCTCTGCTCCCGAAAGCAGTGTCACGACCATGGCCCCGCGCGACAAGGACCTGGCGCTGTATGACGAGATTGCCCGGCGCGTGGGCGCGGGTGAGGCTTACTACCGCGTGGCGGTGGAGGAACAGCGGGCGCGCGACTTTCCGGTTAGGCCGGGTCTGTCGGTGCGCCTGCCGACCCTCGCCGTGCTGTTCGGCTGGCTGGGTACGGCGGGCATGGCCGTGCTGGCGGGTGTGCTGGCCGTGCTGACGCTGGGCGCATGGTGGCTGCGGCTGGGCGAGGAGCCGGGGGGCGAGGAGCGGCGGACCATCGGACTGTTGTTGCTGGTGATCGGTACGGGGACGGGCCTGAAACTCGATTACCTCGTGCTGCACGAAGTCTGGGCAGGCCTGCTGCTGGCGCTGGCCTTTGGCCTGCATCGGCCCGGGAAGTGGGGGCTCGCTTGGCTGGCGGCGGCGGCTGCCCTGGCGATCCGCGAACATGCCCTGCCATTTGTGCTGCTGCTGGCTGCGATGGCCGCCTGGCGGCGCGACTGGCGCGAGACTGCGGCATGGGGCGTGCTGGCGCTAGCCTTCGTCATCGGGCTGCTGGTCCACCTTGGCCAGGTGAACCTGGTTCTCTCTCCCGCCGATCCGGTTGCCCCCAGCTGGCTGGTATTTCGCGGGCTGGGCGGTTGGACGGCGAATGTTGAACTGTCCACCGCGCTCCACCTGCTGCCGGGCTGGCTGGCCGCGCCGCTGGTGCTGCTGCCGCTGCTCGGCTGGGCGGCGTGGAAGACTGATGCGGGCCTGACCGGCCTGCTGCTGTTTGCCGGATATGGCCTGCTGTTCATGATCGCCGGGGGAGACGATACCTTCTACTGGGCGCTGATGGTTACGCCGTGCTGGTTCATCGGCCTCGCCTTCGTGCCGCGTGCGGTGCGATCGCTGGTCAATTCGGCGCGCGGGCTGTGAGCAGCATCGGTGCCATGCCAATGCGTCGCTTGTATAAGCCGCGCTGAAAAGGCACAAAAAGCCAATCTTAACCAAGTTCCGGCAAGGACATGCCCGGAAGGACCGACAGGACAATGGACAAGCCAAGCGTTCTCCTGGTGATAGGCGGAGGGATCGCTGCCTACAAATCGTGTGAACTGGTGCGCCTCATCCGCAAGGGTGGGGCCGATGTGACCTGCGTGCTGACCAATGGCGGCGCGCAGTTCGTCACCCCGATGGCGCTGGCCGCCCTGTCCGGCAATCAGGTCCACACCAGCCTGTGGGACCTCAAGGACGAGGCCGAGATCGGCCATATCCAGCTTTCCCGCCAGGCCGACCTGGTGGTCGTCTGCCCTGCCACGGCAGACCTGATGGCCAAGATGGCCGCCGGCATCGCCGACGACTTGAGCACCACGCTGATCCTCGCGACCGACAAGCCGGTGCTGGCCGTGCCCGCGATGAATGTGCGCATGTGGCTGCACGAGGCGACCCAGCGGAACGTCCAGTGGCTGGCCGACAGCGGCGTGCGGGTGATGCTGCCCGATGAAGGCGAGATGGCCTGCGGCGAATATGGCCCCGGTCGCCTGCCCGAACCCGAAATGATCTGGCTCGAGATCGCCGATATCCTTGGCCTCGAACCGGGCGATGCGGGTCACGAGAATGTTGCCGCGTACCTGCGTCGCATGGCCGAGGATGAGGTGGCCGAGGAAGAGGATTACGGTCCCGTTGTCGCGCCCGTTCCCGAAGTTGAAGGTGGTGGCCTTGGCGGACTGCTCAGCTCGCTGATCCAGCGCACCACCGCTCGCCGCATCCGCGAGGACGAGGCAGGTTACGAGGACATGGGCGAACTGCCCGCCGAAGAAGTGGCAGACTTCGATCCCGATTATGTCGGCCCAGACCTGCCCGAACCCGATCCCGCGCTTGGCCCGGTGCTTGCCACCAAGGGTGCTGCCGTCGCCGCTCCGCCGACCGATCGCGAGGCGATCAACCACGAGGTCAACGCCCGCCAAGCCGCCCCGCAGCCTTTCGAAGGCGAGGAAGCGGCCATCCCGGTCGGCGGTCCCGTCAGCACACTGGCACCGGTTCCCGCAATGGCCAAGACCATTGCCGAACCGCCGGGCGCTCCGCCGGTCTTCGCTGCCAGCGAGCACCAGCCGCTGAAGGGGCGCCACGTTCTCGTAACCGCCGGGCCCACGCACGAGGCGATCGATCCGGTGCGCTATCTCGCCAACAGGTCATCCGGCCGCCAGGGCTTTGCCATCGCCGGTGCGGCTGCCGCGGCAGGGGCGCGGGTGACGCTGGTGACCGGCCCGGTCCACCTCGCCACGCCGGCAGGCGTCGAGCGGGTGGACGTGGAAAGCGCCGAGGACATGCTGAAGGCAGTCAAGAAGGCGCTCCCCGCCGATTGCGCGATCATGGTCGCCGCCGTGGCCGATTGGCGCCCGCGCGACTTCCACGCCGAAAAGATCAAGAAGCGCGGAAGCGCTCCACCCGCCCTGATGCTGACCGAAAACCCCGATGTCCTCGCCATGGTGGCCGCCAGTTCCAAACGGCCCGACCTGCTCATCGGCTTTGCCGCCGAGACTGAGAACGTGGTCGAAAACGCCCGCAAGAAGCGCAAGAGCAAAGGCGTGGACTGGATCGTGGCGAATGACGTATCGGGCGCGCCGGGTGAAAGCGTGATGGGCGGCCTGACCAACACGGTCCACGTGATCCGCGAACGCACGGTCGATGACTGGGAGGAGATGGGCAAGGACGACGTCGCCTTCCGCCTGGTCGAGGAAATCGCCCTGCACCTGGAGAAGGCCCATGCCTGACAACGACCGGGCCGAACATGAGTTGTTTGACCGCCGCATGCAGATCAAGGTGCCGGTACGCATCAAGCGCCTGCCGCATGGGCACGGCCTGCCGCTGCCCGAATATGCCACGTCGGGTGCGGCTGGGATGGATGTGGTTTCGGCCGAACAGCTGATCCTGCGCCCTGCCATGCGCCATGCCGTGTCCACCGGGTTCGCCGTCGCCCTGCCGCCGGGCTACGAGATGCAGGTACGCCCGCGCTCCGGCCTGGCGCTGAAGCACGGGATTACCGTGGCCAATTCGCCCGGCACGGTCGATGCCGATTATCGCGGCGAGGTAAAGGTGATCCTGGTAAACCTGTCGGACGACAACTTCACTATCCAGCGCGGTGACCGGATCGCCCAGCTGGTCGTCTCGCCCGTCACGCTGGCCAGCTGGGCGGAGGTGGACGAGCTTGACGATACCGCCCGCGGCGAGGGCGGCTTCGGCTCGACCGGGGGCCATGCGGGGCTTACCTAGGTCCGCAACCCCAGCCCCCACTGGATCGCCGGCCACCATGCTTGCGTGAAGAAGAACCAGGTCGCCAGCAGCAGGAAACCGGTCGCGACGAGCAAGGTGGTTCCCGCAGCGACCCTGCCGCCTGCAGACAGGACGAGACCGCCCCGCGACCTGATGAAGACTTCTGCCACCAGCAGGTTGGGCAGGAAGAACCACAGGTTCATTACCCGGTCGAACCACCCGTCGAAGTGGTCGGTATGGCCCGCACCATCGGCAATCGCGAACCAGAAGCCGTAATCCATCCGGTAGAGCCACGAACCGATGGCCAGCGCGAACAGCCGGATGGCCCATCAGATCGCGCGCCATGGCGTGGCGTACTGTCTGGACCGCTGTTGCCACCATCAGCACGCCATAGAGCGCGAAGGACAGGCTCATCATCGTCCCTCCGACAGTCCCGCGCAGGGCGATAAACAGGAGTCCGCCGAGGCCGGTGAGGACGGCGCTGGTCACATAGATCCGCCCGGTGACGCGGTGCAGACGCGGCCAGCGGCGGCGGACCGATGACAGCAACTGGATCGGCCCCAGCAGCAGGAGCAATGCGCCGAGCGCGAAATGCACCCCGATACCTGCCGTTGCCGATGTCGAGCCATCTGCGACATGCAGGCCCGGTAGGAAGGCATTCCAGCTCGACAGGTCATCCTGCCGCAAGGCCCCAAGATAGAATGCCAGGATGAACAGCGCGAACAGGGCGCTGCTCAACCAGACGGTGGCCGTCAGCGCGACAACCGGCCAGCGCAGCCCCATTGCCGGTTTTGCGGCAGGCATGGCGACGGCGCTGGTCATATGCGTGGCGTCATATCCCCCGCATCCATGCCAGGAACGGGCCCGACAGGCTTTCGTCTGCCGACCCGATGCTGGCGCCTTCGGTCATGTGGTTGTGATCGCGCAGGTACAGCATGCGCGGGCACTGGCCGCTGGCTCCTTCGGCGCACAGGGTGTCGCGGGCTGCTTCGGCGAACTGGTGGAACATGTCTGGATCGTATTCGGCCCAGCCGATCATCACCGGGATGCGCGTCGTGCCAAGCCGGGCGATGGCGGGAGCTGCCGTCTGGCGGCTCGGATCGTTGCCGTAATAGGCGTGGGCTTCCTCGCCCATTTCCAGCGCATAGGCGGGCGACAGCAGCAGTGCGCCCCTGACCCCGGCTGCTTCGGGCCCCTGCATCTCGGTGTACTGGACATAGTCGGCCACGTGGCTGGCGCCGGCTGAATGGCCCCACAGGAATATCCGGTTCGGATTGCCGCCATATTCGGCGATATTGGCACGCACCCAGGCGATGGCGGCGGCCAGATCGTCGCGCCCGGCGGGGAACTGCGCAGCGGGGGCAAGGCGGTAGTCAATGTTGACCCCGACCATGCCGTTCCTCGCCGCCCAGGCCGTGGCGCTTTGCGGATAGTAGTTCCCCTGTTTCGATCCACCGGTAAACCCGCCGCCGTGGACATAGACCAGCACCGGGCGCTGCTCGCCTTCGGGGGCGTCGTTGAGGGTATAGACATCGAGTTTGTGCAACGGATCGCTACCATAGGACACGTCGGTGGTCATGGTTACGTCGTCATAGGGCGGGGGCGGTATCAGAGGGGCGAAGATGTCGAAACTGGCGGGATCGATCACTTTGCCGGCCGCGCGGATCTGGGCTGCCTGTTCCTCGGGCACGCCGGGCCACGTCTGTTCCAGCGTGGTCACTTCCTCGCTTGGTGTCTCGCCACAGCCAGCCAGCGCCACTGCCGCAACCAGCCCTGCGGTCGCCAGAATCGCCCTCATCCCGTCTCTCCCCTTGTCGCTTTGCGCCAGCCTGCCGCAAAGCGCGGGCAAAGAAAAGGCGGGCCTTCCATTCATGGAAGGCCCGCCCGCTTCTTCCCGCAAGGGGACCTGCCGGATCAGCGCTGGTCGCGGCGAACCGGCTGGTCTTCCGGCGCGATCGAAATGCGTACCGTCTCGCCCGAATTGCCGGGGAAATCGGTGAACATCGCTTCGACCAGGTTGGGCACCAGGTACTGTAGGCGGTTGGAAGTCGAGACCGCTTCGGCCTGGCCTTCGAACAGACGCTCGCCGGTGCGTGCGTTGTCGATCTTCAGTTCGATGCCGCTGGTATAGATCGTGTAGCTATCCACCTCGCGGTTGAACCGGCTGGCGCCGAAGAACGGATCATGCCAGCCATAGCCCCAGCTGCGGCTGGGCACATTGGCCACCCGGCTGTTGCCACGACGGTCACGATAGATCACCGGCTGGTAGGAGAACCACGGATCGTAGAACGGATCGCGATAGAACGACGAAGGACGGCTGCGGACGCGCTCGCGCCCCTGGTCCACGCCATAGTCGAACCGTACCAGCAAAGTGGCATTGTCCGGGCTGGATGCCTGCGAATAGCCCAGCCGGGCCATCGCTGCTTCGACATGGTCGGCGTAAAGCGAGAACTCGAGGCCGCCAGCCAGCGCCGGATCATCTGCCACCACGGCAAAGGCCTGGCCTTGTGGGGCGGGCAATTGCGATTCGAAGCGCGACACATCGGCGCGGAACGGGGTGGCGCAGGCGGCCAAGGCACCGAGCATTATCGGTACCGCCGCCAGTTTCCATCCCCGGCTGAATTTTGAGAATAGGGACATGGCTAATTCTTCCTGTTCGATGCGACCCACCCTTGGGGTTGAACGCATATGTTCCAACATGGTCCCCACGATAGCCAGTGTGGGCTGAACAACGATTGAATGGAAGTCCTGTAAAAATCGTTCAAATTCAGCAAGGTGTATCGGAATGCCGGGTGGTTAGCCGCGAATCAGCCCCAGTGCGTCATAGGCTGCCTTCAGGGTCGGCACGCCGATATCGCGGGCGTGCAGTGCTCCGCGGGCGAGGATGGCATCGAGCGATTCCCGGTCTTCCTTCAGTTCGACGAAGCGCTGGCGGATGGGGCCCAGCGTCTCGACCACCAGTTCCGCCATGGCCGGCTTGAACGCGCCGAAGCCCTGTCCGGCAAAGCGCGCCAGCACCGCTTCGGGGCTGGAGCCTTCGATAGCGGCATAGATCGACACCAGGTTCAGCGCTTCCGGCCGTCCGGCCAGTCCGGCCAGCTCCCCGGGCAGGGGCTCGGGATCGGTCTTGGCCTTCTTGACCTTTTTTGCCATCGTATCGGGATTGTCGGCCAGGTTGATGCGGCTCATGTCGGAGGGATCGGACTTGGACATCTTGGCCGTGCCATCGCGCAGGGACATGATCCGCGCCGCTTCGGGCGGAACGATCGGATCGGGCAGGGTGAAGACCGGCGCGTCCGGCTCACAGAAATCGTTGTTGAATTTCTGGGCGATGTCGCGGGCCAGTTCCAGGTGCTGCTTCTGGTCCTCGCCCACCGGCACGTGGGTGGCCTGGTACAAGAGCACGTCGGCCGCCTGGAGCACGGGGTAGGTATAGAGCGCCACGCTGGCGCCTTCCCGGTTCTTGCCCGACTTGTCCTTGAACTGGGTCATCCGGTTCAACCAGCCCATCCGCGCCGTGCCGGTCAGCAGCCACTGCAGCTCGGCATGGGCGGGCACCTGGGCCTGGTTGAACAGGACAGAGCGCGCCGGATCGATTCCGCAGGCGACCAGCGCCGCGGTCATCTCCAGCGTGGCCGCGCGAAGTTCTGCCGGGTTGTGCGGCATCGAAATGGCGTGAAGGTCGGCCAGGAAGAAGAGGCACTGGCCACCATCCTCGGCCATCGCGTCCTGCATCCGCACCCAGTTGCGGATCGCGCCCAGGTAGTTGCCCAGATGGAGCGACCCTGTTGGCTGGATACCGGAAACGACGCGCATGGTGGTCACCTGTCAGTTTTGATGATGGATTGAAGGTAGTTGGAAGAAGGATCAGGCCGGTCGGCGGCGCAACTGGTCAAGCGTGCGGCGGTCGATCACGCCCAGCGCCACGGCCGCGCCGAAATAGACCACGCCGCCCGTCGCCACCAGGGCAACGACGGAGCCGATCCTCTCGAGCACGGAACCTGCATAGAATTCGCTTCCATAGGGTGCCGCATACCACAAAACCGCGCCCATGAAAGCTGTTGCCAGCACGATCCGGGCTATCCGGCCGAGCGACAGCGCGGTGAGGCGGTAATGCCCCTTCATTGCCAGAATCGTGTAGAGCGCGCCGACATTGCACCAGGCCGCGATCGAGCCCGCGATTGCCAGCCCCTGCACCCCGAAGCGCGGCACCAGCATGAAGTTGAGCGCCACGTTCACCAGCAGCGATCCGCCTGCGGTATAGACCGGCGTGCGGGTGTCCTTGCGGGCGAAGAAGCTGGGGATCAGCACCTTGATGAGCACATAGGCGGGCAAGCCGATGACCAGGCCCGATACCACCGCGCCGGTGGCCATGGCATCGTCCAGCGTGAAGGCGCCGCCAGTATAGAAGGCGCGGGTAAAGGCGCTGCCGGTGACGAACAGCGCGACCGCTGCGGGCAGGGTCAGCAGCATCGCCAGTTCCACTGCGTTGCCTTGCAACCGCGCCGCCTCGTCCGGCTGGTCCTGCGCCACGAAGCGGCTGAGCGCTGGCAGGATGGCCGTGCCCAGGGCGATGGCGATAATGCCCATCGGCATCTGGTTCAGCCGGTCGGCCATGGCGAGGAAGGTGTAGGAACCGTCGGGCAGGGTGGCGAGGAAGAACAGGTCGATAAAGCGGCTGATCTGGTACACGCCGGCACCCAGCACGGCAGGGCCGATCAGGATGAACAGCTCCTTCACGCCGGGTGTCATGCGCGGGCGCTGCAACCGCAGCTTGAAGCCGTGACGGGCGGCGAACCAGCCAAGCCAGACCATCTGCAGCAGGCCCGATATGGTCACCGCCACGCCCAGCCACATGCCGACGTTGCGCCTCAGTTCGATGGAATCGGGTTGCAGCGCGCCCCAGGTCAGGACTGTCAGCAGGCAGATATTTAGCAGGATCGGCGCGGCCGCCGCCGCTGCAAAGCGCGACAGCGAATTGAGCACCGAGGCAAAGACCGTCGCCAAGCTCATGAAGGCAAGATAGGGGAAAGCTATCCGCGCCATCAGCACGGCCAGATCATAAAGCTCGGGATCGCCCTCGATCCCCTCGTTAGCGAACAATCCTGCGATCCACGGCATGGCCACCAGCGCGATGGCCGAGAACAGGATCAGGATGGGGATCAGGACCGCCATCACCTCGTCGGCAAAGCGGCGCGCTTCCGACAGGTCGCCATCCGCCGTCATGCGGCGGTTGAACAGTGGCACGAAGGCGCTGGCGAAGGCGCCCTCGGCAAACAGGCGGCGGAAGATGTTGGGCAACTGGAATGCCAGCTGCCACGCATCGGCTACCCCGCCTGCACCCAGCACGCGGGCCAGCAACATGTCGCGGGCGAACCCGAAAATGCGACTGACCATGGTCAGCCCGCCGATCGTGCCGACGTTCCTCAGCAGGCTCATTGCAGCAGGGCCGCCGGGCCTGCCGTGGTCAGGCCTCGCCAGCCGGCGGAGCTTCTACCCCGGCTGCGGCATCCTGCTGCCGCTTGGCAGCCAGCTGCTGCACATAGAGCCCGTTGAAATCGATCGGATCGAGCAGCAGCGGGGCAAAACCGGCATCACGCACGGCATCGGCAATCACCCGGCGCGCGAAGGGGAACAGGATACGCGGCGCTTCGGCATAGGTGAACATGTGCTTCTGGTCCTCGCCCATGTTGCGCATGCCGACCAGGCCGCAGAAGGCTAGGTCCACGATATAGGCAGTGCCCTGTTCGGCCTTGGCGGTGGCGGTGATCTTCAGTTCGACCTCGGACACCTCTTCGCTGATCTTGCGGGCAGCGATATTAAACTGCACGTCCATCTGCGGTTGGCTGTTCCACTGGAAGCTGTCAGGCGCCTTGGGGTTCTCGACCGACAGATCCTTGACATACTGGCTGATGATGCCGGCAACCGGCTGGGTATCGGCGCCATTAGGCTGGGTTGCATTGTCGAGGTTGGTCAGGACGTCGCCTTCTTCGGCCATGGTAGATGGTGCTTTCGTATCGCTGGCGGGAGACGGAGAGTCGGCCCGGCCGGTGGAACTTGTGTACTGGCTGGCGCGCCTAGCACCGGCACGGGATCATCGCAACGCCGGGCTGGGCCAAACTGTCGTTGCCGCGACCAATGCAGATGCCACTTATGTGGCACGAGAGGGACGGATCGTGCGGAATTGTTGCCCATCCGCCGTTGTCCATTTGTAATTCGGACCTATCTGGGCCACAAATGCATTATGCGCGGGCCGGAATCCGACGTGCCAGGTCTTTATGGCATGTGATTGCGGCCTCCAACGCCTAACGGGAACTGCCTGTGATACCTGAGATCATCATCCTTGCCATGATCGCCGCCTTCCTCGGCTTGCGGCTCTATTCCGTGCTTGGCCGCCGCGCCGAACACGAGGAAGAGATTGTGCCTGGTGGCTATGAGCGGAACGAAGATCAGAAGCGCGTGGCTCCTGCAGCGCAGGTCATCGACATGCCGCGCAGCGAACGGCAGATCTCGGGCTTTCCTCCTGCAGTCGAACGGGGCCTGCGCGAGATCGCTGCAGCCGACCGCCGGTTTGACCTTATCGGCTTCCTCGAAGGCGCGCGCGGGGCCTATCAGATGGTGCTCGAAGCCTTCTGGCGCGGTGACCGCGAGGAACTGGCCGAACTGTGCGACACCGATGTGCTGGAAGGCTTTGTCGGCGCGATCGACGCGCGCGAGGCAGCGGGCCATACGCTCGACAACCGGCTGATCCGGATCGAGGAAAGCAACATCCACTCGGCCTCGCTCGAAGGGCATATGGCGCGGATCGGGGTCAGCTTCGTGGCCGACATTGCCGCTGTCACGCGTGACAAGGATGGCACTGTGGTGGCCGGGTCTCTGGATGACGCGATCGAAAGCCGCGACGTGTGGATGTTCATGCGCGACGTGCGCAACACCGATCCGGCATGGCTGATCGACGAGACCGACGAAGGCTGAATTTCCGCAGCAGGAGATGCGCGTGAGCGAAGTGAAGGCTGCGCGCAGTTTTGTCTCGGCCCGCCGCTGGTCGCTGCTGCCTGCCCTGGCGCTGCTCGCCTCCTGCGTGAGCGCCGGACCCGATGTGCGCCCCGGTCCGCCCACTCCCGTTGCCCAGAACGCCGCCCTGCTGGGCGTGGCCCGTGGTCCGGCCATTTCCAGTTTCGGCCTGCTGCCGCGTGACAGCGCCAGCGCGCTCGATGCTTTCCAGCTGTCCTGCCCGGTCCTGCTGCGGCGGGCCGACGAGACGGGCCTGACACGGCCCGCCGACTGGCAGGATGCCTGCACCAGCGCTGCCACATGGCCCCGCACCAATGCCCCGGCATTCTTCGAGACCCATTTCGAGGCGGTGCGCGTGGGTGATGGGCAGGCCTTCGCCACCGGTTACTTCGAACCCGAGATCGCCGGATCGCGCACGCGCCGCGCAGGCTATAAGGTGCCGGTCTATGCTGTGCCGCCCGATCTTGTGCGCTGCTGGCGCGATGGCACCGCACAAAGCGAACGTACCGGCCGCGCCCCCCTGGGGCGCATCGATGAACGCGGGCGCTGCGTGGACTATTACACCCATGCCGAGATTGCCGACGGAGCGCTCGCCGGACGCGGGCTGGAAATCGGCTGGGCGGCAGACCCGGTGGAATTCTTCTTCCTGCAGATCCAGGGCTCGGGACGCCTGTTGACGCCCGAAGGCGAAGTAATCCGCATCGGCTATGCCGGGCAGAACGGGCATGGTTACACCGGCATCGGCGGGCTGATGCGCGAGCGGGGCCTGCTGGGTAGCGGACCGGGGCAGTACTCCGGCTCGATGCAGGGGATCATGCAGTACATCCGCGAGAACCCGGCGGCGGGCCGCAGCCTGATGCGCGAGAACGAAAGCTTCGTGTTCTTCACCGTGCTGGAGGGTGACGGGCCTTTGGGCTCCATCGGCGTGCCGGTGCGGGCGGAAAGCTCGGTTGCGGTTGATCCCAAGTTCGTTCCCTATGGCGCGCCGGTGTTCCTCTCGACCGACCGGGAAGAGGCGCGCGGCTTGTGGGTGGCGCAGGATACCGGCGGGGCGATCAGGGGCGCCAACCGCTTCGACACATTCTGGGGCGCTGGCGCCCGCGCCCGCGAAGTGGCCGGCGGAATGAGCGCGCGGGGCGAGGCCACACTGTTCCTGCCACGCGGCACGCTCGACCGGCTCGGCGTGCGCCGGTGAAACCCCCGCGCGGGCTGAGCCATGACGAGGCCGCGCTGTGGGCCCGGGTGGCCAGCACGGTCACCCCGCTGCATCCTCCCCGGAACGGGGAGGGGGACCAAGCGAAGCTTGGTGGAGGGGCGAGCGAGGCCGTGGCCCCGGTTCCGGCGCCAAAGAGGATCAAGGGCCGCGTGCCGCCGGTTCGAGCGCCCCTCCACCCCCCTGCGGGCGGTCCCCCTCCCCGTTCCGGGGAGGATCGTGGCGGTCTCGATTCGCATTGGGAGCGGCGCCTCGGCAGGACATCGACCGAGCCCGATTTCACCCTCGACCTGCATGGCCACAACCTCGAACAGGCGCACCGGCGTCTGGATGACGGGCTGATCCAGGCCAAGGCGATGGGTGCGCGGCTGGTGCTGGTGGTCACCGGCAAGCCGCGCACGGTAGAGGCGGCAGACCGGGGCGAAAAGCGCGGGGCGATCCGCGCCAAGATCCTCGACTGGCTGGCCGCCGGACCACACGGCTCCGACATCGCCGCTGTCCGCCCCGCCCAGCGCAAACACGGCGGCGAGGGGGCGATCTACCTCGTCCTGCGCCGCCCGCGCTGACCGGAACGATAAAAGGCCCCCGCCATTGCTGGCGGAGGCCTTTCCCTTGCGACCCTTGTAGGGCTTAGTGATACTTGGCGTAGGAGAGGTCGAACCGGTCGGCGTTCATCACCTTGGTCCAGGCCTTGACGAAGTCCTTCACGAACTTCTCGTCGCCGCCCTTTTCGGCATAGACTTCGCCCACGGCGCGCAGTTCGGAGTTGGAACCGAACACCAGGTCGGCCCGGGTGGCGTGCCACTTTTCGCCGCCTTCCTTGCGGTCGGTCGCGACATATTCCTGGTCATTCGATCCTTCGACCGACTTCCACACGTTGGTCATGTCATAGAGGTTGACGAAGAAGTCGTTGGTGAGCTTGCCCGACCGCTTGGTGAAGTGGCCATGGCCGCGCTCGCCGTGGTTGGCACCCAGCACGCGCAGACCGCCCACCAGCACGACCATTTCAGGCACTGACAGGCCGAGCAGGCTGGCGCGGTCGAGCATCATTTCCTCGGTCTTAACCGCCAGCTTCTTCTTGCCGACATAGTTGCGGAAAGCGTCGGCCTCGGGCTCCATCACGGCGAAGCTTTCGACATCGGTCTGGTCCTGGGACGAATCGCCACGACCGCCGGTGAAGGGCACCGGAACACTGATGCCGGTGTCCTTCATCGCCATTTCGAGGGCCACCACGCCGCCGAGCACGATCGCATCGGCCAGGCTCATGTTGCCGCGCAGGCCGTTGAGCGTGTCGATCACCTTGGAGATGACCTGCGGCTCGTTGACCTCCCAGTCCTTCTGCGGAGCCAGGGAAACCCGCGCGCCATTGGCGCCGCCGCGATGGTCCGACTTGCGATAGGTGCTGGCAGAGGCCCAGGCGGTCTTGACCAGCTGGCTTACAGTCAGTCCGCTATCCGCGATCTTCTGCTTCACCGCCGCCACATCGGCATCCGACGGCATGGTTCCGGCGGGCACCGGATCCTGCCAGATCAGGTCTTCGGCCGGCACTTCCGGGCCGAGGTAGCGGATCTTGGGGCCCATGTCGCGGTGGGTCAGCTTGAACCAGGCGCGGGCCCAGGCATCCTTGAACGCCTCGTGATCAGCGCGGAACCGTTCGGAGATGGCGCGGAATTCGGGATCGCGCTTCAGGGCCATGTCGGCGGTGGTCATCATGGTCGGAACCTTGATGCTGGGATCCCAGGCCGCCGGGGCCATGTCCTCTTCCTTCTGGTTGATCGGCTGCCACTGGTTGGCGCCCGCCGGGCTCTTCACCAGTTCGTAGTCATAGTCGAACAGCAGGCGGAAGTAGTTCTCGGTCCACTGGTCCGGGGTGTTGGTCCAGGCGCCTTCGATGCCGCTGGTGACGGTGTGTTCACCGATGCCGCCGCTTTCATGGCTGGAAACCCAGCCGAAGCCCATCGCCGCCAGGTCGCCGCCCGCAGGAGCCGCTCCCAGCAGGCTGGCATCGCCATTGCCGTGGGCCTTGCCAAAGGTGTGTCCGCCAGCGGTGAGAGCTACGATCTCTTCTGCATCCATTGCCATGCGGGCGAAGGTTTCCTTCATGTCGCGGGCCATGCCCTCGTCATCGTGCGGGTTGCCGCCCGGGCCTTCGGGGTTGACATAGATCAGGCCCATCTGGATCGCGGCGAGCGGGCCTTCGAGCATTTCCATGCCGTGCTCGGGCGCAATGCGGGTCTGCACGCCTTCGTTGACCCACTTGTCTTCAGAACCCCAGTAGATGTCACGCTCGGGCTCGTAAACGTCGGCACGGCCGCCGCCGAAGCCGAAGGTCGGGCCGCCCATGCTTTCGATGGCCACATTGCCGGTCAGGATGAACAGGTCGGCCCAGGAGATATGCTTGCCGTACTTCTGCTTGATCGGCCACAGCAGGCGGCGCGCCTTGTCGAGGTTGCCGTTGTCGGGCCACGAATCGAGCGGGGCGAAACGTTGCTGGCCGCTGTTGGCCCCGCCGCGGCCGTCAGCCGTGCGATAGGTGCCGGCGGCGTGCCACGCCATGCGGATGAAGAACGGGCCGTAGTGGCCATAGTCGGCCGGCCACCAGGGCTGGCTGTCGGTCATCAGCGCGGTGAGGTCGGCCTTCAGGGCATTGTAATCCAACGCGTTGAACGCTTCGGCGTAGTCGAAGTCCTCGCCCATCGGGTTGGAGGGGCCGTTGGGGGTAAGGATTTCGGTCGCCAGCATTTCCGGCCACCAGTCCTTGTTGGTCCGGCCCAGCAGGGCGCGCACGCCGCCATCACCACCCATCGGGCATCCGCCGCCCGAAATCGAACCTGTCTTGGCGTCCATCGTCTCTCTCCTGTTCTATGGCCTTTCGGCCCGGGACTCGAGTCCCTTGAAGTGGGCTAGGAGAGGAGAATGACCGCTTGATGATAAACAGTCTAACCGATTAATTGACGGACATTGATCGATTTTGCCGCTGGAACTGGCTTAGGCGGAAGCCTCGGCCAGTTCTTCCACCCGCTCGTTGCGGATCAGGTAATCGAAGGCGGAAAGCGCAGCCTTGGAGCCTTCCCCCATGGCGATCACGATCTGCTTGTAAGGCACGGTGGTGCAATCGCCCGCAGCGAACACGCCGGGCAGGTTGGTGGCCGCCTTATGGTCGATGGCGATCTCGCCGTGGCGCGACAATTCGAGGCCGCTGTCCTTCAGCCATTCGGTGTTGGGCACCAGGCCGATCTGGATGAACACGCCTTCCAGCGCCACGGCCTGCTCCAGTCCGCTGGTGCGGTCGAGATAGACAAGGCCGTTCACCCGCGCACCGTCACCGGTCACTTCGGTGGTCTGGGCGGACAGTATAATGTCGACATTGGGCATCGAGCGCAGCTTCTTCTGCAGCACCTCGTCGGCGCGCAGCTTGTCGTCGTATTCCACCAGGGTAACATGGCCGACAATGCCGGCAAGGTCGATCGCCGCTTCCACGCCCGAATTGCCGCCGCCGATCACGGCCACGCGCTTGCCCTTGAACAGCGGACCATCGCAGTGCGGGCAATAGGCGACACCCTTGTTCTTGTAGGTCTCCTCACCTGGCACGCCGAGATTGCGCCAGCGGGCCCCGGTGGACAGGATCACGCTGCGCGCCTTCAGCACCGCGCCGTTGTCAAAATGGACCGCGTGATAGCCGCCGAGTTCCCTGGCGGGCTCAAGCCTGGTGGCGCGCACCAACTTCATCACGTCGATATCGTATTCGCCGACGTGGGCTTCCAGCTGAGCAGCCAGCTTGGGGCCTTCGGTATAGGGAACGGAGATGAAGTTCTCGATCCCCATGGTGTCGAGCACCTGTCCGCCGAAACGTTCGGCGGCGATCCCGGTGGAGAAGCCCTTGCGGGCGGTATAGATCGCAGCGGCAGCGCCAGCGGGGCCGCCGCCGACCACCAGCACCTCGAACGGCGCTTTTTCTGCCAGCTTTGCGGCAGCGCGTTCGACAGCGCCGGTATCCAGCTTGGCGATGATCTCTTCCACGCCCATCTTGCCGCTGGCGAACATTCCGCCATTGAGGAAGGTGGCGGGCACGGCCATCACGCCGCGCTCCTCGACCTCGGCCTGGAATGCGCCGCCTTCGACAAGAGTGGCGGAAATGCGCGGGTTGAACATGGCCATCAGCGTCAGCGCCTGCACCACGCCGGGGCAGTTGTGGCAGCTCAGGCTGAAATACATCTCGAAATCGTAATCGCCATCCAGCGCGGCGATCTGTTCCAGCACCTCGGCTTCCACCTTGGGAGGATGGCCGCCGGCCCACAGCAGGGCGAGCACCAGCGACGTGAACTCATGCCCCATCGGCAGCCCGGCAAACCGCACGGCGCGCGTATGATCGCTGGCGCGGCGGATTTCGAAGCTGGGCTTGCGGCCGTCGTCACCATCGAAACTGGCGGTGACGAGCGGCGACAGCGCGGCGATCTGCTCGATCAGTGCACGCATGTCAGCCGAACGCTTGTCGTCAGCCAGACTAGCGACAAGCTCCACACCCTCGCGCAGGTTGCCGAGATATTGTGCCAGCTGCTGGGTCATCGTCGCATCGAGCATCGCGGGTTCCTTGTGGGGGCGGGGTTTGAAAGTGAAACGGCCCGGGAGCCTCCGCGGGAGGAGGGAGGGAGGCGGGAAGCCCCCGGGACCGTCGTGCGACCCGTCGGCTTTCGACGGGATCAGCGGGTCGGCAGGATCAGATCTTGCCGACGAGATCGAGCGAGGGAGCCAGCGTTGCTTCGCCTTCTTCCCACGCGGCCGGGCAGACCTGGCCCGGGTTGTTGCGGACATACTGCGCGGCACGGATCTTGCGGGTCAGTTCGTTGGCATTGCGGCCAACGCCTTCGCAGGTGATTTCCATGATCTGGATCACGCCATCGGGATCGACCACGAAAGTGGCGCGATCGGCCAGACCCGAATCTTCACGCAGCACGCCGAAGTTCTTGGTCAGCACGTGGTTCTGGTCACCCAGGAAAGCATACTGCAACTTGCCGATCTTCTCGCTGGTGTCGTGCCAGGCCTTGTGGCTGAAATGGGTGTCGGTCGAAACGCCGAACACTTCCACGCCCAGCTTCTGCAGCTGCGCATAGTGCTCGCCCAGGTCTTCCAGCTCGGTCGGGCAGACGAAAGTGAAGTCCGCCGGATAGAAGAAGAACACCGCCCACTTGCCGGCGATGTCGGCTTCCGTCACGTCGAAGAAGTCCTTGCCGGCTTGGAACGCGGTGGCTTTGAACGGCTGGATGGTGCTGCCAATGATACCCATGTCTGTATGTTGCTCCGGTTGAATGCCCTTGTTCGGGCGTTGTGAATTCCGGAGCTGCAGATAGACATTGATATGCCGCAACAAAGCAGGTTGTTGCGATGGAATTGATCGACTGAAGCGATCACCTCCGTGCAGTGTTTCGATTAGTGCAACAGGTGTTGCGTTTTTTGCAGCAATCGCCCAGCGTGCCGCCGGAAATGCCAAGGGGGAGGGGATGAGGATGAATCAGGACCGGGGGTTTCGGCCGTCCTTCTCGCTCGTCCTTATCCTCGTGATGTGCCTGTTCGTGGTCGGCGGGTTCGGGATGCATTCGGCGCTGCCCGCCCTGCGCGGCGATTTCCCGCCTTCGCCCCCGATCGTGCACCTGCATGGTGTCGTTTTCCTTAGCTGGATGCTGCTGCTGGTGGTCCAGGCTGGCCTGGTGAATGCGGGCAATGTAACGCTGCATCGGGCGCTAGGGCTGTGGGGCATTGCCCATGCCACGGCCATCATGATCCTCGGCCTGTTCCTGCAACTGATCGCCAGCCGGGCGGGAATGCTGGCCGGGCGCGATCCGGGGACCGATGGCCTCTACCTCGGCTTGCTGGCCTTCGTCGGCTTCACTGTGCTGTTCACCCTGGCGATCCGCAATGCCAAGCGCCGGCCGCAGGTCCACCGCTCGCTGATGCTGCTGGCCATGCTGCCGGTGCTGCCACCGGGGGTGAACCGCTTCTGGTTCCGCGCACTGGGACTGGATGATCCGATCCCCACCTTCTGGCTTTACCTGACACTGTGGACGATGGCTGCGGCGACCCTGTGGAACGAGCGGCGCAGTACCGGCCGCATAGCTGTGCTGACGTGGTTCGGGGCGGGCTGGATATTCGTCCAGGGCGCGGTGCACGAAATGGTGGTCGGCTCGGCATGGTTCAGCGACTTTTCACGCGCCGTGCTGTCTTTGGCGGCCTATCGCTGAGGCTCAGCCGACCTGCGCGCGGTGGAGCATCTTGTGATCCGCCAGCACCAGCGCCATCATCGCTTCCACCACCGGCACGCCGCGGATGCCCACGCAGGGGTCATGCCGCCCCTTGGTGCGCACATCGGTCGCCTCGCCGGCGGAATTGATGCTCTCCACCGGCGTCAGGATCGAACTGGTCGGCTTGAACGCCACGCGGCACCGCACAGGCTGTCCGGTGGAAATCCCGCCCGCGATGCCGCCTGCATGGTTGGCGAGGAACTGCGGCTTGCCATCGGCACCCGGGCGCATGGGATCGGCATTTCCTTCGCCATTGTTGGTGGCAGCGGCAAAGCCGTCGCCGATTTCCACGCCCTTGACCGCGTTGATACCCATCATGGCAGAGGCGAGATCGGCATCGAGCTTGGCATAGATCGGCGCGCCCCATCCGGCGGGAACGCCCGTTGCCTCGCAAGTCACGACAGCGCCGATGGAGGAACCTGCCTTCCGCGCCTCATCCACGATCCGCTCCCATTCCTTGGCCGCAACGGCATCGGGACAGAAGAACGGGTTGTTGGCGATCTCCGCCTCGTCGAAGCGGGCATAGTCGATGGCGGCATCGCCGATCTGTTCGACCCAGGCGCGCACGCGCACTTCGGGGATCACCAGCCGTGCCACGGCGCCCGCGGCCACCCGCGCTGCCGTCTCGCGCGCCGATGACCGGCCGCCTCCGCGATAGTCGCGATGGCCGTACTTGGCGTCATAGGCATAGTCGGCATGGCCGGGGCGATAGGCCTTGGCGATCTCACCGTAATCCTTGGAGCGCTGGTCGGTATTCTCGATCATCAGGCTGATCGGCGTGCCGGTGGTCTTGCCCTCGAACACGCCCGACAGGATGCGCACCTGGTCCGGCTCGTTGCGCTGGGTGGTGAACTTGCTCGTCCCCGGACGCCGCGCGTCGAGGAACGGCTGGATCACGCTCTCGTCCAGCAGCAGCCCCGGCGGGCACCCGTCCACCACCGCGCCCAGCGCAGGGCCGTGGCTTTCCCCCCAGGTGGTGAAGCGGAAGACCCGCCCGAATGTGTTCATGCTCATGGCGCATGGCTTTGGCGCAAGTGTCGGGCAGTGTCCATATTTGGCGCTCGCAGAGGCACAGAGGCGCAGGGAAGCGGGAGCAGCGCCGAAGGCGTCATCGCCCTTTCTCCTCTATGCCTCTGCGCCTCTGCGAGCGTCCTCACTTTTGCCACTGGCAATTGGCCAAACTATCCGGCAAGAACAAAGCATGATCGCAAAGCACGCTACATGATTGCGAAACTTCGGGGCCTGCTCGACGAAACCGGCGCGGACTGGGCGGTGATCGACGTTCAGGGCGTGGGCTACCTGGTCCACTGCTCCAGCAAGACGCTGAGCGCCCTTGGCATGGTGGGCGAGGCCTGCACGCTGTTCACCGACCTGCAGGTGAGCGAGAACGACATGCGCCTGCTCGGCTTCGCCAGTGCGGACGAACGCGACTGGTTCCGCCTCCTCACCACGGTGCAGGGCGTGGGCTCGAAAATGGCGCTGGCGGTGCTGTCTGCCCTGTCCTTGAGCGAGTTGCGCGATGCCTGTGGCAGCGGCGATGCCGCCACGGTGGCGCGGGCGCAGGGCGTGGGGCCGAAACTGGCCGGGCGCATTGTGAATGAGCTGAAGGACAAGGCGGGCGCCTTGCCCGGCGGCGGTTCGCTTGGCGGTGGGGTTGCCTTGCCCAGGGGCGGGGCGAGCGCCGATGCCGTCTCCGCCCTGCAGAATCTCGGCTTCAAGCCGCTGGTGGCGGCAAACGCGGTGGCTGCAGCGATTGCCGAACTGGGCGAGGGCGCGGCCGAGGGCGATGTGATCCGCGTGGCGCTGCGGAGGGCGGCGGGGTGAACTACCTAAGCCTTAACCGCCCCCGTCATCCTGAACTTGTTTCAGGATCCATTTCTCGGTCCACGCGGAGCAAGGGGTGGAATACCCAGACCGGGGGCAAGATCGTACCAATCCGGATTTCCGCTCTGGATCAGGTTCACCTTCCACTGCCTGTGCCAGTTCTTGAGCTGCTTCTCGCGGGCGATCGCCGCGTCCATGCGGTCGAACTGCTCGAAATGGACCAATCGATAGACTGCATAACGGCTGGTAAAGCCAGGCACGGCGCTCGTGCGGTGCTGGTATATGCGGGCGACAAGATCGGAAGTGACGCCGATATAAACCGCACCAAACGGTTTTCTGGCAAGAAAGTGTACGCAAGGCGCGCGTTCACGGGGCATGGCTCCGTGCCTGCGGCGCGATGGATGCTGAAACAAGTTCAGCATGACGGGATTGGGCGGTATCGGATCAATCCGGTATGACCACCAACCCTGACCTCACCCCCCAGCGCCTCCCCGAGGACCCTGACGCAGCCTTGCGCCCCAAGACGCTCGCCGAGTTCGTCGGACAGGCGGCCGCGCGCGAGAACCTGCGGGTGTTTATCGAGGCTGCCCGCTCCCGATCCGAAGCGCTCGACCATGTGCTGTTCTTCGGGCCGCCAGGCCTTGGCAAGACCACGCTGGCGCAGATCGTGGCGCGGGAGCTGGGTGTGGGGTTCCGCGCCACCAGCGGCCCGGTCATCGCCAAGGCGGGCGATCTGGCGGCGCTGCTGACCAACCTTGACCCGCATGACGTGCTCTTTATCGACGAGATCCACCGCCTCAATCCGGTGGTGGAGGAGGTGCTCTATCCGGCGATGGAGGACCGCGCGCTGGACCTGATCATCGGCGAGGGGCCATCGGCGCGGTCTGTCCGGATCGATCTGCCGCCGTTCACGCTGGTGGGCGCGACCACGCGGCAAGGGCTGCTCACCACACCGCTGCGCGACCGGTTCGGCATCCCGGTGCGCCTTACCTTCTATACCGAGGACGAGCTGATGCGCGTGGTGACGCGCGGGGCCGGCTTGCTCGGCATGGACATGGATAGCGCGGGCGCGCGCGAGGTGGCCCGTCGCAGCCGTGGCACGCCGCGCGTGGCCGGGCGGCTGCTCAGGCGCGTGCGCGACTTTGCCCATGTGGCGGGCGATGGCACGGTGACGGCCAAGGTGGCCGATGCCGCGCTGACCCGGCTGGAGATCGACGGCCTTGGCCTCGATGCGATGGACCGCCGCTACCTCACCATGATCGCCGATATCTACAGGGGCGGGCCGGTGGGGGTGGAGACACTGGCAGCGGGCCTCAGCGAACCGCGCGACACGGTTGAGGAGGTGATTGAACCCTACCTCATCCAGCTCGGCCTGATTGCCCGCACAGCCCGCGGAAGGTGCCTCAATGCAGGCGGCTGGAAGCACCTTGGGCTCAATCCACCCGCCGATTCGCCGACAGGATCGCAGCCGGGTCTGTTCGATCCATCGAAATGACGCCAGCGCGTTAACCCTTGTTCGCGATCCCGCTGCTTTCGGTTCCATTGTGGGACAAAGCGGCCCGAACCACCGGAAATGCGGCGAAAAATCGCCCGAACACCCTTCCGTAACCCCGCTTTGGCATTGCCCATCGCGCCCCGGAAGGTCTCTTTGAAGCCTTGGAAGACCGTGAAAGGCCGCAATTGGCCGTGACCGGTTGCAGGGAATTGCGAAGAGAGACTGTTCATGTCGGTAAGAATGGCCCTTGCGAAATTGTCGGCCGCTGCGGCGGGCACTGCCCTTGCGGCAGGCGGCGCGGTCCACTTGGCAGAGCCGCAGGCAGCGGTCGTCGGCTTCAAGTCCGACAAGGACGCAGCCGAACTCACCCTGGTAAAGGACCGTCCGGCAGCCCGCGTCATCCCCGAGCGCGAAACGCGCCGCATCCGCCGCGTGATTGAAGTCGAGCAGGAGCCAGAGCCTGAACTGCTTGCTCTCCCCGCGCTTCCCCTGCCCCTGCCGCAGGAAAGCGGCATTCGCGGCGGCGGCGGCGGCCAGCCGATCATCATCGGCGGTTCGGGCGGTTTCGGTGGCGGCTTCGGTGGCGGGTTCTTCGGCGGCTTCTTCGGTGGCAGCGGGGGCGGTGCCAACGTCAACCTGTCCACCACCACTTCGACTTCCACCAGCGGCTCGTCCGGCACCACGGGATCGAGCGGCGATATCATCATCGATATCGACATCGATAATTCGAGCACAGGCTCGTCCACTTCGACCTCGTCGGGCGGTAGCGGCGGTTCGTCCACCTCGACTTCGACCGGCGGCTCCTCGACCAGCTCCACCACGGGCGGCGTTTCGACTTCGACCGGTTCGGTCTCGACTACTAGCACATCGGGCAACGTCTCGACTTCGACGGGCAGCGTGTCCACCTCGACAGGCTCGGTCAGCACCTCAACGGGCAGTGTTTCGACCTCCACCGGATCGGTCAGCACATCGTCAGGCAATGTGACCAGCTCGACAAGCTCCAGCTCTTCGACTTCGTCGTCATCGAGCTCGTCTACATCGACTTCCACCTCCACCTCCACCTCCACCTCGTCGTCCACCAGCACGAGCACCAGTTCTTCGACCAGTGGCACTTCGGGTACGAGCGGTACCTCGGGAACAAGCGGCACGTCGGGGACCACCTCGGGTACGCCGGTTCCGGAGCCGGGCATGCTGCTGCTGTTTGGCGCAGGCGCGGCCACAGTGTTCATGCGCCGCCGCCGCCGCAAGGGCGAAGGCGCAGAGGAGCGCGAGGCGGCCTGACGCGCTTCAAGCGATAGTGCAAATACAAAAAGGGCGGCCTTCGCGGGCCGCCCTTTCCATTTGCGTTCAAGGCATTGCGTGCTGGCCGATCAGGCGGCGAGCTTGCGCAGCACATAGTGCAGGATGCCGCCGTTGAGGTAGTATTCCAGCTCGTTGGCCGTATCGATCCGGCACCTCGCGGTGAAGCTGAACGAGGTGCCATCGGCCCGCACCACGTCCACCGTCACATCCTGCTGCGGCTTGATCGTGGCGAGGCCGCGAATGGTGAAGCTGTCGTCGCCCTTCAGGCCCAGGCTTTCGCGGCTCTGACCGTCGGCGAACTGCAGCGGCAGCACGCCCATGCCGATGAGGTTGGAGCGGTGGATGCGCTCGAAGCTCTCCACGATCACCGTGCGCACGCCCAGCAGGGCCGTGCCCTTGGCCGCCCAGTCGCGGCTGGAGCCGGTGCCGTATTCCTTGCCGCCGATGACCACCAGCGGCGTGCCATCGGCCTTGTGCTTCATGGCCGCGTCATAGATCGCCATGGTTTCGCCGGCATAGGTGGTCACGCCGCCTTCGACGCCGGGGACCATCTCGTTCTTGATGCGGATGTTGGCGAAGGTGCCGCGCATCATCACTTCATGGTTGCCGCGGCGGCTGCCGTAAGAATTGAAATCAGCCCTGGCGACCTGGTTTTCCAGCAGGTAGCGCCCGCCCGGGCTGTCGGCCTTGATCGATCCGGCCGGGCTGATGTGGTCGGTGGTGACCGAATCGCCCAGGATCGCCAGCGGCTTGGCTTCGATGATGTCAGTGACGGGCTCGGGCGTCATGCCCATGCCTTCGAAGTAGGGCGGGTTGGCGATATAGGTGCTGCCCGGCTTCCATGCATAGGTGTCCGATGCGGAAACCTTGATCGCCTGCCAGTGCGCATCGCCCTTGTAGACATCGGCATAGCGCGCTTCGAACATGGCGCGGTCGATGGATGAGGCGCGCAGGTCGGCGATCTCCTGGGTCGTCGGCCACAGGTCGGCCAGCATCACGTCGGCACCGTTCCGGTCCTGCCCGATCGGGGTTGTGGTGATGTCCTCGGTGACCGTGCCCTTCAGAGCGTAGGCGACGACCAGCGGCGGGCTGGCGAGGAAGTTGGCGCGCACATCGGGCGACACCCGGCCTTCGAAGTTGCGGTTGCCCGACAGCACGCTGGCGGCGACGATGTCGTTGCCGTTGATCGCCTTGCTGATGGGGTCAGCCAGCGGACCGGAATTGCCGATGCAGGTGGTGCAGCCGTAGCCAACGAGGTCGAAACCGATGGCATCGAGGTGGCTCTGCAGGCCCGCCTTGATGAGGTAATCGGTAACCACCTGCGATCCCGGCGCCAGCGAGGTCTTGACCCACGGCTTGGGCTTCAGCCCGCGCTCGTTGGCCTTCTTGGCGACGAGGCCGGCGGCGATCAGCACATCGGGGTTGGAGGTGTTGGTGCAACTGGTGATGGCCGCAATCACCACGTCGCCATCGCCGATATCGTGGTTGGCGCCATCGACCGGAACACGGGCAGCGGCGGACTTGCCATAGACCTTGGCGAGGTCGGTGTTGAACAGTTCGGCCACATCGGGCAGCGCCACCTTGTCTTGCGGGCGCTTGGGGCCCGCCAGGCTGGGGACGACCGAGCCCATATCGAGGCTGAGAGTGGAGGTGAATACCGGGTTGTTGTCCGGCGTGAACCACATGCCCTGCGCCTTGGAATAGGCTTCGACCAGCGCGATGTCTGCCTCGCTGCGGCCGGTCAGGCGCAGGTAATCGAGGGTCTTGTCGTCGATTCCGAAGAAGCCGCAGGTCGCGCCATATTCGGGCGCCATGTTGGCGATGGTGGCGCGGTCGGCCAGGCTGAGTTCCGACACGCCGGGGCCGTAGAATTCCACGAAGCGTCCCACCACGCCATGCGCGCGCAGCATTTGCACGCAGGTGAGCACCAGGTCGGTCGCGGTCACGCCTTCGTTCATCGCGCCGGTCAGCTTGAAGCCGACGACTTCGGGGATCAGCATCGAGACCGGTTGGCCTAGCATCGCGGCCTCGGCCTCGATCCCGCCCACGCCCCAGCCCAGCACGCCCAGGCCATTGATCATGGTGGTGTGGCTGTCAGTGCCTACGCAAGTGTCGGGATAGGCAACCAGGTCGCCGTTCTGGTCGGCGGAGGACCAGATGCCCTTGGCGATGTTCTCCAGGTTCACCTGGTGGCAGATGCCGGTGCCCGGCGGCACGGCGTAGAAGTTCTGCAGCGAGACCGCGCCCCACTTCAGGAAGTCATAGCGTTCGGCATTGCGCTCGTACTCCAGCGCCATGTTGTTCTCGAAGGCCTTGGGATGACCGAATTCGTCCACCATCACCGAGTGGTCGATAACCAGGTTGACCGGCACCAGCGGGTTGATCTTGGCCGTATCGCCGCCGAGCTTGGCAATGGCATCGCGCATGGCGGCCAGATCGACGACACAGGGCACGCCGGTGAAATCCTGCAGCAGCACGCGGGCCGGGCGGTACTGGATCTCGTCACCGGTGGAAGGATCGTCCTGCCACTTGGCCAGCGCCTCGATATGTTCACGCCCTACGGTAAAGCCACCGTCCTCGAATCGCAGGAGGTTTTCCAGCAGCACCCTCATGCTGAATGGCAGGCGGCTGATGTCGCCGATCTGTTCGGCTGCCTTGGCCAGCGAGTAGTAGGCGTATGTCTTTCCGCCTACGTCCATGGTGCTGCGGGTCTGAAGCGTGTCCGAGCCGACCTGGGTCATATAGTGCCGTATCCTTTGCCGATTGGGGCCGAATGATGTTGCTGTTTTGGCAGCCTTGGTAAAAAGGGATGCCGTTGCGGGGCGGACTGCTCTTTTGACGGCCCAAGGTCAAGGGGACAGGCCGGTTTACGGTTAAGAGAGGGGTTTTTCACCTATCATGGTGCTGGGGCGATCCGACGGACCTGAGCCGGTATTCGGCGTGTGGCGCATGGCGCTGGCCCTGGCGCTGGCCGCGTTCCTGGGTGGAGCGCTGGGCCTGGTGTGGCAAAGTGCGGGCTTTGGCGAGGATGACGAGGCGGAAGTAGCCGAAGAGCCGGTCGAGCCGGTCGATCCGCCGTCCAACTGATATTGCCTCAAGTCCCCTCGACCCCCGGAGCGGAGGTGGCCACCTGTTCGCTGTGGCGGCGCGGGGCGGCGATCCAGCAGCCGATCACGATCAGTGTGGCGCCCGCCAGCGTCGTCAGGCGCACTTCCTCGCCGAACAGCAGCCAGCCGAACAGCGCGGCCCAGGCAAAGCCGGAATATTCCACCGGGACCAGCACCTGAGCCTCGGCCCGGGCATAGGACCAGGCGAGCAGCAGCAGTCCTAGAGTGCTGAGGACAGCGGCAGCCGCGATGGTGACCCAGGTGGCGGGCAATTGGGGCGGGGAAAGGAATAGTGGCGCTGCGGGCAACAGCACCAGCGCCGTCAGCGCGCCCTGGAACGTAGCGATTTCCAGTGGTTTGGCGACCTGCGCCTGCTGCCGCTGGAGGATGAGGTTGACGGCATAGAGCACGGCAGAAACCAGCACGAGCATGATGCCGAGCTGCGCATCGTCGGTCATCCGCTCGCGCCCCAGCCTGCCGCCCACGATCACCACCACGCCCGCCAGCCCCAGCGCGGCGGCAGTCACGGCCTTGCCTTTGATCCGCTCCTTCAGCACGAGCGCGGCGAGGGCCAACGCAATCAGCGGGCTGATGAAGCTCAAGGCAATTGCTTCGGCAAGTGGAAGGCGGACCAGCGCGGAGAAGAAGGTGAGCGCGGTGAACGCGCCCACGAAGCCGCGCGCCAGGTGCAGTTTCAAGGCAGGTCGTTCCGGCCAGCGCATGCCCTGGAACGACCACAGGCCGCCCGCCAGCACGAAGCCCATGCCGCCCCGGAACACCAGGGTGGAATAGGCCCCGACCACGAGCGCCGCGCTTTTCATGAAGCCGTCCATCAGGGTCAGCAGGGCAATCGCCAGCAGGGTGGCGAGGAAGGGGCCGAGTGCGGCTGCAGGCGGTGCATGGCGATGCATCAACGGCCCATATTCCCGAGCGGAATGAAGGTCACGCGGATAAGCTGCTCGAATCCCTGCGCCTTGCCAGAATCGTCGCCGGGCTGCACATGGAGGGAATGGTTAACGCCCGCCGCCTGCCCACCGCACTTGCCGCGCTGTCCGCACTGCTCCTCGGCCCGGTCGTTGTGGCGCAGACGCTGCCCTTTGCGCCGGTGCTGGAAAGCGATGCGGTGCAGGTCATGGCGGCGCAATGGTCGCCCGGCACGGCGCGCCGCACGATTGCCCCGCGCATGGCGTCGGAGCTTTACTGGTCGGCTACCCGCGCCCAGGCGCTGCTCGATGCTATTCCCGCCGTGGCGATGGAAGGGCTCGATCCGGCGGACTACCGCCCCGATGCCCTGCGCGCCGCGATTGCTGCGGGGGAAGGGCCGGAGCTTGACCGCGTGGCGACCGCGATCTTCACCTGGCTGGTCGAGGATTACCGCGACGGGCGCACGCCGGTGTCCGCCCGGCGCGCCTACCTGATGGAAGACAGCGACTCCGCACAGATCGAGGCAGGGGCGGTGATGCAGCGTGCGCTTGCCAGCGGAGATATTCGCGGTGCGCTCAATTCATTGCTGCCGAGCAGTCCGGACTATTCCGCCCTGCGCGCGCACCTGTCGATCACGCCGCTGTCCGAAACCGACAAGCGCAACCGCATCCGCGCCAACATGGACCGCTGGCGCTGGCTCCCGCGCGATCTTGGCGGGATCCACCTGATCGTCAACGTGCCCGAATACATGCTGCGGCTGAACGTCAACGGTGAGGTGCTGCGCACCTATCGCACCATCGTGGGCCAGCCGGGCCGCAATGCCACGCCGCAGATGGTCGAAATGGTCGAAGGGGTGATATTCAATCCCAACTGGACCGTGCCGCAATCCATCGTGGTGGGCGAAGGGCTGGGGCGGCGGGTGCTGGACAACCCCGCCTGGGCGCGTACCATGGGATATACTGCCACCCGCGGGGCCAATGGCTTTGTCAGCGTGGTCCAGGCCCCCGGCCCGCGCAATGCGCTGGGCATGATGAAGCTCGACATGCCCAATGCCCATGCGATCTTCCTGCATGACACGCCCAACCGCAACCTGTTCGCCAATGCCAACCGCGCGCTGAGCCATGGCTGTGTGCGGGTGGAAGACGCAATGGAACTGGCGGTCACGATCTCGCTGCTCGGCGAAGGGGCGAGCAGCGAAGAAGCGATGCGTATATCGGAAAGCGGAACATATACCCGCGTGCCCTTGGCGCGGCAGGTGCCGGTATTCCTGACCTATTTCACCATGCGGGTGGACGAGAACGGGCAGCTGGTCGAATATGCCGACATCTACAGCCGCGATGCTCCGGTGCTGGCCGCGCTTGCCCGACCCAGCGGCAGGCAGCTTTAGGGTAGTTCCTCGCCGAGCGGCGGAATGCCCGTTTCGGCATCCTCCTGCATCATCTCCGCCTGCCTTTGCGCCACCACCGCAGCGAAATCGATCGCGGCCTGCGGTGGCATGGTAACGTCGCTCCCGTCCTCGCCGATACCCAGCCGGTCGGCGAACAGCAGCCTCCCGCCCGAAAGCTGGTAGAGCGCGCCTGACAGCTCCTCCGGCCCAACCGCAAAGCAGCCGTTGGACCGGCCTGCCCGACCCCATCGGGCAACATGGGCGGGCGTGGCATAGGCGGCGGCATGCATCACGATGGCGCGCGGGTAGGCCTGGTCGCAGGTGGGGTCGAGGCCTTCCAGCCGCATCGAGGTGCCGAAGCGGCCTTCATACCATTCCCAGGAAACATAGGCGCCGCGGCTGGTGGCCCAGCTATCGTGCAGGTTGGAAAAGTCGTTGAGCCAGCCATCATGCTCAGGGTCCGATCCGCTGCCGTGGGCCACCAGCAGGCTGCGCACCGTCCCGGCTTCCATGTTGGCGATATGGAAGCGGGGGATTGCCGAATGGACACCGAAGTCGGCGATGGCCGCCATGTCGCGCCGCCACAGCGCGTTACCTGCGCGGGCGATCTCCGCGCGTGCGACTTCGAGGATCCGCCGGGTTTTCCCATCGGGGCCCGGCTGGGCTGCCACGCGCAAGGGCGAGGCCAGCGCGGCTGCGCCGATTGCGGAGGTGGTCAGGAAAGTTCGCCGGTCCATCTGCCTGATATAGGCATTGCGGCGGCGAATTGTCAGCTAGGCTGTGAGGCGGTCGATCACCGCACGGCTGGCGGCGGTATAGGCCCCGTTGTCATAGCGGTGCGTGCCGACGAAATGGACGAAGGCAGCATCCGTGCTCCAAGGCTCATTCCAGTAATTGAGGTAGCGGCCATAGGGCAGGGCCAGCACGTCCCGCTCGTTGGCCAGCTGGAAGTTCGAGGCGACCTGCTCGGTGCCCCAGATGAAGGTATCCTCGTGGCCGACGAGGCGTTCCATTTCGGCCAGGAATGCGCGCGCAAGATCGCGTCCGGCGCCCCCCGCAGCAAAGCCGGTGAAGCCCGAACAGCCACGGATGTAGCGCCAGCCATGGTCCGGCGAAACGGTGTCGAGGCGCGATTCGATCCGCGTCTGGACGTGGCCCTCCTGCGGGCCTGCGGGATAGAGGCGACGGGCGAAGTCCGCCACGGGCAGCGCGCCCACTGCCGCATCGCCGCCGCCCAGAAGGCAGAAGCTGCGGTTGCGCGAAATGGCATCTAGCAGTTCGGGCACTGCACCAATGGTGACAGTGTCGCTGTCGAGCTGGATCCAGTATTCGCCTGCGCGCCGGTCGAGGATGGTCAGCAGGCGTTCCCATGTGCCCCCTTTCGGGAAGGGATGGGTGGGTACATCGGCAATAGCCATGATCTCCGGATCACCGCAATGCTGCGCCAGGATTGCCCGGTCTGCCGCCGTCAGCGTGCCATCATCGAGGATCGCGATGCGTCCGCGCCCAAGCTGCGACCAGAGCGACTTTACCGCCACCAGGTAGGGCAGGACCACCGCGGTGCCGATCATCGAGAAGATCACCAGACCGTCGCGCCGGGGCACGATCGGGGGCGTGTCGAGAATGCCGAGGATGGCCTCGTTGTGGCGGCCCGCCTCGCGCTTTACGCGCCAGCGGTGCGGCAGGAGGCTTGGCGGCAGGAGGGCGGTCATGTTCATGGCTGTCAGCTTTCCAGGATCATCCGGCCATCGGCGATGCGGACCGATCCCAGGGTGCCGAGGAACGACTGGCCAAGCAGGGATACAGCCAGTCCTTCGGGAATGATGATGGCCTGGACCTGGCTCGCCTCGTGATCGCCGAGCGCCACGCGCGAAAGGGTGATGTTGACTCCCTCGACCGGCCCCGAAGCACCCTGCGCCACCGGGCGGACTTCGTCGTCATGCCAGGTGAGTCCCATGGCCTCGGCATCGGCGCCGGTTAGCGCGATCACGGTGGCACCGGTATCGACCAGCATGCGGAACGATTGGCCGTCCACCACGACATCGGCATAGAAATGGCCGTCGCCATCGCGTTGCAGCACGGCGGCACTGGCCCACCCGCTATCGACCTGTGCGGCGGCGAGCCGGGGGAGGTCTGAACCCGCTTCAGGGCCTGTTGCAGCCCCGTCGGCCTGCCGGTCGAGCGGGCCCCCGGGCGAGGCGACGCCCACGGCGGCACCGGCTATCAGGACGCAGGCAAGGACAATGCGGAAATCCATGCGCCCGCATAGCCGCTTGCCGGTTACTGCGGGGTTACCTTCGCTACGGTTATTCGGCTGCTACCGAAGGCTGCCCCGCATCGGTCATCTCGGCCTCGATCTGGGCGGCCTTCGCCTCGACCAGGCGGACGATATGTTCGACCATGTCGGCATCGTTCACATGGTGGTCGGTCACGCCCGACAGATAGACCATGTGCTTGCCCGCGCCGCCGCCGGTCAGGCCGATATCGGTCTCGCGTGCTTCACCCGGCCCGTTTACCACGCAGCCCAGGACCGACAGCGACAGCGGCGTCTTGATGTGGCTTAGGCGTTCTTCCAGCGTCTGCACGGTGCGGATCACGTCGAACCCCTGGCGCGCGCAGGACGGGCAGGACACCACCCGCACGCCGCGCGTGCGCAGACCAAGCGACTTGAGGATTTCGAACCCGACACGCACTTCCTGTTCGGGTTCGGCGGACAAGGACACGCGGATCGTATCGCCGATCCCGGCCCACAGCAGGTTGCCGATGCCGATAGAGCTTTTCACCGTGCCGCCGATCAACCCGCCTGCCTCGGTAATGCCGAGGTGGAGCGGACAATCGACCGCATCGGCCAGGCCCATGTATGCGGCCACGGCAAGGAACACGTCGCTCGCCTTCACGGCCACCTTGAATTCGTGGAAATCGTGGTCCTGCAACAGCTTGATATGGTCGAGCGCGCTTTCCACCAGGGCTTCGGGGCAGGGCTCGCCATACTTTTCCAGCAGGTCCTTTTCCAGGCTGCCGGCGTTGACCCCGATGCGGATGGCGCAGCCGTTGGCCTTGGCGGCGCGGACCACTTCGGCCACCCGCTGGCTGGATCCGATGTTGCCCGGATTGATCCGCAGGCAGGCAGCGCCCTTGTCGGCCGCTTCGAGCGCGCGTTTGTAATGGAAGTGGATGTCGGCCACGATCGGGATGTTGGACCCCCGCACGATCTGGTCGAAGTGCCGCGTCGATTCCTCGGTCGGGCAGGAAACCCGGATTATATCCGCGCCCGCTTCCTCGCACCGGCGGATCTGGTCGATCGTTGCCGCCACGTCCTCTGTCGGGGTGTTGGTCATGGTCTGCACGGTGATCGGCGCATCGCCGCCAACGGGCACCTTGCCGACCATGATCTGGCGGGACTGGCGGCGCGCGATATCGCGCCAGGGTCTGATGGATGATGACATGGAGAGCTTATAGGGCGAATGCAAACGACTTGAAAGCAGCCTTTGGGACGCATCGGGAACCGGGCGAATGACCGGCAAACACTTGGCGTGGCGTGCCTTATCGCCTGTTCACGCACCCGCAGCCCGAATTGTCGGCCCCCCCTACTTGACTGTGCGCCGAATAATGGGCCCTGTGGTTCAGCCTATATTGTAGGCGTTGGCATGTCGGCGGGCAGATAAGGAAACCGATTTTGGACGTTGTGCTGGAACTCGTCACCGAAACAACTTTTGGCGAGATTGCCGCGTTGCTGGCACTGGCGGCAGTTGTCGGCTTCATTGGACTTGCGGCGCGCCAGCCCTTGATTGTCAGCTTCATTGCGGTGGGTTTGCTTGCCGGCCCCTCGGTTCTGGGGCTGGTTCAGTCGGCAGAGCAAATCGAGTTGCTGTCTGAACTCGGGATCGCCCTGCTGTTGTTTCTCGTTGGCATAAAACTTGATGTAAAGCTGATCCGCTCGCTTGGTTCAGTGTCCTTGCTTACCGGGCTGGGGCAGGTCGCCTTTACTTCGATATTCGGCTTCCTGATCGGCCTGATGCTCGGGCTGGATCAGGTGACGAGCCTCTATGTCGCTGTCGCACTTACATTTTCCTCGACCATCATCATCGTCAAACTCCTTTCGGACAAGCGCGAGATTGATACCCTGCATGGCCAGATCGCCCTGGGTTTCCTCATCGTGCAGGATCTGGTGGTGGTGCTGGCCATGATCGTGCTGTCGACTATCGGCATAGGAGCAAGTGACGATGGGCCCGGCATCCCCTTCGTACTGATTTCCGGACTGGTCATGGTGGGCACGGTCTTTGTGTTCATCCGTTTTCTGGCCGATCCGCTGACATCCCGGCTGGCGCGGGCGCCCGAACTGCTGATGATCTTTGCCATCGCTCTTGCGGCGATGTTTGCTGCGGTGGGAGATTTCGTGGGTCTCGGCAAAGAGGTGGGCGGCCTCATGGCAGGCGTGGCGCTGGCCTCCACCCCGTTTCGGGAAACCATTTCGGCCCGTTTGGCGCCACTGCGTGATTTCCTCCTGCTGTTCTTCTTTCTGGCGCTGGGCTCCAGCCTCGACCTTTCGACACTGGGCAGCAATGTTACCGCGGCAATCGTCTTTTCGATCTTCGTGCTGGTCGGTAATCCGCTGATCGTGCTGATCATCATGGGGACGCTGGGATATCGCAAGCGCACCAGCATGCTGGCAGGCCTGACCGTGGCGCAGATCAGCGAGTTTTCGCTGATATTCGTGGCGATGGGGGTAACGCTGGGGCAGGTTTCGCCAGATGCTCTCGGTCTTGTCACGATGGTGGGGATCGTCACAATTGCGGCATCCACCTACATGATAACCTATTCGCACCGCCTGTATGATTGGCTGGAGCCGGTCCTCGGAGTTTTCGAGCGCAAGGGGACACCACGCGAACCCCGTGATGCGGCTGTCATCTCGGGCGCCAAATACGATGTGCTGGTGTTCGGCCTGGGACGTTTCGGCTCGGCGATCGGACGACGCCTGAAGGAAAAGGGCATCAGTGCGCTCGGAGTGGATTACAGCCCGGATGCCGTGCACAAATGGAGAAGTCTGGGCCTTGAGGCAGAGTTCGGCGACATGACCGATCCGGAGATCATCGCGGAATTGCCGATAGCCTCCGCCAAGTGGATCATTTCTACCGTGCCGATCCAGGTGCAGGGGCTGACGCAGGAGGATTCGCGCCGCGCCTTGATCCAGCTGGCCGGGCTAGCTGGTTTCGAAGGACAGATCGCCGTCGTGTCCCACAACGAGGAAGAAACGCGTGGACTGGCTTCGGCTGGTGCGGACGTGGTCCTCGAACCGTTTGAACTGGCAGCCGAAAGGGCCGTGGAAAACGTGCATCTGCAAGGAACTGAGAGCGGTTCGAGATCCTTGCCGCCGAAAGCGTACTAGCCGTTGGCCGCCAGCAGCGGCTGGTCGTTGCTGGTGGGATCGCCGCGGGTTTCCGTCGCCGACAGATCGGGCGCAGCGTCGTCTTCGGCAAGGCCCAGCATGTGGCGCTGGGCAGCCACCACCGGCAGCGGGCGGGCGAAGAAATAGCCCTGGCCATAATGCACGCCGAGGTCGGCCATGGCGTCGCGTTCCTCTACGGTCTCGATCCCTTCGGCCACCAGCTTGCAGCCAATGTCGCGCGCCAGTTGCACCAGCGCGCCGGTCAGCGCGCGGCGGGCAGGATCGCGGTGGATGTCGCGAGTGAGCGCCATGTCCATTTTCAGGATGTCGGGTTGCAGGTCCACGATGTGTCGCAGGCCCGAATAGCCGGTGCCGACATCATCGATAGCGATACGCACCCTTTCCTTCAGCCGCGCCAGCTTGCGCGACAGCACGGTGAAATCGGGCACCTGCTGGTGTTCCGTCACCTCGATTACCAGGCGGCCGAGATCGACCTGTTCGCTGTCGATCACGTCGAGCTCGCGTTCCAGGGCGCCCGACAGGATCGTGGCGGGCGAGGCGTTAATGGCGACATATTTGCCGCCCGGCACATGGCCGAGCGTTTCGAGCGCGGCGCGCACGGCGGCCATTTCCAGTTCCACCCCAAGGCCCACGCGCTCGGCATCCTCGAACCACTGGTCGGGGCCGCGGCGGGTGGTGTTGGGGAACCGGGCAAGGCATTCCACGCCCATCGGCTCGCCTGTGGCAAGGTCATGGATCGGCTGGTGGAAGATGGTGATGGCATGGCCGTCGAGCATTTCGGATACCCGTGCACGCGCTTCGGTCAGCTCCAGTTCCTCGGCCATGCTCGCTTCGATCCGTTCCGCAGCGAGGCTGGCGAAAGCGCGCACAACGTTGAGGTCGCGTGCACCCAGCGTGCGGTCAGGCTCGCGCCCAAGCGCACAGAAGCTGCCCCAGACGCGTCCATCCGATAGCTTCAGCGGCACGTTGAGGTGGCAGCCCACGGGCAGGAAATCCGTGATCGCCAGCGTCTTGGTGAACGGGTGATCGACCGCATCGAGGATCAGTTCGGGCAGGCGGCCTTCCAGGATGTGCCAGCAGTAGCTCTCTTCCATCGGCTCGCGGAAGCCAGCGCCCATCGGCAGTTCGAGATCGGTGTGCACATGGGTCAGCTCCCGCTGGCCGCCATCGACATAGCGCGAGACGAAGGCGATCTCCAGCCCGAGATGCCCGCGCACGGCGGCCAGCACGCGGTCGATCGCCTCGTCGTGCAGCAGTTCGTCGGACAATGGCCCGGTATTGATGCCCGGCGCGGGCAACTGGATTTCGGCAACGGCCATGGTGCATTCCCAAATAGTATGGGGTGGACCATGCCCGACAATCCCTAAAGCCGGCTTAAACCGGGATTACAGCTTCAGTTCGTAGAGGAATTCGTCGTCGCACTGGTTGCCGACCCAGAAGTGGATATCGGCAATCTTGGCAAAGCCATAGCGCTGATAGAACCGCTGGGCGCCGAAGTTTTCGCTATAGACCGACAGGGTAATAGCATCGGCCTGCCATTCGCGGGCCTGGGCGATGGCCCAGTCCATCAGTGCCGCGCCCAGGCCCAGGCCGGTCATCCCGCCCGCGCAGTAAAGCTGGTTGAGGAAGGCCGGGCGTGCGGGGCGCGGTTCGGGATGTTCATCCAGCAGGTGATCGCGCTGGAGGATGCAGTAGGCGCCAAGCTTGCCGTCCACCTCTGCCAGCTGGACACGTGCTGCTGGATCGGTGATTTTATGCAGGTAGCGCTCCGGCGTGCGCCATTCTGAAATGAAGGCATCGAAGTCTTCCGGTTTGTAAAGGTCGGCAAAGGCCGCTTTGAAAGCGTCGCGGGCGAAGTGTGCCAGCATGGTGGCATCCTCGGGCGTGGCGGGACGCAGGTTCATCGGCACATCCTCATGAATGCTTGTCCGCCTTGCGCTGGCCGAACCGCATGCCGCGTTCAAGGTGCGCGCGCAGGGCGGAGTAGAAGGCTTCAAGGAATTCGCGCTCGTGCCCGGCGCCCGGCTCCCACCCGATCTTGCGGCAGATGGCCAGCATCACTTCGCGCATGGCTTCGGGGTTGTCCTGCCTGAGCACGCCTTCGAGCACTTGCAGTTCGTGCTCGCCATAGACCCTCAGTTCCGCATCGCCGAAGCGATAGTCGCGGCCGTGGTTGGGCGCGATCGACATGGCCTGGGCCAGCCTTACCCGCGAAGCCTCGATCACCCAGGTGCCTGCCACCAGGTCACCGCCGCGCAGACGGTCCTTGTTGAACAGCGGGAAGAGCAGGAACACCATCAGCCAGACGAAGGCCGCCCAGCCCATCACGCCATCGGCCTGCCCGCCCGATGCGAGCATGCCCAGAAGGTAGAAGGTGGGCAGGAACACCTCGATGTCGCGCAGCAGGTTGCGGGCGATCACCGCCTCTGCCGTCAGCCTGCCGCCTCCTGCATCGGCATTGCTGGCAGAAGGACGCGCTGCCACGCGGATGCCCATCAGACGCTTGCCCGGCGTGGCCCCGCGCGGGCCAAGCTCGAAAAACAGGAAATAGCCGTAGCGCGCCAGCCAGAAGGCCATGATCAAGGCCACTGTCGCCAGTTCCTCGGCGGGTGATTGCCCCTCGCCCGACCTGTTGCCCGCCAGTCCCTCGCCAAAGGCCACCAGCACCAACAGCACGACAAAGGCCCCGCCGAACAGGATGATCATATCGAGCAGCAGCGCGCCTGCCCGCGCGCCCCGGCCCGCCACGGTCACAGGCAGGGCCAGCCCTTCAGGCGTCACCATCTCGCGCCTGCGGCTGGCGAGGCTTGCCTGATAGCGGCGACCGGATTTTTCGGCGCTCATGCCTGGTCCTCGCGGCCGTGGGTTCGCGGGCGGGGCATCAGGATGAAATAGGCCAGCCACAGCACCAGCATCACGCCGCCAATCGTCGCGCGGCCCTCTGCCGAGGCGACAAGCTGGCGGGCATAGCCTTCGAGCAGGCCGGCCACGACCAGCATGAGGATGCAGCCTGCCATGACCTGCGCCGCGCGCTTGCCGCTGGCCGAAGCCGCCGCCATGATCGATCGGTTGCCCGGAAAGGCCATCGCCCGGCCGATATGCAGCCCCGCCGCGCCCGACAGCAGGATGGCAAACACTTCGGTCGTGCCGTGGACTGCCAGCCAGGCGGCGAACTCCCAGGTCAGGCCCGCATCGTCGAACAGCCACAGGATCGCGCCTATTGCGGCCATGTTGTACACCAGCAGCAGCAGGGTCGGCACGCCGAAGCAGAAGCCCAGGGCAAAGGCCAGGATGCAGACGCCTGAATTGTTCGAGAACAGGTAGGCGGCAAAAGTTGTCAGCCCTTCGGCGTCCTCCGTCCCTTCCAGCGTTGCAGCCAGGGTCTCGACGCTGGCGCCGGGCTGCCGCTCGCCTGCGAGGCCGCCGGGCATCAGGCGGTAATACCATTCGCTGTCGCGTGCCACGAGCAGCCAGCCGACCACGGTCCCGGCCACCATCACCGCTAGCGCGATGCAGATGTCGAGCCACAGGTCGCGCACAGATGCGCTCCACCCGCCGCCCAGGAAGCCGCGCAGCCAGGCAAACAGCCCGGTGCGCGGGCCATAGACCTGGAACCATGCGCGGCGGACCAGCGATTCCAGATAGGCCAGGGTCGCGGCATCGAGCGATGTCTCGCGCGCTACTGCCAGGCTGGATGCGGCCTTGCGGTAGAGCACCGGGAGGTCGAGCAGGTCATCGTCGGAAATGCGCCGGGGGCGGTTCTTCTCCAGCGCTTCGACGATGGCTTCCAGCCGCTGCCAGTCGGTCTCGCGCTCCAGCCGGAAGCGGTCGGACCTCAGGCTGGCCGCCTCGATTGCAGCGGGCGGTTCGATGGTCTTGCGGGCAAACAGGTTGAGCGCCATCAGCCGATAGCCTCCAGCCGCTTGGCTTCCAGATAGCGGTCGATCAGGCGATAGCCGATGGAATCGTGCGGCGCCTCGATCACGTCCACGCCCAGCCGCCGCAGCCGCTGCAACACGATGGCGCGCTGTTGTGCCAGGCCTGCCGCGACCACGGCGGTGGAAACCTGTTCCAGCGTGACCGGATCGGCGGCGGTAAGGCTTTCCAGTTCCTCGTCGCGCATGGTCACGAAGATCACCAGGTGATGCCGCACCAGTCGTTCCACGCTCTCGACCATTAGTTCGGCCGAGGTCGGATCGGAGAAGTCGGAGAACAGCACGATCAGCGAACGTCGCTTCAGCCGCGCTGTCAGGGTTGCGAGCGCGAGGGTGAAATTGGGTTCGCGTGGCACATAGTCGAGTTCGGCCGCGGCGGTCTGCAACCGGTGGAAGCTGCGCGTGTCGGTGATGAACGGGGTCATCAGGCCCGGCTTGTCGGCAAAGCCGAACAGCGCCACCCGGTCGCCCCCTTTGAGCGCGACATAGCAGGCAGTGAGCGCGGCAGAGACCGCCCGGTCTATCCGTGGCAGGCCATCGACCGGCTCGCACATGGCCTGTCCGCAGTCGAAGGCAAAGACGATCTGGTTGTCGCGTTCGGCCTCGTTCTCGCGGGCATAGAGCGCCGTGTGGCGGGCGCTGGCCTTCCAGTCGATCCGGCGGCGGTCCATACCGGCCTCGTACTCGCTCAAAGCCTCGAACTGGGTGCCTTCGCCCCTGATGCGGCGGGCGATCAGGCCGAACTGAGCATCGCGCAGGAAGGCCTGCAACAGCGGGGAACGGGTGGGGGTAAGATCGGGCCAGACGCGGATCTGGTGGTCGATATCCTGCCGCGCCTGCCGCAGCCCCAGGCCAAGCGGTCCGTGCCACCGCAGCCACACGGTATCGATCCGGCCGGTTCCGCGCCGTTGCGGCACCAGCTCCACGCGGCCAGCAAAGCGGCTGGGCTCGCCGGTCCCGGCCAGCTCCAGCAGCGCCATGCCGCCTTTGCCAAGGCGCGGATCGAAACCCAGCGCCACTTCCGGTGGCCGGGCATCGCTGTCGCGATCAATCTCTGCCCGCACTGTCACGGCGGCAGGCTGGCCCACCTCGGCATCGGCCACCGGTTCGACCGAAAGCGACACAAGTCCTCCCGCCAGCCAGCCATCGACTAGCATGACCCCCAGCAGCGCCAGCGCGATGGCAGGCGCTGCCACCCATGCGCCCGGCGTGGTCGCGGCCACCACGACCGCCAGCGGCGCCAGCAGCACAAGCAGCCCCAGCATGCGGGCCGAAGGGACGATGGGAAAGGTCATGGGCCTAGCGCCGGTTGCTCATCGGGGCGCCTCGGTCTGTTCCACCAGCGTGGCCACCAGGTCCTCGATCTGCCGGCCTTCGATCTCGGCGGCGGGAGACAGCAGCAGGCGGTGGCGCAGGGTGGCCGTGGCCAGCGCCTTCACATCGTCGGGGATCACATAGTCGCGGCCCTGCAAGGCGGCGCGGGCGCGGGCGGCATTGGCCAGCAGCACTGCGGCACGCGGGCTGGCGCCGCTGGTGATTTCGGCATGGTCACGCGTTGCCCGCACCAGCCTGACGGTGTAGTCGATGATTTCGGCCGCCAGGGTCACGTCCTTCAGGGTGGACTGCGCTGCGGCGATGGCGGAACTGTCGGCCACGCGGGCGATGCCGAAATCCTCGGGCCGGACGGGGCCGGTCGAATTGCCGAACCGTTCCACGATCCGCGCCTCTTCCTCAACGCTGGGATAGGGCACGATGATCTTGAAGGCGAAGCGGTCAAGCTGGGCCTCGGGCAGGGGATAGACGCCCTGGTTCTCGATCGGGTTCTGCGTTGCGACGACCATGAAATGATCGCCAAGGTCGTGCGTTTCGCCATCCAGCGTCACGCGCCGTTCCTGCATGGCTTCCAGCAGGGCCGCCTGGGTCTTGGGCGGCGTGCGGTTGATCTCGTCGGCCAGCAGCAGCTGGCAGAAGATCGGCCCGCGCGTCAGGGTGAACTGGCTGGTCTGGAAGTTGAACAGGTTCGAGCCCAGGATATCGCCCGGCAAGAGATCAGGCGTGAACTGGATGCGCCCGAAATCAAGGCCCGTTGCGCGGCTGAAACACTGCGCCATGAAGGTCTTGGCCGTGCCGGGCGGACCTTCCAGCAGCACGTGGCCGCGCGATACCAGGGCGATCAGCAGGTGCTCGATCGTATCTTCCTGGCCGACCACGGCCTTGCCCACTTCGGTCCGGATGGCTGCCGCCAGGGCGCGGGTGTCATCCAGGGTCATGCTCGTTTCAGCGCTCATTGCAGAAGCGTCCTTTCAAGTGATCTCAATGCCAGCGCCGCGCGGACCAGTTCGGCCGGACGGCGCGCTTTTCGCAAGGTTTCGGCGCTGGCGGCAAAGCCGGGGCCATCAGCACCACGCTGGACCAGCACGGCATCGATCGCCGCATCCCGCCTGTCCGGCTCGGTTTCGCGAATGTTCAGTGCGACGGCTATCCGCGTCGCCACCATGGCAGCATAGGGCGCGCCAAGCAGGTGCCAGCGGCGGGTGCGCTCGACCAGGGCCGCTCCGTTGCGGGCGAGCTGCGTCTTGCCGTGCGCCATTTCGGGAATGTCGGCCAGCGGCGGGCCGAAGCGATGGAAGGCGCGCCAGCCGATCACCAGTATGGCCAGCAGCAGGCACAGCGTGGCAGCGAGGAAAGGCGGGCGGAACGCCAGGGTCAGCAGGTTCTCGCTGTTGCCGAAGCCCGGCATGGCGAGGTCGAACACCACCGGCACGTCCATATCTTCCATCGCCAGTTCGACCAGCGTGACCGCGGCCAGGGCCCGTGTCCGGTCGGCCATGCCGTAATTGTTCATCAGGTCGGGCTCTACCACCACGACCAACGGGTAGAGATCGCCGTCCTGTTCGTCCTCCTGGTCTACGGTAAACACGACGCCCGCCGCATTGGCCAGGCCGGGATGGAAGCCGTTGCGGTTCCAGTAACCGGCCAGCAGATCCCCCTCGCTGTCGGTGATAAGCGGGAACAGCTCCTTGCCGGACACTTCGGTCACGGCCTGGACAATGCGGTTATCCGGCAGGTTGCCCGCCAGTCCCATTCCGCGCCAGCCGGAGGTGCCGCCGTGGCCAAGGGTCAGCGGCTCGAACAGGGGTATCTCGTCGAACCACGCCGGGGACCACCCTGGCGACAGCCGGACCCAGTCGTCCCGCGCTTCATCGGGCGCGTTGTCGGGCAGGGGGCTGCTCATCCACTTGGGCAGGATCACGATTGTCGGGCCGACATAGCGGCGCTGCTGCAACACATCGTCCAGCACGGTTGGATCGGTGAAGATGCCGGGCGTCAGGACCAGTAGCGTATCATATTCCTCGCGCGACGATTGATCGCGCGACGTGCCGACCTCGAACCCGCGCCGCTCAAGCAGGTCAACCAGTGCGGAATAGCCGTCAAGCGCGTTGGAATTGGCATGGGCGGTCACCCGCATCCGATCACCCGTCCAGCCAGCGCCGATCGCATAGAGAAACAGCAGGAACGCCCCAGCGCCCACCACCAGCACGGCGGCGACAGCCTTGGGGTTGAACGGATTGGCCGCGCGGCTCATCGGCCTTGCCCCGCTTTTAGTCCGCCATAGCCGAGCGCGAATTCGGCATAGGCGGCGCGGGCGGCGTGCCAGTCATCGGCCGATAGACTGCGCAAGGCGAACAGGCTGCGCTCCACCCGCTCGGCAATTGTGGCAAAGGCCTTGCGCGCCACTTCGGGCAGTGCGGGCAGGGCGGAAATCTCGCGTGCGGTGCTGGATGGATCGATCAGGTCGGGCCGGGCATCGGCAATCTGGCCCACCGAACGGCGGAGCAGCAAGCGCGTCGCTTCGTCGTACCGGCCTTCGGCTGCCAGCCGGTCAGCCTCGTCGAGCAATTCCAGGGCGCGTGCCTGGTCGGGCACGAACCCGGCTTCCTCAATCGGGCGGCTGCGGGGCGCAAGCACCAGCGGTTCGACAATGCGCCAGATGGCGAAAGCGACCAGGGCGACGACCAGCGCCAGGAGCACCCATTTGATCACCGGCCAGTTGGGCCCGACAAACCGGGCGACCGGATCGAGGGCCGAGGCGAGCCATTCGAACAGGTGCGACAGCCAGCCCGGTTCGCTTGGCGGCGCGACCGGGATCTCCACCGGGGCGAACTGCACATCGCCTTCGGCACGCATTGCGTCCCAATCGCGCGCAAACTCGCTGTTGTCCTCCGGCCTGGCCCCCGCTGTCCTCGTCACAGCAGCGTGGTGGCATGGCTTGCGGGGCAAAGCAAATATCCATTGGGCCTGATCTTTTTACCGCGGCCAGATCGCCGACGAATGCCGACTGGCGGCAGGGCGCCTGCCGCTCCACGCCGATTTCGTGCGCGATTACTGTGCGGCGGAAATGGTCTGAGGCCTAGCCCCGTTTGCGGGCCTGGGCATAGGTGCCGAGCATGCGCACCTCCTTGGCGTGGAAGCGCAGTTCGGCCAGGGCATTGTCCACCCCCAGATCGCCCGGTGCGCCGACGATATCGGCATAGAACATGGTCGCGGCAAAGCTGGAGCCCTGCTGGTAGCTTTCCAGCTTGGTCATGTTGACGCCATTCGTCGCAAAGCACCCCAGTGCCTTGTAGAGCGCGGCGGGCACGTTGTTCACCTCGAAGATGAAGGTGGTCACTGCGTCCTGGCCCTTCAGTGACGCAGGATCGCGCGGCTCTTTCGCCAGCACGACGAATCGGGTGGTGTTGTCCTCGGTGTCCTCCACCCGGTTGTCGACAATGGTCAGGCCATAGAGGTCGGCGGCGATGGCTGGCGCAATGGCGGCAATGGCCGGATCGCCCAGCTCCTTGACATGGGCTGCGGCTCCCGCCGTGTCGGCATGGCTCAGCGGCACCATGCTGCGTTCCGCCAGGTAGCGGCGCGACTGGTTGAGGGCGTGGATATGGCTGAAGGCCGCCTTGAACGGCCCGAAAGTGCCATCGGCGTTGGGCAGGGCCATCAGTGCGTGGTGGATGGCCATGAAGTATTCGCCGACGATGGACAGGCCGCTTTCGGGTAGCAGGAAATGGATGTCGGCCACGCGCCCGGCCTGCGAATTCTCGATGGGAATCATCGCGCAACCGGCGGCACCGCTTTTTACCGCATCCAGCGCATCGCCGAAGCTGAAGCACGGCAGGGGCAGGCATTCGGGCGCAAATTCCATGGCTGCGCGGTGCGAATTGGCCCCGGGAGCCCCTTGAAAGGCAATGGCGCGCGAAGGATCTGCGGCGGCGGCGGCGCGCATGCTGGCGACCAGTTCGAGCGCGGGAGCGGGGAAAGAGTCCATAGGCAAGGCCGCGTAAAGATACGCGACGCGGCGGACAAGCCACTATCGGCACTTGCGCCAATCGCTCCGCCTTACTAGAGCGCGCCCAAACAGGCTTATGCCTTCGGGTTCACTCTGGCAGATGATTGTTCCATGACAGACCGTCTTAATACCATTTTCGGCTGGCTGCTCTTTGCCGGTGTCGTCGCCCTTCTGCTGCGTTTCGTGGTGGGATTTGCCATTCCGGACACCGAGCGTCCGGAAAACCTCGGCTATGTGATCGAGGGCGTGGAAACAGGCAGCGCGGACGAAGGTCCGTCGTTTGCCGCACTTCTGGCCCAGGGCGATGTCGCTGCCGGCGAGGCATCCTTTGCCAAGTGTATTGCGTGCCACACGATCGCCCAGGGCGGCGCCGATGGCATCGGTCCGAACCTGTGGGGCGTGATGGGAACCGGGATCGGGCAGCACGCGCCTGGTTATGCCTATTCCAGCGCCCTGGCAGAACATGGCGGAGTATGGGATTTCGACAACATGTCGGCCTGGCTGGCCAGCCCTCGCGCTTTCGCCAACGGCACCAAGATGAGCTTTGCCGGCATTGGCAATGCGCAGGAACGTGCCAACGTGATTCTGTACATGCTTGCCAACGGCGGCGGCCCCGCCCTGCCGCCGGTGCCGGTGGAAGAACCAGCCGGGGGTGAAGGCGATGCCGGACTGATCGGCGATATCGATACCGTCGATACGCCGGACGTTGATGCCGCCGCAGGGGTTGACCAGAGCCCTGCAGTGGGCTCGGTCAGCTAGGTCCCGCCATGCCTTGAGAACATGAAAAAGGCCGGGAGCGATCCCGGCCTTTTTCGTTTGTGCGTTGATCAGCAATCAGTCGGGGGGAATCAGGTAGTCGGCGGGAATCAGGCCGGCCGTCCCTTGAACCCCTCTGCCACGACATACCATTCCGAGGAGCCCTTGCGGCTGGCGGGTGGCTTGGCATGCTTCACCGTGCGGAAGTGCGTCTTGAGATAGGCCAACAGGTCGGTATCTGTGCCGCCCGCCAGGACCTTGGCCACGAAGGCTCCGCCTGGCTCCAGCACGTCCACCGCGAACCACGCGCCCGCCTCGACCAGCCCCATGGTGCGCAGGTGATCGGTCTGCTTGTGGCCCACGGTATTGGCGGCCATGTCCGACAGCACCAGGTTGGGCGGACCGTCGAGGGCAGCGGTCAGCAGTGCCGGGGCCTTTTCGTCCATGAAATCCATCTGCAGGATGGTCACGCCTTCAAGCGGTTCGGTTTCCAGCAGGTCGATGCCGACGATGGCCGCGCGCGGGGCCAGCTTGCGCACCACCTGCGCCCAGCCGCCCGGCGTGATCCCCAGGTCCACCACGCGGGTGGCGCGCTTCAAAAGATCGAATTTTTCATCCAGTTCCAGCAGCTTGTAGGCCGCCCGGCTGCGGTAGCCATCGGCCTTGGCACGCTTGACATAGGGATCGTTCAGCTGCCGCTCGAGCCACTTGGTCGAGCTTTGCTTGCGCTTCTTGTTGCTTTTCAGCCGACGATCTACGTCCTGTCCTGCCCGTGCCATTAGCGCCGCGCCCCCGAGTTTTGGCGCGGACCAAGGGCAGCAGCGGCCTGGGCGCCGCGCACGTCCGCCGTCATCAGGGATCGCAGGATACCTTCCCGGATACCGCGATCTGCGACACCAAGCCGCGTTGCAGGCCAGATGTCGAGGATCGCTTCAAGGATGGCGCAACCAGCCACCACGAGGTCGGCCCGCTCGTTCCCGATGCAGGCCAGTTGGCGGCGATCGGCAGGACCCATGGCCGACAGACGTGCGGAAATCGAGCGCATGGCATCGGACGGCACGATCAGGCCATCCACCGCGCGCCGGTCATACTGTGGCAGTTCGAGGTGCAGGCTGGCCAGGGTGGTGACTGTGCCACTGGTGCCCAGCAGCCGCAGGTCGGGTGCGCGGCGCGCTTCCAGCCGCTGGGCAAAGGGACTGAAACTTTCGGCCACCAGTTGCTTCATTTCGGCATAACGGGAAAGCCGTTCCGCCTCGGTTTGCCCCTCGTCGCCCACCGTTTCCGACAGCGAAACCACGCCCCACGGTACCGATTGCCAGTCGAGGATGCGCGGGATCGGGCTGGCATCGGCGCCACCCTGTTCGATCAGCACCAGTTCGGTGGAACCACCGCCGATATCGAAAATGACCGCCGGGCCGCGCCCGTCTTCCAGCAGGATGTGGCAGCCCAGCACGGCCAGCCGCGCCTCCTCCTCGGCGCTGATGATATCGAGCACGATGCCGGTTTCTTCGCGCACGCGGGCAATGAATTCACCGCCGTTGGTTGCCCGGCGGCATGCTTCGGTGGCGACCGACCGGGCAAGGTGGACGTTGCGCTTCCTCAGCTTGTCGGCGCAGATGCGCAGCGCGCCCACGGCGCGATCCATCGCCTGCTGCGACAGCTCTCCGGTCTGGGCCAGCCCTTCGCCCAGCCGAACTACGCGGCTGAATGCGTCGATCACCACGAAGCTTTCATCGTGCGGGCGAGCGATCAGCAGGCGGCAGTTGTTGGTGCCAAGGTCGATTGCGGCATAGGCCTGCCGAGCGATGGGGTGGACCGATGGAAAGGTCACGGGGGAGGGTGGAGCACTCTGGCGCGGGGCTGCCGGGTTGCCAGATCGCGCGCGATCGGGCTTGTTGCCAGGTCCGGTGCCGGTGCCCGGGCGCGGGCTGTCCGGTTTCCTGCCGGGGTGCCCACGCGGCCTGCCCCTTGGTCCACCGGCGCGGTTGGTGCGCCCGTCCGGCGGAATCACGTCCGCCATGGTGTAAAAACTCACAATCGAAAACCCGCCACACGAGCGGAACCTGACATCGGGTTACCCCATGCAGTCACCGGGAGCAAGTCGCGCGGCTCTGCATTGCAGGGATGTGGCCCTGAAGTGGGCCATGAAGTGAGGAAGCACCCCTTGACCGAATGCGGACCGCCCTATAGAGGCGCCTCCTCGCGATTGCCCCGTCGTCTAACGGTAAGACTACGGACTCTGACTCCGTCTATTGAGGTTCGAATCCTCACGGGGCATCCATTTTCTATTTATATATCAGAGATATATGAGAGAAATGGCGCGAGGCATCTCCTCGCGCCATTTCCTTGTATTCCCATGCATTTCTGCGCTTTTCCAAGTAGTCTCGGCAGCTCCATGCAACATGGATGCAACATGGTGCAACGCCGGAGCGGGCCGTTCCCTCGCGCATGTTGCGGTATTTCGACCCCTCCTAATCGCCTGGGGGAAAGCAAAATGGCTCGTGCCAACGCAATGATGGCCGCACATTGACTGCGACTTTTGATGCATTCAAAACGCTGCTAGGCCGCACTGAGTATGGTCTATCAGAGAACTACAAGCATGAGGTGATCGGGCATGCCAAGTCAGCGCTAGACAAGCGCTACATTCAGGAGATTCCGCTGGAGGACACATATCCTGCGATGCGACACTGCGCATATGCAGGGCTGGTCTTGCCACCCAGTCCATGACGTCATTCAATGCGGCAGCCGCCGGGGATCGTGCGTAGGTATCATGCCTTAAATCGTGCGGTGTGCGTCGGAAGTCCGATGGGTAAGCCAGTGCCCGGCACCGGCTTACCCATGCGGTTGCTACCGCAGCAAATAACCCACTATGCTGATCAGGATGAGGCTGACCAACACCATTGTTAAATGACGGCCCGACATAGGCAGTCGATCAACATGATCTTTACGGAAGTCAGCATATCCAGGCGCAATATCCTGATTGCAACTCATCATGGCAACGTCGAGCGAAGACGCCTCCTTGGCCCACCAAGTTTTGATGTCTCGAATTTCCGCATCGGACAAGTCTGGGTATCGCCCAAAGAGGGCGGCAATGTGCATATCGCGCTCCGACTTAACGGAGTCGCCAGTGTCTTGAGAATCCATGATCTATCCTGAATTTTTCGGATTGTGGCTCGACCTGATCTGGTCAGGTCGACGAATTGGTCAGGAGATGTGGGGAGGTGCGCGGGGGCGCGAGGCCGTTCGGAGCCAGTTTGCCGAATGTACCCTATGACTGGGCCCGGCAAATGGGACAATGATCGTAAACGATAGCGCTCCTGCGGGAACCAGCGGAGGGCGGTCGGGCAGCGGCGGAAGTGTGGGTTTTTTCGGTGTCGGCGTGGTCTGGGTCAGACGTTCCCGCGGACCGGGAAGCGCTACACTGCTCGATTCCGCGCTGAACGTCGGTCCATTCGCTGGGCTGAGAGCAAGTGGTCCCGAGGGTATGGCCTGGAGCGCGACAACGGCCAGCAGCAGGATCGTGACGATTTGCAGCCGGAGGAGCTGAGTCAAAGTTGGTCGTGTATCAGGCATCTGCCAGCCTTAACGACTTCTAACCGCTGGTGTCATGATATGCGGGCACCACGATCATCTTGAAGGGAACAAACTGCGAAAGGGGCGAAGGTAGCTTAGCCTTAGTGCGGCATGCGAAAACATCACTGCCACATACCTCCATGGTCCGGGCTCGGCTACTCTCTTATCGTTGGTGTTGGTGGATCTTCCCGCCTGAGGTCAGTCAACCTTTATGGCGTTGCGCAACAGCGTTGCTGCGGTGAGGTCGCCCGTCACGTTGACGACAGTTCGACACATGTCGAGTAAACGGTCCACGCCGAGGATGATGACCAGACCTTCCGCAGGGATGCCAAAGCCGGTTGCGACGCTTGCCAGTATTGCGATGCTAACGCCGGGAGTGCCAGGAGCTCCGATTGATGAGGCGACCAAGGTGCCTACCAAAAGAAAAACCTCGGCGCCGTGCAGATCAACACCGGCCATTTGGGCAAGGAACAGTATGGCTACGCTTTGATAAAGTGCTGTTCCCGCCATATTCATCGTTGCACCCACTGGCACCACGAGATTGGCAACCGGCTCGGGCACGCCAAGCCTTCGCGCAGCTTGAATGGTGGTAGGCATAACGGCGGAGGAACTTGAGGTGGAGAAGGCGAGCAGCAGATTCTGCCCAGCGGCCTGAAGGAATGTACCCAAACCATGGCCCCCGAGCACTCGCAGCGATATAATGTAGATCGCAAACAGCAGGACAAGACCGAGCAGCACTGTGCTTACATAGGTGAGTAAGCCCATGATCGACCCAAGACCGATCTGCATCATCAACTGCGCCATCAACCCGAATACGGCCAGCGGAGTGAGCATCATGGCCCATTTCACGACAGTCATGGATATCGACATCAGCGAATCCAGAAGTGCAAGGAAAGGCCGAGCCTGCTCCGTTCTAACCTGAGTGGCCGCTAAGCCTGCAAGAATTGCAAGGATCACAACGGCTAGGAGGTCACCTTCTATGACCGATGCGGCTGCATTGGTGGGCAGAACGCCAACCAGAAGATCCGGCAACATTTTGAAATCGAAAGAATGCATGCCGGATGGAGGCACTTGGGCTGGAGCGGCGGCGGGAAGATCAAGCCCGTCTCCTGGACGAAGTAGCTGAGCAAGGGCAACGCCGATCAACGAGGCGATCGTCGTTGTAAGAATGATGAATGCGCCCAGCTTGAGACCGATCTTGCGAAGGGCCTCATTAGAATTTCCCCCGGCAAGGCCCCCCACAATCGAAGAGAACACCAGCGGCACCAGCACGATGGCGATGAGACCAAGAAACAATTTGCCGGGAATACCGAACCAAGCTCCCAGAGTCCGGGCGGTCGATTCTGACACCACACCCGTCTCCGGCCCGAGTACAAGCCCGACACAAATGCCAAGTCCCATGGCAAACAGCACTTGTGCCCAAAGTCGCGAACGCATCCAGATACGAAGCTTTGCCCGTTGTTGGTAAAGACCGGCGGCGCTGGGAGTTTTATCGCTTGAAAAAGTAATGGGGTTGCCTCGCTCGGTTTGAACTCGCCGTAATCTAGCCCATCGCCACACCAGACAGCAAACCCTACAAGCGCATCGACGACATCCGTGATTGCATCGAGAGGCGAGAAATGACTCCTCGGAGGGAGGCATGGCGTAGGTTGTGCTTGACGGCTTTAGCGACAGTGACGAGATGGAAGCCATGTCAGTGGCAAATCCCGAAATCATGCTTCTTGCTGTCGGGATATTGCTGTTTCTAACGGTATTCGCAGGCACTCTGTCGAGCCGCTTTGGCCTTCCTGCGCTAATTGGCTTTCTTGCGCTGGGGATGCTGGCCGGGGAGGACGGGCCGGGCCGGCTGTTGTTCGATGACTATGTCCTGGCCCAGTTCATCGGTGTGCTGAGCCTCATCTTCATCCTGTTCTCGGGGGGACTTGATACGGTTTGGAAAAGTGTCCGACCCGTCGTGAAGCCCGCCCTGCTGCTGGCCACTCTTGGGGTCTTGATAAGTGCCAGTGTGACCGGAGCCGCGGCGGTTTACCTGTTGGACTTCACCCCGATCCAGGGCTTCCTGCTCGGGTCTGTCATTGCTTCCACCGACGCTGCGGCCGTGTTTGCGATCTTGCGAACCAAGGGAGTCGATCTTCGATCCGACGTGCAGGCACTGATCGAGTTCGAATCGGGTTCCAATGACCCCATGGCGATTTTTCTCGTGGGCGCGGCCTTGATGCTTTTGGCGGCCCCCACAGCTCCCATCGGCGGTCTGGCAATCGACTTTTCCATGCAAATGGTCGGTGGTGCCGGCGTCGGTCTGATAGTCGGCTATTTGCTGCCAGAGACATTGAACAGGGCGCATTTTCGCTATGGCGGATTGGGCTTCGTGATTTCGATTGCTGCGGCCCTGCTGGCCTATGGTTTGGCAGAGGTCTTGGGGGGCAACGGATTCCTTGCAGCTTACGTGGCCGGGCTCCTGGCAGGTAATCGCGTGTTTGCGGCCAAGCGCGCGGTATCGACCTTTCAGGATGGGTTGGCATGGTTGGCGCAGGTCGCGATGTTCTTTACGCTCGGCCTCCTCGCCACACCCACAGAGCTGCTCGACATCATGGGGGCAGGTTTCGCGATTACAGCGGTGTTGATGTTCGTGGCTCGGCCCATCAGCGTATTCGTCTGCCTTGCTCCGTTCAATTTCGATCTTCGCGCCAAGCTGCTGGTTTCGTGGGTAGGATTGAGGGGAGCAGTTCCTATTGTGCTAGCGACCTTCCCGATTGTTGCAGGGGTTCCAGGCGCGTTCACGATCTTCAATATCGTTTTCTTCGTGGTGTTGGTTTCCAGTCTCATCCAGGGGCCAACCCTCGGCTTGGCCGCGCGATGGCTGCGGCTTTCCAGGGAGCCTTTACTGACTGAGGCGGACCTGGGTACTGACGGGATTGAAAGTGATATGCCCTCGCGTTAGTCTTGCTGAAAAGGAGCCCAGCTTGCTTGAGCAAATACTTGTGGCGTCCGATCTTTCACATCGGTCGGAAATAGCAATTGCCCGCGCAGCGGAGCTTGCCAAGCGTTTTGGCGCTCGGCTGTATGTGCTCCATGTGGTCGAGCACGATCAGCCTGATAGCTACGTATCGAGCGAAATACGACAGACCGAAGAAGCTCTCACCGTAGAGGGCAGCCGTCTGGAAGATCAGTTCGGAATCGAGGTCGCGGTGCATGTTGTTTCAGGTGACCCATTCGAAATGATCGGCGATTTTGCGGCCCAGGTTAACGCGCATCTGATTGTGATGGGCCGGCATCGGCGGCGACCGCTGCGCAATCTGTTTATCGGCACGACAGCCGAACGGGTAATCTGGCGGGGCACCCATCCGGTCTTGATGGTGAAGGGCGAAGGTGCCGGCAGGTATGATCGCATCGGCATTGCGCTGGATTGTTCAGAGCCCTCGGGCGCAGCTTTGAAACTGGCTTACTCATCGGGGCTTCTGGAAGATGCGCAGGTCTCGGTAGTTCATGCCAGGCTCCCATTTGCAAAGACAATGCTCGCAGCTCACGCGAACCATGAAGCGATAGAACAGCATGTATCCTCGGAGATGAGGATTGCTCGCGCAGAGTTAACCAATTTTCTGCGGGAGAACGATGCCGGTGATTTGACGAGCCGCGTCTACCTGGAGGAAGGCGAGCCAATTGCAGTGTTAAGTTCCTTCATAGACCGCTCGGTGCCCGATTTACTGGTGATGGGAACTCATGGCCGACAGGGACTTGGTCGCTTGGTGCTTGGCAGTGTAGCCGAGGAAGCCTTGCGGACACTTGAGGTGGATATCTTGGCGGTGCCAGTTTAGGTATTCCGCTTATCGGTAAGCTCTCCGCTGTAGCCATCGGGTTAGAAATGGGGAGCGGTTATGTCGGGCGGCATCGAAGCCTTTGCCGCAATTGCTGCGGTATGGAGGCTTCAGAAGCTCCCGAAAAAGGTCCCGATTGTAACAAGCAGGATTAGCGATATGATCGGGATCAGCATCGCCACAACCGCAATGTCCTTGTAGGCTTCGCGGTGGGTCAAGCCGCAAATTGCGAGCAAGGTAATGACGGCGCCGTTGTGAGGTAGCGCATCCAGCCCCCCGGTCGCGACGGCAGTAACCCGGTGCAGCAGGTCGGGAGAGATCCCTGCTTCTTGTCCCATTTGCATGTAGGTCTCACCTAGGGTGGAGAGTGCTATGGACATTCCTCCCGATGCCGAACCCGTCATACCAGCGAGGATATTCGTTCCAACTGCCAGCGAAATAAGGGGATTGTCACCACCGATCGTCACGACCCAATCGCGGATCAAGCTGAAAGCTGGAAGCGAAGCAATAACAGTGCCAAATCCCACGAGGCTTGCAGTGTTGAAAATAGGCTTCAGCGAGTCCTTCGCACCTTCATCAAGCGTCCGGCTCAATCCGTCGGACAGTCGCCGCCAGTTCAAAGCCACCAGCGTGAGCGATGCGATTGTCAGTGCAGCGATGATCGACCAGACACCGCGCAATGAAACAACGTCTGCCTCGCCAAACTCTGGCCATGCGAGATAGTCAGTGTTCATGCGCGGGATGATCACAAACGTGAAACCCAAATTGAGCACTAGGACCAGCACCAGCGGTGCCAATGCGACAGCAAGCGAGGGGACTGAATGAGCCAAAGTGTCCTTTACTGGCGTTGCGTCCTGCCATGGAGCGGGCCCCATTCTGCGGGCACGCCATTCGAGCCATGCCCATCCGAGGGCAAACATCAAGGTGCCGGTTATTAAGCCCAGACCAGGTGCAGCAAATGTCGTGGTGCCGAAATATGGCATGGGGATTGAGTTTTGTATGGCTGGCGTCCCCGGCAGTGCTGTCATGGTGAACGTGAAGGCACCGAGGGCGATAGTGGCTGGAATCAGGACCTTGGGAAGACCGGATTCGCGGAACAGCGCAGACGCAATGGGCCATACTGCAAATGCCACAACAAATAGCGACACCCCGCCGTAGGTCATCAGGGCGCAGGTGAGAATCACTGCCAAGATTGCCCGGTCTGGGCCTAGTCCGCTGGTAATGGCCTTGGCAATCACCTGCGCCGAACCGGACACCTCAATCAACTTGCCGAAAACAGCCCCCAGCATGAACAGGGGGAAAAACTGGATGATAAACTCGCCGGTGGAGCGCATGAAAATTTGCGTATAACTGGCCAGCAAGGGCCCGCCCTGGCTTGCCCAGACCGCTAGCAATGCAAGCGCAGGAGCCAGCAGCAAGAGACTTAGGCCGCGATAGGCGAGAAACATCATCCCCAACAGGGCGACAATAATGACCAGTATGCCGAACACGGATTAGCCCCTACGTCGCCTGCCGGAGTGAAAGTCAGTAGCTTGCTTAGTGGATGCCCCCTAGCCCTAAGAACGCCGCTGGACAGGCACTATCCTGGCGGGAGGCAGGCTCCATTCCTTCTACTTCCAACTCCTCAGCGTATTGGCAATCTCAGCCGAGGCTTTGCTGCTCAGGCACCAGATAACGCGCGACAGACGCTCGCCCGCGCGATACCGAAGGTGTTTGCAACCTCGGTGTTCCCCAGCCCATGGTCACGAAGAGCTGTCGCTCCCGGCCAATCAGGTTCGTCAACATGGCAACGATAGACGGTCAACGATCAGGCATTCAAATCACAGCATTTGCTACCACAAGGACATCGATCGCCGAATTTCCGGCGATGTCCTGGGCTACGCTGCCCAGCACGAACTTCTCTATTCCCGATCGTCCGTTGGTGCCGATGACGATGAGATCGGCCTGCTCGCGTTCCGCTACCCGCCGGATGGTCTCGGCGGTCGCAGTAGCCAGGGGAACGATCACTGTTTTCGAAGGAGTGATGCCGCTCGCCCGCACGTAATTCCGCATACTTTTCGCGGCCTCGTCCTGCTCGACTGTTTGCGTATTCTCCAGTTGGCCGATGAGTTCGCGCTGCACACTGCCGACATCGCGTTTCTCAAAACCATGCAACACAATTACGCGGACATCATCCAGCATTCCAAGAGCGGAAACTGCGCGCGCTGCGATGATCGAGCAATCTGAAAAATCGGTTGCGATGAGGATGCTGGAATAGTTTGCAGCGGGCATTCCATTGGCGATCAAGACCGGACAGGGTGTTTCTTTGAGAACCTTTTCCGCAGTCGTCCCGAGAAATATGTCCTTAAGTTGATTTGACCTATGCGGCCCCAGTACAATTAGTTCGGCTGCCCGGTCCCGGGCAGTTTCAGCGAGCGCACGGTATGGGGATCCTGTCATCAACGTGTACTCGCACGGCACGCGATCGTGGCGGCTAACCGTACCGGCCGTTTCGCCGAGGACAGTCCGCAGTTCGACGGCCTTTTGCTCGACGTCGAATGTATTCTCGGGATCGTCGCTCATGGTGTGTGTCAGGATCAGACTGGCGCCGGATTGGCGTGCTAACAGAACGGCCCGCCTTAACGCTCGATCAGATCGAGGAGAGAATTCTGTTCCGACAATAAAGGTGCGCATTCCGCCTCCTGAAAGCATTCCAAGCCTTCGCTTTCGCCGCCGACGCCGCTTGATGTCAGTTCCTGGACCGGGCTGCCCTGCATCCTCGCATCTGGATCGAACGTCTTGGCTCTGAGTATCATCTGGCTGCTCACAGAAGAGCATAACATCAATGATAGTGCGCAGCCAGATAGTCCATCAATGGAAGAGTTCACGCCAAGGTACTAAGTCAAATATGATGGTCCTGGTTTTCGGCCCAAACCTTACAAGCAC
>NZ_JAMFLH010000008.1 GCF_023501975.1 Altererythrobacter sp. KTW20L | reverse complement strand
TTACGGTCCCGGTTCGGGCCGCTAAGGCAAGGCTTCACGTCGCAACGAAAACAGGGGTCGGGGGGAAACCTCCGGCCCCTTTTTCGTGGGTCAGGCCACAAGCCGCAGCGAGGAAGTGCCGCGCTTAGGCCTCAGTGAGACGTTCAAGATGCCCGGCACAGCGGCCAGCCGGTCCACCAGGTCACCATGCAGGTCGAACGCGTCGCCCAGCCGCACCAGCGGGTCCACTTCCTCGCCGATCCGCAGCCGCGCCAGCACTTCGCCATGTCCCTCCTTGCCGGGAGCGAGTGTCTCGCACAGCGCCGCCAGTGCGCCTTCGCTGTCGATCTCGCATTCCAGCACCATGCGCGATGCGCCGGTCACTTCGGCCAGCGGCTTGGCCCCGCGCACGGTGATGCGCGGCGGATCGTCGGGACTGGGCTTGTCGAGTTCGACGTTGAGCAGCACGCAGGCACCATCGGCGGCCCAGCGCTGGAAGGCCTCGACCAGCCCTTCCTCGAAACAGGCGGCGGTGAACTGGCCCGTGCTGTCGGAGAAAGTGGCGCGCACGAAATCCGCCCCGCGCTTGGTCCGGCCCTTGCTGACGCTTTCGACCAGCGCCGCCATCACCCCTTGTGTCCGCTCGCCCATCACATCGCCCTGCATCAGCGAGGCATAGGTCCGCGCGCCGTGGCTGGAGGCGACCATGCGGAATTCCGTGACGGGATGGGCGGCAAAATAGAACCCGAAGCTCTCGCGCTCGGCCTCCATCTGCTCGGCACGGCTCCACGGCGTGGCGGCGGCGAGGCGCAGGCCGGGTTCGGCATGGTCCTCGCCGCCGAACAGGCCCGCCTGACCGCTCGTCCGCTCGCGGGAGGCGGCATCGGCCACGGCGAGCAGCATCTCGGCATTGGCGATCACGGCGGCGCGGTTGGGCTCAAGGCTGTCGAGTGCGCCTGCGCCCGCCAGGCCTTCAAGCTGGCGCCGGTTCATCGATCCGGCGGGTGTGCGGCGGAACAGGTCTTCCAGGCTCTCGTAGGCCCCGTTTGCCTCCCGCTCGGCCACGATCTGGTCCATCGCCTTTTCGCCGACGTTGCGGATGCCCGCCATGCCATAGCGCACGGCGTGGCCTTCGTCGGTCTGCTCGACGCTGAATTCGGCTTCGGAGCGGTTGATGTCCGGCCCCAGCAGCACCACGCCATTGCGGCGCGCATCGTCCACGAACACGCTCAGCTTTTCGGACTGGTGCATGTCGAAGCACATCGAGGCGGCGTAGAATTCCTCCGGATAGTGCGTTTTCACCCAGGCGGTCTGGTAGGACAGCACGGCATAGGCGGCCGCGTGGCTCTTGTTGAAGCCGTAGCCGGCAAACTTGTCGATCAAGTCGAACAGCACGTTCGCCTCGCGCTGCTCGATCTGCGACACTTCCAAACAGCCATCGACGAACCGCTGGCGCTGGGCGTCCATTTCGGCCTGGACCTTCTTGCCCATGGCGCGGCGCAACAGGTCGGCATCGCCCAGCGAGTATCCCGCCAGGATCTGCGCTGCCTGCATCACCTGTTCCTGGTACACGAAAATGCCGTAGGTTTCGGCCAAGATGCCTTCCAGCTTGGGATGCGGATATTCGATCGGCGCCTCGCCGTTCTTGCGCTTGCCGAACAGCGGGATGTTGTCCATCGGGCCGGGGCGGTATAGCGAGACGAGCGCGATGATGTCCTCGAACACGGTCGGCCGCACCTGCGCCAGGGTGCGCCGCATACCTTCGGATTCCAGCTGGAACACGCCCACGGTGTCGCCGCGCTTCATCAGGGTGTAGACCGCCGCATCGTCCATCGGCAGCTTGTCCGGATCGACCGTGATGCCGCGCCGCGCCAGCAGGTCCATCGCCTTGCGCAGCACCGACAGGGTTTTCAGCCCGAGGAAGTCGAACTTGACGAGGCCGGTGTCCTCCACATGCTTCATGTCGAACTGCGTCACCGGCATGTCGGACCGCGGATCGCGATACAGCGGGACCAGTTGCGACAGCGGCCGGTCGCCGATCACCACGCCCGCGGCATGGGTGGAGCTATTGCGCGGGAAGCCTTCGAGCTGCAGCGCCAGATCCACCAGCCGCTTCACCTCGTTGTCGTTCTCGTACTCGCGCCGGAAGTCGGCCGCGCCGTTGAGGGTGCGCGCGAGGGTCCACGGATCGGTCGGATGGTTGGGCACCATCTTGGTGAGCCGGTCCACCTGGCCATAGGGCATCTGCAGGATCCGCCCGCAATCGCGCAGCACGGCGCGGGCCTTCATCTTGCCGAAGGTGATGATCTGGGCGACCTTGTCATGCCCATAGCGATCCTGGACATAGCGGATCACCTCGCCCCGCCGGGTTTCGCAGAAGTCGATATCGAAGTCGGGCATCGACACGCGTTCCGGGTTGAGAAAGCGTTCGAACAGCAGGCCCAGTTTGAGCGGATCGAGATCGGTGATGGTCAGCGACCATGCCACCAGCGAACCCGCACCCGAACCGCGACCCGGCCCCACCGGAATGCCCTGCGCCTTGGCCCACTTGATGAAATCGGCCACGATCAGGAAGTAGCCGGGAAAACCCATCCGGCTGATCACGTCCACTTCGAAAGCGAGCCGGTCGGTATAGACCTTCAGTTCCTCCTCGCTCATCGGCGGATAGTGTTCCAGCCGCGCGGCCAGCCCCGCCTGCGCGTCTTCTGCCAGCAGCCGCGCCTCGCCTTCGATATCGCCGGCAAGGCTTGGCAGGATCGGCTTGCGCTTGACCGGCGCATAGGCGCAGCGTTGTGCCACCACCAGGGTATTGGCCGTCGCTTCGGGCAGGTCGGCGAACAGTTCGCCCATCATCCGGTCGGACTTGACCCATGCTTCGGGCGAGGAACGCGGGCGGTCGGAACTGTCGAGCTGGGTCGAATTGGCGATGCAGAGCATGGCATCGTGCGCCGGGTGCATATGCGGATCGGCGAAATTGGCCGGGTTGGTGGCGACCAGCGGCAGATCGAGGGCATAGGCAAGGTCCACCAGCGCTTCTTCCGCTGCATCCTCCACCTCGTTCCCGCGCCGGGCCACTTCGATATAGAACCGGCCGGGGAACAGCGCGGCAAGGTGGCGCGCCAGCCCATCGGCCCGGTCAGCCTTGCCTGCAGCGCACAGCCGCGTCACCCCGCCCTCTGCTCCGCCGGACAGCGCTATCAGCCCATCGGTCCGCCCTGCAAGGTCAGCCAGCGCGACATGCGGTTCCAGTTCCAGCGGCCGGTCTAGGTGCGCGCGGCTGACGAGATGGCACAGGTTGAGCCAGCCCCCCTCGTCCTGCGCAAACAGCGGAAGGTAGTCGATCGGCCCGCCCTCTTCGCGCGCCACGCCCAGCAGCGCGCCGATGATCGGCTGGATCCCATAATCCTTCGCTGCGGAGGCAAACATGGTGGCGCCATAGAGCCCGTTGCGGTCGCAAATCGCCACGGCGGGAAAGCCGCGCTCCTTGGCCAGCTTGGCAATGGCCTTGGGATCGATCGCGCCTTCTAGCATCGAATAGCTGGAGAACACGCGCAAGGGGACAAAGGGTGCAAAGGCCATCGCCCGAATGTGCGGCCTGCCGAGCATGCGATCAAGCGCTGACGGCGATCGCTTGGGGAAAAAGGACTGGCTATTAGGCAGCACGGAAATTTCATGTATGCTGCTTTCACCAGACAATCGTTGGGGGACGAAACAATGGCTGAAATGCCGCAAAAAGCACAGGGCAACGAACTCGTTGCGCGGGCCAAGGCTATCCTGCTGGAGCCGACCGCCGAATGGGCGAAAATCGCGACAGAGACCGACAAGCCCAAGGATCTTTTCCTTAGCTATGCCCTGCCACTGGCGGTGATCAGCCCGCTGGCCAGCTTTATCGGCGGGCAGGTGTTTGGCCTTGGCGCAATGGGCATCAGTATCAACGTCGGCCTCGCCAGCGGCCTGACATCGCCGTGGTCAGCTTCGTGCTGTCACTGGTGAGCCTGTGGGTCGTGGCCTATGTCGCAAACTATCTCAGCCCCAGGTTCGGCGGCAGGGATGACTATCCCGCCGCCTTCCGGCTGGTAACCTATAGCTGGACAGCCGCATGGCTGGCGGGAATCTTCGGGCTGATCCCGATGCTCTCCATCCTTGGCATCCTGGGGCTCTACAGCCTCTACCTGCTCTACAAGGGCGCGACCCCGGTGATGGGCGTGCCGCAGGACAAGGCGGTGGGCTTCACCGCCGTGACGATCATTGCGGCAATCGTCGCGATGTTCCTGGTCAACCTGGTGATCGGCCTGTTCACCGCACCTACGATGATGGCAGGGACGATGGGCAGCGGAATGGGTGACAGGATGTCGATCGACATGGGCGAAAGCGGTCGCATCGATTCGAATGCCGACGGCACGATGACGATCACCGGACCTGACGGTGAAACGATGACCATCACCATCGACACCAACGAGGCCGAATAGGCCGGTTCGAACCCTAAACCGCTGCGTCCAGCCGGCCTTCGTGCAGCCGCACTACCCGGTCCATCCGGGCAGCCAACCGCTCGTTGTGGGTGGCGACGAGGGCCGCGCTGCCGTGGCCGCGGACCAGCTCGATGAACTGTTCGAACACCTTTTCGGATGTCTTCTCGTCAAGGTTGCCGGTCGGCTCGTCGGCCAGCACCAGCTTCGGGCTGTTGGCCAGCGCCCTTCCCACGGCCACGCGCTGCTGCTCGCCGCCCGAAAGCTGGCTTGGCCGGTGGGTCAAGCGGTGGCCCATGCCGAGCGAGGTGAGCAGTTCAGACGCGCGCAGTTCCGCCTCGGCGCGGGTCTTGCCGATCAGCAGTTGCGGGATCACGACGTTTTCCAGCGCGGTGAAATCGGGCAGCAGGTGGTGGAACTGGTAAATGAAGCCAAGGTGATCGCGCCTCAGCGTGGTGCGCTCTGCTGAAGAGACATTGCTGGCATCGACCCCTGCCATGCAGATCATGCCCGAAAAGCCGCCTTCCAGCAGGCCCACGGCCTGGAGCATGGTGGACTTGCCCGAGCCCGACGGCCCCAGCAGCGCCACGATCTCGCCCGGCATGACATCGAGGTTCACCCCGCGCAGGACTTCGATCACCTCGCCGCCCTGCTCGAAATTGCGGGCGACGTTCCGCAAGGATACAATCGGCTCACTCATAACGCAGCACCTCGACCGGATCGGTATTGGCCGCACGCCATGCGGGATAGAGCGTGGCGAGGAAGGCCATGCCCATCGCCGAACATGCTATAACCACCACCTCGATTGCGTTCACCCGCGCGGGCAGTTCGGTCAGGAAGCGGACCTGCGGATCCCACAGCTGGACGTTGAGCAGGAATTCGATCCCGTTGACGATAGCCTGGCGGAAGAACAGCACCAGCAGGCCCAGCGCCACGCCGGCCAGCGTGCCGATGGCGCCAACGACCGACCCGGTGGTGACGAAGATCTTGAGCAGGCTCTGCCGCCGCGCGCCCATGGTGCGCATGATGGCGATGTCGCGGGTCTTGCTGCGGACCAGCATGACCAGCGACGACAGGATATTGAACGCCGCCACCAGCACGATGATGCCCAGCGCAAAGGCCATGGCCACCCGTTCCACCTGCAAGGCTTCGAACAGCGAGGCGTTCATGTCCTGCCAGACGGTCACGATGGCGCGCCCGGTCAGGGCTTCGGACACCGGTTCCATGATCTGGTGCGTCTGGTCGGGATCGCGGGTAGTCACCTCGATGGCGCTGATCGTATTGCCCATCAGCATCAGCGTCTGCGCGCTTTCCATCGGCATGACGACCATGCGCTCGTCGAAATCGTAGATCCCAACTTCGAATATGGCGGTGATGGTATAACCGATCTGGCGCGGAACGGTGCCGAACGGCGTGGTGCGCCCCTGCGGATTGATGATCGTCAGCACGTCACCCACGCGCGCGCCCATCTTGGTGGCGAGGCGCGAACCGATGGCGATGTTGCGCTCTCCCGGCTCAAGCGAGGCAAGATCGCCCATCAGCACGCTGGGAGTCAGCCGCCCGATATCCGCCGGCAGGTTGCCACGCACGATGACCGCATCGGCGCGGCCGTTGAAACTGGCGAGCAGCGGCTGTTCGACCATCGGCGTGGCACGCGTAACGCCGGGCGTTTCCTGCACCTGGCGCAGCACGTCCTCCCACCCTTCCAGCCTCCCGCCATAGGCCTGGACCACGGCATGGCCATTCAGGCTGGTGATGCGGTCGATCAGTTCGGCGCGGAAGCCGTTCATCACGCTCATCACGATGACCAGCATGGCAACCGACAGCATGACCACGCCGATGGAGATCGACGCGACCAGCGTGATCACCGCCTCGCTGCGGCCAGGCAGCATATAGCGCTTGGCTATGGTCCATTCGAAGGGGGAGAGTAGCATGGACCGGGTGCCTAGGCGGCAGGCTGGTGCATGTAAACCGCGCGTTCGTGGCTGAAGGCCTTGAACCCGAAATAGCCGTGATAGCTGCCGGTCCCGCTGGAGTTCACGCCGCCGAACGGCAGGTTGTTTTCGAGGTAATGCGAGAACACCCCGTTCACCGTCACCCCGCCCGACGAGGTGCGGTCGAGCACGCGCTGCACATTGGCCTCGTTGGGGCTGAACACATAGAGCGCCAGCGGCTTGTCGCGCGAGGCGACATAATCGATCGCCTGGTCCAGCGTGTCATAGGTCATCACCGGCAGGACGGGGGCGAAGATCTCTTCCTGCAGGATGGCCATCTGCGGGGTGACATCGGTCAACATGGTGGGGGCAATGGTGAGGTCCGCCTCGTCCATCGTGCCGCCAACGGCCACCTTTGCGCCCTTGGCCACGGCATCGTCCACCATGCCTTTCACCCGGTCGAAATTGCGGCGGTTGACGATCTGGGCGATGGCGGCCTTGTTGATCTCACCACCCTCGCCCACGAGGTTCTTCTCCACATTGGCGCGGAAGCCATCGACAAGTGCGGCCTTCTGGTCCTCGCGCACGAAGACATAGTCGGGGCAGATGCAGGCCTGGCCGCCGTTGAACTGCTTGGCTGCTGCAAGCGCGGCAGCAATGGCGCCCACATCGGCGCCCTCGTCCACGATCACTGGCGACTTGCCGCCCAGCTCCAGCGTGACACCGGCAAGATGCTTGGCAGCAGCAGCCATCACCACCTTGCCGACGCGGGTGGAGCCGGTGAAGAAGATGTGGTTGAACGGCAGTTCCAGCAGCGCCTCGGCCACATCGACCTCGCCCTCGAACACGGCGACCTCGTTCTCCTCGAACACTTCGTCCACGATCACCTTGGCGATGCGGGCGGCATTCGGGCACAGGTCGGTCAGCTTCAGGATGGCACAGTTGCCCGCAGCCACCGCAGCGGCAAGTGGCCCGAACACCAGGCCGAGCGGGAAATTCCACGGCCCCAGGATCAGGCACACACCGCGTGCCTCATAGGAAATCATCGCCTTGTCGGTCACCACCTTGCTGGGCGTGACCATGGTGGGCTTCATCCAGTCTTCGAGGTTGTCGATGATGAGCTGGATATTGCCGAGGATGTTGAGCACCTCGGTGACGCGGATCTCGCCTTCGGGCTTGCGGGTATCGGCTAGGACGGCGGCAACGATATCGTCGGCATGGGCCTCGACCGCTGCCTTGAGCTTGACCAGCTTGGCCTTGCGCACATCGGCGCTGCTCGCCTTCACATCCCACTGGTGCGCCTGCTGCAAGGCGAAAATGCGGGCGATATCGGCGGACTGGTCGATTGCGGTGGACATGGATGCTCCCGTGGAATGCTGTTGTTATGCGCCCCATATGGCATCCCGCCGGACGAATGCCAGTTCTTGCGTTGCTGCGACGAGCGCTAGTCGCGTCCGCGATCGGCGATGCCGGGGATATCGGGCTCGATCGTGTCGATCTCGGTTTCCGGCACCTCGACGATCCCGCGCGCCATGTGGCTGCGGCTGCGGCTGTAACCAAAGTAGATCACCAGCCCGATCAGCGTCCAGATCGGCAGGACCAGCATGGCGTCGCGCGGCAGGTTGAGGAACAGGAACAGGCAGCCCGCCACGGTCAGCGGGCCGATCACCACCAACCCCGGCACGCGGAAACTGCGCTTCACGCCGGGGCCTGTGCGGCGCAGGACCATGACCGCAATGGCCACCATGCCAAAGGCATAGAGCGTGCCCGCATTGGCAATATCGGCCAGCGCGCCCACCGGGAAGAAGGCGGCGGCAACAGCCACAACCGCGCCGGTGATGGCGGTTACGACATAGGGGGTCTTCCACTTCGGGTGCACTTTCGACAGGCCATCGGGCAGCAGGCCGTCGCGGCTCATCACGAAGAAGATGCGGGTCTGGGCGTAAAGCAGCACCAGGATCACCGAAGGCAGGGCCAGGATCGCCGCATAGCCCACCATCTTGCCCACTGTGCCAAAGCCGATCTGGCGCAGCACATGGGCCAGCGCCTCGTTCGAGCAGACCAGCGCATCGGCATATTGCGGCAAGGCGCATTGGCGCGCCAGCTCGGCCGAACCTGCGGGGAAAGGTACGCCGTTCGGCCCCATGATCGGCTGCCCCCCGATTGTCCCGATGGCCCCTCCCGCCACCAGGATGTAGAACAGCGTGCAGAACAACAGCGATCCCACCAGCCCGATGGGCACGTTGCGCTGCGGGTCCTTGGTCTCTTCCGCCGCCGTCGCCACGGCATCGAAGCCGACATAGGCAAAGAAGATCGTCGCCGCCGCTCCGACCGCACCCACGCCCGTGCCCCAGCCGCCGAAAATGCCGGCCGGGAGGAAGGGATTGAAGCGATCGGTGTCGAATTCGCTGCTGCTCAGCGTCAAGGCAATAAACGCGGTGAGTGCGCTGACCTTGATCAGCACCAGCACGGCATTGACCTTGGCGCTCTCGCTGGTGCCGATAATCAGCAGCCCGGTGATCAGCAGGGCAATGACCATGGCAGGCAGGTTGATAAGCCCGCCCGGCGCGCCGCCCAGGGCAAGCGGCCCCGCCGTAAGCCAGGCGGGAAGCGCGATGTCGAAGGTATCGTTGAGGATCGTCCCGGCAAAATAGCCCGACCAGCCGACCGACACGGCAGCAGCGGCAATGGCGAATTCCAGCACCAGGGCCCATCCCACGGTCCAGGCCAGCAATTCGCCCATCGTGGCATAGGAATAGGTATAGGCAGACCCCGCCACCGGGATCATCGAGGCGATCTCGGCATAGCACAGCGCGGCCACGATGCAGACCAGTCCGGCGATCACGAAGGCCAGCATCAGGCCCGGCCCGGCCTTCTGCGCCCCGGCGGATGTCAGCACAAAGATGCCCGTGCCGATGATGCAGCCGATGCCGAACAGCATCAACTGGAAGGCGCCCAGCGAGCGGTGCAGGCTCTTTTTCTCGGCGGCGGCAAGGATGGCGGATAGCGGCTTTATGCGGTCGAACAGCATTTGGACGATCCCCGTCGGATGGCTGCGGGCCTCCCCCGCGCATCGGTCTGAACACCACAGGTTTGTAACGCAAATGCGTGGCCCGGCAATTGCCTCGTTGCTGTTGTCCTCAACCGCCGCGCAGCAATGTTACGCCCCAGTCGCGTTCGAGCAGATAGAGCAGCGTCCGCGCCGCCTGCCCGCGCGGGCTCTCCAGGCCGCCGTCACGCTCGACCAGCAGTCTGGCATCGTCGTTCGCGGTCTCCAGCAGGCGCGTGACCTGCTCCAGCGTGGCAATGTTGAACGCTTCGTCGCCCGATTGCCGGGTGCCGAGCAGTTCGCCGCCGCCACGCAGGGCCAGATCCTCCTCGGCCAGGCGGAAGCCATCCTGCGTCTCGCGCATCAAGGCGAGGCGTGCCCGGCCCGTTTCGCTGAGTTCGTCGCCGCGCAGCAACAGGCAGGTGCTCTTGCCGCTGCCGCGACCCACGCGGCCGCGCAACTGGTGCAACTGGGCAAGGCCGAAGCGTTCGGCCTGCTCGATCACCATCAGGGTCGATGTGGGCACGTCCACGCCCACCTCGATCACTGTCGTCGCCACCAGCAGCCGTGCCTCGCCCGCGGCAAAGCGCGCCATGGCGGCGTCCTTGCGTTCCGGCGGCAATTGCCCGTGAAGAAGTTCCACCGCATCGCCGAAGCGGTGCTTCAGCGCCGCATAGCGCGCCTCGGCAGCAGCAGTATCGTCCACCTCGTTGTCGCGCACCATGGGGCAGACCCAGTAAGCCTGCTGGCCCGATGACAGGTGCCGCTCAACCCCTGCCACCACATCCTCCATGCGGGTGGCGGAGACCACGCGGGTGTCGATCGGCTGGCGGCCCGGCGGCATCTCGTCCAGCCTGCTCACGTCCATCTCGCCATATTGCGCCAATACCAGCGTGCGCGGGATCGGGGTGGCGGTCATGGCGAGGGTATGCGGAGTGACACGGCCCTTCTGCGTCAGCAGCAGGCGCTGGCTCACCCCGAAACGGTGCTGCTCGTCGATCACCACCAGCCCGAGGTTGCGGTAGCTCACCGTGTCCTGGAAGATCGAATGGGTGCCCACGACAATGTCGATCGAGCCATCGACCAGTCCCATCAGCACGGATTCGCGCGCCCTGCCCTTGTCGCGCCCGGTCAGGATGGCGATTTCGACGCCGGTCGGCGCGGCCAGCTTGCGCAGGGTATCATAGTGCTGGCGGGCGAGGATTTCGGTCGGCGCCAGCAAGGCCGCTTGCGCGCCTGCCTCTACTGCCATCAGCATGGCTTCCAGCGCCACCACGGTCTTGCCCGCCCCCACATCGCCCTGCAGCAGGCGCAGCATGGGCGTGTCTTGCGCCATGTCGCCTTCGATTTCGGCCAGCGACCGCTTCTGCGCGCCGGTCAGCGGGAACGGCAATTGCAGCAGGTCGCGCCGCGAACCATCCCCCTTCAGCGCCTGCCCCCGCCGCTTGCGGTTGGCCTGCCGCACCAGCATCAGCGCGAGCGCATTGGCGAACAACTCGTCATAGGCGAGGCGATCACGCGCCTGCGGATGGTCGCTGCGGTGGGCCAGCATCAGGGCATCGCGCCATGACGGCAACTTCATCTTGCCCAACAGTCCCGGCTCGATCCATTCGGCGAGGTCGGGCGCGCGTTCCAGCGCCTGGGCCACCATGCCCGCCATGCGCGGCTGGGTGAGGCCTTCTGCCAGACGGAAAACCGGCTCCATCAGGTTGCCTGCCAGCCCGGCACTGTCGGGCGAAATATGGTCCGGATGGACCATCTGCAGCATGTCGCCATAGCGATCCAGCCGCCCCGCCACCCAGCGCTTCTCGCCCACCGGCAGCTGCTTCTTGGCGGTATAGCTCGCCTTGCCGAACCACGTGAGCGCGCAGATGTTGCCCTTGGCATCCTGCGCCAGCACACGATAGGGCCCGCGCCCCGTGCCGCTGCTGCGATGTTCGATGGGCGTGAGCGCAATGACGATCTGCTCGCCCTCGCTCGCTTCATCGAGGTCGGTGACGCTGCGGCGCATGACGAAGCGCTCGGGCAGGTGATAGGCCACATCGCGCAACCGGGTGAGCCGCAGCTTCTCCAGCGGCTTCTTCAGCTTGGGCCCCACGCCATCGAGGCTGTCGGTTTCGGCGAACAGCGGGTTGAGGATATCGGGGCGCATGAGCAGACCCTAGCGGATCGTTTGGCGAGACGGTAGAAGGCAGGCATGAACCTTTCCCCCGATCACTCCACCCGGCCAGATTTCGAAAGGCGAATGGCCCGCATGAAATTCCGCGCCTGGCACCGCGGCACGCGCGAGGCCGACTACATGATCGGCGGCTACTTCGATGCCCACCACGCCGGGTGGGACGAAGCGGCGATGCTCTGGTTCGAAGCGCTGATCGACGAGGACGATGTCGATGTCATGGCCTGGGCCCTGGGAACCGCGCCCGCGCCCGAGCGGTTCCACGGCCCGATGCTCGAAGCGCTGCAGCGGATCGACTACGTAAGGATCTGACCTTCGGGCGGGGTAGCGCTGGTTGGTGGCCTGCGCTATCGGCCCGCAGACGAACAGCAGCGACACCCCCTCCCCGTCCGGGCAGGGGGTATTTGCCTTTGCACGGAACAGCTTCCCCATGCCCGATTTCGCCCGCATCCTGTCTGCCAAACAGCCGCTGACGCTGGCCTCGGTCGCGCGCGGCGCGCAGCCGCTGGTGCTGGCCGACCTGGCGCGGGCGGCACAGGCCGCGGCGAAGAGCGGGCGGGCCGTGTTCATCGCACCTGACGATGCGGCCATGCGCGCCGTGGCCGATGCCGCGCAGTTCTTTGCGCCCGAACTCGAAGTCATCGACTTCCCCGCGTGGGACTGCCTGCCGTTCGACCGCGCCAGCCCCGCCCTGTCGGTCTCGGCCCGGCGGCTGTCGGCCCTATACCGCTTGCAGGCGCCGCAGCGCGGGCCGCAACTGGTCATCACCACGATCAACGCCGTGCTCCAGCGCGTGCTCACCCCGTTCCGTATCCGCGAAAGCGTGCGCGAACTGAAGCCCGGCGTGGTGATCGGGCACGAGAGCCTGGCCGGGCTGCTCCAGCGGCAGGGCTATACCCGTAGCGATACCGTGGTCGATGCAGGCGAGTTCGCCGTACGCGGGTCGATCTTCGATATCTACCCTTCGGGCCTCGATGGCGGGCTGCGGCTCGATTTCTTCGGCGACGAGCTGGAAAGCCTGCGCCTGTTCGATCCCGCCACCCAGCGCACCACCGGCACGGTCGAAGGCCACCTGCTGCTGCCCGCCAGCGAGGCCCTGCTCGATGAAGCAACGATCAAGCGCTTCCGCAGCCATTACCGCGAGACCTTCGGTGCCACGGCCACGCAGGATCCGCTGTACGAAGCGGTGAGCGACGGGCGGCGGCTGGCGGGCATGGAGCACTGGTTGCCGCTGTTCGAGGACAAGCTGGCGACCATTTTTGACTACCTCACCCCGCAGGACCAGGTGGTGATCGAAGGCACAGCCATGCAAGCATCGGAAGAACGCCTGACCGACATCGCCGATTACCACCGCCAGCGGCGCGAGATCGCCGGCCAGGCCAAGGGCTCCTACCGCCCGCTCGATCCGGCGGCGCTCTACCTGCGGCGCGAGGAACTGGCGGCGGCCACGGCTGCCCTGCCGATCCACCGCTCCAGCATCTTTGCCGAGCCGGAAAGCGACAAGGTAATCGACTTCGGGTTCCGCTCGGCCCGCGATTTCGCGCCCGAACGATCCGCCGGGAAGAACGCCTACGAGGCGGCAGCCAAGCACTTTGCCGCGCTGGCCCGGGTGGGCAAGCGGCCGCTGCTGGCGGCCTACTCCGAGGGCTCACGCAGCCGCATCGCCTCGATCATGGCCGAGGCGGGCACCGATGTGCTGCTGGCTGACAACTGGCAGGATGCGCTGGGCAAGTCTGCCAAGGGGAAAGCGGTGGCCATGGTGCTGCCGCTCGACACCGGCTTTGCCAATGACGAGCTGGAACTGGTCACCGAACAGGACTTGCTGGGCGATCGCCTCGTCCGCCGCCGCAAGAAGCAGAAGGATGCCGACGCCTTCCTGGCCGAATTGCAGGCCCTGCGCAGTGGCGACCTGGTGGTCCACATGGATCACGGCATCGGCAAGTACCTCGGTCTCGAACCCATCGCGGCGGGCAAGAGCCTGCATGATTGCGTGATGCTGGAATATGCCGGCGGCGACAAACTCTACATCCCGGTGGAGAATATCGACGTCCTCTCGCGCTATGGCAGCAGTGAGGAAGGCGCCGCGCTCGACCGGCTGGGCGGCGAGGCTTGGCAGCGCCGCCGCGCGCGCCTGAAGGAGCGCATCCGCGAGATTGCCGGCGAACTGATGCTGGTGGCCGCCGAACGCGCGCTGAAGCAGGCCCCCGTGCTGGAGCCGGACGAAAACGGTTACAACCAGTTCGTCGACCGCTTCCCCTGGGCCGAAACCGAGGACCAGGAAGCCGCCATTTCGGACGTGCTGATGGACCTGGCCGAGGGCAAGCCGATGGACCGGCTGGTCTGCGGCGATGTCGGCTTCGGCAAGACCGAAGTGGCCCTGCGCGCCGCATTCGTGGCGGCCATGGCCGGGCAGCAGGTGGCGGTCGTTGCCCCCACCACGCTGCTAGCCCGCCAGCACTACAACGGCTTTGTCGAGCGGTTTAGCGGCTTCCCGCTACAGATCGGCCGCCTCTCCCGCCTCGTCCCCGCCGCCGAGATGAAGGCCACGCGAGAAGGGCTGGAGGCGGGCCAGGTGGACGTGGTGATCGGCACCCACGCGATCCTGTCGAAGAATACCAAGTTCAAGGACCTGGGCCTCGTCATCGTGGACGAGGAGCAGCGGTTCGGGGTGAACCACAAGGAGCGGCTGAAGCAGCTGCGCACCGATGTCCACGTCCTCACCCTTACCGCCACGCCGATCCCCCGCACGCTGCAGATGGCGATGAGCGGATTGCGTGAGCTCAGCACCATCCAGACCCCGCCGGTCGATCGCCTGGCGGTGCGGACCTATGTGATGGAATGGGATGACATGGTGATGCGCGAAGCCCTGCTGCGCGAACATCACCGCGGCGGGCAGAGCTTCATCGTGGTGCCGCGCATTTCCGACATGGAGCAGGTGAGCGACTGGCTGCACGAGAACGTGCCCGAAATCCGCTTCGTCGCCGCCCACGGGCAGATGAGCCCCAGCGAAGTGGAAGAGCGGATGAGCGCCTTCTACGAGAAGAAATACGAAGTGCTGTTGAGCACGACCATTGTCGAGAGCGGCCTCGATATCCCGTCCGCCAATACCATTATCATCCACCGCGCCGACCGCTTCGGCCTGGCCCAGCTATACCAGCTGCGTGGCCGCGTGGGCCGGTCGAAGATCCGCGCCTATGCCTATCTCACCACGCCTGCCGACACCAGCTTGAGCGAAGTGGCGCAGAAGCGGCTGAAGGTGCTGGGCGACCTCGATTCGCTGGGGGCGGGCTTCCAGCTTGCCAGCCACGACCTCGACATTCGCGGCGCGGGCAACCTCCTGGGTGACGAGCAATCGGGCCACATCCGCGAAGTGGGCTTTGAACTCTACCAGTCGATGCTGGAAGACGCGATCCTGGCGGCCAAGGCCGGTGCCATGGGGCTGGAACGGGCGCGCGAGGCCTTCAGCCCGCAGATCACCGTCGATGCCCCGATCATGATCCCGGACGACTATGTACCCGACCTCGCCGTGCGCATGGCGCTGTACCGCCGCCTCAACGACGCACGCGACAAGGCCGAGATCGAAGGCATGGCGGCAGAGATGATCGACCGTTTCGGCGCCCTGCCCGAAGCGACGAAGAACCTGGTCCGCCTGATCGAGATCAAGCACCAGGCCATCGAAGCCTGCATTGCCAAGATCGATGTCGGCGCCCGCGGTACGCTGGTGACATTCCACAACGACGATTTCCCCGATCCCATGGGCCTCATCGCCTATGTCGAGCGGCTCAATGCCAAGGCCAAGGGCACGGCCCGCCTGCGGCCCGACATGAAGCTGGTGATCGAACGTGCCTGGGGCGATCCGCAATCCCGTTTGAACGGGCTGTTGCAGCTGACCAAGGGGTTGAGCGGAATCGTGAAGAAGGCGGCTAAGGCGGGTTAGGCTGCGACCAGCGCGGCAAAGTCTGCCGCCGGAACCGCCCTCGCCCCCAGATAGCCCTGCCAACTGGCGCAGCCTTCGCGCACCACGGCGTCGCGCTGGGCCTTCGTCTCCACCCCCTCGGCAATGACCGCCAGGTCCAGTGCAGAGGCCAGCGCCACGATGCCGCGCAGCACTTCGAGGTCGCGCCGGTCATCGGCAATGCCCTCGATCATCGAACGGTCTAGCTTGAGATAGTGCAGCGGCAGTTTCTTGAGGTAGCGGAAGTTGCAGAACCCCGCGCCGAAATCATCCAGCGCCACCTTGATCCCCAGGTCCACCAGTTGCCCCAGCCGCTCCGCCGAACGGTCCAGTTCCAGCACCAGCGCCTGTTCGGTAATCTCCAGCGTCAGCCGTTCGGGCGCAAAGCCGGTGCGGCACAGGGCTGCGGCGACCACATCGGGAAAGCCCGGCGTGGCGAGGTCGCCTGCGGTAATGTTGAGCGACAGGCGCAGGTCCTTGGGCCAGTCGCAGGCCACAGTCAGCGCGCGGTCCATCACGTGGTCGGACAGCACGCGCACCAGGCCGGAACGGGCAGCGATACGGAACAGCTCGTCGCCCGCCACTGTCCCGCGATCGGGATGATGCCAGCGCGCAAGTGCCTCCGCTCCCGTTATCCCGCCGGTCTCGCAGCCATATTGCGGCTGGAACAATACCTCCACCGTCCCCGCAGCAATGGCGGCGGCGAGGTCTGCCGCCAGCGGGTGCTCGACAGCGGCGCGCCGGTCATGGCGCAGCCTGCGTTCGGCGGCGGTTTCGGCAGATGTTCGGGTGGAAGACATGGGCGGCAGATGGACGAGCGCTGCCCATTCGTCACGCCCGGATAAGCGGCGCGTTGCAAATCGGGACGGCGGCACTACTGTCCGCGCCTGATGACCGATGCGAGCACCTTCATTGACATGGACCGGCTGGCCCTGCTGGCCTCGCCGACCGACCGCGCGCGCGAGGCTGCCGAGGCCTTGCATGGCTGCATGCCATGGGTGCCGCTGAACCAGGCGAGCGCCATGGTGGTGCTGGGGGGCGACGGGTTCATGCTCGACGCCTTGCACGGCATGCTGGACGATGGGCACATATTGCCCGCCTATGGCCTCAACCTTGGCACGGTGGGCTTCCTGATGAACCGCCACCGCGGGTGCGACGGGCTGGCCAAACGCATCGCCAAGGCCCGTCCGCTCACCGTCTGCCCCTTGCGGATGGAAGCGGTGACGCAGGATGGCGAGCGGCACACCAGCTGCGCCATCAACGAAGTCAGCCTGCTGCGCGAAACCCGCCAGACCGCCAAGATCGAGATCAGCGTCAACGGCAAGGTGCGCGTGCCCGAACTGATGGGCGATGGCGTGCTGCTGGCAACGCCGGTTGGCTCTACCGCCTACAACCTGTCCGCCCACGGCCCGATCCTGCCGCTCGATTCGGCCATGCTGGCGCTCACCCCGATCAGCCCGTTCCGCCCGCGTCGCTGGCGCGGGGCGATCCTGCCCGATCGCAGCAGGGTAAGCTTCCGCATCCGCGAGCCCGCCAAGCGCCCGGTGGCCGTGGTGGCAGATCAGAAGGAATACCGCGACATCGCCGAGGTCCACGTCGAAATCGCCCGCGACATGGAGATGCAGCTATTGTTCGACCCCGGTCATGCGCTTGACGAACGGATCGTGGCCGAACAATTCGTCGTCTGACCACTACCACGGGGTTGCAAATCGGAATCGCGGCCAATATAGGCTCGCCCTGCCTTCGGGTTGCTCCCCGATAGCTCAGCGGTAGAGTAGGTGACTGTTAATCACTTGGCCGTAGGTTCGAATCCTACTCGGGGAGCCATTTTCTGACCAGCCCGGGCGCTTCCAGGCCTCAGCCTCATCCAGCAGAGAGCGCGCTGTGCCGTTCATGCGGCATGTGCTGCGACAACACCATGTTCGGCCGTGTCATCGTCACCCAGTGGGAAGCGGTCAAGCTGCGCGCCCGCGGGATTGATGTCACCACCTATGACGACGGCGAACGCAGCTTCGCCCAACCCTGTCCGCGTCTGTCAGGCGACGGCTGCGGCATCTACAAAAGCCGCCCTCACACCTGCCGCTCCTATGTCTGCGAAACGATCAACGCCCTGCGCGCCGGGCATATCGACGCCGGTGCCGCGCAGGACCGGATCGACCGGACGCTCGCCGCCCGCGCCGCGCTGGTCCCGCAGGCAGGCGATGAAGACCTGTTCGAATACCGCAACCGCGTGACCGACGCACTGGAGGAAGGCGAACCGGCCTCCGCCATTCCCGCCTGCACGCCCGAACTGGTGCGGCTGGAGACCCTGCTCAACCGCTGGTTCCGCACCGATGATTACGCCAAGCGGGTGCCTGACGAGGACTGAGCCTATTCCGGCTTCCTGAACCGCAGCGCGAACTTCTCGCTGGTCGGCTGCGCCTCGCGTGGGTTTACGTCGCGCGGGTCATCGGGATTGAGCAGCAGGTCGCTGGTCGCTTCCAGCACGAAGCCGGCGCTGGTCACCTGGCCGATCACCGCCATCGGGTCGATCCGGTGGATGGTCGAGGTGGCGGACAGGCCGGTGCCCGGTGCAGAGTGATCCTCCACGAAGTAGATCCCGCCGGGCTTCAGCACGCGGTCAATGCCGGCATTGACCACGCCGATGTCGCCGTTGGCGAGATCGTGGTAGTTCTCGGTCGTCCAGACGAGGTCCACCTGCTCGGGCAGGCTCAGCGCGTCATAGCCTTCGACCACGATCACCTCGACATTTCCATATTCAGCGGCCAGCGCGTTGATGGCATCAAGCCCGCCGAGGCGGCTGGCGAAGAAGCTGGGCATCAGGGCATAGACCTTGCCTTGCGGCCCCACGCTTGCGGCCAGAACGCGGGTGTAATAGCCGCCGCCGGGGGCGATCTCGGCGATGGTCATGCCGGGTTCGACCCCGGCGAAATGGGTGATTTCGGCCGGTTTGCGCAAGGGGTCGCGCGCCACGTCGGCTTCGGGGCGGCGGTCGTCCGCCACGGCGGCGGCGATGGCGGCGGCAGCGCCTGCATGGTTGTTGGCATAGGCCACGCCGCTGGAAGCCAGCAGCGCAACAGCAATGGCAGAGGTAATGGCGCGTTTCATGGCTGATCCTCCTAAAGTGGGTCAGAGGCTATCTGTTGGCCGCGCGATAGCAAGCCTCAATTTGTAACCGGCGTGCCCGCGCGCTGCCGGTCGAGCAGGCGCACCGCCTGCATGGCCACGATGGCCACCAGTCCGATCATCACCGCACCCGCATACCACGGCGCATCGTGTCCCACGGCGCTGTAGATCAGGCCGAACAGCGGCGGTGCGACGATCCGCCCCACGGCGTTCGACGCCATCAGCAGGCCCATGACGCTGCCCTGCCGCTCACCCGGCGTATTGCGGCTGAGCAGCGCGCCGACGCCGGGAAAGGCCAGGCTGTGGCCGGTCATCAAGAGGCCCATCAGCAGCACGCCCGAAACCGGCGTGCGCAGGATCGGCTGCAGCAGCATCGACAGCGCCAGCAGCGCCAGCCCCATCACGATCACCCGCGCCTCGCCATAACGCGCCACCAGCGGGCCGATCAGGACCAGCTGGGCGAACAGTCCGCCGCTGCCGATGGCGAGGAAGGCGAGGCCTAGGTCGCGGGCGGACCAGCCGAAGTTCTCCTCGCTCCACAGGCCATAGATTGCCTCCATGGAGGCAAAGGCAGCAATGCCGAAGAAGCCGATCACGAACAGCCGCGACAACAGGCCATCGGCGGCAACGAAGCGAAAGGCATCGGAATATTTCGGCAGGGGACGGCCCTCGCCCGCCGGTTGGGCCGCATCGCGCAGCACCAGGGCGCACCACAGGCTCGCCATGATCGACAGCACGCCCGCGACGAATATGGGCAGGCGGAAGCTGGCGGCGACAACTTCCTCGCCCGCCAGCAGCCCGCCCAGCACCGGCCCGAAGGCAAAGCCCAGGCTGAAGGCCGCGCCGAAATAGCCCAATGTCTTGGCGCGCTTTTCCGGTGCGGACACGTCGGCAATAAAGCCCGTGCAGACGCCCAGCGTGCCCGAGAAGAAGCCGCTGAATATGCGGATCAGCACTGCCGCCCACAGGCCCGGGGCATAGGCGAAGGCGAAATAGCTGAGGCCTGCCACCAGCGTGGTCAGCGCCAGCACCCGGCTGCGGCCCCAGATGTCGGACTTGCGGCCCCAGTATATCTCGCCGAACACGTTGCCGAAGGAATAGGCGGCGAACAGCAGGCCGATCTCGTGCGGGCGGGCATCGAACACCTGGCCATAGAACGGCAGCAGCGGCAGGATCAGGCTGAACCCGGCGATGTTGATGAACACTGCCACCAGCAGCGGGGCGAGTATCGCCCATTGTTTCCTATCCACGGTATCGCGGCTCCGGCAAGCCGGTAACACCGAGGCCGTCGATCACATAGTTCCACCCGTCACCATCCGCCGGTTCCCGCCCGAGGAAAGACGGATCGATCGAAGGCACGAACAGCCGGTCGAGATTAGGGCCGAAGAACATGCAGCTGGCCGGTAGCCGCGTGGGCATGGCGATCTCGCGCACGACCTCTCCTGCTGGCGAGATACACAGCACCACCCCGCCCTCGCAGATTGCCACCCACAGGTTGCCCTGGGCATCCACCGTCGCGCCATCAGGGATCGGACCCCAGGCGCTGCTGTCGAAGAACGGGCGGCGGTTGGTGGCACTGCCGGTGGCTAGGTCATAGTCATAGGCATAGATGACATGGGCCATGCTGTCCGCGTGGTAGAGCGTGGCGTTGTCGGCCGACCAGCAGGGGCCGTTGCCGAGGGTCAGGCCGCTGTCGAGTTGTCGTAGCGCTCCCCCATCGAGTGAATAGAGCCCGCCCAGCGGCTCGGCAGCCTTGCGGTGGCTGGTGCCGAACACGAAGCGGCCTGCGCGGTCCACCTTGCCATCGGCCAGCTGGATCGCCGGATCGGCGGGCTCTATCAGGGCCAGCGGAGTAACCGCGCCACTATCGAAGTCGAGAGCGTGGATGCCATCGACCAAAGCGACAATCGCCCCGCCCTGCTCGCACAAGGCCATGGAGCCGATCATCTGCGGCACGGCCCATTCGGCCTGCGCGCCGCTTTCCGGATGCCAGCGCAAGACCTTCTGATCGAGGATGTCGATGTAGTACATCGCCTGTTCGGCCACGTCCCACACCGGACCTTCGCCCACCGAACGGCGGGGCAGTTCAAGCCGGGTTATTTCCATCGCGCATCCCCTTCCCGTGCCAGACAATAACGAACGTTACTGTTCTGGCAAGCCGGGAAGGGTCATGCGATGGTTGCGCGGGCTACACCGCCCCGTGGCAGTGCTTATACTTGTTGCCCGAACCGCAGGGGCACGGCGCGTTGCGGTTGATGTTCATCCCGGCATAGGGATCGGTCCGTTCCGATCCGCCCGGCCCGACCTGGGCCATGACCGAGCCCGCCAGCGCGCCGAACAGCGGCGCCTGGAAGCGCGAACCATCGGCATCGTTGGAATTGTCCTCGCCGGTCAGCGGGTCGATGTGGCCGGTCATGAACTGCGGCAGGGTCGGCAGGGCCGGCTCGGGCGGCGGGGCCGAAATGCGGAATTCGCTGGTCAGGAGGATCTTCGTCACCGCCTCGCGGATCGATTCCAGCATCAGCTCGAACAGGCCGAAAGCTTCCTGCTTGTATTCGTTGAGGGGCTGCTTCTGGGCATAGGCGCGCAGGCCCACCACCTGGCGAAGGGCATCCAGCGTGGCGAGGTGTTCCTTCCAGTGATGGTCGAGCTGCTGGAGCAGGATACCCTTTTCCAGCCGCCGCCACATGTCGGGATCAAGCGCCGCGATCTTTTCCTGCAGCTTGTCATCGGCCAGCTTCTGCAGGCGTTCCTCGATGATCTCGGGCTCGACCTGGTCTTCCTGCAGCCAGTCCTCGATCGGCACGTCCATGCCCATCACGTCGGCCACCTTGGCCTTCAGGCCGACGATGTCCCATTGCTCGGGGTAGGAATTGGGCGGGCAAGCGGTGCCGACCATGGCGTTGATCGCATCGGTACGCATGTCCACCACCACGTCCTCGACATGGTCGGCATCCATCACCTCGGCGCGCTGTTCGTAGATCACCTTGCGCTGGTCGTTCATCACGTCATCGTACTGCACGACCTGCTTGCGCATTTCATAGTTGCGCGCCTCGACCTTCTTCTGGGCGGTCTCGATGGCTTTCGACAGCCACTTGGAGCCGATCGCCTCGCCATCTTCCAGGTTGGAATTCATCATCTTGGAGAACAGCGTGTCCGGCCCGAAGATGCGCAGGAGATCGTCCTCCAGGCACAGGTAGAAACGGGACAGGCCGGGATCGCCCTGGCGGCCCGAACGACCGCGCAGCTGGTTGTCGATGCGGCGGCTTTCGTGGCGTTCGGTGCCCAGCACGAACAGTCCGCCCGCTTCCTTCACCCGCTCGCGCTCGGCCAGCACTTCGGCCTTGATCCGTTCCGCCGCGGCATCGCGCTCCGGCCCTTCCGGAATATCGCCCAGCTCGTCCTCGGTACGGAATTCGATGTTGCCCCCAAGCTGGATGTCGGTCCCGCGCCCGGCCATGTTGGTGGCAATGGTGACCGCGCCGATGCGTCCGGCCTGGGCCACGATGCGGGCTTCCTGCTCGTGCATGCGGGCGTTCAGGATGGCGTGCTCCACGCCTTCCTTGGTGAGATATTCGCTCAGCAGCTCGGACTTCTCGATGGAGACCGTACCCACCAGAACGGGCTGGCCGATCTCGTTCTTCTCGCGGATCGCCTTGGCGATGGCGAGGAACTTGTCGGCGGTGTTCTTGTAGAATTCGTCCTGCTCGTCGATCCGGCCGACGGGCTGGTTGGTGGGGATTTCCACCACGTTGAGCTTGTAGATATCCCAGAATTCGGCCGCTTCGGTGCTGGCCGTGCCGGTCATGCCGGAGAGCTTGGGATACATGCGGAAATAGTTCTGGAAGGTGATCGAGGCCATCGTCTGGTTCTCGGGCTGGATCGCCACGCCTTCCTTGGCCTCGACCGCCTGGTGCAACCCGTTCGACCAGCGGCGGCCATCCATCATGCGGCCGGTGAACTCGTCGATGATGATCACCTTGTCGTCCTTGACGATGTAATCGATGTCCTTCTTGAACATGATCACCGCACGCATCGCCTGGTCGAGGTGGTGGACCACCAGGGTGTTCTCGATATCGTAGAGATTGTCTGAGTTGAGCAGACCGGCTTCGATCAGGCGGCGCTCGATTTCCTCGGTGCCTTCCTCGTTCAACTGGACGGTGCGGCTCTTCTCGTCCTTCTCGTAGTATTCCTCCTCCAGGCCCTTCACCACGGCGTCGATGGTCAGGTAAAGGTCGCTCTTGTCCTCGGTCGGGCCGGAGATGATCAGCGGGGTGCGGGCCTCGTCGATCAGGATGGAGTCGACTTCGTCCACGATGGCGAAGTTGAAGGGGCGCTGCACCATCTTGGCGCGGCTGTCCTTCATGTTGTCGCGCAGGTAATCGAAGCCCAGTTCGTTGTTGGTCGAATAGGTTATGTCGGCGGCATAGGCCTCGCGCCGGGCGTGTTCGGGCATGTTGGGTACGATCACGCCGATCGTCAGGCCCAGCCACTTGTGCAACTGCCCCATCCATTCGGCATCGCGCGTGGCAAGGTAATCGTTCACCGTCACCACGTGGACGCCCTTGCCTTCGATGGCGTTGAGGTAGGTGGCCAGCGTGGCGACCAGCGTCTTGCCTTCGCCGGTCTTCATCTCGGCGATCTCGCCGCGGTGGAGCACGATGCCGCCGACCATCTGCACATCGAAGTGCCGCATACCGAGCACGCGCTTCGATGCTTCGCGCACGGTGGCGAAGGCTTCGGGCATGATGTCGTCGAGCGTCTGGCCCTCGGCCAGCTTGAGGCGGAACTTGGCGGTCTGGGCCTTCAGCTCGTCATCCGAAAAGTCCGCCAGTTGCGGTTCGAGCGCATTGATCCGCGCAACGATCTTGTCGAGCGATTTTACGTAACGGTCATTGGCCGATCCGAAGAACGATTTGGCGATTGTCTGCCACATGGGAGCGATCCTGTCGGTATAGGGGAAGCGGCCACGGCATCAACGCGCGGGGCCGAAAATAGGGTGCAAGGTCGGATGGGGCGCGCAGCTATTCGTGCGCGCGGTCGACCTTGATGATCACGGCCCGAACGATGACCCGGGCCACTTCTAGCGGCGCAACGACCGCCAGCGGGGCAGGAACGCGGCGCAGCGCCTGGGCTTCTTCGCGCACAACGGCAGCAACCTGGGCCTGGCCCGGAGCCATTTCCTGCGTGATCGCCACCGCCTGGCTGCGCACATCGAGCGCGTGCGCCGGAGCGACCGCAGTGGTCAGCCCGGTCAAAACGGCCAGAAGTGTGAGCAGTTGGCGAAGCATCGTGGCCTTCAGATAGCGATCTATTTCGGCCTGTCTACTTTGGCGGCGTTACTTTGGGCTGAACATTCACCGATTGAAGGCTTGGACGCTTGGTCTTATGCGCGGCCCATGGACCTCGAACGCTCGCCCCTCGCCCTGCCCTTTCCCGATATGCCGGCCATCGCAGGCGTGACCCTGCGCGTGGCGCGGGCGCGGTACAAGACCTGGGACCGGTGCGACCTGACCTATGCCGAACTGGCGCCGGGCACTGTGGTGGCGGGCGTGTTCACGCGCAATGTCTGCTGTTCGACCGAGGTGGAACTTGGCCGCGAGAATGTGGGGCGCGGGACAGCGCGGGCGCTGGTGGTCAATGCGGGCAATTCGAACGCCTTCACCGGCTATCGCGGGCGTGCGGCGGTGGAGCAGATCATGGGGCAGGTGGCCGAACACCTCGGCTGCGATCCCGCTGAGGTGTTCGTCTCCTCCACCGGCGTGATCGGCGTGCCACTGCCGCTCGACAAGGCGCGCGACGGTGTGGCCGCGGCCCTCACCGCGCCAGAATGTTCGTGGGAGGATACGGCGCTGACCATTTCCACCACCGATACCTTTGCCAAGGGCGTGACGGTCTCGGCCATGCTGGGCGATACCCGCGTGACGCTGAACGGCATCATCAAGGGCAGCGGCATGATCGCGCCCGACATGGCGACGATGCTGGGTTACATCTTCACCGATGCGGCGGTGGATGCGGAATTCCTCCAGGCCTGCCTGTCGGGCGCCAACCAGCGCAGTTTTTCCTGCATCACGGTGGATAGCGACACCTCGACCAGCGACACGGTGCTGGCCTTTGCCACCGGCAGGGCGGGCAACGCGCCTATCGCCACCTTCGAGGACGCAGGCGCCGATGCCTTCATGGCGGCGATGGAGGACATGTGTCGCCAGCTCGCCCACCTGGTGGTGCGCGATGGCGAAGGGGCGCAGAAGTTCATCACGGTCAACGTGGCCGGCGCAGTGAGCGATGACAGCGCGCGGGTGATCGGCCTCGCCATTGCCAACTCGCCGCTGGTGAAGACCGCGATTGCCGGGGGCGATGCCAACTGGGGCCGCGTGGTCATGGCTGTCGGCAAGGCCGGGCAACCGGCCGACCGCGATCGCCTGTCCATCGCCTTCGGCGGCGTCTGGGCCGCGCGGGATGGCCTCCCGTTGGCCGATTACGACGAAGCGCCGGTGGCCGAGCATCTGCAGGGACAGGAAATCGACATCGACGTGGATCTGGGCCTCGGCATGGGCCGGGCCACGGTGTGGACCTGCGACCTGACCCACGGATATATCGCAATCAATGCGGATTACCGCTCTTGAGCATGCTCGACCGAGAACTGCTGGCGCTGATGCGCAGCGTTTCGGAGGCGGCCATCCTGCCACGCTATCGCAATCTCCAGCATGGCGAAGTGGAGGATAAGGGCGGCAACGATCCCGTCACCGTGGCCGACCGCGAGGCAGAGTTGCTGCTGGCCGAAGGGCTGGCGCGGATTGATGGCTCGCTGGCCATTGTGGGCGAGGAAGCGACCCATGCCGACGCCGCGGTGATGGAGCGCCTGTCGCAGCCGTGCTGGATCATCGACCCGCTGGATGGCACGCGCAATTTCGCCAAGGGCCAGCCGCCCTTCGGCGTGCTGATCGCCCGGGCCGAACATGGTCTGGCGCAATCGGGCTGGATCTACGACTGCCTGACCGAGCGGTTCTGTGCCGCCCACCACGGCCAGGGCGCATATATCGACGGGCAGCGGTTCACCGCACGCCCCACCGGCGAGGCGTCACCTGTCGCCGCGATCTCGCTATTGTTCATGGATCTCGCCAAGCGCGACAGGGTGATGGAGCATATTGCCCCGCACTATCGCCTGGTGGACGTGCCCTATTGCGCGGCGGAACAATATCCGCGGCTGGCGCTGGGCACCAACGATGTCTCGCTGTTCGAGCGGACCCTGCCGTGGGACCATGCGGCGGGCGCGCTGTGGCTGAACGAGGCGGGCGGCGTGGCGGCCCGGCCCGATGGATCGCCCTACCGGGTGGATGGCGATGTCTTTGGCGGGCTGATCGGCGCCGCCAGTCCGGCCCTGTGGGACGAACTGGCGGAGCGGATGCGCAATCTGGCCTAGAGCCCCTTCTTCTTCAGAGGAGGGGGCTGGGGGTGGTGCTGCAGCCAGACGCAATCCTGGCGGCACCGCCACCACCCCTCGATCCCCTCCTCTGAAGAAGAGGGGAGGAAGGTTACAGAACGCTTTCGATCCAGCCCTTGAGCTGGCTCTTGGGTGCAGCGCCCAGCTTGTGGGCCACGGCCTCGCCGTTCTTGAACAGCACCAGCAGCGGGATCGACTGCACGCCGATGGAGCCGGGAACTTCGGTGTTTTCCATGATGTCCATCTTGGCGATGGTCACCTGGCCGGCCAGTTCCTCGCTGATTTCCTCCAGCGCGGGGGCGATCATCTTGCAGGGGCCGCACCATTCGGCCCAGAAATCGACCAGCACGGGCTTGTCGCTGTCGAGCACGTCAGCCTGGAAGCTGGCGTCGGTGATTGTCTTGGTGGCCATCGGGCAAACTCCTGTTTTCGTATGGCATCAATCTAGGGACCATGCCGAAATCGGCAATACGGCCTGTGAAAAGGATTACTCCACCGGGGCCAAGCGCGGTTTGTTGGCGGCCAGCAGTTCTGGCGGAATCGCAATCAGCAGCGGGGTCTGGGTGTAGAGCAAGACCGCCTCTACCCGCCGTCCGGGGAAGATCACCTCCAGCGCGGCGGCATAGGCGCCCATCTGGCGCAGGGTGCTGGCGGGAAGCTCGCCCAGCGATGACGGCGGGCGGCGGGCGGTCTTGAAATCGGCCACCAGCACGCGGGTGTCGTCCACCAGCAGACGGTCGGCCGTGCCCGCGATCACCTGGCCTGCCACCGTGGCGGCAAGCGGGACTTCGGCCATGGCATCGGGTCCGAACAGTTCGGCCCATTGCGGATCGGCAATCACCGCCATGGCGCGGGCGAGCATGTCGGCGCGCTCGCCATTGGAAAAGTCCGCCGCCATCCGCACCAGCCATGCCCCGCCGCGCTCCTCGCGCTGGTCGGACGCGACATCGGGCAGCCGTTCGAGCAGGCTGTGCATAAGCACGCCCCGTCGTGCGGCAAGCGCGCTCGCGTCGCTCGGCAAGGGTGGATCTGCCCCCTGCTCGTCTGCTGCGGAAGACGGCGCGAGCGGGCGCGGCGGGCGCGGTTCGGGGCCGATGGGCGTGATGGCCCAGCGCGGCAGTTCCATCCGCGCGCCCTGCTGCTCGGCATTGACCTTGAGGATCGGATCGGCCTGCGAGCCTCGCTCGCGGCGGGCGGCCCAGATATCGTCATGCTCGGACAGGTCGGGAAACAGCGGAGCAAGGCGGGCGTACCAGCTATCGGCGTGGCATTCCTTCTCGCGCTTGCCCAGCGCACCGCCGATGAATAGCGCCTCTTCCGCGCGGGTCATGGCGACGTAGAGCAGCCGCCAGTGCTCGGCCAGTTGCGCCGCCTGCTCGGCGGCATCGGCTTCGATCACCGCGGGGCTCTTCTCCGCCTTGCGCAGCGAGGGCAACGGCATGGGGGGACCGCCGCGCCATTCGGGCGGCGGAAGCTCGCTGGCGCTGACCAGCGGCCGGTGCGGATTGCCGGTGGCGTCGGCAAGGATCACGATGGGTGCCTGCAGGCCTTTCGATCCATGGACAGTCATCACCCGCACTTGCCCGCCGCCTTCACCCGCCTCGCGCTTCAGCTCGCCGTCCCCCGCATCGAACCACTGGATGAAGCCCTGCAGGCTGGGAACGTGCGCGGCGGAGAAGGCCAGCGCGGCATTGAGCAGTTCGTCGATCGGGTCATTGGCATCGCTGCCCAGCCGAGCGGTCAGTTTGCGCCGCGCCTGCCACGGCCCGACCAGCATCCAGTGGAGCAGCGCCTGCGGCGGCTCGAAATCGGCAATGGCGAGGAGCCCGAGGAGCTTGTCCACCGCCTCGCCCACCAGCGGGTGGTTGCGGTGCGACCGCAAGTGGTCCCACAGCGTGACCTTTTCGCGATATGCATGGTCGAGCAGATCCTGCTGGCTCCAGCCGAATACTGGCGAGACCAGCAATGCGGCAAGGTTGAGACTGTCGGCCGGTTGCGCGGCGAAACGCAGCGCCGCCATCAGGTCCTTCACCGCCAGGGGAGCGCCCAGTCGCAGCCGGTCCACGCCCGCCACCGGCACACCTGCTGCGTGGAGCCGCGCCACGATCAGTCCCGCCAGCTCGCGCCGCTTGCGCACCAGCACCATCACATCGCCCGGCCCGGCATTGCGCGCCCCGCCTTTAACCAGCGGGAAGCCGTGCTCCATCCAGTGCTTGACCTGTGCGGCAATGCGGTCGGCCATGCGGCGTTCGGGGGCGGAGATCCAGGTTTCGGCATCGGCGGGATCGAGCTCTGCATCCTCGTCCGGCTCATCAGGTGTGGCGCTGACTGGCTGCCACAACCGCACCAGGCCAGGACGTTTGCTGTCCCCGACATGCTGTTCGTACTCGTCGCTCAAGCCGAGCATTTGCGGCCCGATGGAGCGCACCGCGTCATCGACAAAATCGAGCACGTCCTGCGCGGTGCGATAGGACCGGCCCAGCGGCAACTCGACCAGTTCGCGCGCTTCGAAAGTGGCCTGCACCATGGCGGCATTGCGCGCCCGGTCCAGCATCAGCTGGCGATAGCGGTCCCGCGCGCGGGCGAAGTTTTCCGGGCTGGTGCCCTGGAAGCGGAAGATCGCCTGCTTGTAGTCGCCGACCACGAACAGCGTGCGCAGCTTCTCGTCCCGCTGGCCCAGACCGGCAAAGAAATCGCCAGTCAGCGCATCGATGATCGACCATTGCGCCTGGTTGGTGTCCTGCGCCTCGTCCACCAGCACGTGATCGAACTGGCGGTCGAGCTTGTAGCGGATCCAGTCGCCCTGCCCCGGCTCGGCCAGCAATTGCGCGGCCGAGCGGATCAGGTCGTCAAAATCGAGTAGCCCCTCGCGCCGCTTCGCCTCGTCCCACGCCAGCGCATATTTGCGGCCCACTTCCAGCGCGGGCGTGATGAGGTCGGCCATGTCGAACCTGGCCTTGTGTTCGAGGAGAGAGGCAAAGGATGCCGCCAGGTCATCCCCGACCGAACCGATGCCGGGATCGATCTTCTCGATATTCTTCAGGTACTTGAGAACGCCGCCCTTGTTGAACAGCGCATCGCGCAAGGCGACACAACGGGCCAGCCGGTCCTCTGCCGCCAGCGCCAGCCACTGGGCAATCGCTTGCGGATAGGGTGCGCCGCTCTTGGTGCCCCAGGCGTGATAGGTATCGGCGATCTGGCGCAGTGGAGTCTGGTCGAGCACATCGTCGCTGCACCATTCGGCCAGGGTGGCGCGGGTCATCCCCTCCTCGATCCCCAGCAGGTTCTCGATCAGCGGCCGCATCGGCGGGGCAAAGGCGCCCGGCCCCATCCATGCCTCGCGCGCAGCGGCGCAGCGCACCAGCCAGCCGCGCGCGCCATCGGGGCCGAGGCGGAGCGAGAGCAGTTCGATTGCCTCTATCGCCGCGCGATCGCCTGTCTCCTGCCATTCGACCAGGAGATCGGACAGCACGCGGCTGGCGAGCAGGTCGCGGTCGCGGTCTTCCATCGGGCGCGAGCCCGGCTCCAGCCCGGCTTCCCCCGGAAAAGCTGCCAGCAGCCACTGGGCAAAGGCGTGGATCGTATCGATCCTGAGGCCCCCGCCCGGACAATCGAGCACGGCGGCAAACAGGGTGCGTGCGCGGGAGCGCGTATCGGGATCGTTGTCGGCCCCGATCATCAGCAGGTCGCCGCCCAGCACGGCATCGTCCATCCGTACCCAGCTTGCCAGCACTTCGCTGACACGGGCAGCCATTTCGGCAGCCCCCGCCTTGGTGAAGGTGAGGCAGAGGATCTGTTCTGGCCGCACATCGGGCCGCAGCAGCAGCCGCAGCACGCGGGCGGACAGCACCTGCGTCTTGCCGGTTCCGGCAGAAGCGGAGAGCCACACGCTGTCACGCGGATCGACGGCGCCCAGTTGCTCGTCGCTGAGCGGGAAGACCTTCTGCCCGCTCATCCCTCGTCCTCCCGGCCCATCCATTCGTCCAGCCGCATCAGGTGGTCGTAACTGGCATAGACCTTGGCATCGGGATTGAGGCGGGCAGTGAAGCCCTCGGTGCCGAGAATCCACCGGTCGAGCGCATCGTCGAGGAAGCGACGCGCCTGGGGCAGGAACTGGTCCGGCTCCACACCGGTGCGCGCCTGCCCCAGCTTGAGCGGGGTCTCGACATAGCCAAAGCCGGTTTCGCTGTCCTCGCTCTTGCCGAGCGACCAGTATTCGAAGGCCGTCGGCGTGCCGCGCACGTCATCGAACGCACCCTCCTGCGCCATCAGGCCCAGTGTGCCAAGCTGCATGGCAAAGCCCTGTTCGACCTGGGCCTTGCTGGGCGGTTTGCCGGTCTTGTAATCGACTACGGCCAGCGTGCCATCGGCCAGCCGGTCGATCCGGTCGGCCTTGCCGGTGATGGTGACGCCACGATAGTCGAGCTCGCCTTCCTCCTCCCACGCCACGGGCACGCGCGAAGGGTCGGCGGTGACCGTCAGTTCCACCCATTCCAGCGCCTTCAACAGGCGCGGCCGCCACAACGCGCGCATCAGCGGGTGGGCGCGCATGTCGGCCAGGTGTTGCTCGGCAAGATCGGCCAGGCTGCCCTTGCCGTCGTGCCAGTCTTCCAGGATCTGGTGCGCTAGGGTGCCCTGCCAGGCTGCTGTCGGCTCGGCGTCGAGCAGGTCCATTTCGCTGAGCGACAGCACCTTCTGGGCATAGAACTGGTAGGGATCGCTGCGCAGCCGGTCGAGCGTGGTAACGCTGAAAGTCCCGCGCCGCCGCTGTTCTGCCGTCGGCATGGGCGACGGGCGCGGATGGTGCGGCACCGTCTCGCCCCGGTCGATGGCGCGGGCCAGTTGCACGATGCCGCTGTCCTTGAGGTCTTTGGGCAGGTTGTTGCCCAGGAGCGCACAGATCCTCAGCCAGAAGCGCGAGGCCAGCACCGGCCCGCCCGCATCGCGCCGCGCGCGGCTGAGCACCACCTGCCGCGCGCCCAGCGCACCAGCCAGATCATGCGCGGCAAGGCCAATGCGGAAATCCGCCCCCGGTGCGCCCAGCGCCCGCAATACCGCCGGGGCCAGGAACGGATCGCTTGCCGGGCTGGCGGGCCAGGTGCCCTCGTTCAGGCCCGCGCAGATCACCAGGTCCGCCCGGGTCATCCGGCTTTCGAGCAGGCCGTAGATCGCCACGCGCGGATGTCCGCCATAGGGCGGCCGCACGCTCTCGCGGTCCATCACGTCGCGCAGCACAGTGAGCAGGTGATCGGGCGCGACCACCGTTCCCGCAGCGCGGGCGTGGAGGCGGAGGTTCTCCACCATGCGCGCCAGCATCCGTCCGTCTTCCTGTGCCCACAAGCCCTGCCCGCACAGCGCCTCGCCCGCCGTGGCGAGGAGGTCCAGCGCGTCGGCCAGCAGCAGGTCGTCGGGGTGGTCCATCAGCGGAGCGAGGATGGCTTCGGCCTGCGCCCACCACTCGGCCACTCCGGCATTTTCCGCCGGTTCGCGCAGCGGGCCAAGGCCGGGCTCCAGCCGCGGGCCGCGCAATTTGCGTTCCAGCGCGCGGACGGATTTCAGCCAGTCCTCCCGCCCGTCCTCGCGCATGACCAGCGGATGGCCGAGCAGCGCCATCAGCGGCACCGGCGCAGCCTGTTGAGCCATGACATCGGCGAGCAGCAGCAGCACACGCCCCGCCGCCGTCTGCGCCAGCGGCCTGCCTGCGGTATCGTCCGCCGTGATGTGCCACCGGCGCAGATGCTGCACGACCCGCGCGGCAAGGCCCCGGTCGGGGGTAACCAGGGCGACGCGCTTCTCGGGTTCCTCCAGCGCCTCGCGCACCAAAAGGGCGATGGCCTGGGCCTCTTCCTCGGGATTGGCGCTCTCGACAAGCTGCACGCCCGCCAACCGCCGCTTCTCGCCCGGCAGCGTGGCCCAGGCCTTGCTCGCTTGCGGCGGCAGGAACAGGCTGGAGATCGCGTGGCTGCGTTCCGGCGGCCCCTTGCCGAGGCCTGCACGGTGCCACTGCTGCACCTCGCCCCGCGCCACTCCCATGCGGTTGAGCAGGAGTTTGAGATGATACTGCGGATGGGTCAGCGCATCGTCGCGCCCGAACGGCGTGTCGCCTTCCGGCGAACCCGCCTGGCCCAGTTCGTCCCACACGGCATCGTCCAGCGACAGGTCCAGATCGGGCAGGATCACCGCGCCATTGGGCAAGTCGGCAATGGTGCGCAACAGGGCGGCGAGTGCGGGCGCGGCGCTGGTGACGCCTGCCACCACGATGGGGGTAGCTGGCGGGTTCGCCGCCAACCGCCGCGCTGCTTCACGGAAAAGCCGGTTGCGCCGGGTGGCGGCATCGACCTGCCCTGCCGCCTTCAGTTCCGCCAGCCAGGCATCCTGCACGGCTACGAACAGCGACAGGCTGCGCAGCCAGTGTTCCGACACCTCGGGCAGCAGGTCCAGCACGGCCTGTTCCACCAGCGCCTCGGGCCGCACTTCCTCAACCAGCAGCCGGTCCATCACCTGCCCCAACTGGAACGCGAGCCGCAGCAGGGCGCTGTCGCCGGGCGCTTCCTCGCCCCGTTCGGCGCGGATCAGTTCGGCCAGCCGCAGCCAGCGCCAGGTGGGATCGGCGGCAGGCGGCACGTCGAGCCCCGCGCCCAGGCTGTCGAGCAGCGGCCCCAGCGTCTCGTCAAGATCGAGGTCGCCCACCACCGCCATGCGCGGCATCAGCAGGCCCTGCTGGCCCGCTGCGCCATAGTGGCGGATGAAGGATTCCTGCATGGTCCGCATGGCGCGGGTACTGGGCAGGATCAGGGTCAGCCGGGCAAGGCCGAAGGGGCCATCGGAATAGCGCGGCACGAGACCCGCCACCAACGCATCGGCAAAGCCGCGATGCGCGGCGATGGAATAGACGCTAGGCGAATAGAACTTGGGGCCAGCGCCCGCCATCAGATAGGCCGGACGCTAGAGGCCATCGGTCAACGCCAGTTCGGTCGGCTTGATCGCTGCGGGAGTGCCGACTTCGAACCAGCGCCCGGTAAAGGCCAGCCCATAGAGCCGCCCTTCCTCGATCGCGCGGTCCCACAGCACATTGGTTGAAAATGGCCCGTCAGGCGCATCGCGCAGCAGGCGCTTGGATACCAACTGGATGCCGGTAAAGATATGGGGCGCGACATAGCCAGAACGCCGCCGCTTCAGGCGCCCGCGCGAATCCATATGGAAATCGCCCTTGCCGGTGAAATTGAGCGCGCCCTTGTGCGGCACCAGCAGCAGCAGCGCGTCCATCTGGTCCGGGTCCCACCGCGCCGAGAGGTCGGCAAAAGTGTTCTTGGGTCCATCAAGCCAAAGGTTGTCGCTGTTGAGGCAGAAGAACGGATCGGGCAGCAGGCCCTGCGCCTTCACCAGCCCGCCGCCTGTTTCGAGCAATTGCACGCGCTCGTCGGAAATGGTCACGGCGGGCCGCTTGCGTTCCGCCAGGTGGGCTTCGAGCACATCGGGGAAGTAGTGCACATTGACCACGGCGCGGGCGATTCCGGCTTCGGTCAGGCGGTCGAGCGCATGGTCGATCATCGGCTTGCCCGCCACCCGCACCATCGGCTTGGGCTGGCTGGCGGTGAGCGGCCGCATCCGCTTGCCCAGCCCTGCGGCCATGACCATTGCGGTATCGGAGGCCAGCTTGGTCACTTCGGCTCCCCACTCAATCCGGCACCGCGCCGCTCGCGCCATTCCGCCGGTACATTGGCATCGAACCATGCCGCGACCGGGGCCAGCGCCGGATGCGCCAGGTCGCGCTCCATCGCTTCCCACACGCGCGGGATCAGCGAGAGATAGCGCGGCTTGCCATCACGCTGCCACAGGCGGGTGAAGATGCCCACGATCTTGGCATTCCGCTGGGCACCCAGCAGCGCATAGTCGGCGATGAACTGCGGCCCGGCATCCACCCGCGACAGGTAATGTTCGAGCATGGCCGCTTCCAGTTCGAGCGACACATCGCGCCGCGCATCCTGCAACAGCGACACAAGATCGTACGCCGGATGGCCCACCAGAGCATCCTGGAAGTCGATCAGGCCCTGGTCGCTATCGGGCAGCAGCATGATGTTCTCCGCGTGGTAATCGCGCAGCACTGTCACCCCGGGCTGCTGCCGGTCAAGCAGCGGGGCGAGCGCCTGTTCCCACGCCGCATCGTGCGCCGCTTCGTGCACCGCGATACCGGCGGCGGGACAGAACCATTCGGTGAACAGCCGCACTTCGCGCAGGTAGGTCGGCATGTCGTAAGGCGCGAAGGGCCCGGGCGGACAGCGGTGGAGGTCCACCAGCGCGTCGATTGCCGCGCTGTAGGTATCCGCCTCCGCCGCCGGGTTCACATCCAGCCAGTCGCGCATCCGGTCATTGCCAAAGTCTTCGATCAGCACCAGCCCAGCCGCTGCATCCTCGGCCAGGATGGCAGGCGCCCGCATGCCATGATCGAGCAGCCACTTACCGACATGGAGGAAGGGGCCGGGATCTTCGTGCGGCGGCGGCGCGTGCATCAGCATGGCGGTCTCCCCGCCACCCTGGCGCAGGCGGAAGTAGCGGCGGAAGCTGGCATCGCCCGGCAGGGGCTCCACCGCCGCGCCCGGCCATCCGGCTGCGGCAACAAAGGAATCGAGGCCCGCGGGCAGACTATCGCTCATGGCATGCGCCCTAGCCAATCCGGGCCACCTTCCACAATCGCCCGCCTGCCGGAATGGTGGATTTCGAGGGCAATTGACAGGCAGGAAGGCTCATGCGCGAAGCCGCCCGCATGATCAGGCCATTCCGCCAGCAGCGCTGCGCCGTCGCGATAGTCGTCAAGCCCGATCTCCTCCACTTCCCGCGGGCTTTTAAGCCGGTAGAAATCGGCGTGGACCACCGGCAGGCGGACAGCAGGCGGATCGTAGGTCTCGATGATGGTGAAAGTGGGCGACGGCACTTCGCCAGTGTGACCGAGCGCGGAGAGTACCGCGCGGCCCAGCGTGGTCTTGCCCGCGCCGAGGCCACCCGTCAGCGCCACCACGTCACCCGCCCGCAACTGCGCCGCGATGCGCGCACCGAAGGCCTCCATTGCGGCGAGATCGGGCAGGTCCACGATCACGGCAGGCTAATGGTCACGGTAGTGCCCGCTCCCTTCTCCGACTGGATATCAAGCTTGCCGCCATGCGCCTCGATCAACTGGCGCGACAGCGGCAGGCCGAGGCCGCGCTTCTCCTTGCCGCTGCCGTCTGTTGCCAGGCCATACCCATCGAGAGCGCGCGCCAGCTCGCCCGGGCGCAGACCGGGTCCGTTGTCCGATACCACGATCCGCACACCCGATTTCCTGCGCGCCAGCATGACCAGGATGCGACCGGTCGTGGTGGGAACGGCAGTGATGGCATTGTCCAGGATGTTGCCGATGGCCCGGCCCAACTGGCGCTTGTCGGCCATGACCGAACCCGCACTCTTGTCGCCGCGCAGGTCCACGGCGATGTCCTTGGCCTCGATCGCCTCCTCGCGCTCGCGCACCACGTTGGTGACGAACGACAGCAGGTCCACTTCCTCCGCCGCAATCGGTAACAGTCCAGCCTCGCTCTGCGTCAGGTCGAGCACGCTTTCGATCTGCGACGTCAGCCGTTCGACCGACGAAATTATCGCGCCGACATAGTCCTTGCCCTGCGCGCTCAATTCGCCAGCCACACCCGATTGCAGCAGCTCGGCAAAGCCGCCGATGGATGTGAGCGGCGTGCGGAATTCGTAGCTCATATTGGCGAGGAACCGCGTCTTGACCGCGTCGGCCTCCTCCAGCGCGGTGTTGCGATCGCGCAGGGCGGCCTCTGCCTTGGTGCTGTCGGTGACGTCGAGCACGGTGAGCAGGCCATTGCCATCGGGCAGCGGAACCCCGGCAAATTCCAGCGTGCGCCCGTCGGACAGCAGCACCCTGCCCCCTCGCTGCCTGCGGTCAAGCGTGGCCGAGCGCACCACATCACCGATAGCCGTGCGCTGGCCGGGGCGGGCGAGCACCTCGGTAATCCGGTCAAGCAGGCGGTCCACATGCGGATGCTCGTCAACGAATTCGGGCTCGATACCCCAGACTTCGGGAAAGCGCCGGTTCCACAATTGCATCCGGCCATCGGGCGCGAAGACGGCGAGCGATTCGAACAGGCTGTCGAAGGTGGCGGTGCGGGTGCGCAGCAGGGTATCGCGCGTGGCCGACAGGGCGAGCTGTTCCGACCGGTCTTCCGCCACCAGCACCAGCCCGCCATCGGGCAAGGGCTGCGCCACGATACGCAGGTGGGTGTTGTCCGACAGGCTCCAGGCGTCCTCCACCGGGGCATCGCGCCGGAACCACGCCGCCAGCTCGCGCCGCCATGCGGGGAAATCGCGCACTTCGGGCAGGCGCTGCTTGTCCCGGGCCAGATCAAGGAAGCGGTCGAAATCGGGCAGGTCGATCTGGACTGCGGCCGGCAGGGCGAAAATGCGCTTGAACGGCTGGTTGGCGAAGACCATCCGCCTCTCCGCGTCGAACTGCGCCACGCCCACCGACAACTGGTCGAGCATGGAAATCTGCGCATCGCGGAACGCCTTGAAGGCCCGGCCCTGCTCTTCCATTTCCTCGATGTCGATGGCGTATCCGGCCACGCCCTCTGCGCCCAGGGGCAGGTCCGACACCCGCAGGGCGCGGCGCTGGTTGCCCACGGTTGCCTGGACGATCCGCTCTATCGGCAGATCCTTGTCACGCGACTGGCTGGCGATTTGCGCAGCAGTCAGCCCGTCGACCTCTTCGACCAGCTCGATCTGCTGCTGGACCACTGCCTCGGCATCCTCGGCCTCCACCGCCCTGACATAGGCACTGTTGACCAGCCGCAGGGTCATGTCGGGGCCGCGGAACCACATCGGCATCGGCGCCGCCTCGATCAGGCCGACCAGAGCGGCGAAATCGTTGCGGGCGCGGGCGGTCTCGGCACGCAGGCGGGCCAGTTCGCCCTGGCTTTCGGAAAAGTCGAACCACCATACCAGCGCCGAACCGGGCGGAGCGACTGCCGGATCGGCCTGCTGCCCGCGCACGGCGAGGCTTTTCTGCGAACCGCGCGGGGTGACGACCATGCGGAACGGTGCAGCGGTCTTCTGCGTGCGGCGCACCGCTTCGCGCAACTGTTCAAGGTCTTCACTCTGCAGGCCCATGGTGTCACCGTCGAGTTCGGACAGGAAACCGGGCATTTTCGGCAGGCCAAGCCAGGCCGCCAGCCGCTCGGGCCCTTCCAACCTGCCATCGCTGCGCACCAGCAGCGGGATGGCCGGGGAATCGTCGATCATCCGGGACAGCCGCCGCGCGGTGGAGCGAGCCGCCCGCGCCTGCCGCGCGCGCTTTTGCGCTGCCACCACCACCCATACCGCGCCAAAGGTCCAGCCCGCCAGCAGCAGGCCGATCAGCGCAAGGGCGGCGGGGGACAATTCCATGACCTGACAGCTATGAGCGCAGCGTCAGGGATGCAATGGGCCAGACACGCAAACGGCGGGCGTTCCCCAACTAGTAGGGAACGCCCGCCGTCTTGCGTCGCCAATGCGATCAATAGCGGTAGTGATCGGGCTTGTACGGGCCTGCCAGCGGCACACCGATATAGTCGGCCTGCTTCTTCGACAGCTGGGTCAGCTTCACACCCAGCTTGTCGAGGTGGAGCGCGGCGACCTTTTCATCAAGGTGCTTGGGCAGGATGTGGACTTCCTTCGAATAGTCATGCCCGCGCTGCCACAGTTCGATCTGCGCCAGCACCTGATTGGTGAAGGAACAGCTCATCACGAAGCTGGGGTGGCCGGTGGCGCAGCCCAGGTTCACCAGGCGGCCCTGCGCCAGGATGATGATCGACTTGCCATCGGGGAAAGTCACCAGGTCCGTGCCCGGCTTGATTTCCTTCCAGGTGTAGTTCGACAGGGCCGAAATCTGGATTTCGCTATCGAAGTGGCCGATGTTGCACACGATGCTCATCGGCTTCATCGCCATCATGTGTTCGGCGGTGATCACGTCTTCGTTGCCGGTGGCGGTGACGAATATGTCGCAGCGTTGGATCGCCTCTTCCATGGTGACAACTTCATAACCTTCCATCGCCGCCTGCAGAGCGCAGATCGGATCGATTTCGGTCACCATCACGCGTGCGCCGCCCTGGCGCAGCGAATCGGCCGAGCCCTTGCCCACGTCGCCGAAGCCCGCCACGCAGGCGACCTTGCCAGCCAGCATTACGTCGGTCGCGCGGCGGATGGCATCGACCAGCGATTCCTTGCAGCCATAGAGGTTGTCGAACTTCGACTTGGTCACGCTATCGTTCACATTGATTGCCGGGAACGGCAGCTTGCCGCTCTTGGCGATCTGGTACAGGCGGTGGACGCCGGTGGTGGTCTCTTCCGACACGCCCTTGATGTTCTTGACCGTCTGGGTGAGGTAGCCCGGCTTCTTCTGGAGGAAGTCCTTCAGAGCGCGGACGAATTCGATTTCCTCGGCATTCGACGGCTCGAACAGGTCTTCGCCAGCTTCGACCCGTGCGCCCCACAGCGCGAACATGGTGGCATCGCCGCCATCGTCGAGGATCATGTTGCAGGTTTCGTCATCGCCCCAGTCGAAGATCTTGCCGACATAGTCCCAGTATTCGGCCAGGCTCTCGCCCTTCACGGCGAACACCGGAATGCCCTTGGCGGCAATCGCCGAGGCGGCGTGGTCCTGGGTGGAGAAGATGTTGCAGGTGGCCCAGCGCACTTCGGCGCCCAGTTCCACCAGCGTCTCGATCAGCACGGCGGTCTGGATGGTCATGTGCAGCGAACCGGTGATGCGAGCACCGCGGAGCGGCTTGGCCGCGCCGAATTCGTCGCGCAGGGCCATCAGGCCGGGCATCTCGGTTTCGGCGATGTTGATCTCGTCCTGGCCATATTCGGCCAGCGCGATATCCTTGACGATGTAGTCCTTTTCGGCAGCAACAGTAGCCACGTACACTTCTCCTGTCAGAATCGATGGTCTTGGGGTGAAGCGTCGCCGGGGCTCCATGCAACGCGTTGTTCGCAAGTGCACATAGAGCGCGCGGTGCATCCGGACAACCCCCGCCCTTTGCCCCTGCTTCCCGCAAGGGCGGGATCGGATCGCCTGTCTTCCCGTTGTCTCCGAACCCGCGCACCATGCTGGCGGCGCGGTCTTGCCTCTTGCGCCAGAACCAGCATGGCCTATCTCCCAATCCATCCCAGAACAGGAGGATCCGACACATGACGATTTCCAAAGGCGACAAGCTTCCCGCCGACGTAACGCTGGTCAAAGTGACCGCAGACGGCCCCGACAAGGTGCAAAGCGGCGATTTCTTCGCCGGCCGCAAAGTGGCCCTGTTCGCCGTGCCGGGAGCCTTCACCCCCACCTGTTCGGCCAAGCACCTGCCGGGCTTTGTCGAAAAGGCTGCCGACCTGAAGGCCAAGGGCGTTGACGAGATCGCCTGCACCGCAGTCAACGATGCCTTCGTGCTGGGCGCCTGGAACAAGAGCGGCGGCTCTGACGACATCACCATGCTGGCCGACGGCAATGGCGATTTCGCCAAGGCGCTGGGCCTCGATGCCGATTTCACCGGCTTCGGCATGGGGCACCGCAGCCAGCGCTACTCGCTGATCGTCAACGATGGCGTGGTCGAGGAAGTGAATGTCGAAGGCCCGGGCGAATTCAAGGTCTCGAGCGCGGAGCATATGCTCGGCCAGCTCTAAGCCTGCCTGAAAGCGACCAAGGAAAAGGGCGCCCGGCGAGGCGCCCTTTTTTGTGTCAGGTGCTCAGCTTTCCCATTCCACATTCACGCCCAGCGAATCGATGTTGGGCACAAAGTTGGGATGGGCGCGGCGGATCGGGTCGGCGTCGAGGATGGTCGATTCCCCGTCGATGGAGGCGGCCACCATCAGCATCGCGATGGCCACGCGGATGATATAGGGGCTGGTCACCGTGGCGGGCACCAGGCGGCTGCCGCCGAAAGTAATCAGCCGGTGCGGATCGCACAGCAGGGTGTGCGCGCCGAACAGGGCGAGTTCGGTGTGCCAGGTAAGGCCGCCTTCATAGACCTTGTTCCAGAACATCGTCTGGCCTTTGGCCTTGACGCCCAGCGCAATGAAGATCGGCAGCAGGTCAGCCGGAATATAGGGCCAGGGCGCGGCCTCCACCTTGGTGATGAGGTGGCTGGTGAAGTTCGACTGCACCACCAGCTCGTCAGGTGCCTGGAGCCGGGAAAAACCGTCCTTGTGCTCCACATGGGCGCCAAATTTGGCGAAGGTCTGGTCGATCAGCATGAAGTTTTCAGGCTGCGAATTGCGCACCGACACATCGCCGCCGGTGACTGCGGCGAGCGCGAGGAATGTCGCCACCTCATGGAAATCCTCCACGAATGTGTAATCCGCCCCGTGCAGTTCCACGCCGCCATCGACCGACACCATGGATGTCCCCTTGCCGCGGATGCGCGCGCCCATGGCTTCGAGGAAGGCGCACATTTCCTGCACGTGCGGCTCGCAGGCGGCGTTGACGATCTGGCTGGTGCCATTGGCGGTCAGCGCGCTGATGATGAAGTTTTCGGTCGTGGTGACGCTGGCATATTCCAGCCACATCCGTGTCCCCTCGCCCTTCCCGCGCTTGCGGAAGACGATGTTGCGGTCCTCATTGGACACTTCGGCTCCGAAGGCCTTGAACACGGCCACGTGCGGATCGATCTCGCGCGCGCCAAGCGTGCAGCCCTTGACCTCGTTCTCCAGCCGCGCTTCGCCCAGCCGGGCGAGCAGGCCGGGGATCATCATGATGCTTGCACGCATGGCCTGCGGCAGGGTGGCGCGGGCACCTGATGAAATCGTCGAGTGGTCGATCTCCAGCGTCTTGGCTGCCTTGTCCCAGTGCACCGTAGTGCCCAGTTCGGCGAAGAAATCATGGATGCGGGACACGTCGGTAATCTCGGGCACGTTGCGCAAGATAATCGGCGCATCGGTGAGCAGGGTTGCGCACAGCACCGGCAGCACTGCGTTCTTGTTGGCCGAAGGTTCGATCCTGCCCTGGAGCCGCTGGCCCCCGCGCACATACAGCGCTGTCATTCCATGCCTTTCACTATGCTTGTCGTGTTGCGAACCCGCGCAGCATCAATAGCCCATCAGCTTCAGGACTTCCTGGCGGCTCTTCTCGTCCCGCCGGAAAGTGCCCATGACCCGGCTGGTGACCATGTTGACACCTGGCGTACGTACGCCGCGCGCGGTCATGCAGGCATGGCTCGCCTCGATCACCACGGCCACGCCCTTGGGCGAAAGATGCTCCCAGATGCACTGCGCCACTTCGGCGGTCAGCCGTTCCTGGATCTGCAGCCGCCGGGCATAGCCATGCAGCACGCGGGCCAACTTGGAGATGCCGACGACACGGTTGGTCGGCAGGTAGGCAATCGCCGCCTTGCCGATGATCGGCGCCATGTGGTGTTCGCAATGGCTCTGGAACGGGATGTCCTTCAGCAGCACGATCTCGTCATAGCCGCCCACTTCCTCGAACACGCGGGACAGGTGGTGCGCGGGATCCTCGCCATAGCCCTGGCAGTATTCGCGCCAGGCACGCGCCACGCGGGCCGGCGTATCGAGCAGGCCCTCGCGCTCGGGATCGTCCCCTGCCCAGCGGATAAGCGTGCGGATTGCGTCCTGCACATCGTCCGGGACTTTCGGCTTGCCGCGCGGATCGTCTTCGTCCGGCCCGACCAGGCTGCTCATTTCTTGTGTCTTTTCCTTGCCAGTCTGTCTCTGGCCCTCGCCAATAGGCTTCCCGGACGCAAAAGGCCACGCCTGCGGTCAGATAATCCGAACATCTGGTCGGGATGCTCGGGGTCGAGCACTTCGTTCTCGGCCAGCAAGGCGGCCAGCTCGCCGTTCTGCGGGGGATGGAACGGGCGCAGGCGGCAGCCGGGCTTGTCCCCCAGCGCCGCGATCATCCCCGCCATCGACCCTGCCTGGTCGATCAGCCGCTCCACCTCGTCGAGTTCCGCCCCGCAATGTTCGGCAAGGAGCGACAAGCGCAAGCGGCGGATATCGGCGGAGGCATGATCGTTGCCCGGCCGCCGCGCATCGATGAACACGTCGCACTCGCTGTCGAGGCCCATCGAACGGTTGTTGAAGTTGGCCGAACCAACCCGCAGGATCTTGTCGTCCACCACCATCAGCTTGGCATGGACATAGATCGGCGTGTCGCCGGAATATGGTGAGTAGATGTGGAATCGATGCTTCACATCGGCGGCGCGGATGGCTTCGAGCAGGGTGGCGCGGGCCGAGTCCATCGCCAGTTCCTCCACCCAGCCATCGGCGTTGGCGGGGTGGACGATCACCACTTCGGGTGGATCGGGCTCTGCCAGCCGTTTGACGATGGCTTCGCCGATGGCGCGACTGGCGAAGTACTGGTTTTCGGCATAAATGAAATGCCGCGCTTCGGCGATCTGGCGGCAGAACAGCTCCTCAACCTCGTCGATGCGAGCAAGGCCGCCATGTTCGGCACGGCTGCGGGCGATGCCGATCTCGACGTTCTCGAAGTCCGCCGACAGACCATCGGGCCAGGCGCTGTCCTGAGGTATGCTGCAGCGATGCAGCTTCTTGCCGCCCGCGTGTTCCCACCGGGAATGGCCCAGATCCGCAAGAGCAGTGGCCACCTCGCCTTCCATCATCATCGCCACGTCGTGCCACGGTCCGCAGTATCCGCCGCCGGGCGACTGGCGGTTGGGATCGTGCTCAAGGTGCTCGCGCGTGTCCCAGCGGCCCGCAGTCATGTCGATTCCGCCGCAGACAGCGAAACACTCGTCGATCACCACGATCTTCTGGTGATGGCTGCAGCCGACAGGATGGGCGGTGTCGAACTTGAAATCGATCCGCCTGTGCGGTGCCCAGCGCACCAGATCGAGCATCATCGTCCCGCGCGAGAAGAACTTGAATACCCCGATGCTCCACTTGAGGATGCGGATTTCGAGGTCGGGATTGTGCCGCGCCAGCCACGGGATGAAACTGCCGAGCCGGCGTGGATATTCCCGCTTCGTGCCCTTGTGCCACCAGCGCCGACCTTGCGCGAGATGGATACGGGTGTCGAAATCCCACCCGATCAGCAGGATCCGCTGGCGCGCCTTGAGCATGGCTTGCTGGATGCGGGCAAAGTAGTCCTCGCCATCGATGACCAGCGTCGCCCGGGTGGCGCGGGCATAGCGCCACACCCCGGGTTCGACCGAGCCGGCCTCGTCCACGGAGGCATCGGCATTATCTGATGGCAAGTTTGTGCCCCCTTCCCTGCTGTATCAGTCCTTGGCGTCCTCGAGCTTTTCGGGCGTAATCTTCGCCTCGGCCTTCTCGGCTTTCTTGCGGCGATCGAATACCGCCCGCATGTGCTCCTCGTCCTCGGCAGTCAGGTGCTTGTCGAAGTCGGGGAAGTGATCTTCTTCTTCCTCGTCGATGTGATGCAGATAATCGTGCTGCAGATCGCCGAACTTGTCATCCCAGTCTTCAGTCCCGGGTTCGGTCGCCGCAAGGTCGTTGAGCATTTCCTCGATCTCGTGGTGCTCTGCCACCGAATGGCGTGTTTCGTCGGTGGTGGCGGGCTTGCGCATCATCGTGGAATAAAGCGCCTGCTCCTCGGCGGCGGCATGGGCTTTCACCTCGATGGTAAACTGCTCGAACAGTTCGACGCGCTTGTCGTTGTCGCCCTCCGCCCGTTCAATCGACCGCAGCAATGCGCGGTGGCGATCATGATCTTCCTTGAGGCGGGCGAAAATGTCTGTGTTGGTCACGGGTGCGTCCCCTGGTTGCTTATCTTGGGTTAGAACCGGAGACCGCGGGCAAGGTTCCGCGCATGGCCAAAAGGAGGGGGTGCGCCCGGAAGGATTGAGACGGTCGCTGCGCTCCCGCCCCTCTCCGGCGCTGCGCGCCTCCGAGTCCGAAGCTCGAACCTTCTGTGACCCACCAACACAAAAGCCCGCTCCCTTGCGGGAACGGGCTTTTGTGTTGGCGCGCCCGGAAGGATTCGAACCTCCGGCCCCCAGATTCGTAGTCTGGTGCTCTATCCAGCTGAGCTACGGGCGCGCATTGGAGGGGGCCACATAAGGGGGCTGGGTGGGCTTGGCAATAGGCTATCGGGGTGAAGTGGACATTCTCGCCAGCAGGTCGCGATCCATCGGGGCGAGGTCCAGCGCAGCGGCCTCTCTCGCTGCGAACCAGCCCCACTCCTGCCCTTCGTGCGGCACGATCGGACCGCTCCAGCAAGTGGCACTGTAAAGAAACAGGACAACCCGCCCCCCGACCCCTTCGTCCGCCACCAGGAGCGGCGAAAGTGAACTGGCTTCGATGGCGATCCCGAGCTCCTCGGCAATCTCCCGCACCAGCGCAAGTCGCGGAGTTTCCTTGGTTTCTACCTTGCCACCGGGGAATTCCCACAGGCCGCCGTGATGCTTGTGCGAGGGGCGCCGTTGCAGCAGCAGGCGGCCGGCATCGTCCCGCAATGCCAGGGCCACGACTGCCATCCATGTCGGATTACTTTCCACCCTCGGCATGCCTCTCAACCATTCGTTAGCAATTAAATGCGAAAATCGCAGGTAGCAGATTGTACGAGGGATCCACCTGATGTCGGGAATTGCCATCATCAAGAGCTTGCTGCGCGACGAAAGTGGCGCAACTGCTATTGAATACGGTCTGATCGCAAGCCTGATCGTTATTGCCATGATGGGCGCGCTTTCAACGTTCGCCAATGAGGCCAATGACATGTTCGACGACATTGAGACCAATGTCCAGAACGCCCGAGACCTTTAGTAATTTATCAACACATCGTATTTAAAACGCAATTCGTCCGGACGGGAAACTGGGTCGGATCGGGTACCGAAGACTGAAAACCAGGAGACTATCATGACCTTCTTCAAGAACATGCTGCGCGACGAAGCCGGCGCCACCGCCATTGAATATGGCCTGATCGCTGCTCTGATCGCCGTTGCTGCCATCACCGCGCTGAACGGCGTGGGCGGCGAGCTCGAAAACACCTTCAATGAAGTGTCGGGCGAACTCGAAGCCGCGACTGCCGAATAACGATCTAAGGCTAGTTCAAAGCCAAAAAATCAAGGGGCGGCAGGGAAACCTGCCGCCCCTTCCTTTGTCCGCTATCTCGAACAAGCCAAACTTCCGCCAACTAGTTCGACCGGACCACAATCTTGTACTGCTGACCCGGCACTACCGCATCGCTGCCCGACATTCCGTTGAGCACGCGGAAACGCGCTTCCTGCGCATCGGTATAGGCCATGCGCCGCGCCAGGGTCTGCACCGTATCGCTGCGCGCGGCGGTGACAATGTCGATCACCCGGGGAACCACCTGCGCCGCCTGCTGGGCAGTGATGCGCGACATCGAATTGTACATCGAGTTGAATACGCCCGCCTGCCCCGCCGGGGTAATGGCCGCGAAGTGATAGGCCCTGCCGCCGCCAAAATCGTAGGCGAAGACCGTCACGTCCACTTCCTGCTGTCCGTTGTTGACCCGGGCACCACCGAACACTGCCTGGATGCCGTTGACAGTGGTGCGCTGCATGTTCTGCGGCGCAAGTTGCTGCTGCTGTCCACCCAGTGTGCGGAACGCGGTCCGGACATAGTTCTCCAGATTGCCGTCAAAAGCTGCCGTCGTCAGCTGCGCCCGCCCCGCATCGCCGTTGATCGAGACTGCGCTGGTGCCGTTGACCATGTAGAAGCCCTGCGGCGCGGTGAAGCTCAGCCGCAGGTCGGGATGGATGAACTGGCTGCCCTCGATCACGCCCTGGGCCGGATCGTCGCCATAGGTCAACCCGTCGATCCGGCGCATGAAGACCTCGCGGTTGGTTACGCCGCCCGCGCCGGTCGCCTGGGCCTGTGCCAGGGCATTCTGCACCCGGCTGGCGGGATCGGGGTGGGTCGAGGCCCAGGCCGGCATTGTCGCATCGTTGCGGCCCTGAAGCTGCGCATCGAGCGAGTTCTGCGCCGCCAGGCTCTGCAGCAAGGTGGCCATCGAGCGCGGATCGTAGCCCGCCCGGGTCAGGTACTGGACGCCAAGGTTGTCGGCCTCGATCTCCTGCCCGCGCGAATAGGACAGGGTGAGCAGCTGCGATCCCTGCATCGCTGTCTCGGCGATCTGCTGGCCGAGCGGATTGTCACCGCCCAACAGGACGCTCGACAGGATGGCGACGCCGAGCCCGCCAAGCTGGTTACGCTGCGCTGCCGCCTGTCGCCGGGCCGAATGCCGCGCGGCAACGTGGCCGACTTCGTGGCCAAGCACAGCGGCCAGTTCCGCCTCGTTGTTCATCAGGCCGACGAGCTGGCGGGTCACATAGACATAGCCTCCCGGCACCGCGAAGGCATTATTGACCGAGGAATTAAGCAGCGTGACATTGAACGCCCCGGGCGTCGTCGCCAGTCCGGACTGTACTGCAATACCCTGGCCTACGCTTTCGACATACTGCGCATAGGGGCCGGTCATTTGGCCGCCGAATTCGGCAATAAACTGGGGGTGGTACTGCGCGCCCTGCTGCGCTTCGGCTGCGGTAATCGGCGATCCCGGTGCTATGCCAGCACCCGGCACAGTGGCACAGGCGGCAAGCGACAAGGCAGCGGACCCCGCCAGCGCCAGCTTGGTGAAACGCGACAGGTGGCTATGTGTGACAGAAGGCATGGCTGTTCCCCGAATTTTTATCCCTTATGGCCTGACATCTTTGCCAGATCGGGATCGGAAAACAAACCGGTAGAGCGCGCTTTCGTTCCGCGCCGGGTGCAAAGCCTAACGCGCCAGCCCCTCGCCGATGGCCAGGAAGCGTTCTTCGCGCAGCCGTTTCAGCGTAGCGGAATCGTGCCCGGCCAGGGCATCGAGTTCCTCGCCCAGTGCTGCCGCCAGCGCGGCCGAGGCGGCTGCCGGATCGCGGTGTGCGCCGCCCATCGGTTCGGGCACGATGCGGTCCACCACACCCAGGCCCACCAGGTCCTGCGCGGTCATCTTCATTGCTTCGGCGGCCTGCGGAGCCTTTTCCGCCGTGCGCCACAGGATGGATGCGCAGCCTTCGGGCGAGATCACCGAATAGACCGCGTGTTCGAACATCAGCACCCGTTCGGCGCTGGCGAGCGCGACAGCGCCGCCGGAACCACCCTCGCCCACGATGGCCGCGACCATCGGCACGCCGAGTGCGAGGCAGGCCTCCGTCGAACGGGCAATGGCTTCGGCCTGGCCGCGCTCTTCCGCCTCGATGCCGGGAAAGGCGCCCGAGGTATCGACCAGGGTCACCACCGGCAGGCCGAAGCGGTCGGCCATTTCCATCAGCCGGATCGCCTTCCGGTAGCCTTCCGGCTTGCCCATGCCGAAGTTGTGGCGGATACGGCTTTGCGTATCGTTGCCCTTTTCGTGGCCGATCAGCATGACCTTGCGGCCATCCAGAGTGGCCAGCCCGCCCAGGATTGCCTCGTCCTCGCCATAGCAGCGGTCACCGCCAAGCGGGATGAATTCGGAGAACGAATGCTCCACATAGTCGCGAAAATGCGGGCGTGCCGGATGGCGGGCGACCTGCGTTTTCTGCCACGGCGACAGCGTGGAATAGGCCGCGGCAAGGAGGTCCGCGCTCTTCTTTTCCAGCCGCACCAGCTCTTTCGAGATGTCCACGCTGCCGTCTTCGCCCGCGGCGCTGCGCAGTTCGGCAATCTTGGCGTCAATCGCGGCGACGGGCTTTTCGAATTCGAGATAGGAAATCATGACAGCCCCGCTAACCTCCCCGCGCCTTGCCCGCAAGAGGATGCCGCTCGTTTACCAGAGCTACCAGCCGCGCGCTATCGACATGGGTATAGATCTGGGTCGTGGCGATATCGGCATGGCCGAGCAGAGTCTGCAAGACGCGCAGGTCCGCCCCGCCCTCCAGCAGGTGGGTGGCAAAGGCGTGGCGCAGGACATGCGGGCTGATCCGCGCCGGATCGATCCCGGCGCGTGCCGCCAGTTCCTTGACCAGCTGATAGAGCCGGATGCGGCTGATATGCCCTGAACCTGACCGGCTGCGGGAGGGGAAGAGGAAGGGCGAATCTGCACTGCGCACCTCCATCCACCGGGCAATCGCCGCCTGGGCCCGGCGCGAGACCGGCACCATCCGCTGCTGCGATCCCTTGCCGGTGACGGTGAGGAACGGCGCATCGCGGGGCACGGCAGACAGCGGCAGGGACACCAGTTCGGTCGCGCGCAGGCCCGAACCATAGAGCAGTTCGAGCAGGGCCAGGTTGCGCAAACCTTCGGGCGTTCCCGCCCCGGCCTCCAGTTCCGCCCGCTCGAACAGTGCTTCGACCTGCGCATGGCTGAGAATTTTCGGCAGCGGACGGCGGGCCATCGGGCGTGGCAGGGCGGGCGATGGATCGTCCTTGCGCAGGCCCTCGTCCACCAGGAAACCGAAGAACTGGCGCAGGGCCGAGCTTTTGCGCGCCACGGTGGACGGCGCGAGCGCGGCCCACTTGCCCGCCAGCGAGGCGAGCTGGTCCCGGTCGGCTGCGGCGAGATCACCCAGCAGCGCGTCGGCGCTTTCGAGGTCGCGGCGATAGGCGGCCAGCGTATTGGGCGCGGCCCCACGTTCGGCGGCCAGCATGGCGAGGAAGGTGTCGATAGGCTGGGCGATTACCGTATCCTCCCTCTTCCAACTGGCGAAAAAGCCCAACTCCGTTCGTGTCGAGCGAAGTCGAGACACCTGGCGCTGTGGTGTCTCGACTTCGCTCGACACGAACGGGGAATGGCGGGAAAACGTTATCCCCGCGCCACGGCCTCCGCCGCGATCATCCGCGCCTCGGCCCCAAGGCCCACGGCATTGAGCGCGGCGACGATGTGATAGAGGTGACGCGCGGTCATCTTGTCCCACCCGTCGCCCTGCATGCCCACGCCTGCGAGCAGCGCCACCAGTGCCGGGTTGTTGGCCTGTGCTGCCTGCCCGATCCGCTGGCTCCACACGGTCTGCCGCTGCAGGTCCACTCCCAGATCGTTCGAGTACCTCGCCAGGTCGCCGCTATCGATCCGACCCAGCCCGGCCAGGCCCGCCAGGAGGAAGGCCGACTTGCGCTCGTCCGGCGAGCCATCGTCACCGTAGAAACTGCCGAAATCGCCGCCGCTCACCTGCTGCCCACGCGGATCGGCCAGCGCCAGCAAGGCCCAGCCCATCGAGCCGCCCTCGACCGCGCCTGCCCAGCGCATGGCATTGGCATCAAGCCCCGCCGCCAGCATGGAGGCGATCGCATCGCCCGCGTCGTCGGCCAGGGCCGAACTGGCCGGAAGCCGCGCGGCCGCAAAGGCGGTCAACACCATGCGGCCATAGTTGCCATCAGTGCCCCACAGGCTGCGCATGGCGGCCACGCGGTCGGCGGGTTCTGCCGCGACATAGGCCTGGCGCAATTGCGCGGCCCTGCTGCGGCTGTCACCCTCGATCGCCTCGTTGCCGAACATCTGGGAATAGAGATCGACCATCGCCTGCGAGGACAGCACACCGCGCGTGGCCGCCCGGTCGGCTGCGCTGACACGTTGCGCCAGCGGCACGGCGGGGATCAGCACATCGGCAAAATCGAAGCGGGCAGGAGCAGCGCTGCGCAGGCCTTCGGGCAGGTCCACGCCCAGTGCGCGCGACAGCGACAGTCGCCAGGGGCTGAGCCGGTCCACCCCGTCCCATTCGATATTCACCGCGCGCCCTGCATCACCCGCAGCCCCGGCAAAGCGCTGGGCCAGCCGCACGTCGATTTCGGGTGCGACGCCGGTACCCAGGGCCCGGTCAAGCTGGCGTTCGGCCGAGCGCTGGTCGCCAAGGTAGGCGTCGCAGATCGCCCTGGTCAGTTCCCACTCGCCATCGTCGCGCAGGTCCGGGTGGAGGCGCGAGAGCGGACAGAGGCCGAGCAGGTCTCCGGTGGTCAGATAGGCATCGAAGGCCGCGTCCAGCATGGCGCGGTCATAGAAGTTGCCATCGACATCCTGCACGAGGTCCACCGCCACGCGGGCCTCGCCCATGCGGTTCAACAGGCTGGCACGCAGGGCGGCGAATTCCACCGGGCTCATCCCGGCGGGCGCGTCGAGCCTGCTGGCAAGGGCGCGGCGCAGCAGGATATGGCCCCAGCGCGACACCATCGGCCCGCGGTTGCCCTCCATCGCGGCGCGCACCAGCGCGGCGGGCTGGCGAGCGAGCGAGGCGTAGGGGAAGCCCCCTTCGCTGCTGGCGAGCAGGCCCACCCGCTCCATCGACCGGCGGGCGGCGGGCGGCACGTCGAACTTGGGACGCAGGCCGAGCACCTCGTTGATCTCGTCCTCTTCCATCGCTTCCAGTTCGGCGAGCGAGGGGAAGTTTGCCGGCAGGCCGGGTATCGGACCGGGGGCAGAGGGCGATCCGGCGCCCGGCAGCGGCTGGACCACCGGCCCGGACGTGCTGCGCGGCGCGGGCGTGCCGGGCTGCTGCGGAGGCACGGTCGGCTGCGGACGCGGCACCTGGGTCTGCTGCGGGCGCGGCGCGGGCGCTTCGGGCGGCGGATTGTTGAAGATGTCGGGCAGCAGGTCTTCCGGCTGGGCCAGCGCCAGCGACGAGGTGAAGGCCAGCGCAGCCGCGCCCGCCCACAGGCTCTGTTTCACAGCCCGCCTCATGCTTCCACATCCGGCAATGAAACCGGCTCCACAATCAGGCGCTGTTCCTCGCGCCCGCCATCGATCCAGGCCAGCGCGACAAGGCCCAGGGCCAGCACGATCACTACGATTACTAAACTCATCGGGCGCTTCGCCACCAATCCCTCGGTTCCCGGCCCCACAGGAAGGGGCGCTACAGATTTGCAGAGGCGGGTTAGCCCAATTATAGGCCCTGCGGCAATGAACAACACGCGGGGCATCGGGGGCAAGGGCCCGCAGGGGGCTGGAAGCCACTCGCGACTCGCGGCGCTCGCCGCGCGCATCCGGGCTGAGATCGACCGGCCGATCGTGCTGGTGGGCATGATGGGCGTGGGCAAATCGACCATCGGCCGCAAGCTGGCGCAGGTGCTGGCGCTGCCCTTTGCCGATGCCGACGATGCCATCATCGAAGCGGCGCAAATGCCGATTGCCGACATCTTCGACCAGTTCGGCGAAGACCATTTCCGCGATGGCGAGCGGCGGGTTATCGCCCGGCTGCTGGAAGGCGGGCCTTGCGTAATCGCCACCGGCGGCGGCGCTTTCGTCAATCCCGAAACCGCCGCGCTGATCGCGGACAAGGGCATCACCGTATGGCTCGACAGCGATATCGACACGCTGGTCGAACGGGTCGGGCGCAATACCAAGCGGCCCCTGCTGCGCGGCGGCAACGTGCGCGAAATCGTGACGCGGATGAAAGCCGAACGGGAACCCGCCTATGCCCGCGCGACGATCAAGGTGATGAGCGATGCGGGGCCGCACAATGCCACCGTCAACCGTATCCTGGAGGCGCTTGAAGAATGTCTGTAACCCGCGTTGAACTGGCTGGTCGATCCTATGAAGTGCGCGTCGGCGGCGGCCTGCTGGCCGATGTTGCCGCCCAGTGCGGGCCGCTGTTGCGCAAGAAGGTGGTGCCGATCATCACCGATGCCAACGTGGCGGCCGCCTGGCAGGACACCGTGGCGCAGTCCTTGCGCGCGGCGGGCCACGAACCGCGTTTCCTGGTGCTGGGTGCGGGCGAGGCGACCAAGAGCTGGTCGGTGCTGGAACTGGTCATCGACTGGCTGCTGGCCGAGGAAGTGGAGCGCGGCGACCATGTGTTGGCGCTTGGCGGCGGAGTAATCGGCGACCTGACCGGCTTTGCCGCCGCCGTGCTGAAACGCGGCTGCGGGTTCATCCAGCTGCCCACCACGCTGCTCGCCCAGGTCGATTCGTCGGTTGGCGGGAAAACCGCGATCAACAGCCGCGCGGGCAAGAACCTCGTCGGCGCATTCCACCAGCCTTCGCTGGTGCTGGCCGATCTCGATACCCTCACCACCCTGCCCCAGCGTGAACTGGGCGCAGGCTATGCCGAGGTGATCAAGTACGGCATCCTCGGCGATCCGGCCTTCTTCGACTGGTGCGAGGCGCACGGACCCCAGGTGATCGCGGGCGACCGGGCGGCGCAGGAATATGCCGTGGACATGAGCGTGGCCGCCAAGGCCCGCATCGTGGCCGAGGACGAACGCGAAACCACCGGCGCCCGCGCCCTGCTCAACCTGGGGCATACCTTCGGCCATGCGCTGGAAGCCCAGACCGGCTTTTGCGACCGCCTGCTGCATGGCGAAGGCGTGGCGCTGGGCATGGTCTTGGCAGCGCGCTATTCGGCACGCAAAGGCTATGTTTCGCAAGGGGATGCCGCACGCATTGGCGCAGCAATCGGGGGCGCGGGGCTGCCGGTCGAGGTGTCCACGCTAGGGCTCAACTGCGATGGCCGGGCGCTGGCCGATCACATGCTGCACGACAAGAAGATGGACGCGGGCACCCTGCCCTTCGTGCTGCTCAAAGGCATTGGCCAGGCCTTCCTCGACAAGCAGGTGGCGCTGGATGATGTGGCGGCGTTCCTTGACGAGCAACTGCAAGGCTGACAGCATCAACGGCTCAGCGCGGTTCGGTCCCTTCCACGCCGCGCAGGGTGCTGCATTCGCTGGCCTTCCCGCCAGTAATCACGCTGAACTCGCCATCGGTTTCCAGCACTACGGCGGCGATCCCGGCCAGCTCGCCGTGGCCCTTCTTGCGGACTGCGGCGAGTACTTCGCCTTCGGTAACACGCTCGTCACGCATGGCATCGCGCAGAAAATCGCCATCGCGCAGCACCAGCCGCGGGTTGGAACGGATCACCTGCTTGAACCAGCCCAGCCGCACCGAAAGCCAAGCCACCAGCCACTGCAGCCCGCACAGCACCACGAAAGCCAGCGCGCCCTCGGCATAGCTGACATCGGTGCTGAGCATGATGGTGGCGAGGGTTGAGCCGAGCGCCACCGTCACCACGAGATCGAAGATGTTGAGCTTGGCGAGCGAGCGCTTGCCCGCACTGCGCAGGATCAGGATCAGCGCGGCATAGGTTGCCGGCGTGATGACGAGGATGCGCCACAGGTCGGACCAGTTATCGAACCACATGGCATTGATACGCGCGGGGGCCGGGATAGTGCCTCAGGCTTGCAGCACCGGCTCAAGGTCCACCTCATCAAAATCCGCCAGCAGCGCGCCGATCAGAAGGCTGCGGTGGCACTCGGCGGCATTGCGTTCAAAACACAGCAGGCAGACCCGCTGCTCCAGCGCCAGGTCGCGCAATTCGGCCATCTGCGCCATGGCCTCGGGCAGTTCGAGCTGCCCGCCATAGACCGCTTCCAACACGGCATGATCCCCCCGCCGCGCCGCCGCCCGCCCCTCTGCCGGGGTGCCGAGATGGCGGAAATGGCGATAGCCAATCCCCGCCTCCTCCACCGCCGCCTTGAGCGAGCTCTTGGAAAAGCCGGGGCGGCGCGAAAGGGGCAGATAGCGGATGTCGGCGAGGACTTGGACGCGGGCGGCGGTCAGCGCAGCGACGAGTGCGGCCTGGGTGGCCTGTTCATAGCCGATGGTGAAGATGGTGTGGGGCATATCCCAACAACTCCCGTCATCCTGAACTTGTTTCAGGATCCATTTCGCGGTTGGCGCAGCGGCTCGTTACCATGCTCCGCGATTGCGGCATGATGGATCCTGAAACAAGTTCAGGATGACGAATTCGAACTGTCGGGAGGTCACCCCCTCACAACGGCATATTGTCATGCTTCTTCCACGGGTTAGCCAACCGCTTGCCCCGCAGCATCCGCAGCCCCAGCGCGATCCGCCGCCGCGTATCGCGCGGCATGATCACGTCGTCGATGAAGCCCATGCTCGCCGCCACGAAGGGGTTGGCGAAGCGCGTTTCGTATTCGGCGGTCTTGGCGGCGATCTTTTCGGCGTCACCGCGGTCGGCGCGGAAGATGATCTCCACCGCCCCGCGCGCGCCCATCACCGCGATTTCCGCCGTGGGCCAGGCGAGGTTCAAATCGCCGCGCAGGTGCTTTGACGCCATGACATCGTAGGCCCCGCCATAGGCCTTGCGGGTGATAAGGGTGATCTTGGGCACGGTCGCCTCGGCATAGGCATAGAGCAGCTTGGCCCCGTGCTTGATGATGCCGCCGTGTTCCTGCGCGGTACCGGGCAGGAAACCGGGCACGTCCACCAGCGTGACCAGCGGTATCTCGAAGGCATCGCAGAACCGCACGAAGCGTGCCGCCTTGCGGCTGGCGTCGATATCGAGCACGCCCGCCAGCACCATCGGCTGGTTCGCCACCACGCCCACGGTGCGGCCCTCCACCCGGCCGAAACCGCAGATGATGTTGGCCCCGTGCGCGGGCGCGATCTCGAAGAAATCGCCGTGGTCGAGGATCTTGCGCACCAGTTCGTGCATGTCATAGGGCTGGTTGGCATTGGCCGGGACCAGCGTGTCGAGGCCCGGCTCCATCCGATCGAACGGATCGTCGCACGGCAGTTCCGGTACGCCTGCACGGTTGCTGGATGGCAGAAGGGTGATGAAGTCGCGCGCGGCCAGCAGTGCCTCGATATCGTTGGCAAAGGCCAGGTCCGCCACGCCGGTGCGGGTCGAATGGGTCAGCGCGCCGCCAAGCTCCTCCTGTGTCACACTTTCGTTGGTGACGGTCTTCACCACCTCCGGCCCGGTGACGAACATGTAGGAGCTGTCTTCTACCATGAAGATGAAATCGGTGATCGCGGGCGAATAGACCGCCCCGCCCGCGCATGGCCCCATCACGAGGCTCAATTGCGGCACCACGCCGCTCGCCAGGGCATTGCGCTGGAACACCTCGGCATAGCCGCCAAGGCTGGCCACGCCTTCCTGGATGCGCGCCCCGCCGCTGTCATTCAGCCCGATGATCGGCGCGCCGACTTTCAGCGCCATGTCCATCACCTTGCAGATCTTCTGCGCGTGGCGTTCGGACAACGCCCCGCCGAACACGGTGAAATCCTGCGCATAGACGAAAACCAGCCGCCCGTTGATCGTGCCGCTGCCGGTGACCACCCCGTCGCCCGGCACGCGCTGCTCCGCCATGCCGAAATCGGTGCAGTTGTGTTCGACGAACATGTCCTGCTCCACGAAAGAACCCGCATCAAGCAGCACATCCAGCCGCTCGCGCGCGGTCAGCTTGCCCTTGGCGTGCTGCGCATCGATCCGCGCCTGCCCCCCGCCCAGCAGGGCAGCAGCGCGGCGGCGTTCCAGTTCAGGCATATTGGCCGACATGCGATGAGGGTTAGAGTGACACTCCCTCCCCTGCAAGGGGAGGTGGCATGGGAGGATGCCCTGACGGAGGGGGCTCTCGACCCACGCCCCTCCACCGGGCTGCACCCGGTCCCCCTCCCCGCGAGCGGGGAGGAAACTACTTCAGCAGGACCAGCTCTTCCGCCATGCTCGGATGCAGCGCCACGGTTTCGTCGAACGCTTGCTTGGTCAGGCCCGCCTTCAGCGCCACGGCGGCGATCTGCAGGATTTCCGGCGCTTCGGGCCCGATCATGTGGATGCCGAGGATCTTCTCGGTCACCTCGTCCACCACCATCTTGTAGAGGCCGCGCTCGGCATGGGGGGAATAGAGGTTCTTCATCGGCCGGAATTCGGCGACATAGGTCTTCACCTTGCCGTGGGTTTCCTTGGCCTCCTGTTCGGTCAGGCCCACGCCCGCCAGCGGCGGCTGACAGAACACCGCGCTGGGGATGTTCTCGTAATCCACCGTGCGCGGGTTTTTGCCGAACACCGTGTCGGCAAAGGCATGCCCCTCGCGGATCGCCACGGGGGTCAGCTGCACCCGGTCGGTCACGTCGCCCACGGCATAGATCGAGGGGCAGTTTGTGCGGCTGTACTCGTCAACCGGGATCGCGCCGCCCTTGCCCAGCTCGATGCCGACGCATTCGAGGCCGAGGCCCGCGGTCTTGGCCGAGCGGCCGGTGGCGACCAGCACCTGGTCGACCTTCACCTTCTCAGTCCCGCCCAGATCGACCAGCAGGCTGCCATCGTCCTGTTTTTCGACCGATGCCACTTCGCTGTTCATGCGGAACACAATGCCGCGCCCCATGGCGATGTGCAGCATCCGTTCGACCACCTGCTCGTCATAGCCGCGCAGCACGCAGTCGGAGCGGTTGATGACGGTCACCTCGCTGCCCAGCGCATTGAACACGCCGGCAAATTCCATCGCGATATAGCCGCCGCCGACCACCATCAGGCTTTTCGGCTGGGTTTCGAGGTGGAATACCTCATTGGACGATATGCAGTGCTCCACGCCGCTAAAGGCAGGCATGGCAGGCCAGCCGCCCACGGCGATGAGGATATGCGCGGCAGTGATCTCGCGCCCCGATGCCAGCTTGACGCTGTTGGGCCCGGTGATCGTGGCCCGTTCGGCAAACAGTTCCACCTCGTGGCTGGCCAGTGTCTTGCCATAGAGGCCTTCCAGCCGGTCCACATCGGCATTGACGAAATCGCGCAATTTCGCCCAGTCGAAGCTCTTGCCTTCGATGGTCCAGCCGTAGTTTTCGGCGTGCGAAAGCTCCTCGGCAAACATCGAGCCATAGACCAGCATCTTCTTGGGCACGCAGCCGCGGATCACGCAGGTGCCGCCCACGCGGTGTTCCTCGGCAATCGCCACCCTGGCCCCGTGGCTGGCGGAAATGCGCGCCGCGCGCACCCCGCCCGAGCCCGCGCCGATAACGAAAAGGTCATAGTCGAAGCCGGACATCTGCGTGTTGTCTCCCGTTTGAGCCCGCGCATATGGCCGTTCAGCCGGGAAAAGCCAACTCGCTTGGGCCGCCTCAACTTTCGAGGAACAGGCTGTAGTCGCGCATCAGCTGGTAGCAGCGCATGTCCAGCACCGAGACCAGGTCATCGTCCTCGATGCCTGCCCGCCGCTTCAGCATGCGGGTAGCGGCGAGCTGGGTCGGCTCGTTCATGCCCTGCACCGCGGCCAGGATATCGGGATCGTGGCTGAGCGAATAGTCGAACAGGAAGTCGATCGTCTGCGGATCGAAATCGAAGCCGAGGAAGACGATCTTCTTCGATCCGGCGATGGCCCCGTGCATGGCGGTGACATACTGCCGGTTGCGCAGCCGCTCTGACGCGGTGACAATTTCCTTCACCAGGTTGTGGAGGTTCCACGGCTCCTCGTTGCCCCATTCGACATCGGGCCCTTCGCCCGGTTCCCACGGCAGGCGGCCGACTCTGCCGAAGGGGTGGATCACGTTGAGCCTGGCCCCGACCATGGCCCGCGCCTCGCCCAGCGTCATGCCGAAGGCCATCGACACCACGAAGGGCAGGTAATGTTGGATCGACCGGTCATAGCCGAAATTGATGATCGACAGGTTCTCGAACGCCTTGTCCGCCTGGTTGCGCGGCACGCCCGAAGTAATCAGCCGGCCAAGCTGGAACAGCCAGTTTTCCTGCCCTCGCAACGGCAGGTCACCCGCATCGCGCGGCTCGACCATCAGCGGCGAGCGCGCTTCTGCCTGCAGGGTGAGATAGACGATGGCGAGCTTGCCTGCGGCCATCACCAGTGGATCGGTATTGTGCTGCTCGAGCACGGCGTCGATCGCGGTGCCGACCTTGGCCGAGACGCGGATTTTTTGCCCGGCCTCCATCAGCTTGTCGCGGGTGGCGCCCATCTGGCGGGCGAACTTGTCGAAATGCCTGGCCAGCATGACCATGTCGCGCGTCTGCAATTCGGACCCAAGCCGCGCAAAATCGAACCCGGCGGCGATCTTGCCCAGCAATTCGCGCTTGTCCGGCAATTCGATTTCCAGCCCAGCGCCTGGGCCGATGACCAGTGTAGTCTTGGTCCTGATCATTAACGAAAGCGCCCCGCCCGCATGGTTTTCATGCGGATGGCGTTAGGGGATGATGGTTAATATTTTGGGTTGGGGTGGGTTTGGCGGGAATGTTGTGACGTCCGGAATGGCGCTCAACATTCTGAAAGCTGACTTTCGGTAAACGACCCCATTCCGGTCATCCGTTGGGGCTGATACATAAAAGGTATGACAGCCGATCGATCTGAAGTTCCTAAGCGCTTCGAGATAGCTCGCCGTTGGCAATGGCCGGCCGTCGTTGCCTCTGCCGCCTTCTTTCTGAGCTGCTTCATTGGTTGGCCATTGGGCTATTTTTGGCCATCGGCTATTGGGCTAGTTCTTTTCATTCCCGCAGCCGCGCTATTCAACGTCAAGTGTGATACCTGCGGCTACCCAGCATTCCAAGAATATAAGGCCGACGAGCGCTTGAGGCTCGATAACCGATTCTGGACCCGCTTTTGGGGCAAGGAGTACGGCGGTGTGCATTTACCGCTTCGATCTGAATGTTCGAAATGCGGGACGCGTTTCGTGAACGAGCAAGGCTGACTGCGCAAACCGGCCATTCCGCTATCCACCCAAAGACCGACATTCCGCGCCATAATTTGCTCGACCAATAGCTGCCTTTCGAAAACCTGCAGCCAGAAGCCACCCTACCCCGCCAGCCCCGCCGCCTTGAGCAACGCCTCGGTGCTGGCGTCGAAGCTCTCGCCGCCCTTTTCGATCCGGTTCGCCATCACCTTGCCCAGTTCCACGCCGAACTGGTCGAACGGGTTGATGCCCATCAGCACGGCGTTGGCGAAGGTGCGGTGTTCGTGGAAGGCGATCAGGGCGCCCAGCGTGGTAGGGTCGAGATCGTCGAGCAGGATCGTGGCCGAGGGGCGGTCGCCCGGGAAGGCGCGGGCCGGGTCTTGCCCATCGGCGCTCATGTTGCCGCCCGCCATCAGGGCCGCGCCTTGCGCAAAGCAGTTGGTCAACAGGATGCGGTGGTGTGCGGGGTCGAGGTCATCCCCCGGCGCGATGCAGGCGATGAAATCGACCGGCACGAGGTTGGTGCCCTGGTGGAGCAGCTGGAACACCGCGTGCTGGGCATCGGTGCCCACCCCGCCCCAGGTGATCGGCGAAGTCGAAAAATCCACCGCCTCGCCATCCGCCGTCACGCTCTTGCCGTTCGATTCCATTTCCAGTTGCTGGAGGTAGTCGGGCAGCAGGGCCAGCCGCTGGTCATAACAGAACACCGCCCGCGTCTGGCAGCCCTTGAGCCGCGTGTAGTACTGGTCGGCAAAGGCCGCGCGTAGGGCCAGGTTGGCGCGGCCATCGGTATCGCGGAAATGCAGGTCCATGATCGCCGCGCCCGCCAGCATTTCCTCGAACTCGGCCGAGCCGATGGCGACCGCGACGGGAAAGCCGATGGAGGACCACAGCGAATAGCGCCCGCCGACAGACTCCGCGAAAGGCAGCACGCGGGTCTCGTCCACGCCCCACTCCACCGCCTTTTCGGGATAAGCCGTCAGCGCGATCACACGGCCCAGCGGATCGGGCACGCCATTGTCCTCCAGCCACGCGAGCGCGCTGGCGGCGTTGGTCATGGTCTCGATCGTGGTGAAGGTTTTGGAGGCAACGGCGACCAGCGTGGTGGCGGGATCACAGGCGCGAAACGCATCTTCCAGCGCCACGCCATCGATGTTGGACACCACGTGGACATCGACCTTGGCAAACTCGCGCGCCAGGGCATCGACCGCCAGCGCCGGGCCCAGCGCCGATCCGCCGATGCCGATGTGGATCAGGTGCTTTACCTCGCCCAGCGCGCCATCGTGGATGGCATCGACCAGCAGGGCCATGCGCGCGCGCAGGGCGGCGGCTTCCTCCACGCTGGCGTCCTTGCCCACGCCGCGCAGGGCCGAGTGTTCGGCGGCGCGGTTCTCGGTGGGATTTACCACTTCGCCGGCGAACAGGCGGCGGCGCATCTCGGCAAAGTCGCTCGCTTCGGCCAGGGCCTCGAAGCCATCGAGCAGCGCGTCGGACAGGTGGGTTTTCGACCAGTCGAACAGCATCGACCCCTCGCCCACTTCCAGCGTGCCGGTCAGCTTGGCGACGCGGTCGGCATCGGCGGCGAACAGCTGTGCCAGGGTCTGCTGCGGCAGGGTGGAAAGGGCGTTCCAGGCGGCGTTACGCGGAGTGGACAAGGCTGATTCCCGTAAAACAGTGTGCAAGTGCAACATGGATAGGCCGTCCGTCGATCAAAGCTAGAGGTATGTCGCCATTTTTCTTGACCTTGCCCCGCCCTGCCAACAAGACCCGCCCATGAGCGAAAACGACAGCCAGATCGACACTGCCAACATCCGCGAGATCGAGGAGCCTGCCGCTTCCGCCGCGCCCGCCAAGGCCGCCAAGAAGGACAAGCCCGAGGATGCGGGCAGCTTTGCGTGGTTCTGCATCAAGCTGATCATCATCGTGCTGGTGTTCCGCAGCTTCGTGTTCACCAGTTTCAACATCCCCAGCGAGAGCATGATGCCGCGCCTGCTGGTGGGCGATTACCTGTTCGCCGCCAAGTGGCCCTATGGCTATTCCAGCCGCTCGCTCCCCTTCAACGCCCCACTGATCCCGGGCCGCGTGTTCGGCTCCACCCCCGATCGCGGCGATATCGTGATTTTCCAGCATCCGCTGGACAACACCGACTATATCAAGCGGGTGATCGGCCTGCCGGGCGATACGGTGCAGATGGTCAACGGCGTGGTCCATTTGAACGGCACGCCGGTGGGCTTCGAGCAGGTGGACGATTTCGTCCTGCCGATCCGCCCCGATGGCCGCTGCCGGTATGTCCGCTTCACCGTGCAGCAGGCCGATGGCTCATTCGCCTGTAGCTACCCCCAGTTCCGCGAAACGCTGCCCAATGGCGTGTCCTACACCATCCTCGATTTCGGGCTGGAACCGCAGGACGTGACCGCGCCGGTCGTCATTCCCGAAGGCCGCCTGTTCATGATGGGCGACAACCGCGACAACTCGCTCGACAGCCGTTTCCCGGCAGAGATCGGGCGCGGCATCGGGCTGGTGCCGGTGGAGAACGTGGTCGCCAAGGCCAGCTTCATGTACTGGTCGACCGATGGCAATGCCGAATGGGGCAAGCCGTGGACCTGGTTCACCGCGGCGCGCTGGAACAGGCTGTTCCGGGGGATCTGATGCAGGACAGGATGCGGCTCGATCCCGCCACGCGGACCTGGCTCGAAGGGCTGGGCTTCACCGTGGTGCATGAACCCCTGTGGTTCGAGGCGCTGACCCACGGCAGCACGGGCGACGCGCGCGATTACGACCGGCTGGAATTCCTGGGCGACCGGGTGCTGGGCCTGTCGATTGCCGAATGGCTCTATGGCGCCAGCAAGGCCAGCGCCGAAGGCACCCTGGCCCAGCGGCTGAACGCGCTGGTCAGCCGCCAGTCCTGCGCCGAAGTGGCCCGCGCAATCGGTGCGCGCGAGCACGTCCGCCTCGGCAAGCAGGCGCGCGACGATGGCGCTGCTGACAGCGACAACGTGCTGGGCGACATCATGGAAGCCCTGCTGGGCGCAGGCTTCATCGAGAACGGCTTCGATGCCACCCGCGACGTGGTCCGCAGCCTGTGGGCAGAAGCGGTCGATGGCCATGCAGGCCGCTCCAAACATCCCAAGAGCGCGCTGCAGGAATGGGCCGCAGGCAACCAGCGCAAGCCCCCGCATTACGAAGTGGTCGAACGATCCGGCCCCGATCACGCCATGCGCTTTACCGTGCGGGTCAGTGTACACAAGGTCGGCGCGGTGGAGGCCACGGCATCCAGCAAGCGCGACGCAGAGGCGGAAGCCGCCAAGCTATTCATGGAGACATACGGGTGACTGACAGCGTGATTGGGAATGCGGAGACGAAATGCGGCGTGGTCGCCGTGATCGGCGCGCCCAATGCGGGCAAGTCCACGCTGGTGAACCAGTTGGTCGGCCAGAAGGTCGCCATCACCAGTTCCAAGGCGCAGACCACCCGCGCCCGGCTGATGGGCATTGCGCTGGAAGGCGAGACCCAGCTCATCCTGGTCGACACCCCCGGCATCTTCGAGCCCCGGCGCAGGCTGGACCGCGCCATGGTCAACGCCGCCTGGGAAGGCACCCATGCCGCCGACGTGGTGCTGCTGGTGGTGGACCCCATCAAGAAGCGCCGCCACGAGCTGATGCCGCTGATCGACGCGCTGAAGGGCCGCCCCGAGCGCAAGATGCTCGTGCTCAACAAGGTGGACGCCGCGCCGAAGGAAAAGCTGCTTGAACTGGCGCAGGAATTTGCCGCGCTGGTCGATTTTTCGGACGTGTACTTCGTGTCCGCCCTGACGGGCGATGGCGTGCCCGAACTGAAGGCGCACCTCGCCAGCCTGATGCCGCAAAGCGCCTGGCACTATCCCGAAGATCAGGTGTCCGACGCCAGCGAACGCCTGCTCGCTGCCGAAGTGACGCGCGAACAATTATATCGCCAGCTGCACGAGGAACTGCCCTATGACAGCGCCGTGCGGCACGAACAGTACCTGCAGCGGCAGGATGGCAGCGTGGAAATCCACCAGCAGATCGTGATCGCGCGCGACAGCCAGAAAAGCATCGTGCTGGGCAAGCAGGGCAGCCGCATCAAGGCCATCGGCGAAGCCGCACGGGCCGAGCTGGCAAACATACTGGGTGTAAAGGTCCACCTCTACCTCCATGTAAAGGTGGACGAAAAGTGGATCGAAAACCGCGAGATCTACGAGGAAATGGGGCTGGACTGGGTGAAGTGAGGGGCTGGCTTGCCAGCTTCGGGGCGTTGCTGTGCGCAAGCTGCGCCACTCTGCCGCAAACGGCCGCGCTGACGCCCGGATCGCACTATGTCGCGCTGGGCAGCTCCTATGCTGCAGGTGCCAACATTCCACCACTCGCCAATGACAGGCCGCAACGCTGCGGTGCTTCGCAGGTCAGCTATGCGCGGCTGCTGGCGGCCCGGCTGGCGCTGGACCTGACCGACGCGTCGTGCGGCGGCGCGACGACCGAGCACCTGCTCGCCGCATGGGACGAATTGCCCGCCCAGATCGATGCCTTGCGCGCCGATACCCGGCTGGTCACGGTCACCGTCGGCGGGAATGACCTCAACTATATGGGCCTCATGTTCACTGCCAGTTGCCACGCGGGCGTGGGAAATCCGCGCACTCCCGAAGGATCGGCAGAGCAGTGCCCACCCCTGCCCGTACCGGCGGAGGCAGACTATGCCGCCGTGGAAGACAGGCTTGCTCTCCTGTTCGCGGCAATCCGCCGCCGTGCGCCCTCGGCCCGCGTGGTGCTGGTGCAATATGTCGCGCTGGCGGACGAAACCGCCTGCGATGCCGCGCCCTTGCTGCCCGAACAGGCAACCATCACCCGCGAAGTCGCCCGCAGGCTGGCCTTGGCGAGCAGTCGGGCGGCACAGCGTGGTGGCGCAGAAGTGCTGCCGGTGGACGTCCTGTCGCGGGATCACACGCCCTGCTCGCCCGATCCGTGGTCGCGCGGCCACCATGCGGAATACGATGGCACGCAAGGCGCTCCGTGGCATCCCACGGCAGCGGGCCATGCGGCGATCGCCGATGAGCTGGCAGCCCTGCTCGGGGCCTAGACCTGGCCCGCAACCGGCTCCCTCAGCCGATAGCGTGTCAAACTGCACAGCGCCGCCACAACCGCCAGCACGCAGGCGAACAGCATGGGCGCGGGGCCCATGCCAAGGTCGCCCGCCAGCAGGATGCCCACGGCCACAGCCGCCAGCGTCTGGCCCAGCAGCCGCGCCGTGCTGAGCAATCCGCCCGCCGCTGCCGCGCGGTCCTGCGGGGCGCGGCTGATGAGGAGGCGGGTGTTGGGGGCGAAGAACAGGCCAAAGCCCAGCGCCGTAAGGGCGAGGCGCATGGCAATGCCCCATTCGCCCGGATTGTCCGGCATGAAGGCGAGCAGCAGCAGGCCGATGATCGCAATCACCATGCCGGTAACACCCAGCTTGGTGGCGGCAATACGATCGCTCATCCAGCCAGCCAGCGGCGCCACCACCAACATGGTCAGCGGGAATGGCAGGAGCAACATGCCCACGGTCTGCGGATCATAGCCCATGCCTTCCTGCAGGCGGAACGGAAGGCTGAGCATCAGGGTGCCCGCCGCAATGAAGCTGGCCATGCCGCCCAGCGCCGACAGGCCGATCGCGGGCTTTGCCATCAGGTCGACCGGCAGCACTGGGTTGGCGTTCTTGCGCTCGCGCCTTACCAGCAGGACCACGCTCGCCACGCCAAGCGCCCCCACCACCGCGCCCAGCGGCACATCGCCATGTGTGCCGATCTGGATGCCGCCGATCACCAGGAGCATGGTCACTGCGCTCCAGATCGAGCTCACCCATTCGGAGCGGCGGTCCTGCGGCTGGGGATCGGGCAGGAACCGGCCCATCAGCAGCGAGATCACCGCCAGCGGGGCAGCGGCCACGAAAACCCAGTGCCAGTGGAAATGGGCCACGATCCACCCGCCCAGCGTGGGAGCGAGCGCAGCGGAACTCGCCACGATTACGCTGTTGATGCCAAGGCCCGTCCCCAGCCGCGCCGATGGATAGGTTTGCCGCAACATGGCCGCCGAAACGCTCAGCGCCATGGCCGCGCCGATTGCCTGCAGGGCGCGCAGCCCCAGCAGCACCCACAGGCTATCGGCAAATATGCACAGGCCCGATGCCACCATGAACAGGCCCTGCCCGTACTGGTACAGCCGCCGGTGGCCGATCCGGTCACCCAGGCTGGAGAACGGCAGCAGCAGCATGACCAGCACCAGCTGGTACACCGTCACCACATTGGTCACGACCGAATTGGACACCCCCAGATCGCGCGCGATGGTGGGCAAGGCGACCGTCGGGATCGCCCCGTCGATCACCAGCAGGGCCGTGCCAAAGCTGATCGCGACAATCGCCCAGGTCCGGCGCGGGGTGGGCAGGCCGGGACGGGATTCGGTGGTTGGTGCAGGTGGGGCGGGATCCGCTTCGCTCATGGCAGCGCAATGCGCGGGAATGGGAAAGGGTTCAAGGCTGAGGTTGCACTACCGCTTCTTCGCAATCGCGATGGCGTTGGCCTTGGCGAAATCCTTGGTCGATTCCTCGCTGCGGCCCAGCGCCTTGGCGATTTCCTTCAGGCCCTTGCCCTTGCCCGCAAGGGTGCGCAGCTTGCCCGCTTCCTCGCCGTTCCACGGCTGCTTGTGGCGTTCGAAGCGTTCGGCGGCCATTATTCGGCTCCTGACTTGGCGGCGGGTTTCTTCGCCGCAGCCTTCTTGGCCGGAGCCTTCTTCTTGGCCGCCGGTTTCTTGGCCGCCTTGCGTCCGCCCTTCTTCTTGGCAGGGGCAGCGAGCGCGCGGGCGGTGATGAGGTCCACCGCCTGGTCCTCGGTAAGGTCCTCGGGCTTCATGTCCTTGGGGATCGTGGCGTTGGTCGTGCCATCGGTGACATAGGGGCCATAGCGGCCCGGCATCACCTTCATCTCGCCGCCCGACGTTGGGTGCGGGCCGAAAGTCTTGACCGGTTCGGCCTTGGCGCGGGTGCCGGGGCCGCGGTTGGCGGCTTCGGCCAGCAGGGTAACCGCCGTGTTCATGCCGGTGTCGAACACGTCGCGCGTGCCCGTGAGCTTGGCATATTTGCCTTCGTGCTTGAGGTAAGGGCCATAGCGGCCGATGTTGGCCTCGATCGGCTCGCCCGTTTCGGGATGCATCCCGATCACACGCGGCAGGGCCAGCAGGCGCAGCGCCCATTCGAGGTCGAAATCGTCGATGTCCTTGGGGATCGAGGCGCGCTTGGCCTCCTTGCCCTCGCCCAACTGGATATAGGGGCCGTAGCGCCCGGTGCGGCGTTCCACCGGCAGGCCTGTTTCAGGGTCCGTGCCCATGGAGGTATCTTCCGAACCATCGCCCTCGCCCGGCTGGCCGAACTTGCGGCGGAAGGCGCATTCCGGATAGTTCGAGCAGGCAATGAAGGCGCCGAACTTGCCACCGCGCATGGACAACCGGCCCCCGTCGCGCCCTTCGGCCAGGCATTTCGGGCAGGCGCGCGGATCGGTGCCATCGGCCTGCGGCGGGAACAGGTAATCGGACAAAAACTCGTCGAGCTGCTCGGTCACTTCAGAGGGCTTGAAGTCCATCACCTCGTCGCTGGCAGGCTTGAAATCGCGCCAGAAGGCTTCGAGCACTTTCTTCCATTCGGCCCGCCCACCCGACACCTCGTCCAGCTCGTCCTCCAGCCCGGCGGTGAAATCGAAAGCGACATAGCGCGGGAAGAAGCGCTCGAGAAATGCCGTCAATAATCGACCCGAATCCTCTGCAAAGAAACGGTTTTTCTCCATGCGGACATAGGTCCGGTCGCGCAGGGTCTGGATCGTGCTGGCATAGGTGGACGGCCGCCCGATACCCAGTTCCTCCAGCCGCTTCACCAGGCTCGCTTCGGAAAAGCGGGCTGGCGGCTGGGTGAAGTGCTGGATCGCATCGACCGCCTTCTTGGCCGGCAGGTCGCCCTGGCGCATAATCGGCAGCAGCGCGCCGTCCTCGTCATCATCGGCCTTGGCGTCGCGCCCTTCCTCGTAGACCGCGAGGAACCCGGCGAACTTCACAACCTGCCCGGTGGCGCGCAATTCGTGGCGGCCGGTGGCATCGCGCATGGTGACGGTAGTGCGTTCGAGCAGGGCGGTCGCCATCTGGCTCGCCATGGCGCGCTTGAAAATCAGGTCATAGAGCTTGGCCTCGTCGCCTGATCCGGCGCGGTCGCGGGTGAATTCGGTCGGGCGGATCGCTTCATGGGCTTCCTGCGCGTTCTTCGCCTTGGTGGCATAGAAGCGCGGCTTTTCGGGCAGGTAGTGCCCGTCGAACCGGTCGGCCACAGCCTTGCGGCAGGCGGAAATGGCGGTGCCATCCATCTGCACGCCGTCGGTCCGCATATAGGTGATCGCGCCTGCCTCATACAGGCTCTGGGCGCAGCGCATGGTGTGGCTGGCGGAAAAGCCCAGCTTGCGCGCAGCTTCCTGCTGCAAGGTGCTGGTGGTGAACGGCGGCGCGGGATTGCGCTTCAGCGGCTTGGTCTCGACCTCCTCCACGGTAAAGCGGCCCTGCTCCACCGCCTGTTTGGCGGCCATGGCCGTGCCCTGTTCGCCGATGGTCAGGCGCTCGATCTTGTTGCCGTCGAACTTGACGAGGCGCGCTTCGAAACCGGTGCCGTCATGCTCCATCTGGGCAGTGACAGACCAGTATTCCTGCGGCCGGAAAGCCTCGATCTCGCGCTCCCGCTCGACAATCAGGCGCAGGGCGACAGACTGCACGCGGCCAGCCGATTTCGCGCCCGGCAGCTTGCGCCACAGGACGGGGCTGAGCGTAAAGCCGAACAGGTAATCCAGCGCACGGCGGGCGAGGTAGGCGTCGATCAGGTCGGTATCGAGCTGGCGAGGCGACTTCATCGCTTCTGTCACCGCCTGCTTGGTGATGGCGTTGAAAGTGACCCGCTCGACTTCCTTGGGCAGCGCCTTCTTCTGTTCGAGCAACTGGTAAAGATGCCACGAAATCGCCTCGCCCTCGCGGTCAGGGTCGGTGGCGAGGATCAGGCGGTCGGCCTTCTTCGAGGCATCGGCAATCGCCTTGACCTGGTCGCGGTTGCGCTTTTCGGCGTAGATTTCCCAGTCCATCGCGAAACCATCATCCGGCCGCACGCTGCCATCCTTCGGCGGCAGGTCGCGGACGTGGCCATATGACGCCAGGACCTTGAAGTCGGCGCCCAGGTATTTCTCGATGGTCTTCGCCTTGGCGGGCGATTCGACGATAACAAGCTGCATGATGAGGTAACTGGATCCCTACACGTGTACGTACGCACGAGGGTGGCGGGATTTCGGAAGGTTCGTCAAGCGGGGGATTGTGTTGCCAAACTCACCCGCCCGCCAGCATGGCGCACCAGCATCCCCGCCAGTTCTATCTCCAGTAGCGCCAGTTGCACTGCGCCAGCGCTGGAACCGGTCTGGCGGACCAGTTCGTCCACCGGCACGGGCGCGGTGGTGAGGAGGCGGGCTATGTCGGCGGGTTCGTCGGCCAGGTCATCCTCGGCATAATCCCAGCGTTGCGCCGGTTCGCGGAAGGTGGAGCGCGGGGTGCCGTCGAAGCCGGACAAGAGCTCGGCCACGTCCTCGGGCGAATGGACCAGCACCGCGCCTTCGCGGATCAGGCGGTTGCAGCCTTCGCTGCGCGGTTCCAGCGGGCTGCCGGGGATGGCCATGACCTCGCGCCCCGCTTCCCCCGCCAGCCGCGCGGTGATGAGCGAGCCCGATTTGGGCGCGGCTTCCACCACCAGCGTGCCGAGCGACAGGCCCGCGATGATGCGGTTGCGCTTGGGGAACAGTTGCCCGCGCGGTTCGGTACCGGGCGGTTCCTCGGCCACCAGCAGGCCTTCTGTGGCGACCTGTTCCTGCAGGTCGGCGTGTTGCGGCGGATAGGCGATGTCGATGCCGCTGGCGATCACGCCGATCGTACCGCCCAGATGCGCCGAGAGCGCCCCCTGGTGCGCCGCGCCGTCGATCCCGCGGGCAAGGCCGGACACCACGGTGAACCCCTCGCCCGCCAGCGCTGCGGCGAAATCGCGCGCCAGCTTGACCGCCGCCGCGCTGGCATTGCGCGCGCCGACCAGCGCCACGCAGGGCGCCGCGGCCAGCGCCAGGTTGCCGCGCAGGGTGAGGATCGGCGGGGCATCGTCCATCGCGCCCAGCATCGGCGGATAGTCCGCCATGTCGTGGAACACATAGCGCGCCCCTGCCCGCCGCACGGCTTCCACCTCTCGCTCGATCCGGTCAACAGGGGCAGCGCGATAGGTGCGGGTGCCGCGCGCGGCGAGATCGGGAAGGGCCTCCAGCGCGGCCACGGCATTGCCGAAGCGGCGCAGCAACTGGCGATAGCTGACGGGGCCGATGTTGGGCGAGCGCAGCAGGCGGATGCGGGCGAAAGCCTCGTCCTGCGTCAGGGCAGGCCTTGCCGCCGCTTCCACGTTCATGCCTTGCGGCCGATCCTGGGTTCCGTCCCCGCCCGCAACCGGGCGATATTGGCGCGGTGGAGCCAGACCACCAGCAAGGCGATCACTGCCAGCACCGGCACGAATTCCACCGGGCCAAGGATCGCCGCAGCAAGCGCCGCCGCCACAACCGCGCTCATCCCCGCCAGCGAACTGATGCGCCCCAGGGCCAGCACCGCCAGCCACACCGCCGCATAGGCCAGGCCCACCGGCCAGGCGAGCCCGAAGGCCACGCCCGCATTGGTCGCCACGCCCTTGCCGCCCTTGAACTTCAGCCACACCGGGAAGCAGTGCCCCAGAACCGCCCCCAGCGCCGCCGCCGGGACAGGGCCGGTTGCTGATCCACTGGCAGCGAACAGGTGCCAGGCCACCAGCACCGCCGCCAGCCCCTTGCCCATGTCGAGCAGCAGGGTGGCCGCCGCCAGCCCCTTGTTCCCCGTCCGCAGCACGTTGGTGGCGCCGATATTGCCGCTGCCGATATTGCGGATATCCCCCTGCCCCGCCGCCAGAGAAAGCAGCAGGCCGAACGGAATCGAGCCGAGCGCATAGCCGAGCAGCAGGGCGTAAATAGTTTCCATGTCCAACAGCTTAGGGCCCTGCTTTCCTTTTGCCCATTGGTAAGTAAAAGGCGTGACCACGGCAAGACGGCCCACGCAGGAGCTCATCCATTCCCGACCCATCCGCCCCGATCCTGATCTTCGATTCCGGCGTTGGCGGGCTCACCGTGCTGGCCGAAGTGCGCAAGGTGCTGCCCCAGGCGCCGGTGATCTACGTGGCCGACCGGGGCGCGCTGCCCTATGGCGACAAGTCGGAGGCCGAGATTGCGGCGCGGGTCTGCGGGCTGCTGGGGCGGCTGGCGGAGCGATATCACCCGCGCCTCATCTGCATTGCCTGCAACACCGCAAGCACCATTGCGCTGGGCATGGTGCGCGAGGTGCTGGAGGTGCCGATTGTCGGCACGGTGCCTGCCATCAAGCCTGCCGCCGCCATGACCAGGACCGGCGTGATTGGCCTGCTCGGCACGGCGGCCACGATCCGCCAGGGTTATGTGGACCAGCTGGAGAGTGAATTTGCGGGCGGCAAGACCCTGCTGCGCCATGCCGCGCCTGAACTGGTCGGCGCGGCGGAGCTGAAACTGCGTGGTGGCTCGCCCGATCCGGCCATTTTCGCCCGCGCTGCCGAGGGCCTGCGCAGCCAGCCGAGCGGCGACCAGATCGACACCGTGGTCCTCGCCTGCACGCACTTTCCGCTGCTGGAGGCTGAACTTTCCGCAGCTTTCGGGGGACAAGTCGCCTTTGTTGACGGAGCGCAAGGAATTGCCCGGCGCGTGGCCTATCTGACACAAGGCCAGCCTTGGGATGGTCCGCAAGGCAGTCAGGATCAGGACTTCGCAATTGTCACAGGCGACCCGGCAGATAATCCCGCTCTTCTCAGCGCCCTCGCACCCTTCGGAATCGGCAGAATTCTGCCACTCTGATGCGAATCGTTCGCAAACACAGTGCTTTAATCTGCGCGAGGAAATGACTAAGTCCGGCCCCATCACCGGCCGCGATTCCATATGCGGCGCAGAGCGGACACAGACGCTGAACTACGAACACATCTTCGACCAGGCGATCGACCGGCTCCACGCCGAAGGCCGCTACCGCGTCTTCATCGATATCCTGCGCAACAAGGGCGCCTATCCCAACGCGCGCTGCTTTGCCGGGCACAACGGGCCCAAGCCGATCACCGTGTGGTGTTCCAACGATTATCTCGCCATGGGCCAGCACCCCAAGGTGGTGGAAGCGATGGAGCAGGCGCTGCACGACGTGGGCGCAGGATCAGGCGGCACCCGTAACATCGGCGGCAACACGCATTACCACATCCAGCTTGAGGAAGAGCTGGCGGACCTCCACGGCAAGGAAGCCGCGCTGCTGTTCACCAGCGGATACGTGTCGAACGACGCGACGCTGTCCACCCTCGCCAAGCTGCTGCCCGGCTGCGTGATCTTCTCGGACGAGCTGAACCACGCGAGCATGATCGCCGGCATCCGCAATTCGGGCTGCGAAAAGCGCATCTTCCGCCACAACGATGTGGAGCACCTGGAAGAACTGCTCGCCGCCGAAGATCCCGATTGCCCCAAGCTGATCGCTTTCGAGAGCGTCTATTCGATGGACGGCGATGTCGCCCCGATCCACGCCCTGTGCGACCTGGCCGACAAGTACAACGCGCTGACCTATATCGACGAGGTCCACGCGGTCGGCATGTACGGCGCGCGTGGCGGCGGCATTTCGGAGCGGGACGAAGCGGCCCACCGGATCGACCTGATCGAAGGCACGCTGGGCAAGGCGTTCGGCGTGATGGGCGGCTATGTCGCGGCCAGCCGCAAGATCGTGGACTGCATCCGCTCCTATGCCCCCGGCTTCATCTTCACGACCTCGCTCAGCCCCGTGCTGGTGGCAGGTGTGCTGGCATCGGTGCGCCACCTCAAGGGATCGAGCGTAGAGCGCGAGGGCCAGCAGGCCGCCGCCGCCGCGCTGAAAGCCAAGTTCCGCAACGCCGGCCTGCCGGTGATGGACAGCACCACCCACATCGTCCCCCTGATGGTGGGAGACCCGGTGCGCGCCAAGAAGATCAGCGATATCCTGCTGGCCGAATACGGCGTCTATGTGCAGCCGATCAACTTCCCCACCGTGCCGCGCGGGACAGAACGCCTGCGCTTCACCCCCGGCCCCGCCCACACCGAAGCGATGATGGACGAACTGGCCGAAGCCCTGGTGGAGATCTGGGACCGGCTGGAGCTGGAGCTGGCGAAGGCGGCTTGATATGTTAGCCCAGCTAACGAGCTAGGATAATCCGCAACGATTGTATTTTGGCTCTCACTGCATGGAATTGTAGTAGTAAATCTGACAAATCTATAAGCTTGCCTGCCCACACAGAAGTGACGAGGCAAGAATGTCGGTCAACCACAATCCTGAAAATCAAGCAGACCGAAGACCCGCGCGCATCGTCCATCTTCTCGGGGGTGTGCGGGCTATCGATATTCAGGCTGAAGTTGTCCGCCTTCAGATCGGCCCAAAGATGCAATCATTGCGCTTTCGGACCCCAAAGTACGAGCACCTCTACCAGACTCTCACGGCATTTGGGTTGACCCCTATTGGCGTTGAATTTCCGCGTTCGTTTCCCGACCGCGATGATCTGGCGTCAGATTGGGACTGCTTTTTCCCGACTTTGGGTTTCAGAGTTATGGACGAACGCCAAGAGTGGTCGAACATTCGCCACACAGCAGGACGTTCAGGAGATCATTCAGCTTATGACATCGCCTCCCGCTGCGTGACCTATCTTGACCTACTGAACTTTCGGTTGATGCAGCTTAGTGCTTCCTACAACAGGATGTTGAGATCTTCGATTGCAGGAAACGCTTCTCCCGGCCAGCTGACGAGCAATGCTTACATGCGCGAAATCGACGCAGCAGTTCACGCCTTCGTGGCAGATGCTGGTTCGTTCCGAGATTTGATCGCAGAAATCGTTTGGAGGATCATCATTAAGGGTGACGGAAAAGTTACCCGCTTTAGTTCTTTCTTAAAGAGAGCCGAGGGAGCTTCCTCAGCAAGCGCCAAGGAACTGATTGAGGCGGGAGGGTCCGGCGGTTGGATACACAACCTTTCCAATCTTAGAAATGACATAGTTCACGTCGCACCAGTTGGACGAGCGGCGAGTTTCCACTATTGTCAGGTGCGGGAGGTTAGATTTGCCGGCAATTTCCGTATTTCGATTTTACATTACCCACTTCTTGCGGCCAATGAGACAGTGTGGGAAAATTCCACGCATGATTTGCTTTTTACGCAGGAGAATGAAGCAGCGATCAAGGTCGCACTGGCGGAGTACCAAGCGTATGTCGATAGTAGCATCGACGGACTGCAATACGCATGGCAAACAATTCAGCGACTAGCCGAACTCTTGACACGGGTCAGGATTGAAACTGGATTGCGTGGCGAAATGGCGACGATCACTGACAAAGACCTTGTCGGAGAGATAACGATCCACCGATCCGGTGGGCCTTGAACTCTGTGCGGCGAAAAGGGAGCCAATAGATCGCCGACACCCCCAACCTTCCCTCCCCCCACCCCGCGCGCTACACCTCCCCCCAAACCATAGGGAGAGCGCATCATGAAAGTAGCAGTCCTCGGCGCAAGCGGCCGGGCCGGGTCGGAAATCGTCAAGGAGCTGTCGGCTCGCGGGCATGAGGTTGTGGCCGTGGCGCGGCATCCGGAGAAGATTGCGGCCCTCCCCGGCGTTACCACCCACCAGAGCGATGCGCAGGACCCTGCCGAGGTCGCGCCGCTGGTGGCCGGGTGCGATGCGGTGGTCTCTGCCCTCACCTTCGATGTTAAGGCGGACAAGGTCCTCGCCATCATGCACCAGTCGGGCGTCAACCGCCTGCTCGTCACCGGCGGGGCGGCGAGCCTGAAGGACGAGAACGACCAGCGCCTGATCGACGGGCCGGACTTTCCGCCGATCTGGCGCAACGGCGCGCAGATGGGGATCGATTTCTTCTATGCGCTGAAGGAGGACAAGGACGTGGACTGGGTGTTCTTCAGCCCCGCCTTCAACATCTTCGAAGGCCCGCGCTTGGGCACGTTCCGGCTGGGCAAGGAACACCTGATCAAGGATGCGGCGGGTGAGAGCAAGATCAGCTTTGCCGACTATGCCATCGCCATGGTGGACGAGGTGGAAGGTCACGCCCACAGCCGCGAGCGGTTCACTATCGGCTATTAGCGGCGGGTACGGCGCAGACCGGGCGCAGATCATGCCCGGCCCAATTATGTCCCAGATCAAAGCCAGCCTCGCCGGACAGGCCCAGAAGTGATGGGTGGCCACAGTGCCATGCCGGCATCGCGGCCCATTTCTGGGAGAATGCTATGCACAAGTATATGACCATCATCGCCATACCGTTGGCGACCCTGGCCCTTGCCGGTTGCCAACAGGAAGCACCGGCTCCCGCCGCCGAGCAGGCAAGCCGGAACACACTCAGCCAGTTACCCGTCAGCACGAACGCCGCGATGGTCGGCCTGATTGACCAATCGGCAGATTATATCTGGGCCATGGGCAATGGTGATTTGCCGAAGGACGATCATGACTGGCATCTGGTGCGCGGCGCCTTTTACGACATGATCCTGGGCGGCGCAGTGATGAAGGTGCCCGGTACGGGTGAATTTGATGCGCAGTGGACGGCCGAAGACAACTGGCAGCAGTGGTCGGATGAACTGACCCAGATCGGCCAGGACGCCTTGCCGCTGGCCGAATCCAGGTCCACCGACATCGCAGCGTGGCGCGCCATTGGCGACCGTCTGGTCGACAACTGCCTGCAATGCCACGAAGCCTTCAAGCCCGAAGTGCCGAGCCAGGGCGTGCTGCACGAATCCACCGAACGCGAATCGCGCGGGATCAGCATTTTCGATTAAGGCTGGCTATTGCTGGCCTTAGCTGGCGGCGTGGCTGCGGGCCGGCGTTTAGTGCGCCGGTCCGCAGCCCTCGCATTTAGCGCAGGCTCACCACATTGTCGCTGACCGGCCGCACGCGGTCGCCGCGATAGAGGCTGGCCATCGGCTCGTCCTCCACCACAAAGGCGCGGGTGGCGCCAAAGCCGTTGAACCGCGTCTGCATGGCCGCGCCGTATGCCCCCAGCATCCCGACTTCGATGTAATCGTTCGCCTGGATGTCGGCCGGCAGGAGGAACGGGCCCTTCATATAGTCGGCATCGTCGCAGGTGGGGCCATAGAAGGCGAATTCGGCCTCGGGCTGGGTCAGGTCATCCTCCAGCGCGCGCACCGGGAAGCGCCATTCCACGTGCGCCGCATCGAACAGCGCGCCATAGGCGCCGTCGTTGATGTACAGCTCGTCATCGCGGCGCTTTTCCACCTTCACCACGATGGAGGAATATTCGGCGCTGAGCGCGCGGCCGGGTTCGGCCCACAGTTCGGCCGAATAGGAGATCGGCAGCATCTCGAAATAGCGGTGGATCTGGGCGAAATAGTCCTCCAGCGGCGGAGGCTCCATGCCGGGGTAGGACGAGGGGAACCCGCCGCCCACATCGATGATGTCCACCGTCACCGCCGCCTCGGCAATGGCCGCGCGCACGCGCTCAAGCGCCTGGACATAGGCAAAGGGCGTCATCGCCTGGCTGCCAACGTGGAAGCAGATGCCCAGCGCATCGCAATGCTGGCGGGTGGCCTGCAGCAGCGGGGCGGCATCGGCCAGGTCCACGCCGAACTTGGCGGCGAGCGACAGCTCCGAATGTTCGGACGATACGCGCAGGCGCACCAGCAGTTGCAGGTCTTCCGCCGCAACGCCCTCAGGGGTGGTGGTGGCCGCCACGATCTTGGCCAGCTCTTCCAGCGTATCGAGGCTGAAGGTCTTCACGCCGTGCTGGAAATAGGCCTCGCGGATGGCGCCGGCGGTCTTCACCGGGTGCATGAAGCACAGCTTCGCCGTGGGCAGGGTCTCGCGCACCATGCGTACTTCGCCGATCGAGGCGACGTCATAGTGGTTGATGCCGTTGTCCCACAGGATGCGAATCAGTTCGGGCGAGGGATTCGCCTTCACCGCATACATCGCGGTGCCGGGGAACTTCTCGGCAAAGAAACGCGCTGCCCGGGCCGCGGCGTGCGGGCGGTTCAAAATTACGGCATCGTCCGGCGAAAGAGCGCGAACTACAGCCTGTGCATCTGGAAAATTGACCAACTCAAGGGACCCCCAATAGGCCTTTCGGCCATTACAACAACAAAGCTGCCTTGCGGTTTGGAAGTCCCCATGGGGCAGCAGGAGCAGCGCATATAAAGCCGCCGCTCACTGATGCAAGGGACAAGTGCGCCGATTGTTCCGGTTTTGCGCTGACGCGATTGGCGCGAGGGGTCAGAACTTCACGTCGGGCACGGCATCGACCACGCCGCGTTCGCTGTCATCCAGCTTGTTAAAATCCGCTTCGCGGAAGCCGAGCATCCCGGCGAACAGGATAGCGGGAAAGCTTTCGATTCCCGTATTATACCGCGAAACGGCGGCATTGAGCGCGCGGCGGGCGGCGGCCAGCTTGTCTTCCACGTCGCCCAGCTCGCGCTGAAGTTCCTGGAAGTTGGCGCTGGCCTTGAGGTCGGGATAGGCCTCGCCCAGGGCCAGAAGCTTGTCGAGCGCTACACGCAGTTGCGCCTCATTGGCCGAATCGGGCGAGCCGCTGGCCGCCGCATTGCGCGCAGCAATGACCGATTCCAGCGTGCCTGCCTCGTGCGCGGCATAGCCTTTCACCGTGTTGACGAGGTTGGGGATGAGGTCATGCCGCTGGCGCAGTTGCGCATCGATGTCGGCCACGCCCTGGTTGACGTTCTGCCTCAGGGCCACCAGCCGGTTGTAGATCCCTACAACCACCAGCGCGAGCACCAACAGCACTGCGCCGACTACGATAATTTCCATCTGATCCCCCTGAAGCTATCCCTGTCGCCCCGCTTTTGTGCCATCAATGGGGGCATACGGGAAGGGGAACCTATCGCATGATCGAACGGCCCGATATCGATGCGCTGATGGCGGGCGAGCTTGGAGTTTGGCTGCAAGGCCAGGCGGCGGTGCGCGAGGAGGCGAAGGATAAGAGCAACGGGCGGCTGGTCAAATCTGCCTTCGTGGTGCTGCCCGCCTCGGCCCTGCTGCTGTTCGGTTTCGACCTGGGGGGTTTCACCGCCTGGCTGATCGGCGCCATGGGGATCGCCGGGGGCGTGTGGATCTATGCCCCGCGCGCCAAGGCGATCCGCCAGACCAAGGAAGGGATCAACTCCGCCCTCGCCCGCGCGCTGGGGCTGGAATACACGCACGATCTCGAGCCCGGCGCGGGCTTCCAGCGAGCCACAACGTTCAAAATGGTCCCCCACTTCCACCGTTCAAGTTTCGAGGACCTGTGGAGCGGAGACCTTGGCGGGCGGGCCTTCACCCTGCACGAGGCTGACCTCAAGCAGAAGCGCCAGAGCGGCAAGAACACCCATTACGTCACCGTGTTCCGCGGCCCGGTGATGACCATCGCCTGCGACCGCAGGTTCCACGGCACCACGCTGGTGGAACGGGCAAACAAGCACAAGAAATTCGGGTTCTTCGGTGAGAAGGACAGCCTTGCCATCGCTGGCCTCGATCTGGCGAAAGTGGACATGGTCCATCCCGGCTTCGAGGACGAGTTCACCATCTATTCGACCGACCAGGTAGAGGCGCGATACCTTGTCCATCCGACCTATGTCGAACGGCTGATCGCGCTGGAACGGGCTTTTTCCGGCAAGAAGATCCGCACCCTGTTCCATGATCGCGAAGTGACCGTGCTGCTGGAAACCAGCAACATGTTCGAAAGCGGATCGCTCGATGCGCGGCGCGACCGCGAGATGGTGGAGACATGCGTCGCCCAGTTCATGTCGATGGCAGACTTGGCCGCCACGCTGAACGACACCCCGAGCTGAGCAAAGGAAAACGGCGGGACAGGCCATCGCCCATCCCGCCGCCATTCCCGCAGTTACTTCAGTGCGACAGATCAGCCGCCCATGCCGGTATCGTCAACCGCCTTGCTGACCAGCACGTTGACCGACACGCGGCGGTTCTGCGCCCGGCCCTGCGGCGTATGGTTGTCGGCCAGCGGATCGGCTTCGGCCATGCCGGTGGGTGTCAGCATGCGCCACGGTGCCCAGCCGCACTGCTGCTGCAGGTGGTTGACCACCCGGCCCGCTCGCCGCTCGCTCAGGGTCTGGTTGAACTCCTGGTCGCCCACGTTGTCGGTATAGCCAACCACCAGCAGCAGGGCATTGTCCATCTGCTCGGCCTGGGCCGCCGCTTCGCACAGCTCGCGCTGGGCCGCGGCGGAAAGCTGCCACTTGCCGGTGTCGAAATAAGCGTTGGTCGTACCCTTGATGTTGTACTGGTCGATATTGGCAACGCGGCCGCGCAGAGCTTCGGTGGCGGCGGCATTTTCCGCGATCGCCGTCTCGTTTTCGCCAAAGCGCTGGTTGGTGGCGCGCTGGATCATCGAAGCGGTCTCAAGGTCGGAATTGCGCAGGCGCACGCGGCTGGCGATCAGGCCGCCGCCATATTCGACCGTCTGCACCGTTACCGGAAGGCCGTTGAGCAGCGCATCCGAGGCGAGCTGGTCACGGCTGAGGCCGAGGAAACCACCCCGCCCGCGGATTTCGGTCGCATCGCTCAGATAGGTCAGCGTGTTGCCGCCATCGGCGCTGGTCACTTCCATCTCGTTGCCGCGACGGGCCGAAATGAAGCCTTCGATCTCGGGACCGGCAGGCAGACCCGCCAGGTCGGCGGGAACCTGGCCCTGCACGGTGATCACGCTTTCGCTGTCGGCATAGCGCGCGTCTGCAAAGGCCTGCTGGGCAGATGCCGGCATGGCCAGCATGGCAATGGCCGCAAGCGTGACCGAGCCGGTGAAAATCCTGGTGGAATTGTTTCGCATTCGTGTTTCTCCTTCAACCCGTGACAGCGCAGCGTGAACCGCAGGGCTGCCTGAGCGACGTGCAAGCGCCCCTTGAACACCTCGGGACCCTGACTGCTCGGGCCAACCTTGGGTGAAGATGAACGTTCCGGCTGGAGGACTGCGGATGCGGGCATTGGAGCATTTGCTGCGACGAACCGTTACAAATGCGGCGCCGGGGTGGCCCCATTATGGTCGCAATGTGCCGGGCGGCAGGCACGGATCGGACATTCAAATGGCCCGGTCGAATTGATGGCACGGTGCACGGGATAATCTGCTATGGTCGCAGCGCGCCACCCCTACGCCTGCCGCAGCAATGACTCGCAGGACCGCGTTTGCTCCCCCGCATGAGCTTTGACGCTTAGGCAGCCAGAAAGGCCGCAATCAATGACTTCCTACACCCCCGCGACCGCAGTCGATGACAGCCTGCTGCTTGCGGTCATTCACAGCTCCAACGCTCCGCTCCTCCTGCTCGACGACACCCTGACCATCCTGGCCGCGAGCCAGTCCTTCAGCCGGGTATTCGATCTCGATGCAGCGGAACTGGCGGGGCACAAGGTCGGCTCCATCGGCGCGGGCGAGTGGAATGTCCCGCAGCTGGAATCGCTGCTCAACGCCACCGCGCGCAGCAATGCGGCAATCGATACCTACGAGATGGACCTGAAGCGAAACAAGGTTCCCGTCCGGCGGCTCGTCGTCACTGCCCGCAAGCTGGCCTATGCCAGCGGGGCCGAAACGCGCCTGCTCGTCACCGTGATGGACGTGACCGATGCGCGCCTGGCCGACAAGCTCAAGGACGACCTGGTGCGCGAAAAGGCGATCCTGCTGCAGGAATTGCAGCACCGGGTGGCCAACAGCCTCCAGATCATCGCCAGCGTCCTGATGCAGAGCGCGCGGCGCACCCAGTCGGAAGAAACGCGCGCCAACCTGCACGATGCGCACCAGCGGATCATGTCGGTCGCAACCCTGCAGCAGAAGCTGGCCGTATCGCAGCTGGGCGATGTCGAACTGCGTTCCTATTTCACCGACCTGTGCCGCAGCATCGGCGCCTCGATGATCCGCGATCACGAGCAAATCTCGCTCGACGTGACAGCGGATGACAGCACGACCAGCGCCGACGTATCGATCAGCCTTGGACTGATCGTGACCGAACTGGTCATCAACGCTCTCAAGCATGCCTTCCCAGGCGGGCGGATCGGGCAGATCGATGTCGGCTACCGTGCCGACGGGTCAGACTGGACCATGTCGGTCACCGATAACGGCGTGGGCCTGCCGACCGGCGACTATACGGCTGAGGCCGGACTGGGCACCAATATCGTGGCCGCACTGGCTTCCAGCCTTGGGGCGGTGGTCGAGACGACCGATGCAAAGCCGGGCGTGCGGGTATCCATCGTCCATCACGAAAGCTGATCGGCCATCGGCGGCGCTGGGCGAGCGCGACGCCTTGATGGCGGTCTCGCCGTTCTGAACTATTCGGGCACGAAAGCCCCGCACTGGCGTTAACCAGTCAGGATATTCCCCCGCAGCAACCACAGGACGCCACATGAATCCCGATTCCGCGGCGCCAACCCTGCTCTACGCCGAAGACGAAATCCTGATCCAGGAAATGCTTCTGGGAGAGCTGGAAGAGGCCGGTTTCAACGTCATCGTGGCCAATTCAGGGCCCGATGCCCTGGCCGTGCTGAACGAGCAGTCCGACCAGCTCCACGGCGTCATCACCGACGTCAACCTGGGCGACGGGCCGGATGGATGGGACGTGGCGCGCACCGCCCGCGAACTGGTTGCCGGACTCCCGGTCGTTTACGTAAGCGCCGCCAGCGAACACGAATGGACTTCGAAAGGCGTTCCCTCCAGCATCATGATCGCCAAGCCTTTCGTGCCGGCACAGGTCGTTGTTGCGATTTCATCGCTGTTGGCAGTTTCGGACTAGGCCATTGCGGCGCTGCGGTGGCTCACTGTCGTCGCATTTTTCAAAGCTCTGGACCCGATCGTTGCCGAGCGAACCTGCAACCAAGGCACCCTTGGTCGAAGCGCAACCCAATCTGGCATTGCCTTCACGCGAGGAGGGTTCGACCGATGGGGTACCAGCCAGGCGGGGTTGGTAACGGCTCTCAAGGTGCTACGATGGCCGACATGAGGGTGGAAGAGATCGATGATAGCACTCAGGCAGCCATCCTGCGTCTGACCGAAGCTGAACGGGAATGCCTCAAGCGCTGCCTGCTGCACCAGACGGCCAAGCAAATGGCGCTTGATCTGGCTATATCTCCTCACGCTGTCGAGAAGCGGTTGAAGATGGCTCGCGCCAAGCTCGGCCTCTCCTCATCGCTTGAAGCTGCGAAACTTGTGGAACTGTCGGATCGGTACGGTCGGCTGGGACCCAACTCATCGGCCCTACCCTCAGGCAATGCCAAGTCCGATGAACAGGGCTCAGTGGCCGCCCCACGAAGCGAGACCGCGTGGACCACGCGCCACCGAGCTTATCTGGTCTCGGGAGCAATACTCATGAGCGCTTTTGCAGCATTCGCCCTGATAATCGGGCTTCAGTCATCCGGTGCCATTGAGGGGCCGACAAACCCGCCGACTGCGGTCGGGAAAGAACAAACCGCCGCACCTGCTTCCGAGCCCAATCCCGGCACCGAGGCCGCCGTGCGAAGCCTTGTCGCCGGACTGGCGAGTGGCGCGCCCGAATACGAAACGCTTTCTCCGCAGTTCGCCGAAGTCGTGCGCCGGGATCTGGCCATGACACATCCGCTGTTCAGGGGAATGGGCGAATTGCAGTCAGTGATTTTCCGTGGGCGCGGCCCGAGAGACGACGACACCTACAACCTGTCCTTTGCTAATGGTGAAGTGATCATGTCAGTCGCACTTGACGCCGAGGGCAGGATGGCGGGCGGCATGCTCCAACCTGTGGGACCCTCCGTGGCTCCAGCCGCACCAGGCACCGAGGCTGCCTTGCGGATCCTTGTCGCCGGGCTGGCGAGTGGCTCGCCCGAATACGACAAGCTCTCTCCGCAGTTTGCCGAAATCGTCCGCCGCGATTTGCCCATGACCCATTCCATGTTCAGAGGGTTAGGCGAACTGAAGTCGGTGACTTTCCGCGAACGCGGCCCGAGGGGCGACGATGCCTACAACCTCGAGTTTGCGAACGGCGCGGTGATAATGTCGGCCACACTCGACGCCGAGGGCAGGATGGCAGGCGGCTTGCTCCAGCCGGTGGGCCCCGCTGGACGCTGACTGCGAAGGGGCGGCTGCCAGCTTAAAGCAAGGTCGGCCGCTCTCCACCCGACCTGTGCCGGGGTCCGACTTTTCGCCACTTGGCGACAAGCTGGACCCCGGCACAAGGCCGGGGTGACTAATCCCGGTTAGGTTAGCGAAGCAGCCTTATTCGAACAGCTTGGCCCAGCGGCGCTTGTCGCGGGTCTTCCAGTGTTCGCGGTGGTAGGCATCCGATGCCAGCAGCGGCATGACCGAGCCTGCTTCGGCGAAGACCATCTGTTCGATGCCGGTGTTGACCTTGCCCCAGCTCGCCGCTTCCTGCAGCGTGGAGGATGAGCAGGCGCCGTCGCGCACGTCGGCCACGGTGATCTGTACGGCATACTTGTGCACCGCCACGTCCTCATGACCCAGGATTTCGGCACAGACGACCGTGTCCTGGATGAAGTTCTTCGGCACGCCGCCGCCCACCATCAGCAGGCCACTCTCGCCCGCCTGGATCTTGATGTCGGTCAGTTCGCGAAAATCGGCGATGGCATCGAGCATCATGTAGGGCTTGCCCTCCTTCATGCGGTCCACCTGGTGCTTGACGAGGCCGAACCCGGCGCTGCTGTCCACGAAAGCGGGGCAGAAGATCGGCACGTCATGCTCGTAGGCCAGCTTGACGAGGCTGTTTTCCTTTTTGCCATGTTCGCACAGGTACTTGCCCATCTCGCGGATGAATGCGCGGCTGGAATAGGCCTTCGGCTCCAGCTCGTTGGCGATCTTGTTGATCGTGAAGTCGCAGTCCTGAAGCTGTTCTTCATCGATATAGGTATCGTAGATGCGGTCGATGTAGAGCGAGCGCAGCGTGTCGTCGTCGGGGATTTCCAGCGCCTGGTAATGCTTGTGGCCAAGGCCTTCGAAGAAATCCATGTCCACGATGGTGGCGCCGGTGGCGACCACGCAATCGACCATGTTCGAACGGATCAGTTCGGCATAGAGGTCCATGCAGCCGCCCGCGCTGGTGGAACCGGCGATGACGAGGAAGATGGTGCAGTCCTTGTCTTCCAGCATCTGGTTGTAGATGCGGGTGGCTCGGGCCAGATCACGGCTGGTGAAGCTCATCTTGCCCATCTGGTCGATGATCGGCCGGGCATCGAAACTGGTGATGTCGATGTGCTCGACAGTGGTGGACAGCAGCTCTGCCTTGCGGGTGTCGTTGATCTTCTGTTCGGTCATCACGGTCTCCAGCTTCCTTAACGGGCAATCGCCCCTGGATGCAGGGGTTCCCGATGCGAAGGGCGCGCCCGATAGTGGGTGGCGGCCCTGAGGTAAACATGTAATTCGATAACCCTTATGACGGATCGCATGACAAGTCGAAGTCCTGATCGCACAGGCGTGCTGCGCGCGGCGGAAAAAGTGGCGCAAATCCTGGCCCCCACCCCGCTTTTGCCGGTGGAGCATGACGGGCGAATGTTCTGGCTCAAGGCCGAATGTTTGCAGCCGGTCGGCGCATTCAAGATCAGGGGCGCGTGGCACCGGCTGACCGACCTTTCCGACGATGAGCGTGCGCGCGGCGTGGTGGCGGTATCAAGCGGCAACCATGCGCAGGGCGTGGCCTGGGCGGCGCGCAAGCTGGGCATGGCGGCCACCATCGTGATGCCGCGCGATGCCCCGCCGATCAAGTTGGAGCGGACCCGCGAACTGGGGGCCGAGGTCGTGCTGTACGACCGCATGACCGAGGACCGCGAGGCGATTGGGCGGGCTTTGTCGGCAGAGCGCGGCGCGGCCTATGTCCATGCCTTTGCCGATCCATGGGTGATCGAAGGCCAGGGCAGCGCGGGGATCGAGGCGGCGGCGCAACTGGGGCGCGAACCTGCGCGGATCGTGGCCTGCTGCGGCGGAGGCGGGCTGACAGCGGGCCTGGCGCTCGCCTGTCCGGGGGCCGAGGTCGTGCCGGTTGAACCGGCCGGATGGGATGACGTGGCGCGCTCGCTCGCCAGCGGATCGATCCAGACCGTCGGGGCCAATCCACCGCCGACGGCCTGTGATGCCTTGCAGACCTTCGCCACCTCGCCGCTCAACTTCGCCGTGTTGCAGGCGCGGTGTGCCTTCGGCCTGTCTGTGACCGAGGAAGAGGTGTGCACGGCGCAGCGCTATGCCTTCTCGCGATTGCGGCTGGTGCTGGAACCCGGCGGCGCGGTGGCGCTGGCGGCGGTGTTGGCGGGCAAGGTGGCGGTGGATGAGGGCACGGTGGTGATTGCCAGCGGCGGCAATGTCGATCCGCTCGCCTTTGCGCGGGTGATCCGACCGTAAATTGGGTTTCAATTGACAATCTAGTTCCTGCCGCCCAGCCTCCCTGTCCTTGGAGAGAGGGAGGATCGCCCATGTATTCGTCAATGCTCGCACCCGCAGCCGTGCTCGTCACCTGGTCGCTCGTGATACTCGTGTGGATGGCGGCCACCCGCCTGCCCGCCCTGGCCAAGCTGAAGATGCCTCCCGAAAAATCGCGCGGCGGCAGGGGTGCTGACCTTGACGGTGTCCTGCCCGCCGAAATCCAGTGGAAGGCGCATAATTACAATCACTTGATGGAACAACCTACCATCTTTTATGCGCTGGTGGTGATCCTTGCCCTCGCCGGCTACGCGCAGGTCGATGTGTGGTTAGCCTGGGCCTATGTCGCCCTGCGGATTGTCCACTCGCTGTGGCAGGCCGTGGTCAACACCCTCCCTGTCAGGATCACCCTGTTCACCCTGTCCAGCCTCGTCCTGATGGCCATGGCGGTGCGGGCGCTGATGGTCACACTTGTCTAGGGACTAATCCCGAGGGGCCGGTTGAGACCCTGTCGCTGCCTCCTGGTCTATGCCCGCCACCTGATTGGAAAGGTGAGCCGTGGCCCATATCCTTGTCGTGGATGACGATGACATCGTTGCCGAACTGGCGAGCGAGATCCTGCTCGGCGCCGGTCATGCCTGCGGCTGGGTCTCGACCGCGGCGGAAGCGATGAAGCTGCTGCAATGGCGGCGGCCCGACCTGTTGTTGCTCGACGAGCTCTTGCCCGGCGAACGCGGCTCGGGCTTCCTGCGGCGGCTGCGCAATTCGCCCAGGTTCTACGACCTGCCGGTGATCATGTTCACCTCAATCGACGGTCTGCAGGACGAGCGCCACGCCTTCTATAACGGCGCGCAGGACTATATCCGCAAGCCGGTCGATCCCAAGGCGCTGGTCTGGCGGGTCAACAAGCTCCTCGAAGCCCGCTCCAGCCGTCCACAGCACCGCAAGCTGGAGGAATGGGCGGAGTTCCAGTTGCGCAACAACAAGGACGATGGACCGCGCCAGGTGTTCCTCTGATCCTTTGATTTGGCGCAAGGACTCTAGTCCGGACTGACGGCATCAGACCACCATCAACAGGTGGAGTTCGACCGATGACCTCGCTTTCCCGGCAAACTGCCGAAGGCAAACGCGCCATTCCCGGCACCCTGGTGTTCGATGGTGATGCAGCCCAGCACGGCTATGCCATCAACGCCATGTGCTATTCGTTCAACAGCGCCGAAAACCGCGAGGCCTTCGAGGCTGACGAGGAGGCCTATATGGACCGCTTCGCCCTCACCCCGGCACAACGCCAGTCTGTCCGGGACCGTGATGTGCTCGGCATGCTGGCGGCAGGCGGCAACGTCTATTACCTCGCCAAGCTGGCCGGCATCTTCGGCCTCAACGTGCAGGACCTCGGCGCGCTGCAGACCGGCGTTTCGATCGACGAGTTCAAGGCCAACCTCCTCAGCCACGCGGTCACCGAAACCCGCGTCGCCAGCAACGGAAGGATGGCGGCATGAGCCAGGTTTGCGGCGGCATTTTCACCAGTCACGTTCCCGGCATCGGCAAGGCCATTGCCCAGAATCTCCAGCAGGATCCCTACTGGAAGCCGTTCTTCGACGGGTTCGATCCGATCCACGAGTGGCTGGCAGTCGAGCAACCCGATGTGGCGGTGGTGTTCTACAACGACCACGGTCTCAACTTCTTCCTCGACAAGATGCCCACCTTCGCCATCGGCGCGGCACCGCAGTACCGGCACGAGGACGAAGGATGGGGCATTGCATTCGACCGCCCCTATGAAGGGCACCCGGACCTGTCGTGGCACATCATCGAGCAGGTCGTGGCGAGCGAGTTCGACCCCGTAACCTGCCAGTCGATGGCGGTGGATCACGCCGTCGCCGTGCCGTTCGAACTGTGCTGGCCGGGCACCAATGCCTTCCCCACCAGGTTGATCCCCATCGCCATAAACACCGTGCAGCATCCCCTCCCCAGCCCCAAGCGCTGCCATGACCTGGGCAAGGCCGTAGGACGCGCAATCGAAAGCTGGGCCGGCGACGAAAAGGTCGTAATTTTCGGCACCGGCGGCCTGTCGCACCAGCTGGAAGGCGAGCGCGCTGGCCATATCAATGTCGATTACGACAAGTTCTGCCTGCGCAACCTGGCGCACGATCCCGAAGCCCTGTTGCAGCACGACACGCTCGACATCGTCGAACTGGCCGGTAGCCAGGGCGTGGAAATCCTCAACTGGATTGCCGCCCGCGGTGCCCTGCGTGGCTCGGTGCGGGAGTTGGCGAGCAATTACCACGTGCCCATCTCGAATACCGCGGCAGCCACCGTTCTGCTGCAGAACAGCGAGAAGGTGCCCGCCTGAAACAGCCCGTAAGGGTTCGCGTCAAGGGCCGGGGAGGAAGCAATTCCTGCCCGGCCTTTTTCGTTGTTGACCGGCATCAAAGCACAACGCCCCCGGCACTCTATCCTAACGAGCGTTACGAAGAATCGGGAGGAGAGGTGACATGGTCCATTTTCCGCAGGAAGGGCTCTACCAGGACGTGCTGCGACTGGTCCGGATGGAAGGCGACATCGCCGATATCGAAATCGACGGCGAGATTCCGGCCGAAATGGACGGCGCGTTCTACCGCGTGCACCCCGACCCACAGTTCGCTCCGCGCAAGCCCGGCGACCAGTTTTTCAACGGCGATGGCATGGTCACCATGTTCCGCTTCAAGGACGGCCGTGTGTCGATGAAGCAGCGCTATGCCAAGACCGACAAGTGGAAGCTGGAGAACGAAGCGGGTCGCGCCCTGTTCGGTTCCTATCGCAATCCGCGCACAGACGATCCTTCCGTCATCGGCCAGCATCGCGGCACGGCCAATACCAATGTCCTGGTGTTCGGCGATGACCTCATTGCCATGAAGGAAGACAGCCCCTGCCTGACCATGGACAAGCTGACGCTGGAGACAGATGGCTATACCGACTGGAGCGGCCAGCTGACCCTGCGCACATTCGGTGCTCACCCCAAGATCGACCCGGAAACGGGCAATCTGTGCAACATCAGCTATGCCGCCGATGGCGACCTTTCCCGGGATGCGACCTATTTCGAGATCACGCCCGACGGCGAGGTGGTGCGGTTCGTCCGTTTCGAGGTGCCCTACTACACCATGCTGCACGACTTCGGCATTGCCGGGGACTACATCGTCATCCCCGTCTCGCCCTACAGTTCGGACCCCACGGTGCTCGAACAGGACCGGCCGCATTTCTACTACGACCGCAGCCTGTCGGCCTGGATGGGCGTGATGCGGCGCGATGGCGATGGCAGCGACATGCGCTGGTTCGAACAGCGCGAGGCCTTGTGTTCATGCCACGTGATGAATGCATACCAGGAAGGCACCAAGGTCCACCTCGACACCCCGATGTCCAAGATCGGCAGCCTGCCCTTCTTCCCTGACAAGGACGGCGCACCGTTCGATCCCGAGCTGGCGATGACCGAACTGGCACGCTTTACCGTGGATGTCACATCGAACGAGGACAAGGTCGAAAGCGTGACCCCTCTGGGCAAGGCACCGGGCGAATTCCCCCGCATCGATGACCGGATGGCCGGCAAGCCCTACCGCCACGGGTGGATGATCACCTATGACCTTGCCAAACCCTATAACGGCCCCCCTGGACCCTTTGCCGGCGTGATCAACACCCTGACCCATTTCGACGTGGTATCGGGCGAGGAGCAGAGCTGGTGGTGCGGACCCGACGGTTCGATCCAGGAGCCCTGCTTCATCCCGCGCTCAAAGGACGCGCCCGAGGGTGACGGCTGGCTGGTTGCCCTGGTGGACGACCATGTCCGCAACTATTCCGACCTGTGTATTTTCGACGCGCTCGATGTGGCCAACGGCCCGATCGCGCGCGCCAAACTCCCCATTCGTCTGCGCCAGGGGCTTCACGGCAACTGGGCCGCAGCGGATCTGCTGGAAGCCGCCTGACGGCGCTGTCCAGTTCCCATCCCAACCTTCAAAAGGGCGGCCCGCTTCGGCAGGCCGCCCATTTTTTACAGACAGGCACAGGCTGCATAAGCCTAAGCCGTTCGCATCGAGCGAAGTCGAGATGCAGCGCCCAGGTGTCTCGACTTCGCTCGACACGAACGGAACTTGGCGTTGGGTGGAAAGCTAGATCGCCGAACTGAACCGCCGCGCGCTCTGCTGGCGGTATGGATCGAAGGCGGCCGCAATGCTGCGGGCATATGGCAGGCCGTTGTGGGCAATCACCAGCATATTGCCGCTTTCGATCCGTGCGAGGCCCGGTTCGAGATAGGGCTTAAGCCGGTCGAGCGCCGTTGCCATGATATCGGCTGCAACGCGTGCGCGGCCGCGGCACAGCAGCTCCTCAATGATTGCCCCGCGCCGTCGGTCGTCCGCGCTGCGTTCCTTGCCCGGGCCGGTCGGCAGCAGCCCCTGGCTCAGCAACATCCGATAGCGGCCGGCGTTCTTCTCGTTCTGCACCAGCAAGTCTGGGAATTGCGAGATAGCAGACGCACCCAGCCCGATCAGCACCGGCGCCTGGTCATCGGTGAAGCCCTGGAAATTGCGCTTCAGCGTGCCCGCCTCCATCGCCTGGGCCAGCGGATCGCCAGGCAAGGCGAAGTGATCGAAGCCAACCGCGACATAGCCTGCATCGACCAGCTGCGCGTGGCCGCCCTGCGCCATGGCAAAGCGTGCTTCCGGGCCCGGCAGGGCTGTATCGTCGATCCGGCGCTGGCGCGGCAGCAGGTGCGGGACATGGGCATAGCCGAACAGAGCTACGCGGTTCGCGCCATAGGATGCAGTAAGATCGAGTGAATCGGCCACGTCCTCCATGGTCTGGCCCGGCAGGCCATACATCAGGTCGAAGTTCATCGAGGTGATCCCCGCGCCGCGTAGCAGCTCCACTGCGTCCGCAATCATCGATTGCGGCTGCACCCGGCCGATGGCTTCCTGCAGGTGGGGGGCGAAGGTCTGCACGCCCAGGCTGGCGTGGGTCGCGCCGATGGCGCCGAACACCGTGCTCCATTCGCGGCCCAAAGCACGCGGATCGAGTTCGATCGAGACCAGCGGTTCGTGCAGCGGGAAGTTCAGAACCAGTGCATCGAACAGCCGGACGAAGTCTATCGGCGAAATGGCATTGGGACTGCCGCCGCCAAAGGCGATGCGCCGCACCCGCGTCCCCGCAGGCAGCAATTGTCCAACCGACTGGATCTCGTGGTGCAAGGCCTCGAGATAGCTTGAAAGGCGGGCCGACCGGTTGGCCGCAGCCGTGTTGCAACCGCAATACCAGCAGATCTTCTCGCAAAAGGGGATGTGCACGTAGAGCGAGATATCGCCCGTCGCCGTGCCGATCGCCTCCTGGTGGCGCGCGGCGCTGATGCCAAGGGCAAACTCCGCCGCGGTGGGGAAGCTGGTGTAACGCGGCACGGGCGTTGCGAGCAGGTCAGGATGATAAGGCCACATGCGAGCCTGTGTGCCGCGCCTGTCAGCGCGATTCATTGCCGTGGATCAATTGTCGCCGTTTGTAGCGCGGCGTTTTTCCGAGCTGCGACAGCCCTTGGCGCAGCACGGGGTCATGGCAGGCATGGGGAAGGAACCCTCGTCGCGATCGACCGCGATCTCGATGGTGCCGGCGCCGCAGATCGCCAGCAACAGCGCCTCGCTCCCCTGCTCCAGCGGCAGCGGGCCGACCATGGCCGGGACCAGCGCCATAAGCGCCATGAGTGATGCGCCAGTCATTCTGCCGGACTGTCCTCGTCGATCAGGATGCGACTGGCAGAGCCGTCGGGATCGTCAAACTGGCCGCTGCGCATGGCCCAAAAGAACGCCGCCAGGCCCAGCAGGCCGAGCCCCAGCGCTACGGGAATGAGGAACAGCAGGCCGGTCATCGTGCCGCCCTCACCAGCCTGAGCGAATTGGCGACCACGATGAGCGAGCTCAGCGACATGCACAGCGCAGCCACCAGCGGCGTCACATAACCGGCCACGGCCAATGGAACGGCCAACACGTTGTAGCCGATGGCGAGCACGAAGTTCTGCTTCACCACCGCCATTGTCCGGCGCGAGGCGCGGATGGCGCGGGGGACAGATGCGAGAGAATCCTGCACGAACACGAAATCCGCCGCCTGCATTCCAACGTCGCTGGCGCTGCCCGGCGCAATGCTGGCATCGGCGGCGGCAAGTGCGGGTCCATCGTTGAGCCCGTCGCCCACCATCAGCACCTTGCGGCCCGCGCCCTGCAGCCGGGCGATCGCCTCCTGCTTGTCTGCCGGACTTGCCGCCGCCTGCCCGGTCAGGCCGGTCTCGCGCGCGACCTGGGCCACGGCATCGGCATTGTCGCCCGAGATGATCGAGGCCGGGATGCCCAGCCTGGTGAGGTCTTGCAGCGCCTCGCACGCATTGTCGCGCAGCCGGTCGGCAAAGGGGATGAGACGGGCCGGTTCACTGTCGATCGCCAGGGCCACGCCCATGCTGGACGAGCGCTCGGGGCGGCGCAGTTCCACCCGGCGACCCTGCCACAGGGCGCGCATGCCGGTGCCGGGAAGCTCGATCACGCCATCGAGATCGGCCGGGATAACACCGCGGTGCATCAGTTCGCCCGCCAGCGCACGGCTGAGCGGATGGCGGCTGTTCGAGGCAAGCGCCAGGGCCACCGCCGCCGCATCCGCTGGCAAGGCATCAAGCGCTGCCATGTCGGGCACGGGCCGCCCCAGCGTGAGCGTACCGGTCTTGTCGAGCAGGGCTCGGTCCACTCCGGCCAGGCGCTCGATGGCGGACCCGTCCTTGACCATGATCCCGGCGCGCAGCAGCGATCCGCTGGCCACCACTTGCGCAACCGGCACGGCCAGGCCCAGCGCGCAAGGGCATGTAATGATGAGCACCGCCACGCCGATCACCAGCGCCTCGTAAACTGAAGCGCCCGCAACCAGCCAGCCCGCCACCGACAGTGCCGCCAGCGCATGGACAGCAGGCGCATAGAGCCTCGAAGCGCGATCCGCGATGCGGACATAGCGGCTGCGGTTCTGCGAACTGGCTTCCATCAGCCGCGCGATTTCAGCCAGGGTGGTATCCTGCCCGGCGTGGCTGACCGCCACGTCCACCGGCGCATCGAGATTAAGCGTGCCCGCCAGCACCTGCTCGCCCAGCCCGCGCGCTATCGCCCTGGTCTCTCCCGTCAGCAGCGACTGGTCGAACCGGCTCGCGCCCGTCACGATGGCGCCATCGGCAGCCAGTCGCTCACCCGCCGCCACGCGCATGACCATGCCCGGTTCCAGCGCCTCGGCGGCGATCCATTCCAGCGCCCCGCCCTTACCCAGCACCAGCGCGCCCTGCGCTGCCTGACCGAGCAGGGCATCGACCCCGGCCCGCGCCCGGTCGCGCATCATGGCATCGAGCACGCGTCCCGCCAGCAGGAAGGTGAGCAGCATCAGCGCGCCATCGAACCAGGCGTGGCGGCCGTGGGTGAACACCTCGTAGATGCTGAGGCAGCAGGCAATGATCACGCCAATCGAAATCGGCACGTCCATGTTGGTCGTCCCGCGTTTCAGCGCGCCCCAGGCGGACCTGAAGAACGGTTGCCCGGCATAAGCGACCGCCGGCAGGGCAATCGCGGCGGAAATCCAGTGGAACAGGTCGCGCGTCGATCCCTCTGCCCCGGACCACACGCTGACCGACAGCAGCATCACGTTCATGCCGGCAAAGCCTGCCACGGCCAGCGGACCGAGCAGCGGCTTCACGGCGGAGAACGGCTTGGCCACATCGCGCGGGCGACGGCGCGATTCAAAGCCGATCTTTGCCAGTTCGGTTACGATCTGCCCTTCGTCCAGCACCGGATCGTGAACCACGGTGACCATGCGCGAGGTAAGATTGACTCGCGCCGCAGTGACCTGCGGCAGGGCAGCCAGCCCCCGCTCGATCTTGCTCATGCAGCCGGCACAATGCGCGCCCGGCACAGCCAGAACACTGGTTTCCAGCGCAGTGCTCAAGGCGCCGGCAGCGGTCACTGGACCTCTGCCTCGCTGCGCCAGGTTGCTTCCCCGGCGACAAGTTCAAGCCGCACGATCCAGCGGCCAGCGGCCACGGGCTCGGTCGAGACATACTGGCCCGGCCCAGTGCGGGCGAAGGCCATCGGCACGAATTCCACCTTGCCCAGCGGCGGGCGCAGGACGGCGCTGGCTTCCAGCCCCTCGGGCGCGCCCGAAATGTCCAGCGCCAGGTGACGATCGGGCGTCAGGCTCTTCTCCACCTGCCAGCCAAGTGCCTCCTGGCTGCGGGATTCGGCCAGCCATTCGTTGAAGTGCTGGCTGGCGACATAGGAGTTTTCCACCACCACGCCGCCGAAACTGCCCACCGCAATGCGCGCCATGGTGAAGTTGACCGCCATGATGGTCCCGAAGAACGCCACCATCATGGCCAGCATGTGCCAGCCGGTAAAAGGTTTGCTCATCATGATCCTCCGTTGGGTGTTTCGAACCGTGTTTCCGCAGTGTCGCTTTCCCCCTGCTCGTCGAGCGCGAGGAGGTTGAAGGCAAAGTCCTGGCTTGCCGTGCCGGCGGGTGAGACCACGTAGATACGCAGGCTCTGCGTGGCATCGGCAGGCACGGCGAATTCAAGCTCGCGGGCGGCGCGTTCAGCATTCATGGTGTCGGTCCACATCTTCGCGCCTTCGATACCGCTGAGCGATACCCGCATGTCGCGCGGCCGGTTCTCCATGTTGCGCAGCTTGACCGTGTAGTTGTTGCGCACAGAGCCATCCCGCATCACCGTGAAAGCCGGATTGCGATCGGGCGCCGCAGTGATATCCGTATGGGTGCGCGTGCCCAGCAGGAACAGCAGCCCCGCACCAAGCGCAGCCCAGACCAGGAAATAGGCGATCGTCCGCGGCCGCAGCAGGGCGCGATAGGCGGGCTGCGGGGCTGCACCGGCAGCTTCGGCCTTGGCATCGTCCAGCGTGATGTAGTCAATCAGGCCGCGCGGACGGCCCACGCTTTCCATCGTCCGGTCGCAGGCATCGATACACAGCCCGCAGGTGATGCAGGAGATGTCCGGGCCTTTGCGGATGTCCCATCCGGTGGGGCACACCGCCACGCACAGGTTGCAGTCGATGCAGTCGCCATAGGCTTCGGGGTTCTTTTCCGCTTTCTTCACCGAGCCGCGCTGTTCGCCGCGCCAGTCCTTGTAGGTAACTTGCAGCGAATGCTCGTCCATCAGCGCGCTCTGGATGCGCGGCCAGGGGCACATGTAGATGCACACCTGCTCGCGCATGAAGCCACCGAGGACGAAGGTGGTGGCAGTCAGCACGGCCACGGCGACATAGGCCACCATCGCCGCCTCGCCCGCCCAGAAATCGCGCACCAGCGTCGGCGCATCGGCGAAATACATGATCCATGCACCGCCGGTCCAGAAGGCGATGACAAGATAGATCGACCACTTCGACAGCCGCCGCGCCACTTTCCCCCAGGTCCACGGCGCGGCATCGAGCCGCATCCGGGCGTTCCGGTCGCCATCGAAGAAGCGATCGACGTGTTGGAACAGGTCGGTCCACACGGTCTGCGGGCAGGAATAGCCGCACCACGCCCGGCCCACTGCACTGGTCACCAGGAACAACCCCACGCCCGCCATGATCAGCAGGCCCGCCACGAAATAGAATTCGTGCGGCCAGATTTCGATGTCGAACATGAAGAAGCGGCGGTTCGCCACGTCCACCAGCACAGCCTGGTCCGGCGCATAGGGGCCGCGATCCCAGCGGATCCACGGCGTGCCGTAATAGATCGCCAGGGTGACGAGCATGATCAGCCACTTGAAGCGGCGGAACGGCCCGTCGATCCGCTTGGGATGGACAGCCCGCCGGGCTTCGTAGTCACCCAGCGGGCTGTGATGGATCTTGGGTTCAGGGTTGCTCATCGACCTGTACCGCCGGATCCGCAGCGACCTCCACGAAGTCTTCCCCGCCTCCCAGCGAATGCACGTAGGCGGCCAGCATCCTGATCGTCGCCTGGTCCAGCCGGTCTTCCCACGCCGGCATCACGCCGTGCCTGGGCTGGTAGATCTGCTGCCGGATAGCCGCAGGACTATCGCCATAAAGCCAGACCGCATCGTTGAGGCTGGGCGTACCGAACTGGCGCAGGCCGCCGCCATCGGCGCCGTGGCATACCGCGCAGTTGTTGGCGTATAGTTCTGCTCCGGCAGCATTGGCAGGCCCGCGACCGGTCAGCGAAAGGACGTGCGCTGTCACCTGGTCGATCTGGCCGCGATCCAGTATCCCGCTCGCACCATAGGCCGGCATCAAGCTCTGCCGCGTTTCGTCATTACCCGGATGGCGCACGCCCTTGGCGAGCGTGAATTCGATCGCCCGCAGGTCGCCGCCCCAAAGCCATTCGTCATCGGTCAGGTTGGGGAAGCCCTCGAACCCGGCCGCATTGGCCCCGTGGCACTGCACGCAGTGCACCCGGAAAGCCGCCGCGCCGCCAGCTACGGCCTGGGCCATCAGCTCGCTGTTCTCGGGCAGGCGCTCCAGCGGCGTCATGGCGATAGCTTCCAGGATGGGCGAACGGCGCGACGTTTCGGCCGCCATTTCTTCGGCCAGTTGGCCACGGCTGGACCAGCCAAGCACGCCTTCGGTGCCCTTTTCGAGCAAGGGCCAGGCCGGATAGGCGATCACATAGGCAACGGCCCAGATGATCGTCGCATAGAGCGTCCACAGCCACCAGCGAGGCATGGGGTTGTCGAGTTCTTCGATGCCGTCCCATTCGTGCCCGACGGTATGAACACCGGTCGGCTCGTCAAGCCGGCGGCCCGGATGGGGAGCAGGCTTTTGGGGCACTTGCTGGTCAGGACGCTGGTCATTCGCCATGGGTCTGGTCCTCGAATATCATGTTGGCCGCGCGCTTGTTGCTAGCGCGGGCAGAGGGTCGGAAGGGCCAGGCCGCGAAGGCCAGCCACATCAGCGCTATCGCTACCAGCCCCCAGCTATCCGCGAGGTGGCGGAGGAAGTCGTAGGTGGAATGCCAGGTCATCGGCCCCGCTCCCCGGCCAGGACTTCCTGCGCCGCCGCAGCGTTCACATCGACCATCGTTCCCAGAACCTGGAGATAGGCGACCAGCGCATCCATCTCGGTGATCGTTTCGGGATCGCCGTCGAAATCGCGCACCTGTGCTCCCGGATACCGGTCCAGCAGGTCGCCTGCCGGAACGTCCGGATCGGCCTGGCCCAGCACATCCTGCCGTGCTTGTTCGATATCGGCATCGCTATAGGGAACACCCACGCGGCTCAGCGCTACAAGGTTGTCGGCGATGTACTCGAAATCGAGCGGCGTATCGGCGAGGAAGCCATAGGTCGGCATCACGCTTTCGGGCACCACGCTTTGCGGGTTTATCAGGTGCTGGACATGCCAGGCATCCGAATAGCGACCGCCGACGCGCGCCAGGTCCGGCCCGGTGCGTTTCGAACCCCACTGGAACGGGTGATCATACATGCTCTCGGCGGCCAGGCTGTAGTGGCCATAACGCTCCACCTCGTCGCGGAAGGGGCGGATCATCTGGCTGTGGCAATTGTAGCAGCCCTCGCGCACATAGATGTCGCGCCCGGCCTGTTCCAGCGGGGTGTAGGGCCGCATGCCGTCCACCGGCTCGATCGTGTTGTCGATCCAGAACAGCGGAGCGATTTCCACGATCCCGCCGATCGCCACCGTCACCAGCGCCGCAGCGCCGAGCAGGGTGACATTGCGTTCGAGCCGCTTGTGGCCGCTCAGCGCTTCCTTCTTGGTATCAGTCATCGGATTGTCCCCCTCACTCGGCCGCTTGGGCGAGCGGCGTGCGTGGCAGCGGCCGGTCGGCGTCGGGATTGAATTTTGCGTCGTCGAGCGGCTTTTCCACCCGCAGGTTGCCCGCGATGGTCTGCCACACATTGTAGACCATGATCAGGAACCCGGCGATGTAGAGCAGGCCGCCGAAAGCGCGGGCCACGTACATCGGCCACATTGCGCTGACGGTCTCGGCAAAGCTGTTCACCAGGTAGCCGTCGGCACCGTATTCGCGCCACATGTAGCCCTGCATCATGCCGGCCACCCACATCGACGAGGCGTAGAAAACGATCCCCAGGGTCGCCAGCCAGAAGTGCCAGTTGACCATCCGCAGGCTGTAGAGCCGGGTGCGCCCCCACAGGCGCGGCACCAGGAAGTACATCGCGGCAAAGGTGATCATACCGTTCCAGCCAAGGGCGCCCGAATGGACGTGGCCGATTGTCCAGTCGGTATAATGCGACATGGAATTGACCGCCTTGATCGACAGCAGCGGCCCTTCGAACGTGCTCATGCCGTAGAAGGCCAAGGCCCAGACCATCATGCGGATGATCGGATCGGTGCGGATCTTGTCCCATGCGCCGTTCAGCGTCAGCAGGCCGTTGATCATCCCGCCCCAGCTCGGCATCCACAGCACGACAGAGAACACCATGCCCAGCGTCTGCGCCCAGTCGGGCAGCGCGGTATAGTGCAGGTGGTGCGGACCCGCCCAGATATAGAGGAAGATCAGGCTCCAGAAGTGGACGATCGACAGGCGGTACGAATAGATCGGCCGCTCCGCCTGCTTGGGCACGAAGTAGTACATCATCGCCAGGAAGCCGGCGGTCAGGAAGAAGCCGACCGCGTTGTGCCCGTACCACCACTGCACCAGCGCGCCTTGCACGCCCGCGAACAACGGATAGGATCGCGATCCCAGCAGGCTGACAGGCATGTCGAGGTTGTTGACGATATGCAGCATCGCCACGGTAAGGATGAAGGCGAGGAAGAACCAGTTGGCCACATAGATATGCGGCTCGCGGCGCTTCACGATGGTCATCACGAAGACCAGCAGGTAGGCCACCCACACGATCGTCAGCCACCAGTCGACGTACCATTCGGGTTCGGCATACTCCTTCGACTGGGTCACGCCCATCAGGTAGCCGGTAGCCGCCAGCACGATAAACAGCTGGTAACCCCAGAACACGAAGCGCGCCGTGCCGGGCATTGCCAGGCGGGCGCGGCAGGTACGCTGGACGATATAGAAGCTGGTACAGATCAGCGCATTGCCGCCGAACGCAAAAATGACCGCACTGGTATGCAAGGGACGCAGTCGCCCGAAGTTCAGCCAAGGCTCGAAATTCAGTGCAGGAAAGGCCAGCTGCAGCGCGATGACAAGCCCGGCAAGAAAGCCCGCCACGCCCCAGAACATCGTGGCGAGCACGCCCCAGCGCACCGGATCATCGTCATATTTCGTTTCGTCGTTGTCCGGACGCAGCCAGGTGCCGACCAGGTCGATCTTCGATTTCGCCAGCGTCCACCATAGGGCGATACCTGCCGCCAGGCCGACGATAACCATGTGAACGGCAAAGGCGGTATCGCGTGCCAGCGCGGAGGCGAGCACCGCGAGGACAAGCAGGACGAACCACATTCCTGCGCGAGTCGTCAGAGTTTCCATTGACCATTTCCCCTTAGAATGGCCCCGCCCTGCGCCAATTGCTGCCCTGCAACATTGACTGCGGTCAAAATGAAAACTTCACATTTGCGAAGCCTTTAGCCGGGCAGCCTGGGCATTCGAAAAGCGGCCCAATCTTTGCGTTCAATCAATGTGGGCTCGCTTCAGCAGGAGCATTGGGCCGCTATGTCGCCGAGTGAAGCTGCAAGGGGCAGCCACGGTGGCAAGACGGAGAAAAGATCATGCGCCACAATCTGCGCAACACCCTCGCTCCCACCCCGACACTGGCGCTGGCGCTGGCCCTGGCCTGCGGCATTGGCGCAACCCCCGCTGCCGCTCAGGAAGCCGGTGACATCCAGGTCAAGGTGCTGGCCACGGCCGTAATGCCGGATGGCAAGATCACCGATGTCGCATTGCTCGGCCCGCTGCCGGCAACGACCCAGACCGCCGCGAACGACAACATCGTGCCGACCGTGGCGATCGAATACTTCTTCTCGTCCAACATCTCGCTCGAGACAATCTGCTGCTTCACGCAGCACGACGTGGACATCGTGGCAGGTCCGCTTACCGGCGCCGAGGCGGTATCGAACGCCCGGGTCATCCCAGCCACTTTCACCCTGAAGTACCACGTCAATCCCGGCGGCGTGTCGCCCTATGTCGGCGCTGGCCCCACCTATTTCCTGTGGATCAACGATGCGCCGGGTGCTGACACCATCCCGCTGGGCGTCACACGCCAGTCGCTCAGCAACGAACTGGGCTTTGCGCTGCAGGCCGGTGTCGATGTGCCGGTGGGCGAGAACATGCTCGTGTCGCTCGATGCCAAACGCTATTTCGTGAACACCACGGCGCGCTGGTTTGCGGGCAACACCAAGGTGATCGAAACCACCCACAAGCTCGACCCCTGGGTGCTGAGCGCAGGTGTAGGCTTCCGCTTCTAAGCTGCAGTTTGAACGAAACGGGACGGGCTGGCGGAAACGCCGGCCCGTTTTGCTTCAGAGCGATCAGCCAGCCATCGCTTCGAGCGCGTCGCGATCCAGAATCTTGACCGACCGGCGGTTGGGAAGGTCAAGAATGCCTTCCCGCTTCAGCCGGGTCATCTGGCGGCTGACAGTCTCGATCGTCACCCCCAGGATATCGCCGATCTGCTGGCGCGAGAACGGCAGGTCGAATTCGTCGAGCGGCTCGTCATGCGGACCGGAACAGGTGGCATCGCGCAGGCGGGTGGACATTTCCAGCAGGAAGGTCGCCACCTTTTCCTCGGCACTCTTGCGGGCCAGCAGTAGCATCCAGCTGCGCGTCCGATCCAGTTCCTCGAGCGTGCGCTGTAGCAGCTTGTGCTCCAGCTTCGGATGGTCCCCGGCGAAGCGGTCAAAATCGCTACGGGCAAATACACAGACCCGCGCATCGGTAAGTGCCGTGACCGAATGGTTGGTGGTCTTGCCGAACGGCCGCCCGATGAAATCCGCCGGATAGACCACACCGACAATCTGCTCGCGCCCGTCTTCGGTCGAGTTGGTCAGCTTCAGCATGCCGTCGATGACATTGGCCACCAGCAGGCTGTCGTCACCTTCCCAGATCAGCGGATCGCCGGCGGACAACACCTTGCGGCGGCCAATCGTGCTTAGAACCTGAATCTCGCTGTCGTCCAGCGCCTGGCAGATGGCCCGGTTCCGCACAACGCAGGTGTCACAATAGCTCATGGCACGGGCCCTAACACGCCCTGCGGTCGTGGGCAATCGGCGGCGGAGGGATGCGCCAGGGTGAGCTATCCAACTCGTCACGCCTGGCCGGCGGTTCGAGGCAGGCGCCCGGTGTTCCCCCACTCCCTTCAGGGCATCGGATCGAACTGATCGGCCAGCATGCGCGGTTCGAAACCATAGCTGCGGGCCTCGGGGTCGTGCAGCATCTGGCTGTTCAACTGCTCCCAGGCCTGCTTCATCGCGGCGAACCTTTCAGGCATGCGGTCCTTGAGGTTGCCACGCTCCAGCGGGTCGGCGATGATGTCGAACAGGAATTCGTTCTCGTTGATCTTGAGATACTTGTACTGCCCGCGACGAAGCGCACGCTGGTCCTTGCTGCCATAACGCCAGAACAGGTCGCGCTGCGGTGTGGCGATGCCCGCTAGCACCGGTTGCAGGTCCATGCCGTCTGGCGGATAGGCCGGATCGGGCGCACCGCCTGCAGCGGCCACGAAGGTGGGGAGGAAATCCATCGACAGCGCTGGCGTATCGCTGGTGGAGCCAGGCGCCGTCAGCCCCGGCCACTTGACGATGAACGGAACACGTATCCCGCCTTCCAGCAACTGCGTCTTGATGCCGGTGAATGGCCAGTTAAAGCTGAACCGCTCGCCGCCGTTGTCGCTGGTGAAGACGACCACGGTGTCCTGTTCCATGCCCAACACACGCACCCGATCCAGCACGCGGCCGATGTTGGCATCCATGTTGGTGACCATGCCGGCATAGGTTTCCATCGTGCCGCCATCGAAGTGGACGATGTCGAGGTCGCCGCTGGGCGGGATCTGCGCCAGCCTTTCGCTCTCTCTGCGGCCCAGTTCGTCATCGGCTTCCCAGGGCCAGTGCGGAGCGGTGAAATGAAGGCTCAGCAACCAGGGCTTGTCCGGTTCGACCGCCCGGGCATCGAGAAATTCGAGGCTGCGGTCGGCCAGCATGTCGGTGTAGTAGCCGACCTCATCCACCAGCACGTCGCCGTCCCACACGTCCTTGTTGCCGCCGACCCGGTGGGTGAAATAGTCTACCCCGCCCCCGCGATTGCCCCAGAATTCGTCATAACCGCTTTTCAGCGGGCCATAATTGGGCAGCAGGCCCATGTGCCATTTGCCGACCAGCGCGGTATGATAGCCTTGGGCTTTCAGCAGCGAAGGCAAGGTCGGATGGGCCGGATCGAGGCCCAGATCGGGGTTCTGCAGCGGCTCTTCGAGACCGGCGGGCGTGCGATACTGATAGCGCCCGGTGATCAGCCCCACGCGCGTGGCGGAGCACACTGCGCTGTTGGCATAGCCGTCGGTGAACATCATGCCCTGCGCCGCCAGGCTGTCGAGGACAGGCGTCTGGTATTCTCGCCGACCATAACAGGACAGGTCCGCATAGCCGAGGTCGTCCGCCATGATGAACAGGAAGTTGGGCTTGCGACCGGGCGTGTGGGCCAGGCCGGGCAAGGATACCGCCAGTGCGGCGGTTCCCATGGCCCCGGCCATCACTTCGCGGCGGGTAAGGGCGAAATCCTTGGTCTCGACAGTCAATTCAGGCTCCCGTTTCTATTATTGAGGAGCAGGGCCGGTGCTGGTTGGTGGGACACCGGCCCTGCCAGACGCTACGTCTTCCTAGGAAAGACGTTCGCCTGTTACATCTTCACGCGCAAGCCCAGTGTGTAGCGGCGGCCCAGCACGTCATAGAGCGACGAGTTGTACTGCGAGGCATAACCCGTGAAGGCGCTGTACGACGGGGTGACCGGCGGGCTGGTGTCGCCCAGGTTGGTGATGTTGCCAAATACCTCCATCTCGGTATTGCCGAGCTCGAACTCATACCCCAGCCGCACGTCGATGTAGGTGACCGCACCCACCTTGTTATCCACGATGAAGGTCTGTGTCGGGCACCGCCCCGGCTCGGCGCAGGCTTCGTGGAACCCGCTGCCGGTGTGGCGTGCCTGGAGCAGCGCGGAAAATCCGCTGTTGCGATAGGTGATGGTGCCGGTCGCTTTGAAGTCGGCATAGGGCAGGTAAACCTGCGAGCCCTGCGTTGCCCCGACCTGCCCGGCGAAATTGCTGGTCAGGCCGTTGGCATTGGTGTCCGACCGTTCGAGCAGCCACGAGGCAAAGAACCGGGTGCTGATCGATTCGTCACCGCCCAACAGGGTAACGTCACTGACGTAGCTGGCCTCGAAGTCGATGCCTTCCACCGCCGATTCGGCCACGTTGACGAACACGTCGCCCACCAGGATGATGGAGCCGGTTGATGTGGGTGTGGTGGCCCCGCCATCGACCGTGATGAGATCGCAGAATTCCTGCGCGTTTTCCAGGAAGCAGCGGTTGAGCACGGCCTGGTTGCCGACCTGGCTGATCGCGTCGATGATTTCGATGTTGTAGTAGTCGAGGCTCATCGACAGGCCGGGAATGAAATAGGGCTGCAGCACCACGCCGGCCGTCCATGTGTCCGCCTGTTCGGGCCGCACGGCGGGATTGCCGCCAGAGAACCGGGTGACCGTTAGCGCTTCCACCACCGCCGTGCGCGGATCGTCGATCACCGCCGTACCGCCGGTCTTGTCGAACCGTTCGGACAGGTTCGCGGCACGCACGTCGCGCGAATAGGTGCCGCGAACGCGGATCTGATCGTCGGCCAGGCCCATTTCGAGGCCGCCCTTGTAGGCCCAGACCGAGCCTGAGCCCGAATAGTCCGCCCAGCGTACCGCGGCGTTGCTGACCAGCGAAAAGTCCTCGGTATCGACCAGTGGCAACAGCAGTTCGCCGAAAGCTTCCCAGACGGTGGACGTGCCACGGATGTTGGACACCTTGGAAAACTGGTTGCCCACGGTATTGTTGCAATCCGGACCACTTACGCCGCGCAGGCCGAGGGTCGCATCGTTGCACAGCACCGGCCTGGGGAGCACGTTACCGGCGGGGTCGACGCGCGTATCAAACGGCAGGTCATGGTGCGAGGACAGGTTGGTCACATCCTGCACCAGCTGCAGGATTTCATCGCGCCGATAGGAACCGCCGAATGCACCGGCCAGGGCTCCGGCCCACAGGTTGATGATGTCGCCCGCGCCCGACACTTCTGCAAAATGCTGCTCGAAAGTGGTGATGTTCACCTTCTCTGCCGAAGTCTCGTAGCTGTACTGGCGACCCGAAGCGAAGCCGTCCTCGGCGAAGTAGATCGGCGTAGTGACCGCTTGGCCCGGCTCGAACCCGACCACATAGTCCACTGCCGCGTCTGAAGCATTGCCGCGCCCGAACAGGTTCAGCGGGACGCACCCGGGGAATGCTGCCGCGCCCTGGGCACTGGTCGAAACCCGGCAGACGATATTGCCGCTGCCGTCGTCCACCGCATCCACTGCGGCAAAAATGCGGTCTACCCGCAAGCCGTTCTGCTTCCAGTTCCGGCGCGACCGACCGTACTGGTAGAAGCCGTCCACGTTCCAGCCGGACATGAACCCGTCCGATGCCACTTCGTACTCGAAGCCGACTACCCCGATATGCTGGGTGGTGCTGTCATCGAGGTACATCTGGCCGATATCCTCGATGCTGCCCATGCGGCGCAGTCCGAAGCTATCGATGCTATTGTCGATCATCGTCTGGCGGATTTCATCGGGCAGGAAAGCATTGTCCTGGAAGATCGTGATCGCCGTGGGCGCACCCTGGAGGCTGCCGCGCGGGGTATTCCACAGGAAGGTGCTGGTCTTACCGTGCAAGTACTGGCCGAATACCTTGAAATCGTCGGTCAGATCGTAATCGGCATAGGTGAATACCGAATAGCGTTCGAGATCGGGATACAGACTTTGGACTTCTGCCCCGAGGTCGTCCGCGCTGCCGCCTGCAGTGCGCGCGCCGGGCGCTCCAATCGCACCCTGGTTGACGGTGCCGGGGACGAAGGGCGCAAAGCCGCCGTTGCGATCAAACTGCAGGCCGTGGATCGCCGTGCCCGGCGCATTGATGATGCCGTCGAAGCTTGATGTGGCCGAACGGGTGTTGGCCACGAAGCGATAGGGATCCGCCTGGGTTCCGGAGCCAAAAGTGCCCCAGCCCCGGTACCAGTCACGTCCATCGTAGTTGTGGATGCCTTTCTGATCGTAGTACTCGCCCGACACCAGGAAGTGCCCGCGTCCCCCGCCCCAGGAAGTGCCATAGGCCAGCGACACCTCGTAGTTTTCGCCGTCGCTACGATCGGTGATCCCCCCCTGCAGGCCGAGTTCGAGACCTGAATAATCGGTATCCAGGGTGAAATTGACGACGCCTGCCACCGCGTCCGAACCATAGGCGGCAGATGCACCGCCGGTAGTCGTCTCGACGGCGCGGATCATGGCTTCGGGGAACAGGTTGATGTCCACCCCGCCAAAAGCGCTAGTCGATGGCACGCGGCGGCCGTTCAGCAGCGTCAGCGTGCGGTTGACCCCGAGACCGCGCAGGTTGAGCGAGCCATAGCCTGACCGCACGAAGAAGTTGCCCGAATTGGGTGTCTGGTTGCCATAGAACTGCGGCAGCTGGCTGATGCCGGTAATCAGCGCGCCGGGTGACAGCGCCTCGATCTCGTCGGCCTGGACCACGGTCACTGGTACCGGCGCCTGCATGCCATCCGTGCGAATGCGCGAGCCGGTTACAAGGATCGTGGCCTCGCCTTGTTCCGCCACTGCTGTCGTGCTGTCCTGTGCGGCGGCGCTAGTGGCTCCTGCCATCAGCGCCAGCACACTGGCCCCACAGGCCAGCCAACGGAGTGATCCGCACACATCCTTGTTCAACAGAGTCATTTTAGTGTTCCCCTCCCACAGAGCTGTTGTTTTGTTGGAGGATTTGGCCCCCGGCTCCTATCAAAGCAACAGATGCACAGGTAATGATGACATTGACTGGCAGTTATGGGATCGATAGCAACCAATCATGCTTGCCCTGCCGTTCACCCTCCGCCAGCTGGAAGTCTTCTCCAGCCTCAGCGACACCCGCAGTTTCCGCCAGACTGCCGAGAGGCTGGGCATCTCACAGGCCTCGGTGAGCAGCCAGTTGAAGTCGTTAGAACGGCAACTGGGGGTCAAACTGCTCGACCGTTCCCCCGGAAGACGGCCAATTCTCCTGCCCGAGGGTGCGGCCTTCCTGGAAGACCTGCACGAATTCGAGCAGGTTGCCGCCCGCCTCGCCGCCCATCGCCGGGCCGAGCCGGGGCAGCTGCATTCTGTCCGCCGCTACAAGGTGCTGGTCGGCCAGGGCATGTTCGACACGTATCTCCGCCGCAAGCTCGACCAGTTCTATGCCGACCACCCGAATGTGGAACTGGACTTCGAGGCGCAACTGCCGTTTGGCCAGTTGATGCGCGCAGTGGAAAGCGGCCAGTACGATTTCGCGCTGATCAACCAGCGGTCAGACCGCGCCCTGCATCGCGATTTCCGCGAGGTGGCGATCGTCCGCGGCGGCATTTATGGCCACATCAATTTTGCCAATGGTCGCAATCTGCCGCTGACAGTTCCGGAAATCAACCAGTTACCATTCATCATTCCTACGTCTTCACCCAATCTCGAACGCGAAGTGATGAAGAACTATGCCGCCTCCGGGATCATCCCGCGCCATATTGCCGGCTACACCCAGTACTACGATGTGATTGCTGCCATGCTCGAGCGCGGCCTGGGCATCGCGTCGTTCTCCGAAGCACTGCTTTCGCCCGCTGTGCGCGAGCAGGTGGTCCTGCTCCATCCCATGCAGGACTGGCGGCTTATGTGGTACCAGCGGCACGAACCTCGCCATCTCCACGACGAGGACGTGGCCAGGTTCCTGCTCGAGGGTTTGGTGGACGATCCGGACTACCCCGCACTGGGGCGCTGATTTTAAGGCTCTGGGCAAAATGCCCCAGTGCCAAACCGGTAAGTGTCTGAAAAGTGGTAGCGGAGGAGCGCTTCGATCTAGGCAGTACCCTGCGAAAGATCAGAGTCTAGATTCACGCAGATAGGGGTTTTGTCCGCCGACGAGCGATCGCAAAGGGAAAGCCGACAGTCTGCTAATGGTCACTCGAGGAGTCGCGCGGAATGTCTGGAATGGGGTGGAAAGACGACATTCGGCCGAGTGTCTGAGAATTGTGGTTTACTGACCTAGCTTGTTGTATTCGAGCGTCCATGTCACCCGCGCAGTATTACCGCTTCTGCCGCATGCTGGATGGAACTCAGACCCCGCCAAACTGGCCGAGCGGATTTGCGCTGCGTCCGTTCATTCCTGAGACCAATGCAGAATCGGTACATCGGTTGCTCGAGGAAGGGTACGCGACAGGAGGGGGCTCGGTACCGGATCTGCAGACGTGGTGGAGTTCGCTTTCGTCTGACGATGAATATGATCCAAAGCTTGTGTTCACCGTGTTCGGCCCGGGCGGCGAGCTTGCTGGAGTGGCGGTCTGCTGGACGACGGCGTATGTGAAGGACCTCGTGGTCGCGGGAAGGCACCGCCAGATTGGTCTAGCAACGAGCCTATTGCAGCACACATTCTCCACATTCCACGATCGAGGTGCGTCCACAGTCGAGTTGAAGGTAGAGGCCGATAACTTGGGTGCGATCTCACTTTACCGGAGGGTAGGAATGGCTGTGGCGGGTGGCTCTTCACTCTAAGTCGATGTCCGCAACGGGGTCGCTTGCTGACCAGCAGCTTTTTTCCAGACCCAAGCGGAAGCCGCCAGTCCGCTAATGGTGAGCCCATGAGTCGCGCGGAATGTCCGATATTGGGGTGGGAAGCGGGCATTGGCTTGAGACGACAGTGTGTTATGGTGCTGATAACTGCAGCTAGAGGAAGCACAGTTGACGCTAATCATCCAAATCGCGCTCGGCATTTTTCTGGGATACCTGCTCATTGAACATCGGGCGCGGCTTGGAAACTGGGCGATCTTTGCGCTGAAGCTCGTACTTGGCCTGGTTGCAATTACCGTGCTGATAACTGCAGCCGTCGATCTCCTTGATGCGCTCGGCTCCGCAATGCCCGAAGTGTCGTCAAAGCTAAGTCGAGTTGGAGAAAAACTCTCGATACTCGTTTTTGCTTTGCCCTTGCTGGCGGTGATCCTCTTTGGTGCCTACGGCCTTTGCCTTCTCATCAAAAGGCTTATCCGTCGCTGGTTTCGGCTGGAGCCTGATATCATCACCTTATTGTGGATGAGTTTCTTGAGCGCTCTCATCATTTGGCCCGTTGACCTCTACCTTCAATGGAACACGCCCTACGGAGACATTTCTCGTTCAGTCGATGCTTGGTCGCGCCAAAATGGCTACGCTGATCTCTTTGGCGGCTTGTTGTCATTCTCACTTGCACTCTGGCCTTGGCTGGTGATCTTCATTGGAGGCCGCTTTGGGGTGGAGTTTTTCGAGAAGAAGCAGGTGCCCCCGGCTCTGCGGCGCGACTACGAAGAAGTCGAAGATTGAGAAAATGACCGCAATGGGTCGTTTGCGGAAAGGCAGCTTTCTTTCGCACTGCCCAGATAGCGGTCATCCCCACGTCGGCGACCAGCAAACAGTCACCTTGTAATAAATAAGAAATTCTGGTTGCGAAGGTTGGATTGGTACTGGGGAACAATCTCCATCGCCGCCTAGCTTCCGCACATTTCCGCATCATCCGTCCGCCCTGGTCTTCGCCGGGGCGTCACCTTTGCGCGCTCCGTCATTCTTCGCAGTTTCCCGTTGGCCTGCTGAAAGTCATGGGTATGCGCGGCAAACAGGTAATATTTGTGACATTCCATATTTATCAATCGGTTAGCGAGTGACATTTGAGTGATATTGAAGTGATCTGGTAACCTCACACAAAGGTAATAATTCTAGAATCAATTATCTAATATTATCAATGATGTAACTTCCAAGACTTCAAAAAATCACAAGATATTACCTCTCAAAGGTGACATGGTTTCTAACGCTAAAACAATGGTTTAACCTACCTTCTCCGACCCATGTCACCTATGTAACTCCTTTGCCGCCCCCACCCCTCTCCGCAAGCGGGAACGAGCCAGGCCAATCATGCACAATGTTGTCTGAAAAAGCCGAGGGCGTGGCGTGGGGGCAAGCGCGGCGCTGGGGGTCTGGGCAAAGGGATTGGGGCTGGTGGGCCTCGGCGGGGGTGGAGGTGGCTCTGCGTGCCCGCGTGCGGCTGTCAGGCCGGGCCGTAGTCAACCGGTCGCGCTCCGCAGTCGCCACAGCGCAAGCGGGGGACGATCTGGTTGACCTGGTGGCCCAGGCCCTTTTGGCGACACCTCTCCAGCAGCTTCGCCGGATCCAACAGCACTGTGCGTCCGCACCTGCACCGGACGCGGAGCTTCAGCCCTTCCCGGCAATAGGCGGACAGAGAATCGAGACGCTTGGAACTCATACCCCCTAGGAACAGGGAGAGAACATCAACGCAATGGCAAAAGGAGGTGAAGGCGCGTGATGCGGGGGCGTACGGCACCGCGCGCCTTCAGTAAGGTAGGTGGCAGTCAGGAATAATCCTGTCACCCCCCTCCGGTGATGACCAGCTCGCCAAAGCCCCGGCTCTTGTCCATGCCGCCCAGGGTGTAGCGCACCTGCTCCTCCTGGAAGGCGAAGCGGGCGAATATCCGGCGCACTTCGGGATGATCGTTGATCGACAGGATGAAGCGGCCCTTCAGGCCAGCCAGCTGCTCGGCCATCAACTCAAACTGACCACGATCGAACAGATCGGCGCCATAGTCGCCTTCGCAGCCGAAATATGGCGGATCGAGGTAGAACAGCGTGCCCGGGCGGTCATAGCGCCCCACGAACTGGCTCCACGGCAAACGCTCGATCTTCACGCTGGCGAGCCGCTCGTGGATCGCCTCCAGCATCGGCCCGAGCTTGGTGACATCGAACCGCGCGGCATTGCCATAGTCCACGCCATAACCGCGCCCAGCCACCTTCCCGCCGAACGACAGCCGCTGGAGATAGAGGAACCGCGCCGATCGCTGCAGATCGGTCAGCGTCGATGGGTCCTGCCGCACCAGCAGCTCGAAGTTTGCCCGGCTCGTGATCTGGAAGCGCAGCATGTCGAGGAAGGCCACATAGTGGTGCTGCAGCACACGAAAGAACGTGGCCACATCCTCCGACCAGTCGTTGATCGTCTCGCTCTTCGGACGGGAGGTGCGGCGGAAGAACACTCCGCCCATCCCCACGAACACCTCGCAGTAGGCCTCGTGCGGCACCTGCCCGATCAGTGCCACCAGGCGCTTGGCGAGCATTCGTTTGCCGCCGATGTAGCCAGCTGCCGGTCGCACGGGATCGACCGGCTGAAGAAGCAATTCAGGATTCGACATAGTTGATCATGTTCCACTAATGTTCCCGCGCCGACTCGGCAGGCGGGATGGCCCCAAGGCGGGACCGGTTGGGACATGACGAGGTAACTTCGTCGGACTGGGGCGTTGCCGCGCCCCATCCCCCGCCTATCGGCGCGGGCAGTACTATCGCGCGCCCGCCGGCATCCGCTCGCCCTCCTGGGTGATACGATCACCGTTGGAGCAGACGTAATCGCTGAAATTCAGCAGCTCCAAGCCGAACCAGTCGTTCATCCGGCGCATCCGCTTCATGATCGGCACGATCTCGATCTCGAAGTAGCTGTCGAGCGCTTCGCTCACCTTACCGAAGCCGCCGTTGTTCTGCGGGATGATGCCGATCAGCTGGGGCGGTGTGCGGTGCGCGGCCAGCAGATCATCACGGCTGATGTTCTTGACGTTGGAGAACTCGTCTTTCGCCGCCACGTCGGCGATCGGCATGAGCTGGATGCCGTCCTTCTTGCCATTGGGCACGTGGACGAACATGTTCTTGAAGTTGCCCAGCCCCTTGGCCGATTTCATTCGCTGCTCGATCGCTTCGGCGGTCTCATTGTCCACCAGCGGCTCGCTGACATAGAGGATGAACCCGGCGTGGGCGCCGTTGAGATAATAGCGGCGGCGAAACAGGGTGGCGTTCTCGTTGAGCAGCCCGCTCTGCAGCGCTGACAACCATTCGGGCAGGCCGTAGATTTCCTGCGCAACGTCCGGCTGCTGCAGGTGGAAGATGCTGTCCCTGGCGAACTCGTGATCCAGTGAACCCATCGGCCCGGTGACAAACCAGTATTGGCCGGGCTTGGTCCCGCGCCGCACGTGCCGCGCCAGCGCAACCTTCGCTTTGGCCAGCCTCCCCGCCATGTTCGGCACCCATTCGAGGTAGCCATTGCCCATTTGCAGGAAATCCATGGCGAACCGCTCGAAATCATCGGGCGACAGCCACCGGCTCGGCTGAAGGCGCGCCACCAGCAGGTTGATCTTCAGGGCGATGGCACTGCGGTGATGGGGCGACATGTTGAAGCTGCGCGCCAGGGTGTCCATCGGTAGCGGCGGCTCAAACCAGCGGTTGTTGTGCCAGACCTCGAAATAGGATGAGAGCTCGCGCCGATCGAGCACGCTCTCCGGATCGCCAAAGGTGAAGATCATGGGCTTTCCGCCACCCTCGACGGTGCCCTCGCCCTTGTGCTCGATCAGTTCCTGTCCGCTCATCGTGGTTCCTTTCCGGGCAAGGCCCGCATCAATCGGAGAAAACTACGCGGCCGCCGCCGCCCTGGTGGGCAGTCCCGGCGTCCATTGGTTCGTTTGAAAGGGCGTGTAGGATCGCCCAGGCGATGTCGGCGTGGCCGATCTGCCCGCCGCGCCGCGCCACATAGGTCACGCCCTTCTGGCTGCCGGTCAGTGCCGGGCGGATCGCCATGAAGGCCTGCATCACGTCGGACCAACCGGCGTCAAACTCGATCCGCTGGGCACGGAAGATGTTCTGGCCCTTGATCACCAGCGCCGTCTTGGTCGCCACCGAGTACTCGATCTTGCGCGCGCCGGGGAACCACTTGCGCACCAGCTCCCACACCGCGCCGCCGTGGCCGGTGGTGTCAATCGCGATATCGGTCACGTTGTAGCGCTTGGCCACTTCCTCGATCTTGTCCGCCTGCCCCTGATAGTCGAGGCCGTTGAGGCGGAACTTCTCCAGCACGCGGAACTTGCCCTTGCCGGGCTGATCGGGTGGCGCGATCACCGCCAGGGCGGCATCGTCGCGGCCCTGCTTGTTCGGATCGTAACCCAGCCACACCGGCTTGTCGCCGAACGGCCGGCCACCGAGGATGTCGATCTGGGCAGGCCTGAAATCGCGCCACTTGTAGAAGCTCTCCACCCGGGCGGGCGCGAGGCGCGCCCAGGGGAAGCTGCTCTCGGAATCGTCCACGTCCTCGCATTCGAAGAGGTTGCGGAATTCCTCCTCCGAATACTCGGTGCGCAGCTCCTCCACATCGACCAGCTTCGACAGCCCGCGGGCAACCGCATCGTGGACGGTGACGGTCTGCTGCCAGCTGCCATCGGGCATGATCGCCCCGTCGCGCAGGTTGCGATGGCTGATGTCGAATTCGCGCTGCCCATCCTTGGCGCGGCCCTTATTCCACTCCTCGCCGCTCCAGAAGCCGTGGCTGTCATGGGTCTTCGTGCTGGGGGTGGAAAAGTAGGTGCGCTTGTAGATCTTCTGGGTCGCCATGGCGCTGGCCACCCGCTTCAGCTCGGCAAAGCCGTGCACCCAGGCATATTCGTCAAAGTAGAAATCGCCGCTCTCGCCCTGCGCCGTGGCGGAATTGGTGGAAAGGAAATAGAGGCCCACCTGGTCCAGGCTGACCAGCTGCTCGCCCTCATCACCATCGGGGTCCGGATGCAGGCCGGTGAAGTCGATCATCACCGGGTTGCCCTTCAGCTCCACCCCGGTAACGCGCTTGACCCAGCCCGCGATCTCGCGCCGGAACTTCAGCGCCTGCCGCTGGCTGGCGGAAAGGAAAATCTGGTTGCGGGGCCGCTCCTCCTCGTCGGTTGATCCGGCAATCGCCGCCTCGGCGATCTTGGCCATGGCCTCGCGGGCGAAATAGACCGTCGCCCCGATCTGGCGGGCCTTGCGCAGCTTGCGGGTGCGCTGGTTGCGCTGCTCCCACCACAGATCCTGGTATTCGAACCGCCACTTCTCGAAATCATCCAGCAGCGCCTGCCACTGGTCGATGGTGAGGAAGTTCTTGCGCTTCTCCGCCCGCTTGGCCTTGGCCTGATCATCGTTGCGCTTGCCGATTTTCGGGTTGAGGTCGCCCTCCTTGCCGCTGTTCGAATATTTGCGGATCCGCGCGGTGCGCTCCATCTGGCGGGTCAGGAAATCGACCCGCTTCATGTCGCCTTCAGTAAACGGCTCCTTGTCCAGCAGGGTGGCGATTTTCGCCTCAAGCCGGTCCTCGATCATGTCCACCGGGGCGGCGGCATCCCATTTTTCGCGCCGTTTCCAGCTGGCCACGGTGTTGTAATTGAGATCCAGCTCCTGCGCGATCTGCCGCAGCTGCCAGCCTTTCCAGTAAAAGCTGCGCGCCATCCGGCGCAGCTGGAACTCGGCCAGCTGACTCTCGTCGGGTTCGGGTGGCGCGGCGCAGTGCATGGCCATGCCATGCACCCCCGCACGGGCAATCTGGCCACTGGCTTGGTGGGCAACATCGAGCGGCCCGATCTGGACCTGATCGAACCCAATCGCGAGGATTACTACGAATTCGGGCGCAAGTTCGCCAAGCTGGCCAGCCCCGAACGCCCGCTCGACATCACCTATGATCCCGATCGAGTGGTCACCGACTGGCTGGACGATCTGTGGACCGCCTACGGCCCCAAGGGCCTGGTGGTTCTCGCCTTCTTCTGCATGTCGCTCTTCGCGGTGCAGATCCGCAAGCGCGATGGCTCGCTCGGTTTCCTCGAAATCACCGGCCTGCCGGGATCCGGCAAGTCCACCCTGATCGAGTTCTGCTGGCACCTGCTGGGTCGGGCCGAACACGAAGGCATCGATCCCAACAAGGCCACCGCCGTCGGCATCGCCCGCGAGATGGTCAAATTCTCCAACCTGCCGGTCGGCCTGATCGAAAGCGGGCGCGAGGATGTGCCAACGCGCGCCGGGAAGGAACCTGCACCAACCGCCGGACGATGGACAATCCGGGTCTGGAACGGCGCGTGATGGCAGGCATCGAGGGCGAGCTTCTCCGTCCCGAGAGGATTGCCCTGGTCATTCGCGAATATCAGGTCGCGATGCGCGACCTGGCTCAAGCTGCCAAGAAAGCCGATAAACACCTAAATCAGCGCGCGGCCCAGCTCGATGGACAGATCCAGAGGCTGGTCAACGCGATCGCCGATGGCGCGGCCGACGTGCCCGAACTGGTTGACCGGCTCCGCCAGTGCCGAACCGAACGCACTGCCATCGCGGAACAGTTGGAGGAGGCCGAGAGCGGCAAGGTAATCGCCATGCATCCTGGCATCGCAGAAGCCTACCGCAGGGCAATCGCCGACCTGACAGGAACGATCCGGGCGGATGGCGACACAGAAGACGCCCGCAAGGCCAGCGCTGCAATGCGCAGCCTGGTTGACCGCGTGATCCTCACCCCCCGCTCCGAAGCGCGCGGCATGGACATAGACGTAGAAGGCCGCCTCGCCGCGATCATGGATCTAGGCCAAGGAAAGCCCGCCCGCTCACGAAAGGGTACTGTATCGGTGGTAGCGGAGGAGGGACTCGAACCCCCGACACGCGGATTATGATTCCGCTGCTCTAACCGGCTGAGCTACTCCGCCACACAGTGCACAAGGGCCAATCGGCGCCCGGCAAGGCGCGGCATTTAGGGCGGGGTCCGGCGGCGGTCAACCGCGAAAGTTCCAACTTTCTCGTGTTGCCTTGTTCATTCGCTGGATCTTGGCCGACAACCCGCGATTCAAGGTGCGATCCAGCGCGCGGGAGAGCTCGGGCATGGCCTGGACCAGCCGCTGCAACCCCTCGCGATCAAACACTGCGATCCGTGCCGGCATGGATACTTTGACCGTAGCCGAAGCCCCATCGCCCGAGACCAGACTCATCTCGCCAATGAAGTCATCCGGTCCGCAGGTGCCGACCGGCAGGCCGTCGTGCTCAATGTCCATCTTGCCGGTGGCGATATAGATCAGCGAAGGTGCTACCTCTCCCTGGCGGATCAGGATTTCGCCCGTTTCCGCATCACGCCAGGTGAGGACATCGCGCAGGCGGCGCTGCTTGGCGGGCTCCTCGATGGAGAGCACCTCGGCGATCAGGGCGTACTCTTCGCCGCTCATAAGGCCACGTCGTGTCCTCATGGTCGTTCGGAGCAACTGGACCAGATTGATTGTAAGCAGAATTGTCATCCAGAATGCGAAGCTGGCGGGCATGACCCCGGCCGCCAAAGAGAGAACCAGCGGTAATCCCCAGCCCAGTGCCCCAAAGATGAAGCGCGCCTTGCCCGGCCCGCACAAGGCCGACGCCGCCAGCAAAACGCCCATTGCGCTGAGAATCCACATTCCCGGAGAAGAGAGCTCGTCGATCAACTGCTCGACAAAGCTGGGCGATCGGATGAATTGGTCCGCCGCCGAAGCAGCAGCAGCAGCCAGAAATGGTGTGATGATCGCCTCCCCCGTCATGCCCGCATTCCCCAACTGACCCTGCCCGCCACTATCGCCCGCGGAAGGGCCATTTGCCAAGCCCTTCCCACGGCCCGCTGAGATAGCGATGGAGAGCAAGGCCGGTGAATGCGAACTCCCGCGGCTCCACGATCAGGCCAAGTCGTGCCTGCAAGGCCTTGGCAGCCGCCGGTGTGACCTTGTTCTGTACCGTGATGTGGAGGCGTGGGGGATGGCTGTCCTGTCCGGTCAGTATGCCGGTGAAGTGCTCGGCAATTTCCCCGCGCAGGCCCAGCATGGCGGGGCTGGTCAACCGGAGCGCGGTGCCGCTGCCTAGCCCCATCACACCTTCCAGCCGGGCGGGAACCGGCGGGGTGCTGGCAGTGATGCGGCCAAGCAGCTCGCGCAGCTCGCCATCCACGAAATGCGGCAGGGCGTGGAACAGCGTGACGTGGGCTTTCAAGTAATTGCGTTCGGGTGGGAAATGCTCGGTTCTCAGCTGGGTGGCCCAGCTGAAGAGGTCGAGCGGTAATTCCGCCGTGAGGATCAGCGGCGCAGATGCCTGGATCACATTTCCCCGCGCTCGCGGCGCAGCGCGTACCACTTCTCGACGTTTGCCTCGTGTTCGGCCAGCGTGCGACCGAAGGCGTGGCCGCCACTGCCGTCTGCCACCATATACAGCGCGTCGGTTTCATCCGGATTGAGCACGGCGGCAATCGAATCACGTCCCGGATTGGTGATCGGGCCGCGCGGCAAGCCGGACATTGAATAAGTGTTGTAGTCGTTCACCGCGTCGATTTCCGACCGGCGAATGCGGCGGCCAAGCGGGCGGCCTTGTGTGATCGGATAGATGATCGTCGGATCTGCCTGCAATCGCATGCCGATGCGCAGGCGGTTGGAATAGAGCCCCGCCACCATGCCGCGCTCGCTTGCCACGCCGGTTTCCTTCTCTACGATAGATGCGAGGATCACGGCTTCCGCGGGCGTATTCACTACACTGCGCGGCCCCTTCTTGGGCCACAGCTCCTCAATCGTGCGGGTCATCGCCTCCTGCATCCGGGCGAGCACGGCGGCGCGGCTCTCGCCCCGTTCGAAATCATAGGTATCGGGCAGGATCGAGCCTTCTTCCGGTATTTCGATCTCGCCGGTCAGCAGCTCTTCGGCCATCAGGCGATCGTATACCAGGGCGCTGGGCATGCCTTCGGGAATGGTTACAAAGCGGCGCAACACCTGGCCGCTCTGGAAGATCGCCAGGATCTGGCTGGGCGACGCGCCTTCGGGCAGCAGGAATTCGCCCGCCTGGATCGGTTCGGACCCGCCGAACACCTTGGCCCGCAGCAGAAACGCATCGGCCGAGCCGATCAGGCCTTCTTCCTCCAGCTTGCGGGCAGCAGACGTCAATGTGGAGCCCGACGGCACGATGAAGGCAGTCTCCTCCTCCACCGGGCCAGACGAGAACCAACCGAACGCCAGCCACGCCGCAGCCAGCAGGCCAATCGCCACGACAATGCCGACAAGGGCGCAACCCGCCCGGCGCATGGTCAATCTACCTTCTTGACCACTAGGCTGGCATTGGTGCCGCCAAAGCCGAAGCTGTTGTTGAGCGCGGCGCGCACTTCGCGTTTCTTGGCCACCAGCGGCACCAGGTCCACGCCTTCGGTGCCTTCGTCGGGCGTTTGCAGGTTCAGCGTCGGCGGCACGATCTGGTCACGGATCGACAGGATGCAGAAGATCGATTCCACCGCGCCTGCGCCGCCCAGCAAGTGGCCGATGGCGCTCTTGGTGCTGCTCATCGAAGCTCCGGAAAGATCATCGCCCAGCACGCGCTTAACCGAGGCGAGCTCGATCGTGTCGGCCATGGTGCTGGTGCCGTGGGCGTTGACATAGTCGATGTCGCCTGCTGCCAGTCCGGCCTTCTTCAGCGCCATGCGCATGGCCATTTCCGCACCCTTGCCATCCGGATGCGGGGCCGTAACGTGATAGGCATCGCCCGACAGGCCATAGCCCACCACTTCGGCATATATCTTCGCGCCGCGCGCCTTGGCGTGCTCGTATTCCTCCAGCACGACAACGCCAGCGCCCTCGCCCATCACGAAGCCGTCGCGGTCCTTGTCGTAAGGACGACTGGCCTCTGTCGGACGGTCGTTGAAGCTGCAGTTGAGCGCGCGTGCCTGGGCGAAACCGGCAATGCCGATGGGGCAGATGGTGGCTTCCGCCCCGCCCGCCAGCATGATGTCGGCGTCGTCGTCGCGGATCATCCGCGCGGCATCGCCGATCGAGTGCGCGCCGGTGGAGCAGGCGGTGACGACTGCGTGGTTCGGACCCATCAGGCCATACTTGATCGACACCTGTCCGCTGATCAGGTTGATCAGGCGGCCGTGGACGAAGTGCGGCGACACCCGGCCCGGCCCGCGTTCATGCAGGTTGACCGATTCCAGCTCGATCCCCGGCAGCCCTCCGATGCCCGACCCGATCGAGCAACCCGCACGCCAGCGGGTTTCCTCGTCCATGTCGGTGAGGCCGGCGTCTTCCAGCGCCTGGCCCGCCGCATCGATACCGAACACGATGAACGGATCGACCTGCCGCTGGATCTTGTGATCAACACGAATGTCCGGATCGAAGCCGTATTCATGGTCCGCCGGTTTCACTTCGCCGGCAATCTGGCATTTCTGGTTGCTGGCATCGAAGCGGGTAATCGTGCCGATGCCGCTCTTACCTGCCAGCAGGTTCGCCCAGGTGGTTTCCACGTTGCCGCCCAGCGGGGTGACAAGGCCAAGTCCGGTAACGACCACTCGCCGCATATGTACTCTCTCTTCCAAAAGCAGGAAAGGCCCAGCCATTCATGGCTGAGCCTTCCTTCCCCGTCCGCGGGCGATGCGCGACGTTACGCGATACCGCGTGCGAACGGGTGCAGGCGCTTAGCCCGCGTTCTCGTCGATGTACTTGATCGCATCACCGACGGTGTTGATCTTCTCGGCCGCATCGTCGGGGATTTCGACACCGAATTCCTCTTCGAAAGCCATCACCAGCTCGACGATGTCGAGGCTGTCAGCGCCCAGATCGTCGATGAAGCTGGCATCGGGCGTGACCTTGTCTTCTTCGACGCCCAGATGCTCGACGACGATCTTCTTCACGCGGTCGGCAGTATCGCTCATTATGTTCCCTCTCGAAACGCTCGCAGGTTGGATATGATGTCCGCCCTAATGAGGTGCGGGGTTGCTGGCAAGTGGCAGAGGCAGGTCAGGACCGCCTCAATCCTCAGTTTTTGTCGGTGCCGGTTTCGGCTGCTCGATCACCCGGACGTGAAGTTCGCGCAACTGCCGGGGTTCGGCCAGCGAGGGCGCGCCCATCAGCAGGTCTTCGGCCTTCTGGTTCATCGGGAACAGGGTGATCTCGCGCAGGTTCTGTGCGCCGCACAGCAGCATGACCACCCGGTCCACGCCTGCCGCCATCCCGCCGTGCGGCGGTGCGCCGTACTGGAACGCGCGATAGAGCCCGCCGAAGCGTTCCTCCACGTCGGCCTTGGTCAGCCCGGTGATCTCGAAGGCCTTGACCATGGTCTCGGGATTCTCGTTCCGGATCGAGCCCGAGGCGATTTCATAGCCGTTGCACACGAGGTCATACTGATAGGCCTTGATGGTCAGCGGATCCTGGTTCTGCAGCGCCTCCATCCCGCCCTGCGGCATCGAGAACGGGTTGTGGCTGAATTCCACCTTCTTGTTGTCCTCGTCCCATTCGTAGAACGGGAAATCGACGATCCAGCAAAGGGCAAAGGCGTCTTGGTCGATCAGGCCCAGCTCCTCGCCCACGCGGGTGCGCGCGGCACCGGCCAGCTTGGCGGCATCGGCTTCCTTGCCAGCAGCAAAGAACGCGCCATCATCCGGCCCAAGGCCCAGCGCATCGAACAGCGCGGCCATCTTGTCCTCGCCGTGGTTCTTGGCGATCGGGCCGCCGAACACGCCAGCCTTGCGGGTGGCATAGCCGAGGCCCGCATAACCTTCCTTGCGTGCCCACTCATTGGTGTCGTCGAAGAACTTGCGGCTCTTCTCCGCAGTGTTGGGGGCCGGGATCAGGCGAACCACGCCGCCGCCGCCAACGATCTTCTCGAACAGCCCGAAGCCCGATTGGCGGAACTCCTCGGTCACATCACGGATAATTAGCGGGTTGCGCAGGTCGGGCTTGTCGGAGCCGTAATCCAACATCGACTTGGCATAGGGAATGCGCGGGAACTGGCCCGCGGGAGTTACCTTCTTGCCGTCGGAGAAGCTTTCGAACACGCCGGCCATGACCGGCTCCATCGTGTCCCACACTTCTTCCTGCGTCACGAAGCTCATTTCCAGGTCGAGCTGGTAGAATTCGCCGGGAAGCCGGTCGGCGCGCGGGTCTTCGTCGCGGAAGCAGGGGGCAATCTGGAAGTAGCGGTCGAAACCCGCCACCATCAGCAGCTGCTTGTACTGCTGCGGCGCCTGCGGGAGGGCGTAGAACTTGCCCGGATGGATGCGGCTGGGCACCAGGAAATCGCGCGCGCCTTCGGGGCTGCTGGCGGTTAGGATCGGGGTCGAATATTCGGTGAAGCCTGCCCCTTCCATCCGGCGGCGCATGTCGGAAATGATCTTTGTGCGCTTGACGATGTTGGCGTGCAGCGTTTCGCGGCGCAGGTCGATGAAGCGATAGCGCAGGCGCGTATCTTCGGGATATTCCTGCTCGCCCGCCACCGGCAGCGGCAGTTCCTCGGCCCGGCTCAGCACCTTCACGCCGCGTGCAAAGACCTCGATTGCGCCCGTCGGAAGGTTGGGATTGACCGTACCCTCGGCCCGCGCCTTCACCTCTCCATCGATGGTGACGACGCTTTCCACCCGCAGGCCTTCGAACACCGGCAGCGCGGGGCTGTCGCTGTCGGCCACAATCTGGGTGATGCCGTAATGATCGCGCAGGTCCACGAACAGCACGCCGCCGTGGTCGCGCTTGCGGTGGATCCAGCCCGACAGGCGGACGGTCTGCCCGACGGCATCGGCCCCAAGGGCGGCGCAGGTGTGGGTGCGATAGGCGTGCATGGTCATCTGGCTTGGCTTTTTCTATGCAGGAATGGTCTGGGCGGAAGGCGTCACCACCCCCGTTCATGGCCGCGCGCTCTAGCGGTTCATCTCGCTTGCGTCACCCCCTTGTTGGCGCGCAGACGACGCGCCGGTGCCACACTGCGCAAACAATCGGGCATTGCCGTGGCGCAGGTGATTGGCGCAGAGCCATTCCCGCGCTAACAGCCGCGCACCTTGGCCAATTGCGGCCGCCGGGCGGTGAACCGTCCACAGCCAACGAAAAGTACCCGATGATCATCCATCCCCTGATTACCAAGACCGCCGAACTCACCGACCTGTGCGAGCGACTGGCGAAAAGCGATTTCGTGTGTGTCGACACCGAATTCATGCGCGAAAACACCTACTACCCGCTGCTCTGCCTGATCCAGGTGGGTAACGAGGAAGAGGCCGCAGCAATCGATCCGCTGGCCTCCGGCCTCGACTTGCAGCCCCTGCTCGACCTGATGTGCGAGAACGAGGACGTGCTGAAAGTCTTCCATGCGGGCGGGCAGGATGTGGAAATCATCTACAACCTCACCGGCAAGACCCCGCACCCCATCTTCGACACCCAGGTGGCGATGATGGCGATCAGCCAGTCGGAACAGATCGGCTATGCCAACCTGGTGGAAAGCTGGCTGGGCAAGACGATCGACAAGGGCGCGCGCTTTACCGACTGGAGCCGCCGCCCGCTGACCGAACGGCAGATCGAATATGCGATCGGTGATGTCACCTACCTCGCCAAGATCTTCCCGCGCATCCTGAAGAAGCTGATCAAGACCGGGCGCGGCGCCTGGCTCGATGCCGAGATGGACAAGCTGGCGGACCCCGAAAACTACGCCAACGAGCATGACGAGGCCTGGCACCGCCTGCGCGCTCCCGGCCGCAATCCGGCCGTGCTCGGGCGGATGAAAGCCCTGGCCGCCTGGCGCGAGAGCGAGGCCCAGGCCAAGGACATCCCCCGCGGCCGGATCATCCGCGATGAAACCCTGTCCGATGTGGCCAGCCACCCGCCCAAGTCGCAGGCCGATCTCGCCAAGGTGCGCGGGCTTAGCCAGGCGTGGAAGGACAATGACATCGGCAAGCGCCTGATGCGTGTCTTGGCCGCTGCCGAACCGCTGAGCGAGGACGAGATGCCCGACAAGCCCAAGCGCGGTGCGCCGCTGGGCAAGGAAGGCGCGCTGGTGGCGGACCTCCTCAAGCTGCTGCTCAAGATACGCAGCCGCGAAATCGACGTGGCGGCACGCCTGCTCGCCCGTTCCGAAGAACTGGAAGGCCTCGCCGCCGGCCTGCGCGACCTGCCGATGCTGGAAGGCTGGCGCTATGGCGTGTTCGGCAAGGATGCGCTGGAACTGGTCGAAGGCAAGCTGGCCTTCGCGGTGGAGCGCGGGCGGCTGAAGATGACCCACATCGACGATGTTGCCAACGGCAGCGCCAGCGTCCACGCCGAAGCCCTGGTGGATGACGCCCTGTTCGATGACGACGACGACGATTTCACGCCGGTGTTCGACGATGAAGGCGAGACCCCGGACAAGGCGGACGCCGCCGAATGAGCACCTACCTGCCCACCATCAAGCAGCTGCAATATCTCGTCGCGCTGCATGAGCATGGGCATTTCGGGCGCGCGGCTGAAGCGAGCTTCGTTTCGCAGAGCACCCTTTCCGCCGGTATCCGCGAGCTGGAATCGCTGTTGGGCGTGGTGCTGGTTGAGCGCAGCCGTCGCGTGGTGCGGTTCACTCCGCTGGGCAACCAGGTGGTCGAAAAGGCCCACCGCCTGCTGCGCGAGGCCGAGGAACTGAGCGACCTGGTGCAGGCCGCCGGAAAGCCGCTGTCGGGCGAATTGCGGATGAGCGTGATCCCCACCATCGCGCCGTTCCTGCTCCCCCGCATCCTGCCGCGCCTGCGCCGCGAGCGCCCGCAGCTCAAACTGTTCCTGCGCGAGGAAACCAGCGACCACGCGGTCGAATCGCTCCACCACGGCCGTGCCGATTGCGTGCTGCTGGCCTTGCCCTTCGCCACCGGCGAGGTGGAAAAGGAAAGCATCGCCGAGGACCGCCTGTTCGTCGCTTTCCCCAAGAACGACCCGCGCGATCCGCCCGACGAGATACCGGCCTCCATGATCGACGAAGGCCGCCTGATGCTGCTGGAAGACGGGCACTGCCTGAAGGAACACGCACTTGCCGCCTGCAACCGCCCCGAAATGCGCGCCAGCGCCACGATGATCGGCACCTCGCTGCACACGCTGGTGCAGATGGTGGACAATGGCCTTGGCCTGACGATGCTGCCGCAGATGGCCATCGATGCGGGGATTCTGAAAGACACCAACGTGGTGGCAAGGCCGCTGAAAGGCCGCCACGTCAGCCGCGAAATCGCCCTGATCTGGCGACCCAATTCACCGCGCGCGGAAGAGTTCAGGTTGCTGGCGCAGGAGTTGAAGGCGGGTTAGGACATTTGCTCCAGGGCGGCACGATAGCTGGCCGATACCGGCACGGCTTGCCCATCCTGCAAAATGGCTGACATGCGCCGTCCAGTTCGCGTGACCGGCGCAATCTGGTCCCGCGCAATCCACCAGGACCGGTGGACCCGGCATCCGGGATATCCTTCCAACTCGGCCATCGCGTCGGCCATTCTCAGCAGCAGTAGTTCCTGCCCCAGCCGGGTCTGCACGCGCAGGTAATGGTCCTCACTCCGCACCCAGACCAGTTCGCGCCCGAGCGACGGCGGCAGTCGCTCGAAAAAGCGCGCGCCTGGTAGGTGCCTATCGTCACCGACTGTGCGATCCATAGGCTGCTGCCCTGCGCCCTGGTCACCCACAGCAAGGGCCGGCAGCGCCAGCAACAGGGCTGTGATCGTCAGGACGGCAATGTAGAGCCAGCCGATCTCGTCCAGCAGGGCGGACCCGGTCGGCAGAGCGGGCACAGTTACGCCGGCAAGCGGGGCAACCCAGACGGCCAGGGCCAGATCAATCAACTTGACGGGAACCATCATCGGCAGAGCGATGATCACCGATGAGGCCAGCCATCGCTGCCATGCAGAAACAAGGATGTGGCTTGCGGACTTGCAGACTGCACTGACGGCAAAGCCGCCCAGGGCAGCCAGCACGGTGGTGAGCGTTGCCCAGTAAACCAGGCGGACGACAAACGGCAGAGCGTCGGTTTCAAACGGCTGGATTATCGCCAGGACCAGCGCTGCCGGAAAGAACATCGCGATGCGCAAGCCGATAGCGGCCGGATTATTGTGCATCCAGCTGATCGTGAATCGGTCGCTGCTGTGTCCGGAAAGGCGATCCATGCGCTGCGTTTATCCGCTTCGTTGCTCGCGTCAAACCCGCCTGGTGCCAGCACCCCCTGCAATTTCACGCAGCACGAAATTGTCTTCCGCCAGGTTTCACGAAGAATCCGGACAGGTTCGCGAAGGTGCACTTGGCAGTCCCGCGTCGGGTCCGCAACCGGCAACGGCCCGGCATCCAAGCCAGGCCATTCTCCATCGGATCAGGGATCTCACCAAATGACTATCGCCATTCTAACCCGCCGCCTGCAATACCTTCTGGCCCCGGCCTTGCTCGCTCCGCTGCTGCTTTCCGTATCGGCCAAGGCTGCCGACGAGCGGGAATTTGTGGTCGAAGACCAGCAGTCCGAAGATTTCGTCCTGCTGGGTGCCGGAGCTCTCTATTACCGTTCGCCGTTCCGCGGCGAGGAAAGCAATGTCCTGCCGATCCCCATCATCGTGGTCCGGCAAGGGCCGTTCTATGTGGATGGGCTGGAGTCCGGTCTGGACCTGAGCCTTGCCGGCGACGGCCCCGTCAGCATCTCCCTGCAACCCTTCATCGCTGCACGAACGGTCGCGGGAACCACGCGAGAAAAAAATCACCGCCGATGCCGGCCTTCGCCTGGCTCTGGAAACGCCGGTCGGCACGCTCAGTGCGGATTATCGCCACGACGTGACCGACACGTTCAACGGCAGTGACATTACCCTGCGTTACAGCGTCGATTTCAACCTCGGCGCACTTACTGTAACCCCCGCCCTGCACGCCAATTTCATCGATCGACAGACCGCCAACCACATCTATGGCGTGAGCAACCGCCAAAGCGAAAAGTTCATCAAGGCAGGACTGCCAATCGCGCCCTATACTATCAGCCGCGCGGCCACCAACCTGGGCGGGGATATCACTGCAACGGTCATACTGACTGACCGCCTGCTGCTTATCGGCAACATGTCGGGCGCCTATCTTGGCCGGTCGATCCGCGAGAACCCGGGTTTGGAAGACGAGTTCGAGGCTCAGGCCCTGATCGGTATCGGATATGCCTTCTGATCGCCTCCCGCCAGACTGCGGTTGGGGACGCAGGGTTGTTGTCGCCGCGCTGGTGGCCGGGGCCGTGATGACAATCCTGCTGGTTTCGCGAATGCTGGCCATGCCTCAACTGGCCGCCGAATTCCTCGCAGAGCGGGGCGTCGGCAATCACCTCGCTGGCTGGCTATTCCTGCACCTTGTCGGCGGTGTCGTGGCACTGGCCAGCGGGTGTGCCAATATCGTCATGCGCAAGCCGGGTTCTCTGCCGTCGCTCGCAGCTTCCACCTGGTTCCACCGTCGAATCGGACAGGTCTATGCCGCGGCAGTGCTGGCAAGCGGCTTTGGAGCGATCTTCCTGGTCCCGCATGTGACCATGGACTGGGGTGGCAGGATCGGCATCGGGCTGCTGGTGCCTTGCTGGCTGGCGGCAACCTGCCTCGCTGCCCTTGCTGCCAGAGCCGGAAGAATCGAAGCGCACCGCTCATGGATCCTGCGCAGCTTCGCTTTCACTTGCGCGGCGATAAGCCTGCGGGTGCAGATGGTGTTTCTGGAGGTGGTCAGCCCGACCGGGGTAGAGGATTTCTACGGACTGGTCATGTGGACCAGTTGGCTGCCGAACTTGATCCTCGCCGAATGGATAATCCATCGGAGAGGAACCAGGCAGCCTATTTCGAAAGACTGACCAGAGACCAATGAGAATGGCCGCCCTCGTTGGCGGGGGCGGCCATCTTCCCCTCAATCCATGTGCTTCAACCCCACCCGCAAGTAATCCCACCCGGTAATCACCGTCAGGATCGCCGCAGCCCATAGGGTGATCAGTCCCACTGTGTGCGGCAGGTTGATGACCATGTCGCCCACGTCCACGTTCCACCATGGCATTCCCTGCCCCAGGATCAGCGCGCCAAGCGAGACCAGCTGGAACGTGGTCTTCCACTTGGCCAGCTTGCTGACCGGGATCGACACTTGCAGCGGGCCAAGAAATTCCCGCAGGCCGGACACCGCGATCTCGCGCATCACGATGATCATGCCTGCCACTACGTGCATGTCGCCCACGAACGGCCCCCGCAGCACGCCCATCGCGGTCAGCACCAGGATCACGCTGACCACCATAATCTTGTCGGCGATCGGATCGAGGAAAATGCCCAGCTTCGACACCGAACCGCTGGTGCGGGCAAGGTAGCCGTCGAAGTAGTCGGTGATGCCCATCAGGCAGTAGAGCACGAAGGCGGCGAGGTATCCCGTTGTCCAGCCGGGCCACCACAACAGCGCCGCCAGCAGCGGGATCATGGCGATGCGCGACAGGGTGAGGATGTTGGGCAGGTTGAGCATCGAAACCGGCCTTACCTCGCATTGCGCGCGCAAAAAAGGGCCACGCGTTGCTTGTTTGTCATCCTAATGCGGCTACACGCGACGATTGGCGCAACGGCAAAGGGTTTTGCACGGGTTTCATGCTGACTTCCACCCACCTGCTCAAGCAGCGGCGGTTCGCCCCGCTGTTTGCCACCCAGCTGCTCAATGCGTTCAACGACAACCTCTACAAGAACGCCATGGTGCTGTTCGTGGTGTACTCGGTGTACAATTCCGCGGCGGCCGAAACGATTTTCAGCGGCGTGGCTTCGGCGGTGTTCATCCTGCCGTTCTTCCTGCTGTCGGCCATGTCGGGCCAATTGGCCGACATGCGGGACAAGGCGCGGATCATCCGCATCGTCAAGGCGGCGGAAATTGCCATCATGACCGTGGGGGCCGCCGGATTGCTGCTGGCCTGGCAGGGAATGCTGACCGAACTGGTGGCGATCCCGCTGATGATGCTGGCGCTGCTTGCCATGGGTGTCCATTCGACCTTCTTCGGCCCGATCAAATACGCCATCCTGCCCCAGCACCTGAAGCGCGAGGAAGTGCTGGCGGGTACCGGCCTGGTCGAGGCTGGCACCTATATCGCCATCATGGGCGGGACCATCGTGGCAGGCTTCGTATCAGCCCAGGTGGCCGCCGGGCTGGTCATCGCCATCGCGGTGATCGGCTATCTTACCAGCCGCCATGTTCCCCCCGCCCCGCCCTTTACCGAAGGCCAGCCGGTGGACTGGCACATCATCCGCTCCTCCATCGCGCTGGTGCGCAACACCATGCACAACCGCGAGGTGTTCTACGCCATCCTTGCAATCAGCTTCTTCTGGACCATCGGCGCGGTGCTGTTCATCCAGTTTCCCCCGCTGGCAAAGAACGTGCTGATGGCCAGCAAGGAAGTCGCCAGCCTGTTCCTGGTGATCTTCTCGGTCGGCGTGGCGCTGGGTTCGGTGGCAATCAATGCGCTACTGAAAGGCAAGGTCTCGGCCCGCTATTCGCCCATTTCGGTGGTGTTCATGGGGCTGTTCGTGGCGGTGTTCTATTTCGTCTGTCACCTGTGGGCAGGCGAGGCGCATGGCAGCGAACTGATGGATATCGGCACATTCATTGCCCAGCCGCTTGCCCCGCTGGTGCTGTTCTCGCTGCTGCTGATCGCCATTGCGGGCGGCATGTTCGTGGTGCCGCTCTATGCCTTCCTCACCACCAAGGTCGATCCATCGCAGGCCAGTCGCACCGTAGCGGCGAACAACATCGTCAATTCGGGCGCGATGGTGGGCGGATCGGTGCTGGCGCTGGGTTTGAGTGCGGCGGGCGTGCCGCTCGTCGAGCAACTGCTGCTGAGCGCCGGCATGTGCCTGATATCGGCCTGGCTAGGCTACCTGCTTTACTCGGCAGAGAAACTCGCTGCGGCGGATCTGGTCAGGCGATAAAGACGGTAACGGCCAGGAAACACGCGACATAGTTGGCGGCGAACTGCCGAAGGTCGCCTGCATCGAGCCCGAACAGCACGCGCCATGACCGGCGGTTCTCCACCTCGTCAAAGGCATTCCAGCCCATCGGCAACATGGCCCGGAACGGGTGGCGGGCCGATTCGTCGGTCAGGACAAGTGCGCGTCTCATGATGGCGATGTTAACCCGATGGTAACCATTTGCGAGGGGTATGCGGGTTAATGTCCACATTAAGGACAGGTTCCGACTTTTCGCGGAGATTGCCGCCGGGGCCGCACAGGACTAGAGGCTGATTTCATGAGTAACCATGCTGCCGAACTGCTGGTCGATTGCCTTGCCGCGCAGGGCTGTGACCGTGTCTTCACCGTTCCGGGGGAAAGCTTCCTGCCGGTGCTCGATGCCTTGAGGGACCGGAGCGGGATCCAGACCGTCACCTGCCGGCAGGAAGGCGGTGTCACCTTCATGGCCTGTGCCGATGGCACTATGACCGGGCGGCCCGGCGTGGCCTTCGTCACCCGCGGCCCCGGCGCCACCAACGCCAGCATCGGCGTGCACGTGGCGATGCAGGATTCGCAGCCGATGATCCTGTTCGTGGGCGATGTGGGCCGCGAGATGCGCGATCGTGAAGGCTTCCAGGAAGTGGATTTCCCCGCCTTCTTCGGCCCCATCTGCAAATGGGCGGCACGGATCGACCGGGCGGACCGCATCCCCGAGTATATCGCCCGCGCCTATGCCACGGCAATTTCCGGCCGTCCTGGCCCCGTGGTCCTCGCCCTGCCCGAGGACATGCTGCACGAAGAAGGCGTCGAGGCCACGGTGCGCCCCTTCGTCCACAAACCCGCGCAGCCGCCCTGCCCAGATGCGCTCGCCGCCATGATGGCGCTTATTGGCGATGCCGCCGCACCGCTGGCCATTATCGGCGGGGCTGGCTGGCACGAGAAGGCGCATCTGCACTTCACCGCCTTTGCCGAACGGATCGGCCTGCCCGTTGCCACCGCCTTCCGGCGACAGGACGCGATTGCGCCCGATTCCCCGGTCTATGCCGGGAACCTGGGGTACGGACCTGGGCCGAAGCTGGTCGAGCGGGTGAAGGCGGCGGACCTGCTGCTGGTCGTCGGCGCACGGCTGGGCGAGGCGACGACCGACGGCTATACGCTGATAACGCCCGATCATCCCGGCCAGCAGGTGATCCACGTCCACCCCGATCCGGCAGAACTCAACCGCGTCTATCGCGCCGACCTCGCCATCTGCGCCGACCCCGACGAATTCGCCGAGAGCGCCGCCCTGTGGGACGATGGCGCGGTTATCCCGTTCGACGCCGGGGCCGAGGCCCATGCCGAATGGCTCGCCTGGTCAACACCTGGTGAAGCAGACTTTGCCCTCGACCTTGGCCGCGCCATGGCCACAGTGCGCGAACAGGTTCCGGCCGACGCGATCATCTGCAACGGAGCGGGCAATTTTGCCGGATGGTGGCACCGGTTCTGGCATTACCACGGCTTTCCCGGACAGCTTGCCCCCACTTGCGGCGCAATGGGCTATGGCATCCCGGCCGCCGTAGCTGCCGCGCTACGGTACCCGGATCGCTGCGTCATCGCTGCAGCGGGTGATGGCGACTTCCTGATGAACGCGCAGGAGCTGGCAACCGCCGTGCAATATGGCGCGGACATGCTGGTGATCGTGTTCGACAATTCGGCCTACGGCACGATCCGCATGCACCAGGAGCGCGAGTTCCCCGGACGTGTCTCGGCCACCGATCTCGCCAACCCTGATTTCGCCGCCATGGCGACCGCGTTCGGCGGCTGGGGCCTGCGGGTGGCGACGACGGCAGAGTTTGCTTCAGGCCTTGCCGATGCGCTTGGCCGCAAGGGTGTTCGTGTGCTCCATTGCATTACCGATATCGAGCAACTGAGCGCTGGCGGAGCTACAGTGAGCGGATTGCGGGATCGCTGATCGCACAAAACGAAGAAGGGCCGCACAATGGCGGCCCTTCCAAAAATATCGATCGGCACGGGGTCAGATATTGTCGCCCAGTGCGCCTTTGACTTCACCCTTGAGCTGTTGGCCCTTGCCCTTGGCTTCCTGCGCAGCACCGTCGGCGCGCGTCTCGGGGTTGTCGGACTTCTGCTTGGCCTTGCCGATGGCTTCGTTGGTGTTGCCTTTTACCTTGTCTACGAACTCGCCCATGGGGGATCTCCTTGGTTGAGGGGAAGTGCTTTCCGCCCCTTTCCATATCAATGCCTTGCCAGCGACCGGGTTCCGTAAAAAAGGCGCCCTTAGCCTGCCGCCAGCGCCAGGATGTGTTCCCATTCAGCCGGAGTGATTTCCGCCACCGATAGGCGCGACAAGCGCACCAGCTCAATCCCGTCGAGCGTCGCGTCCGCCTTGACCTCGGCCAGCGTGATCGGGCGTTCAAGCGGCCTGACGGGTTTGACCCTGACAGTTGCCCACTTGCCCTCGGCATCGGTCGGATCGGTGAGGCCCGTGGCGCTTACCTCCATGATGCCGACGATCTGCTTGTCGCTGACCGAATGGTAGAGGAAAGCCAGGTCGCCCACCTGCATGGCCCGCATATTGTTGCTGGCGCGGTGGTTGCGCACCCCGTCCCACACGGTTTCGCCATCGCGCACAAGATCGGCCCAGCCGTATTTCTCCGGCTCGGTCTTCATCAGCCAGAAGCGTGTCATGCTGCAAATTCCCGCTGCCCTAAACGCCCGCCAAGTGGGCTCGAGCCATTAATTAACCGAATATTGATCATGCTTTTGCATAAGGCCCTGTCACTTGAAGGGGCAAGCCGTGTTGGCGAAAGCTGTGGAAGATAAAGCCGGGGAAACCAAACCGCCGCTCGCAAAGGCAGAGCGCGACGTGGTGGCCCTGGGAATTGCGGTCGCCGCGATCATCCTTTTCGTGGCAACCGGCGGCACCGTGATGCCCCAGATCCTGCGCGCGTGGATGGGCAATGGAACCGGCCCGGACATGCTGCTGACCAACGCAGTCCTGCTCAACATCGCCCTGCTGATCTTCGGCTGGCGACGCTACAAGGAGCTGCACAAGGAAGTGGCCGAACGCCGCCGCGCAGAGGAAAAGGCCCGCCTGCTGGCCGAAACCGATCCACTCACCCAATGCCTCAACCGCCGCAGCGGGACGCCGGCCATCAACGGCCTCCTGGACCAGGCGCGTGCCGCCGGCCGGTCCGTGGCAGTGTTCATGATCGACCTCGACAACTTCAAGCAGATCAACGACCTCAATGGTCACCAGACCGGCGACCGTGTGTTGACCGCTGTGGCACAGCGCTTGCGCGAACAGATGCCCGCCGGGAGCGTGCTGGCGCGCATGGGCGGCGATGAATTCGTCTGCGCCTTCGGGCACGAGTCCAACGGGCGCGAGGGCATCGAACAGTTCGCGGCACGCATGATCGAACAGGTCGGCGCGCCGATCGACGATGGCCGAGTCATGGTCCAGCCAACGATTTCCGCCGGTCTTGTCAGCACTGAACAGGATCCGCTGACCGCCCCGGATATCGACGCCGCGATCCTGATCCACCGGGCCGACATCGCCATGTACCACGCCAAGAAGAATGGCCGGAACGGCTACTTCTGGTTCGAGCCCATGCTGGAAGATGAACTGCGCCTGCGCAACGATCTTGAATCCGCTATCCGGCGCGGAATTCCGGCAGGCGAGTTCGTGCCGTTTTACGAACAGCAAATCGACCTTGCTACGGGCCAATTGACCGGCTTCGAAATGCTCGCGCGGTGGAAATCCCCGCGTTACGGCCTTGTCAGCCCCGAAGTGTTCATCCCCATTGCCGAAGAGATCGACCTGATAGCCGACCTGTCGGAATGCCTGATCCGCCAGGCGCTGGTCGATGCACGCGACTGGGATCCGGACCTCACGCTTTCGGTCAATATCTCGCCGCTGCAGTTGCGCGATGCGTGGTTCGCCCAGAAGCTCCTGCACATCCTGGTCGAAAGCGGCTTTCCGCCTAGTCGGCTGGAAATCGAGATCACCGAAAGCTGCCTGCACGAGAATATCGGCGCGGTCCGCACGATCGTTTCCAGCCTGAAGAACCAGGGCATCAAGGTCTGCCTCGACGATTTCGGCACCGGTTATTCCAGCCTCAGCCAGCTACGCTCGCTGCCGTTCGACCGGCTCAAGATCGACCGCAGCTTCGTGGCCGAAATGACCCGCGAAGGGGCCAATTCCGACCTCGTGGAAGCAATTATCTCGCTGGGCCGCGGGCTGGCATTGCCGGTCACGGCCGAGGGCATCGAGACTTCCGAAGTGCTGAGCACCCTGCGCACGATGGGCGGTATGAAGGGCCAGGGCTATTTCTACGGCATGCCTGAAGATGCCGATGCGACCCGCCACCGCCTCGCGGCGCTCGACCTGCTTCCGAGCCGCCATGCCCGGCCCGCGCCAGTGCTCGAAGGCGTGCCCGAGGTCATCCCTGAGGACCGCATCAAGGCGGGCTGACGCCTCAACCTCGCCTGCCCGACACCTGCGCGCCCATTGCGCAAGTGCGCGCCGCGCCCTAACTGGCTCGCCATGCGCGTCGATTTCATCAAGATGCATGGCCTGGGCAACGATTTCGTCGTGCTCGACGCGCGGCTGCGGCCGCTGCCCGGCGCGATCACGCCGCGCGTGGCGGCCGCCCTGGCCGACCGCAACACGGGCATCGGTTGCGACCAGCTCATCGTGCTGGAGCCGCCCCCCCCCGAACGTCCCGATGCCGATTTCACCATGCGCATCTACAACCAGGATGGCGGCGAGGTCGAAGCCTGTGGCAATGCCACGCGTGCCGTCGGCCTGCTGGCTGGCGGGGCGGCGCGGATCGCCACGGCGGGCGGCCTACTCCAGACCCGCGCCGATGAAAACGGCATTGCAGTGGACATGGGCGTGCCGCGCTTTGAATGGGACGCAATTCCGCTCGCCTATGCGATGGATACCCTCGCCCTGCCGGTCGGCTGGGACGGGCTAGAACATCCCGCTGCGGTCAATGTGGGGAATCCCCACGTCGTGTTCTTCGTGGCCGATTGCGCTGCGGTTCCGCTCGCCAAGCTGGGACCGGAAATCGAGCATGATCAGCTGTTTCCGGCCCGCATCAACGTCAATGTGGCAACCGTGGTCGATCGCAGCACCATCCGCCTGCGGGTGTGGGAACGCGGCGTGGGCGAGACGCGGGCCTGCGGGACAGGCGCCTGCGCCACGGCTGTTGCCGCCATGCGCCGCGGGCTGGTTGATCGGGCGGTCACCGTGCGACTGGCGGGCGGCGACCTCGCCATAGACTGGGCCGAGGATGGCCGCGTGACCATGACCGGCCCGGCCACCGAAAGCTTTCGCGGCACATTCGACTGGTCCGCCTTTTCATGAACGACGTGCAGGTGATTTCCCTCGGCTGCCGCCTGAACCTGGCCGAAAGCGTGCATATTCGCTCCATGCTGGCGGGCGAGGATGTGGTGGTGGTCAACAGCTGCGCTGTCACCGCCGAAGCCGTCCGCCAGACCCGCCAAGCGATCCGCCGCGCCCGCCGCGAGCGGCCCGATGCGCGCCTGCTGGTCACCGGCTGCGCTGCCGAGGTGGAGCGCGCAAGCCTGTCGCAAATGCCCGAAGTGGACGGGCTGGTGGCCAATGCCACCAAGCTGGATGCCCGGGCGTGGAACGTGGCGGAAAGGCCCGCTGCCCCCTCAGTCACCCACACCCGCGCCTTTATCGCCGTGCAGAACGGGTGCGACCATGCCTGCACCTTCTGCGTCATTCCGCAAGGGCGCGGGCCAAGCCGTTCGCTCAGCGTGGCGCAGGTGCTGCGCGAAGTGGAACGTCACCTCGAACACGGCGCGGCAGAAGTGGTGCTGACCGGGGTGGATGTGACATCGTGGGGCCACGACCTGCCTGATGCCCCGCGCCTCGGCCAGCTTGTGCACACCGTTCTCGATGCCTTTCCGCGATTGCTCCGACTGCGGCTATCATCGGTCGATGGCGTGGAGATCGACCCGCTGCTGTTCGACCTCCTCGCCCACGAACCGCGCGTGATGCCGCACCTGCACCTTTCCATGCAGCACGGGCACGACCTGGTCCTCAAGCGCATGAAGCGACGCCATTCGCGCAGCCAGGCGGTGGAGCTGGTCCAGCGCCTCAAGGCCTTGCGCCCGGATGTGGCGGTGGGAGCCGACCTGATCGCCGGGTTCCCAACCGAGAGCGCCGAACATCACGCGGCCAACCGGTCGATCATCGCGGAGCTGGAGATCGTGCATCTCCACGTGTTCCCCTATTCGCCCCGCCCCGGCACGCCCGCCGCGCGGATGCCGCAGGTGGACAAGGCCACCATCAAGGCCCGCGCCGCCGATCTGCGCGCCGATGCCGTCGCCATCCGCGACAACTGGCTGCAATCACTCGTCGGCAAACCGCTGGAAGTGCTTACCGAAGGCGACGGCCACGGCTATGCCCCGCAGTTCGCCCGTATCGCCCTGCCCGCCGGCAGCCGCAGAGGAGACATCGTGACTGTCACGCCAACCACCGCCAGCCAGGGACTGCTGCAATGAGCGACAAGAGCTGGACCGAGCGCCTGTTTGGCGGTTTCCGCAAGACATCCGAGCGGCTGGGCGAGAACCTGACGGCTGTCGTCGGCACGGCCAAGCTGGATGATACCACGCTGGATGAGGTGGAAGACGCGCTGATCGTGTCCGACCTCGGCCCCGCCGCCGCGCGCCGCATCCGCACCAAGCTGGCGGAAAAGCGCTTTGGCCTGGCCATTACCGAGCGCGAGCTGAAGGAAGCCGTAGCCGACGAGATTGCCGAAATCCTGCGCCCCGTCGCCAGGCCCTTGCAGATCACCGCTTTCCCACGACCGCAGGTGATCCTGGTAATCGGCGTCAATGGCAGCGGCAAGACCACCACCATCGCCAAGCTGGCCCACCTGTTCCAGGAAGACGATTATGGCGTGATGCTGGCCGCCGGCGACACTTTCCGCGCCGCCGCCATCGGCCAGTTGAAAGTCTGGGCGGATCGCATCGGCGTGCCCATCGTGACCGGGCCCGAAGGCGGCGATCCGGCCAGCGTCGTGTTCGATGCTGTAAAGCTTGCCACCGACACCGGCATCGATGCGCTGGTGGTCGATACCGCCGGCCGGTTGCAGAACAAGCGCGAGCTGATGGACGAGCTGGCCAAGATCCGCCGCGTCCTTGGCCGCCTCAATCCCGAGGCGCCGCATGACGTGGTGCTGGTGCTGGATGCCACCAACGGGCAGAATGCCCTGTCGCAAATCGATGTGTTCAAGGAAGTGGCGGGCGTGACCGGCCTCATCATGACCAAGCTGGACGGCACGGCGCGCGGCGGCGTGCTGGTTGCGGCGGCAGAACAATATGGCCTGCCGATCCATGCCATCGGCGTAGGCGAGAAGATCGACGACCTGCGCCCGTTCGATCCCGACCTGGTGGCGCGCGTAATTGCCGGAGTTGCCTGATGAGTGAGACCCCCCAAGCTGCCACGCCCGCCAAGCCCGCATCGGGCTGGATCAACGTGGCGGTCGATTATGGCCCGCTGCTGGTGTTCTTCCTGGTGTACAAATACTACTCGCCCGATGGCGACGACGCGGCGGGCGAGATTTTCGCCGTAATCCGCGGGACCGGCGCTTTCATCGTGGCGGCGCTGATCGCGCTGGCGGTATCCAAACTGCGGCTGGGCAAGGTTTCACCCATGTTGTGGCTGTCCACCGTGCTGATCGTGGGCTTCGGCGCGCTGACGATCTACTTCCAGGACCAGCGCTTCATCCAGTGGAAGCCTACAATCATCTATGTCGGCTTCGGCGTGCTGCTGCTGGGCGGCTGGATGAAACGCAAGCCGCTGCTCAAATACCTGCTTGAAGCCGCCTTCGAGGGTCTGAGCGAGACCGGCTGGCTGAAGCTGTCGTTCAACTGGGGCGTGTTCTTCCTGGCGCTGGCCGTGCTCAACGTGGTGCTGATCTATGCGATGAGCTTTGAAGCCTGGCTGGCAGCAAAGCTGTGGCTGTTCATGCCGCTGTCTTTCCTGTTCACCTTCACCCAGATTCCCATGCTTCTGAAGCACGGCCTCAAGCTGGGCGAGGAGGACAAGGTGGTGCAGAATCCCCCTCACGAATAGGCACACGAACAGGCCACTTGCCGCCACGGCTTGCTTGGCCTTACAAGTGCCCCCTGACAGAACAACAATCAGGGGGGATCAACCATGACGAAATTCTTTGGCAACCTGCACGCCGTTCTGGCCGTGGGGCTGGTGGCAGCGATCGTGCTGATCGCATCTTTCACCGGCTGGACCGGCGAAGGCGCGAAAGCCATCACCGATGACGTGTTCCGCTGGCTGCACGTGTTCTTCGGCATCCTGTGGATCGGCCTGCTCTATTACCTGAACTTCGTGCAGGTGCCGACCATGCCTGCCATCCCGGCAGACCAGAAAGGCGCCATCACCGGGCACATTGCCCCCAAGGTGCTGTTTTTCTTCCGCTACGCCGCACTGCTGACCGTGGTGACCGGCATCATTGTCGCCGGCCATGGCATGTATCTCGGCGCCGCACTCAGCCTGTCGGGGACCGGCGGCGTGCTGCTGATCGGCATCGGCATGTGGCTGGCGCTGATCATGGCCTTCAACGTATGGTTCGTGATCTGGCCCGCGCAGAAGAAGGTCCTTGGCCTCGTCGAAGCCTCGCCTGAGCATAAGGCTAAGGCCGCCACCCGCGCCCTGATCGCCAGCCGCACCAATGTGCTGCTGAGTCTGCCGATGCTCTACGCGATGGTCAGCGCCAACCTGGGCTGACTTGCTGGACGCCAGAAAAAGGGGGCGCTCCGGTTGATCCGGGGCGCCCCCTTTTTCATGGCCGCCTCAAATCTCCACCTGGCTGCCCAGTTCGACCACGCGGTTGGTGGGCAGGCGGAAGAATTCCATCGGGGTGGCCGCGTTGCGCATCATCCAGCTGAACAGCTTCTCGCGCCAGATCGCCATGCCCGGCTTGTCCGCCGTCAGCAGCGTCTGGCGGCTAAGGAAGAAGCTGGTGTGCATGATGTCGAACTTGCCGCCGCAGATTTCCACCTGCTTGAGGGCCTTGGGCACGTCGGTCTCTTCCATGAAGCCATAGTGCAGGATCACGCGGTAGAAGCCTTCGCCCAGGTCCGCCGTTTCGATTCGCTGGGCTTCCTCGACAAAGGGCACCTCGGCGATCTGGACCGTCAGGACCACCACCCGTTCATGCAGCACCTTGTTGTGCTTGATATTGTGCAACAGCGCAGAAGGCGTGCCGGTGGAGCCGGAATTCATGAAGATCGCCGTGCCCGCTACCCGCTTGGCCGAGCTGTGGGCGGACTTGGCGAAGATATCGAGCGGCAGGCCGATCTCGGTCATCCGCTCGCGCATCAGCTTGCGGCCCTTGGCCCAGGTGGTCAGCAAGGTGAAGGCGATGGCGCCGATCAGCAGCGGGAACCAGCCGCCTTGCGGCACCTTGGTGAGGTTGGCGGCGAAATAGGCGCCGTCCACGATCAGGAACAGCAGCACCACCGGAATGGCGATCCAGGCCTTCCACTTCCACACGCCCAGCAGCAATACCGCCATCAGCAGGGTATCGAGCGTCACCGCACCGGTCACCGCGATGCCATAGGCGGCAGCCAGGTTGGACGAGTTCTGGAAGGTCAGCACCAGCACGATCACTGCCACCAGCAGCGCCCAGTTGATGAACGGGATGTAGATCTGGCCCGAGTGCGCATCGCTGGTGTGGCGGATCGACAGGCGCGGGATAAAGCCGAGCTGGATCGCCTGGTGGGTGATGGAAAAAGCGCCCGAAATTACCGCCTGGCTGGCGATGAAGGTGGCCGCCGTTGCCAGGAACACCAGTGGCAGACGCAGGTATTCCGGTGCGAGGAAGAAGAACGGGTTGCGGATCGCCTCTTCCGCCGCAACGCTTTCCATGCCCAGGATCATCGCGCCCTGGCCGAAATAGTTGAGCAGCAGGCAGGGCATGACAAAGCCGAACCACGAAAAGCGCATCGGCCCGCGGCCAAAGTGGCCCATGTCGGAATAGAGCGCCTCGGAACCGGTTACCGCCAGCACCACCGAGCCGAGCGCGAGGAAGGCGAGCCACTTGTCGGTGATGAAGAAGTTGATCGCGTACCACGGGTTGAGCGCGCGGAAGATCTCCGGCGCATCGAAGATATGGATCAGGCCCAGGGTGGCGATGACGCAGAAGTAGACCATCATCACCGGCGCAAACAGCGCGCCGACCTTGGCCGTGCCGCGCTTCTGGATCACGAACAGGCCCACCAGCAGGCCTAGCGCAATGGGGATGACATAGGGCGATAGCCCCTCGTCCACCACGGTCAGGCCTTCCACCGCCGATAGCACCGAGATGGCGGGCGTGATCATGCTGTCGCCATAGAACAGCGCCGTGGCAAAAACGCCGAGCAGCACCACGAGCCATCCGTGCGGTGAACTGCCGATGTGGCGCGACAGCAGTGCCACCAGCGCCAGGCTGCCGCCCTGCCCCTTGTTGTCTGCCTGCATCAGGATCGAGACATACTGGATCGAAACCACCAGCGTCATTGACCAGAAGATCAGGCTGACCACGCCGAGGATGTGGAGATCGTCGATCGGCAAGTGGTGCGCGCCGCGAAATGTCTCGCGGAAGGCATAGAGCGGGCTGGTGCCGATATCACCGAAGACCACGCCGATGGCGCCTGCCGCCAGCTTGGCCTGGGCGGTATGGGACTTGCTGCCGCTTGTCGGTGTACTCATCGGGATTTACGCCCCTTGTTCCCGCCATCAGACCCGTCATTGGCGCGGGAAAGCGCGGCCTCTAGCAGCGCCTGCCGCCTTAGGCAACATGCTGCAACGCAGCGCTACTCGGCACCTACTTCCGCAGGTTCGACGCCCTGCCCGACGGCAGTTTCACCTGCCGGAATCGCCCCTGCCTGCGCCAGCATGGTCTCAAGCCGCTCGGTCCGTTCGGCCATGAAGGCTTGGGCTTCGGTGCCATCCTCGCCCATCTGGTCGAGCGCGCTGCGCCACACCCCGCGGGCATCCATCATCCGGCCCTGCCGGATCAACGCAAGGCCAAGGAAATAGCCGGGTGCGGGGTTGTCCGGCGCAATCGTGCTCGCCTCGCGATAGGCATAGACCGAAGCCTGGGTCAGCACGCCATCGGCCTGTTCGGTGAGGACATTGCCGAGCGCCAGCCAGGCTTCGAAATCGGCCGGGTTCTGCTCCACCGCGATGCGCAGAAAATCGGCCGCATCGGTAAACTGTCCGCGGCTTGCAAAGGCATCGGCGGTGACCAGCCAGTTGCTGCGCGAACGGTATTCATCGCCCACCAGCAGGCGGCGGGCATCGGTCAGCTGCCATTCGTCGGAATAGGCAGTGCGGGCCAGCGAAGCAGGCGCGCCGCGCAGATCGGGGCTGGCCTGCAGCGTATAGCCCGCCAGGCCGAACACCAGCGCCGCCGCAAGGCTGGCCCACGTCATGCGCGGCAGGCGGAACGCGGCCACCGCCACGACAAAGGCTGCAAGGGCGAGGCCGATTGCCATGATCCAGCTCATTTGCCCGGTTCCTTACGCTTGACGAGCCGACCGCGCAGGATGAACGCGGCCAGCAGTAACACCAGCAGCGGGGCGACGAACAGTGGCCACGTGCTGGCGGTGACGCGCGGCTGATAGCTGACATATTCGCCATAGCGATCAACCAGCCACTGGCGCACTTCGGCCGGGCTTTCCCCCGCAGCGATACGCGTGCGGACCTGGTGGCGCATGTCGCCCGCCATCGGCGCATCGCTGTCGGCGATCGACTGGCTCTGGCACTTGAGGCAGCGCAGCGTGTGCATCAGGTCGGTGGCCTTGGCCTCCAGTTCCGGATCATCCAGTTGCTGGTAGGCATAGGGCGCCGGCGGCAGGCTGTCCTGCGCGGCGAGCGGCATCGGAGATGACAGCACAAGGGCCGTTACAAGCAAGAGCCGCCTCATGCCCCCGCCTCACGCAGTTGGTACAGAATGGTCTGCACATGCTCGGGCCGGATATCGCCGATATGCTGGTAGGTGATCACGCCGTTGCCATCGATCACGAAAGTCTCGGGCACACCAGAGGACCCCAGTTCGAGCTGGACCTGGCTGATGTCGTCCGCGCCGATGGCGGTGAACGGGTTGCCATAGAGCTGGAGGAACATGGCCACGTCTTCAGGCCGGTCTCGGATGGCGATCCCAACGATGTCGGCCCCGGCGGCGCGCAGGGTTTCAAGCTGCGGTGCCTCGGCCCGGCACGGCAGGCACCAGCTGGCAAAGATGTTGACCAGCCTCGGCTTGCCGTCGGCAAGATCGGCCTTGGACAGGCCGGGCATGGTGTCGATTGCCGGGCGCAAGTCAAAATCCGGCAGTGGTTCGCCGACCATTGCGCTCTGGATGAATTCGTCCTTCGGCTGGGTAAGCTGGTAACCGAACAGGACGAACAGGCCGCCGACGACCGCCACCAGCACCCACAGGAAGATGCGCAGCCGCTTCATCCTGCTGCTCTTTCGGCCTGATCGACCTTGCGATCGGCGATCTTGCGCTGCGCCCAGCGCCGTCGCAGATCCACCGACAGCCGGCCCATGAGGGCAATTGCGCCGCCAAGCGCGATCAGCAAGCCGCCGTACCAGATCCAGGTCACGAACGGCTTCCACCACAGCCGCACCTGCCAGCGCCCGTCCTCGGCCTGGTTGCCCAGCGCGGCGTAGAGCTGGCCGTTCCAGCGGGTAACCAGCGCCACTTCGCTCGTCTCGGTCGGCGGCGACCAGAAGGCGCGCGCCTGCGGATGGGTCATGATCGGTTCCCCGCCCTTGTAGCTGACGGCCAGCGAGGCTTCGATCGACTGCCAGTTGGGGCCCGACACCGGGACCACGCCCGCCAGGGTTCCGGTCCACGGACCGACCTCGATAATGTCACCCACATTGGCCGCCACCAGCCGTTCCTGCTGGTAAGCCGTATCGGCCGCCATGCCGAACAAGGCCACGGCCACGCCGAAGTGTGCGATCACCATGCCCCAGACCGCCAGCGGCATTCGGCGCAGGTTGCGGCCTCGCAGCGGCAGGAGGCTGCCAACGGCCACCATTGCAGCCAGGGTGATGCCCAGCAGCGGCAGGATGGCAATGCCCGACCACAGCCACACGCCGAGCAGCACGACCGCGCCAAGCCCGACCAGCGCAAGGAACATCGGCCGGATGCGGGCAAAGCTGTCGCGCCGCCAGTGGAGCAATGGCCCTACGGCCAGCACCACCAGCATCGGCAGCACGAAAATCGCGCTCACCGGATTGAAATAGGGCGGCCCCACCGAAACCCGCACATCGAACGCCTCGGTCAGCAGCGGATAGAGCGTGCCGAGCAGGACAATGCCGAGAATGGCCGACAAGGCGACGTTGTTCACCACCAGTGCGCCTTCGCGGCTCATCACGGTGAAGCGTTCGCCTTCGGCCACGGTGCCGGCGCGGAGGGCGAACAGCACCAGCGCACCGCCGATATAGATCGTCAACAGCGCCAGGATGAAGCTGCCGCGTTCGGGATCGACAGCAAAGGCATGGACGCTGGTCAGGATGCCCGAGCGCACGAGGAAAGTACCCAGCATCGACATCGAAAAGGCGATCACGCCCAGCAGCACGGTCCAGGCCCGCAGCGCATCGCGCGAAGCCAGCACGCTGGCCGAATGGAGCAGCGCTGTCGCCGCCAGCCACGGCATCAGCGCGGCGTTCTCCACCGGATCCCAGAACCACCAGCCGCCCCAGCCCAGTTCGTAATAGGCCCAGTAGGAGCCCGCGACGATACCGATCGTGAGCAGCACCCAGGCTCCCAGTATCCACGGCCGCATCACGCGGGCGAATTCCGGCGTAACCTGCCGTGTGAGCAAGGCACCGACCACAATGCTGAACGCAACCGACAGTCCGACATAGCCGAAATAGAGGGTCGGCGGATGGAAGGCCAGGCCGATGTCCTGCAACAGTGGGTTGAGGCCATTGCCCTGTGCCGGTGCGGGCGAAAGCCGCTCGAACGGGTTGGAGCTCAGCAGCAGGAAGGCATAGAAGCCCAGCGCCACAAAGGCCTGCGCGCCCAGCGTCGCCATCATGGTCCGTTCGGGCAGACGCCGCTCCAGCGCCGCGATCAACCCGCCTGCCAGCGCCATCACAGTGACCCACAGCAACATCGAGCCTTCGTGATTGCCGAACGAGCCGGAAAGCTTGAAGATCATCGGCTTGTCGGAATGGGAATTCATCGCGACCAGGTTCACCGACAGGTCTGTCACGGCAAACAGGTAGAGCAGGACGCCGAACGACAGGGCGCAGAGCAGCGCCTGCACCAGCGCTGCGGGTCTTGCCAGCATGGCGAGCCCGGCCAGCCCGGCACTCCCCTGCAGCCCGGCAATACCGGCGACAAGCTGCAGTCCAGCCAGGGCCGCACAGAGCCACAGGGCGACCAGACCAAGTTCGGCGATCATAGCACCGTCGCCTCTACCTGCTCGCGCACTTCCTCGCGGCTCATGCCTTCGAGCTCGCTTGGCATGTAGTTCTCGTCATGCTTGGCGAGGAGGTTGGAGGCGATGAAGGTGCCGTCTGTGCCCATGCTGCCTTCCGCCACCACGCCCGAATCTTCCACGAACAGCGCAGGGACGATGCCGGTAAACCTCACCGGGACGCGCGCAGCTCCGTCACCGACGATGAAGTGCACGGTGATGCCATCGGCATCGGTGCGGATCGATCCTGTCTCCACCATGCCACCCAGGCGCACGGCTTCGTCCGGCGCGGGCGCATCGGCCACGATTTCCTGCGGCAGATAGAAATAGTTCGCCTGGTTGCGCAGCGCCCATGCCGCCAGAAGGCCAGCGCCCAGCAGCGCGACCAGCGCGATCACCAGCAGCACCAGCCGCTGGTGCTTGGGCTTGATACCTGTGGTCATTGGCTGCGTGTCTCCTCTCGGCGCCGCTCGGCGCGGCGCATGGCGATCCAGCTCCACGCCACCATCGCCAGGGTGCTGGCAATGCCCACGGCATAGGCCGCGTTGACGAACAGCATCATGTCGAACGTCTCGCGCATCGGCCTAGAACCCCTCTGCCGCCTGCATTGCCTTGCGGCGCAATCGCGCTTCGGCCTGCACTTCTGCCAATATGGTGCGCATCCGCGCCAACACCACCCCGCCGAACAGCAGGGAGAAGCCGAGCGTGCAGATCAGCAGCGGATAGAGGAAGGCCGGGTCGATCGCCGAATTGCCCATGGTGATGGAAGGTGGCTGGTGCAGCGAATTCCACCACACCACGCTGCGGTTGATGATCGGGATGTTGATTGCACCGACCAGTCCGAAGATCGCGGCGATGCGGGTGCTCGCGCCTTCCCGCGCCAAGGCTCCGGAGAGGGCGATATAGCCGAAATAAAGGAACAGCAGCACCAGCATGGAGGTCAGCCGCCCGTCCCATACCCACCATGTACCCCATGTCGGACGGCCCCAGATCGAGCCGGTGGCAAGGCACACGAAGGTGAACACTGCACCGGGCACGGCAGAGGCCCGCGCGGCGATGGCGGCCAAGGGATGGCGCCATACCAGTTCGACCAGGCTGGCAATGGCGATGGACATCCAGCCCCCCATGCCGAGCCATGCGGTGGCCACGTGAAGCGGCAGGATCTTTACCGAATCCCCCATCAGCCGGTCTGGCGGATAGTTAAACCAGGCCCAGCCGAGCGCGCCCATGCCCAGCACCAGCCCCGACACCAGCAGCAGCGGGGTCAGCCATGTGGCAATCCTGAGGAAGCGGGCGGGATTGGCGAAACCGTGCATGATACCATTCTGGGGGGCAAATTGCGTTTGTCCCTTTGGCATTCCTGCACCCGAACCTCAAGCAAAGTCGGAGAAAATCGGCATTCCCAAATGTATCAGCCGCGCCCGATCAGCACCTGCGCCATGCGGTCTGCCACCCGGTCCGCGCCGAGGCGGGTCGCCTCGCATTCGCGCCACACGGCCAGCAGCCGGTCAGGGATGCCGCCGATCATCCGTTCGACTTCGGCCAGGTCACCCGGCACGCCCTTTTGCCGCGCGAGATATTCCAGGCTGACATTGATGATCCCGCCGGCGTTGATGACATAGTCCGGCGCATAGAGGATCCCGCGCTTGGCCAGCGCAACACCATCGGCCGACGTAGCGATCTGGTTGTTCGCCCCGCCCGCCACGATGCTGCAGGCTAGCCGCGCCACGCTCTGCGCATCGAGGATCGCGCCGAGCGCATTGGGACTAAACACGTCGCAGGGAACTTCCATGATCGCCGAGGCGTCGACCGCCGTTGCGCCCAGTTCTGCCGCCAGTGCCTCTGCCCGGGCGGCATCGATATCGGCCAACGTCAGCCGCGCGCCCTCTGCCGCAAGCAGGCGCGCCACGCCGCCGCCCACGCTGCCGCAGCCCTGCACGGCCACATGGACGCCTTCCACGCTGTCGCGGCCCAGCCGGTGCGCCACGGCAGCCTTGATGCCGAGGTAGATGCCGCGCGCGGTAAACGGCCCGGGATCACCGCCTGCCGAGCCTTCGCTGGCGGGCAAGCCGCAAACGTGCGCCGTGCGCGCGGCGATGGCGACCATATCGGCCTCGCTCGCGCCAACATCCTCTGCCGTCACATAGCGCCCGCCGAATGCCTCGATCGCATCGCCGAAAGCGGCCAGCATGGCGGGCGTGCGGGTGCGATCCTGGTCGAGCAGGACCACCGCCTTGCCCCCGCCCATCGGCAGGCCGGCCATGGCGTTCTTGTAACTCATCCCGCGCGACAGGCGCAGGGCATCCTTCATCGCGGCGGCCGGGTCGGCATAGTGCCAGAACCGCGTGCCGCCCGCGCCGGGGCCAAGGTGGGTGGAATGGAGGGCGATGATCGCGGTCAGGCCGCTGGCGCGATCGTGCACCAGCTCGACACGCTCGTGCTCGTCCCAATCGGCGCTGGTCCAGAATGCGGTCATCGTGCCAGTTCGTTTGAGGGTGTGGCCCGTTCGTGGTTTCGGTTCGGGCAGGAAATGCTGGGAAATGGGGCGATCGACGGGGTTTGAACCCGCGACCTCCGGTACCACAAACCGGCGCTCTAACCAACTGAGCTACGATCGCCATGTCCCAGGCACGCATGCCAAGATGCGCGGCTGATAGGCCGCTCGGGCCGGGGGTCAACCCCCTTGCCGCACGGGCGGCTGCCTGTTGCACAAGGCAGGCGGCTTGCAAAGTGAAAAGTGCGTGGCATCGGCGCCCGCGCAACAATCTTTCGCGCTTGTCGGCAGAGCGTGCGGGGCTATCACACACCTATGCCGAATCCGGGTGAAACCTCCGCCGACATCCTCCTGGCCACCCCCGGCCTGCGCCGCGTGCCGAGCGAGCGGCTGGAACTGTTCGATTTCCCCCGCTTCCTCTCCCCCGCCCTCGCCGCCGAACTGGTGACATTGGTGGAAAAGGATCGCCGCCCGTCCAAACTGGCCAACATGAACGGCGACTATGCCTTCCGCACCAGCGAGACCTGCGATCTCGATCCGACAGAACCCGCAGTGCAGGAACTGGAGGCGAAGCTGTTCGCACTGAACCACATCGACCCCGCGCATGGCGAGCCACTACAGGGCCAGCGCTATGCCGTGGGGCAGGAATTCAAGGCGCACACCGACTATTTCGAACCCGATGGCGTCGATTACCCGCGCTTCTGTTCCGTATCGGGCAATCGCACCTGGACCTTCATGGTCTATCTCAACGAAGTGGCCGCAGGTGGCGGCACGCGGTTCAAGGTGCTGGGCAAGACGTTCCAGCCGGAAGTGGGCAAGCTGGTGTGCTGGAACAACCGCCGCCCCGATGGCCGGTGCAACCCGAACACCCTCCACCACGGGATGAAGGTGCGGTCGGGCATGAAATATGTGCTGACCAAGTGGTATCGCGAGAGGGAATGGGGATGACCGTGGGTGAAGGTGGCTGCCACTGTGGCCAGGTGCGGTTCGCGGTCGACCTGCCGGATGAGCTGAAGCCCTCGCGGTGCAACTGCTCGATCTGCGCGAAGAAGGGCGCGGCGATGGTCTATGTGCCGCTGGCCGCCCTGACGATCACTGCGGGCGAGGACGTGCTGAAGGCCTATCGCTTCAACACCGGGGTGGCGCAGCATTGGTTCTGTTCCAACTGCGGCATCCACTGCTTCCACCAGGCGCGATCAGACCCGCATCTTTATGCAATTAGTGCGGCGACCATTGATGGCGTAGCGGTGTATGAGGACTTTGCCGAAATGCCGGTCAATGACGGGCAACACCACAGCCTCGACAACGATGGCGTCCGGAGCCTGGCAGGCACTCTGAAATTCGCGCCCTCGCCCGATGGCAAGTGGGCCAGGGACGGCTGGTAAGGCCTCAAACGAAAAGGGCGGCCCCGCAGGACCGCCCTTGTCTGTTGCCGTTGGCGCGAAGTCTTACGACTTCTTGAGGCTGAGCCCGCCGAAACGCTTGTTGAATTGGGCCACGCGACCGCCATCCTGCAGGCGCTGCGGGCCGCCGGTCCAGGCCGGGTGGCTGGTCGGATCGATTTCCAGGTTCATCGTGTCACCTTCCTTGCCCCAGGTGGTGCGGGTCTGGAACACGGTGCCATCGGTCATCTTGACCGTGATCATGTGGTAATCGGGATGCGTATCGGCCTTCATGGCAGTATTCCTTTTGCATGTGGCCGGTACCGACCGGCCTGCAGATGGGTGTGAATTCGGAAAGCGCGGCGCTTAGCGTCACGAGACGACAATGACAAGACTGAAACAGGCCCACCCCCGGCCCCTCCCGCAAGCGGGAGGGGAGAAGCCCGTCCCGGACCCGCGGGGTCCCAAAGGGCGACCGCCCGCCCGCAGGTGCCCGCAGCGTAGCGGAGGATCAGCACCGAGGACGAAGCCGCGGATGCGGCTTCGCAATCAGGACGCAGGCGCGTCCGCGATCATGGCGGTGAATTCGACTTCGCAGGTCACCTTGCCATCCACACTGGCCTTGCCCCAGAACTTGCAGACGCGGCTGCGCTGCTGGAGGAAGCCGGCTTTCAGTTCCAGCAGCACGCCGGGTTCCACCGGGCTGCGGAACTTGGCGTTGTCGATGGCCATGAAATAGACCAGCTTGCCCGAACCCGCCAGTTCCAGCGTCTCCACCGCGAGGATGCCGGCAGCCTGTGCCAGCGCCTCGATCTGGAGGACGCCGGGCATGATCGGGCGGCCGGGAAAGTGGCCCTGGAAGAACTGTTCGTTGAAGGTCACCGCCTTGATCGCGGTGATCTCCTCGCCCACTTTCAGTTCGGCCACCCGGTCTACCAGCAGCATCGGATAGCGATGCGGCAGGGCCTTCAGGATACGCGCGATATCGTAAGGCTTGTCGGCCTCAGCTCCCATTACCGCCCCTCGGTCGCCGGAGCCGCCGCGCCGTTTGCACCGGCAGCCTGCTGCTGGCGGGCAATGGCGAAGACCTGCTGGACCTGCTGGTAGAGGTTCACGATCGCCTGGTTGGGCTGCCAGCCGGCCGGCGGAGTAACCGTGACCGAAGGCACGCGGGCATTGAGCGCGGTGACCACGAACTGCGTCACATCCATGCCGTCAGTGGCAAAGACGACGGCTTCGGGCGACAGCATCACCTGGATCGAACGATCGGTAATGACCTGCTGCACGGCCGCGCCATACTGCTGGCCAACCTGGCTGACGACATAGGCCTGGGCCAGTTGAATCGGCGCCTGGGCAGCGTTGATCTGGTCGTCCAGCGTGTTGATCTGCACCACGGTGGGATTGTCAGGGGTCAGGACGGCCTGCTCGGCTTCGTCAACCTGGCCATCATTGTTGGTGTCCAGCGTCTGCAGCAGCTGGTTGCGCTGGGCGCTCAGCTGGTCGCGCTGGGTGATCTGTGCAGCATAGGTGGTGGCGATCTGCTGGAAGCCGGTCTGCAGGGCCTGGCTGCTGGCCACGGCCACGGCAGGCTCGGTCACGGCCATGCCGTTGACCTGCGCCGCTGCCGGAACGGCAATGGCGAGCGCGGGGATGATAGCGGCCGCAAGGGCCGGCTTGATGAAGTATTTGATCATCAGAAAGAGGTTCCTACGTTGAAGGACAAGGTCTTTGTTTCATCGCCCGGCTGGCTGAGCACGTCATAGGCGAGATCGATGCGGAACGGGCCGAACGGCGAGTTCCAGTTGACGCCAACACCCACCGTCAAACGCGGCTTGGGGGTGTTGCCGTAAAATTCCTCGACGAACGGCTGAAGCCGCAGTCCTAGCGGGTTGTTGGTCGCGCTTTCCAGACATCCGGGATTGGGATTGACCGGATTGGTTACCTGGACAACCGTGCCGGTACAGGTCGGAGGAGTGCCCGTTAACGTTGAGTCGTTCAGCTGGCTATACAACTGCTGCCCTTCGCCGTTCAGCTGCGGCACGAACAGGCCATCGGGCAGCGGGCTGTTGATCAATTGCGGACGGCGGACGCCCCAGACCGAACCGATATCGGCGAAGAGCGAAGGACGAAGGCCCATCTCGCGCGCACCCGAACCGAGCGGGATTTCCAGCTCTGCCCGGCCGAAGTAGTAGAAGCGGCCGCCCAGTGCGTCATTGGGATTACGCTCGTCGTCGATCGGAAGCAGGACTTGAACACCATCGGCATCCCTTTCGTAAAGGCGCCGAATAACCCGCGGCCCGATGCCGCGGATGTCGAACCCGCGGATATCGGGCTCACCCAGCTGGAAGCGGTCGGTCAGGCGCACTTCGTCGCCAATGCCACTGATCGCGCCGCCCTCGGCCCGGAGCGAGAAAATGAAATTGCTCCCCAGATCGAAGAACTTCGAACCGTTGAGCCGGGCCCGCAGATAGCGCGTGCTGCCGCCCAGCCCGGCAAAATCGACGCTGGCGCTAAGCACCGAACCGCTCGTCGGGCGGCGGCGGTTGTTGAGCGTATCGTGGACCAGCGACAGGCCAAGGATCGAATTCACCCGGTTGCCGATGGCATCGCACAGGTAGCGTCCGGCCAGCAGCGGTTCGCACTGACGCACCCCGTCACCGTCGAAATCGGCGAAGAACTGGTTCTCGTCGATCGTCACGTCTTCGATGTTGAGCGTATAGCGCCCGATCAGCGACAGATATTCCGTCAGCGGCACACCGGCACGGAAGGCAATACCCGTGGTGGACTGTTCGTAGGTCGCACTCTGCCTGTTGAAGAAGCCGTTGTTGTAATCCTGCCGGTAGATATCCACGCCGGCCGAGATGTTGCGATCGAACAGGTAGGGTTCGGTAAAGCTGATCGAACCCGAGCGCGAATAGCGTGAGTAGTTCAGCGACAGGCCGACCGACTGGCCGCGCCCGCGGAAGTTGTTCTGCCGGATCGATCCCTGGAAAATGAAGCTTTCAAGGCTGGAGAAGCCGGCCGACAGGGTCAGTTCGCCGGTCGGGCGCTCCTGCAGGTTGGCCTGGAGCACGATACGATCGGGCGCGCTGCCCTCGACCTGCTCGACCTCGAAGTTTTCCTGGAAGTAACCCAGCGAGTTGATCCGGGCCGTAGTCCGGGCCACCTGGAGCGAGCTGAAGGCATCGCCTTCCACCAGGCGGAATTCACGGCGCACCACCTTGTCCTGGGTGATCGTATTGCCGTTGATCTCGATGGACTCGACATAGACGCGCGGCGCATCGCTCAGGGTAAAACGCACGTCCATCGTGCGATTTTCGCGGTTCGGCACGAACTGCGGGCGCACCTGGGCGAAGGCATATCCGAAGGTGCCGGCCGTGTCGGTCAACTGCTCGATCGTGTTATCGACCAGCTCCGCGTTGTACCAGTCCCCTTCCTGGATGCGGATCGACTGGGTCAGGCGGTCACTGTCGAAATCGCGCAGCTGGCTGACCACCTCGACATTGCCGAAGCGGTAGCGTTCGCCTTCTTCCAGCACATAGGTGATGATGAAATCGCGCTTGTCGGGCGTGAGTTCGGCCACGGCGGACACGACGCGGAAATCGGCATAGCCTTCGGTCAGGTAGAACTGGCGCAGCAGCTGCTGGTCATACTGCAGACGGTCGGGATCGTAGCTGGTGTTGGAGCTGAAGATCTTCAGCAGGCCCGATTCCTTGGTGACCATCTCGCCCCTCAGCCGGCCGTCCGAGAACGCCTCGTTGCCGATGATGTTGATCTGGCGGACCTTGGACTTGGGACCTTCGGTAATCTCGAAAATCACGTCCACGCGGTTCTGGTCGAGCATGACCATCTGCGGTTCGACCGTGGCGGCATAGCGGCCCTGGCGCTTGTACAGCTCGATAATGCGGGCGACGTCTGCCCGCACGCGGCTGCGGGTGAAGATCTGGCGCGGCGAGAGGTTGATTTCCTCGCGCAGCTTGTCGTCCTTGATGCGCCGGTTGCCTTCCAGCAGGACGCGGTTGATGATCGGGTTTTCCTCGACCGTGATGGTTACGTTGCCGCTGCTGTGGGTAATGCGGTAATCGGCAAACAGCTCGGTCGCCGCAAGGTCGATCAGCGCCTGGTCGGCGCGGGCAGCGGTATAGACTTGGCCTTCGCGCAACTGGATATAGCTGCGGATCGTTTCGGGCTCCAGCCGCTGCGATCCGACCACGGTGATCGAGCGGATCACCTCGCCCTGCTCGGCGGGCGCGGCCGGTGCCGGAGTCTGCTGCACGGCCGGTTCCTGTGCCAACGCAGCAACAGGCAGTCCGGCAAGCACGGTGCAGCCCAACAGGGCCACGGCGAATTTCGAAGCTGTCTTGCCGTGCGCGTGTTGCGCCATAAAGCTCATCATCCGTCCATTCCCAACGACATTGCGCTTGCGTCCTTGCAGCGAAGAGACTCCGCAAGGGGAGTCGGTAATTGTGACCATCCGCAAGGTGAAAGGCGCCCCTTGCCCGATGCGGCCTGTTCGATCAAGCGATCAGGCCGCATTTGGCGCCGGTGAAGCCATCATTTTCCCCGCCTCGCTGTTCCCGCCCCGCTGTTCCCGCCTTGGGTCCCCTATGCCGCCTAGCTGCCGAATATGGGCAACTTGGCAATGTCGATAATCGTCACGAACAGCATCAGGCATAGCACAAGCGCCATCCCGGTGCGGAACGCCCATTCCTGACTGCGCGGGCTGGCCGGTTTCCGGCGGATCGCTTCGGCCGCGTAGAAAGCCAGATGCCCACCGTCGAGGACGGGGATTGGCAGCAGGTTGATGAATGCCAAATTAAGCGACACGAAGGCCACGAAACTGATGAATTCCGGCCACCCCAGGCTCAGCTGTTCGCCGCTGAACTTGGCCATCGAAATCGGTCCACCCAACTCCTTCACCGAGCGCTGGCCGGTGATGATCTGGCCAATGCCGACGACCATCATCTTCGCCGCGCTCCAGCTCGAACTGGTGCCGAAGGCCAGGGCGTCGATCGGACCGGTCGGCTCGAAAACCCGGGCAGTGGTGGTCGTAAGAATGCCGAGAACGCCGATGCGGGATTCGTTGCCGAAGCGGTCCACCATATCGACAGAAGCAACGGTGACAGGCACGCTGTCCGTCCGCCCGTCGCGCTCATAGGTGATTGTCACCGTGCGGCCGGGATAGATCACCACAAACTGCCGCACATCGTTGAAATCGGTGATCTGCACATTGTCGATCGCCACGATGCGGTCGCCTTCCTCCAGCCCCGCGGCCATGGCGGCGGAATCTTCGGAGAACCCCTCGATCACCGGCGGCGTGGTCGGCTTGCCATAGATCATGGCGAAGGCGGCGAATATGCCGATGGCGATCAGCACGTTGGCGACCGGACCGGCGGCCACGATCAGGGCCTTCTGCCACAGCGGCTTGGCCTGGAAGCACTTGTCGCGTTCTTCCTGCGGCAGGGCTAGATATTCCTCGCTCGGCTGGCTGGCCGGGCTCATGTCGCCGGCAAACTGGACATAGCCGCCCATGGGCAGGGCTGACAGCCGCCAGCGGGTGCCGCGCTTGTCGGTATAGCCCGCAATTTCCTTGCCGAAGCCGACCGAGAAGACATTGGCCTTCACCCCGAACCAGCGCCCCACAAGGTAATGGCCCAGCTCATGCAGGGTAATGAGCGGCCCCAGCATCAGCAGGAAGCCGAGCGCCATCATCCACAGCGGAACGGATTGCAGAGTTTCGGGCAAGTCAGGCAGGCTCCAACATCATTCTGGCACGCTGGCGCGCTTCGCCGTCCACCGCAAGCACTTCTGCAAGGCTGGTGGGTGCAGGCGGCAGCGCACAATCGAGGGTTCTGGCGACAATTGCCGAAATTTGCGTGAACGTGATCTGACCGGCGAGGAAAGCGGCGACGGCCACTTCGTTCGCGGCATTGAGTACGGCAGGTGCCGCCCCGCCCGCCTCTGCCGCCTCGCGCGCCAGTTTTGTGGCGGGAAAACGCTCCTCATCGGGCGCGAAGAAGCTGAGCGTGCCGATGGTGGCGAGGTCGAGCGGCTTGCACGCCGTGTCCATCCGCTGCGGCCAGGCGAGGCAGGAGGCGATGGGCACGCGCATGTCGCTCGGGCCAAGCTGCGCCAGGGTAGAGCCATCGCGGTATTCGACCATCGAATGGATCACGCTTTGCGGATGGACCACGATGCGCAACCTATCGAGACCGACGGGGAACAGGTGCCAGGCTTCGATCAGCTCCAGCCCCTTGTTGAACATGGTCGCGCTGTCGACCGTGATCTTGGCGCCCATGTCCCAGTTGGGATGCTTGAGCGCCTGTTCGCGGGTCGCCTTGCTGAGTTGCTCGTGGCTCCATTCGCGGAACGGCCCGCCGCTGGCCGTCAGCGTGATCCAGCGCACGTCCTCGATGGCATTGCCCTGGAGGCACTGGAAGATCGCATTGTGCTCGGAGTCCGTGGGCAGCAGCGTCGCCCCGTGGCGCTGCACCGCATCCATCAGGATATCGCCCGCCGAAACCAGCGCTTCCTTGTTGGCGAGCGCCAGGGTGCCGCCCTGCTCCACCGCCGCCATGACGGGAGCCAGCCCCGCGCAGCCGACAATGGCCGCCACGGTCACATCCGCGCCCGTCGCCGCCGCATCGCACAGCGCCTGCGCCCCGCCTGCAGCTGCAATGCCGGTGCCGGAGAGCGCCTCGCGCAGTTCGGGTAGGCAGCTTTCATCGCCCACCACCGCCAGCTCAGCCCCGAATTCAATCGCCAACCGCGCCAGTTCGGCGGACTGGCAATTGGCGGTCAGCGCCTTGACCCGCCACTGGTCGCGGCTCTGCCGGATCAGGTCAAGCGTGGAGGCCCCGATGGAGCCGGTTGCGCCGAGGATGGTGAGGGTGCGGGTCATATCAAACGATCTGTCAGCATCACGATCCCCACGACAAAACTGACAGCCAGCACTCCGTCAGTCCTGTCGAATACGCCGCCATGTCCGGGAATGAGGTTGGAGCTGTCTTTCACACCCGCTTTGCGTTTGAGCCAGCTTTCGAAAAAATCTCCGCATTGAGCGACTACCGCAACCACAAGGCCGACCAACAGGACTTGTACTACGTTAGTCAGATTGAACGCCCAAGGCATGTATGAACACGGGCCGTCGAACGCGAACTGCGTCTGATCTTCCGGAAGCTGAAGATAGCGCCAGCACTGATAGGCGGGCACCCCCTGGAACATCGCAACGAAAAACAGGGAGGCGCCGAAAGCTCCGCCGATCAATCCCGCCCAGGTCTTGGACGGACTTATACGAGGAGCAATTTTGGGGCCGCCAAAAGTCCGCCCGGAAAAATAGGCGAATGTATCGACCGCGATGACGCTTCCTACGAGAATGACGACCATCGAAGGTCCGCCACTTGCGAGTGCGACTGCCGCGACGGAGATGTAAAGAAGCCCTGCCAGTACACTGAGCGCACGGTTGAGCGTCTTGGCCGATGCTTTCCAAACCAGCCTGACAAACTCGCCAAGGGTCGCAATGGCGACCAAGGCAATAAAGGCTTGCAGGAAAATACCCCCAAGCCACAGCGCCCCGCCCGCCACAAGCAGCATCACCACGGCCGACAACGTCCGCACCTTCAGGTCCGAGGTCTTCACCGTCAGCGGAACAGGAACGCTTTCGTCGGTCATGCAAAAATCCTCCCCCGCACGGGGAGGGGGACCGCCCGCAGGGGGGTGGAAGGGGTTGGCGAGCAGGCGCTGAGTAACCGGCGAGCCCCCTCCACCACATCGTGGTCCCCCTCCCCATGAATGGGGAGGATGTTACCGGCCGCCATAGCGTCGCTCCCGCCTGGCGAATTCGTCCAGCGCCTCGCGCAGGTGCTTCTCCTCGAAGTCCGGCCACAGCACGTCCATGAATACCATCTCGGCATAGGCGGCCTGCCACAGCAGGAAATTGCTCAGGCGCACCTCGCCGCTGGTGCGGATCAGCAGGTCCAATGGCGGCAGGTCGGCAGTGTCGAGGTTTGCCTCGATGCTTTCCACCGTCACCTCGCCAGCAGCCGCAGCCGCCTTCGCCGCCGCGCGCGCGATCTCCTGCTGGCTGCCATAGTTCAGCGCCACGGCCAGCGTGCGTGTGCCGCCCCTGGTCCGCTCCAGCGCGTGGTCCAGCTTTGCAACGATATCTGGCTCGAACGCGGTGTGGTCGCCGATCAGCTTCAGCTTCACGCCCTGTGCCACCATGTCATCGAGGTTCGCCTCGATGAAGCGGCGCATCAGCTTCATCAGGTCGCCCACTTCCTCCTCGCCGCGCTTCCAGTTCTCCGAAGAGAAGGCGTAAAGCGTGAGGCATTCGATCCCCAGCACCTCGCAGGCCTTCACCGCGCGGCGCACGGCCTCCCCGCCCTCGCGGTGGCCCATCGCGCGCGGCAGGCGGCGTTTTGCGGCCCAGCGCCCGTTGCCATCCATGATGATGGCGACGTGGCGTGGGGTCGTAGGCGTGTTCACTTAAGCCCCCTCCTCTTCAGAGGAGGGGGTTGGGGGTGGTGGCGGGGCCGAACGACGCTGGCGCGTCGCAACCACCCCTCGATCCCCACCTTTGAAAAGGAGGGGAGGAAGGTTTCCAGCGACATCACTGGGTGAGGATTTCCTTTTCCTTCGCCGCGGCGGTGGCGTCGGTATCGGCGACGTGCTTGTCGGTCAGCTTCTGGACTTCTTCCTCCAGCCGCTTGCGCTCGTCCTCGGAGATTTCCTTCTTCTTCTCGTCTTCCTTCAGCGCTTCCATCGCATCGCGGCGGACGTTGCGGATGGCGATCTTGGCGTTCTCGGCATATTTGCCGGCCAGCTTGGCCAGTTCCTTGCGGCGATCCTGCGTCAGATCAGGCAGCGGCAGGCGCAGCGTCTGGCCGTCGATGATCGGGTTGAGGCCGAGGTTGGCGTGGGAAATGCCCTTCTCCACCGGGATCACGTTCGACCGGTCCCACACCTGCACGCTCAACATGCGCGGTTCGGGGGCGGAAACCGTGGCCACCTGGTTCAGCGGCATCATGCTGCCATAGACCTCGACCACCACCGGATCGAGCAGCGCCACATTGGCGCGGCCCGTGCGCAGGCCCGAAAGATCGCCCTTCAGGCTTTCCACGGCGCCCGCCATGCGGCGCTCCACATCGGCCTTGTCATACTTTGCCATATTCTCAGTCCTTACTTTACCAGGGTCTGCACGCCATCGCCCGCCAGCACGCGCGCCAGATTGCCCTTTTCGCGGATCGAGAAGACCACGATGGGGATCTGGTTGTCGCGGCACAGGGCCACGGCAGAGGCATCCATCACCTTCAGATTATCTGCCAGTACCTTATCGTAACTGACGGTTTCGAAACGGGTTGCACTGGCGTTCTTCTTGGGATCGCTGTCATAGACGCCATCGACGCTGGTGCCCTTGAATAGGGCATCGCACTTCATTTCGGCAGCGCGCAGCGCCGCGCCGGAATCGGTGGTAAAATAGGGGCTGCCGACGCCGGCGGCAAAGATCACCACGCGGCCCTTTTCGAGGTGGCGTTCGGCGCGGCGGCGGATCACCGGCTCGCACACGGCATCCATCTGGATCGCGCTCTGCACCCGGGTATCGACGCCAAGCTGTTCGAGCGCGTTCTGCATCGCCAGCGCGTTCATGATGGTGGCCAACATGCCCATGTAATCGGCCTGGGCCCGGTCCATCCCCTGCGCCGCGCCCGCCATGCCGCGAAAGATGTTGCCGCCACCGATGACGAGGCAGATCTGCAAGCCCGTTTCCTTGGCCGCCTTCACCTCCTTCGCCAGCTCCGCCACGAAGGCCGGATCGATGCCGAACTGCTGGTCGCCCATCAACACCTCGCCCGAAAGCTTGAGCAGGATGCGTTTGGTGTTCGGCAGCAGCATGGGAGGGTCGGGCCTTTGTTGCGAGGTTAGTTCACGGATTTCCGGGTGCGGCCCTTATAAAGAGCGCGCTAGGCCTGCCAAGGGCGTTGACTGGGTTGTGAGCAGGTGGGCGTGGCGATTACATTTTCCTACAGCCCCCCGCCCCGCCTAGCCTCACTGCGGCTCTTTCACACCGTCGATCCCCACGCGCCCGCGACGGACGCGAACTCTCCCCGGATTTCCGGCGAAGTGTCACCCTTGTTTTGCGCAAATTTCCCTTACGCGCCAGCCACATAGCAAAACGGCCAAAGTGACAGTGTCACTTTGGCCGCCTGCAATACGCTTCGCTGGAGGTGTCGCTCAGCCCTTTACGGCGGCGGCCACTTCGGCGGCGAAGTCGGTCACTTCCTTCTCGATGCCTTCGCCGAGCTGGAAGCGGACATAGTCCTTCAGCACGATGGCCGAGCCTGCGGCCTTGCCGGCCTGGGCCACGACTTCCGAGATGGGCGTCTTGTTGTCCATCACGAAGACCTGGCTGAGCAGGGCATTTTCCTTGGCGTATTTGGCCACGGCGCCATCGACCATCTTGGCCTGCACGTCGGCGGGCTTGCCGGTTTCGGCGGCCTTTTCGGCGGCGATCTTGCGTTCGCGCGCGATCACTTCGGCATCGAGGCCATCGGCATCAAGCGCCAGCGGGAAGGCGGCGGCGATGTGCATGGCGATCTTCTTGCCCAGATCCGCCAGAACGTCAGCCGAAGCTTCCGATTCCAGCGCGACCAGCACGCCGATCTTGCCGAGGTTCGGAGCAGCGGCGGTGTGCATATAGGGCACGACAGCGCCCTTCTGGACCGACACGGTCTTCATCCGGCGGACCTGCTGGTTCTCGCCAATGGTCGCCACGTTGTTGGTCAGCTTGTCCGACACGGTGCCGCCATCCGGATACGGGGCGGCCTTCAGCGCCTCGACATCGTCAGCCGACAGGGCGAGCGCAGCTTCGGTCGTCTTGCGCACGAAGTCCTGGAACTGCTCGTTCTTGGCGACGAAATCGGTTTCCGAGTTCACTTCCACGGCCACGCCGCGGGTGCCTTCAACGGCCACGCCGACCAGTCCTTCGGCAGCGGTGCGGCTGGACTTCTTCTGCACGGCGGCCAGGCCCTTGGCGCGCAGCGCGTCAACCGCGGCCTCGATGTCGCCATTGGTTTCGTCGAGCGCCTTCTTGGCGTCCATCATGCCCGCGCCGGTCATGTCGCGCAGCTTCTTCACGTCAGCGGCAGTAAAAGCAGCCATCGGTCTGTTCCTCTTGAATGAATTGGCGACGCCGGACCTTTTGAGAGGCCCGGCGCGCTAGAATGCAAATGTGACGGAGTGCTTACGCCTGTTCGGCGGCAGCTTCCTCGGCAACAGGCGCTTCTGCGGCGGCCGGAGCTTCGGCAGCGGCTTCGGGAGCCGGAGCTTCCTCAACCACGGCAGCTTCGGCCGGCGGAGCGGTCATCGAACCGACATCGGCGCCCGAATCGACCACGCCATCGGTGCGACCCTTGGTCGCCGCCTGGGCAATGGCATCGCAGTAGAGGCGCACGGCGCGGCTGGCGTCGTCGTTACCCGGAACCGGGAAGGCGATGCCCTGCGGGTTCACGTTGGTGTCGAGGATCGCCACCACGGGAATGCCGAGGACGTTGGCTTCCTTGATCGCCAGCTCTTCCTTGTTGGCGTCGATCACGAACATCACGTCCGGGATGCCGCCCATATCGCGGATGCCGCCGAGCGACAGTTCCAGCTTGTCCTTTTCACGGGTGAGCTGGAGGATTTCCTTCTTGGTCAGGCCCGAAACGCCGCTCGAAAGCTGCTCTTCCAGCGCCTTGAGACGACGGATGGAGCCCGAAATGGTCTTCCAGTTGGTGAGCATGCCGCCAAGCCAGCGGTGGTTGACGAAGTGCTGGCCACAAGCGCGCGCGGCCTGGGCGATCGGCTCCTGCGCCTGGCGCTTGGTGCCGACGAACAGCACCTTGCCACCCGCACGCACGGTCTGCGCGACAAAGTCGAGCGAGCGGGCGAACAGGGGAACGGTCTGCGACAGGTCGATGATGTGGACTCCGTTGCGCGCGCCGAAGATGTACGGCTTCATGCGCGGGTTCCAGCGGTGGGTCTGGTGGCCAAAGTGGGCGCCAGCCTCGATCAATTGCTGCATCGTGACGGTAGGAGCCGCCATAACAAAATTCCTTTCCGGTTATGCCTCTGGAAAGCGGGGAACCGGACGCAGCGAGAAGCTGGCGAACGGCACCGGCGATGTGTGCCTTCCATGCGAATTTGCCGCCCGCAGGCCCAACTGGAATAGCCGGAACCCTGGACAACGGGCGGGCCTTAGCCCCAAGCGCGGCAGAATGCCAGTTGAATTCGATCCTTCGCTCAAGACGAAGCGAACGGGGTTGACATGCAGGAACAGATAAGGAACAAGATGGAACAGACAGGGAACTGCGGAACAGCGTTCCGATTTCCCGCATTGGATCACTCGTCGGCAGGTCCGGCGCACGAGGCAAGGATTTAGACCATGATTGCCACTGTTGCCATTTCGCTGTTCCTCGGCCTCCTGGCCGCCGCTGCCTTGCTCAGCACCATTGCTTCTGTCCGCCGCGGGATCGCCGGGGCACGGTCGATCCTGCGCGAACTTGGCGAGTTGGAAGCTGGGCGTCTGCCCGCTCCGCCAGTCCGCACGATGCAGGTGCGCCACCCGACGGGCAACAGAGTCAGCCCGTTACGCCCGGTCCGCCCGCAGATTTTCGCGCCGCACTGCGCTGCCGCTTGACCCGGGCATAGCGCGCTATCCCCAGCGGCATCAGCGCCAGGTAGATCACGCAGATCAGGGCCAACGTCCACCACGGTTCTGTCAGGAGCGCGGCAAACAGCAGCCCCACCAGGGCGATGGCCCCGAGGCGGATTTCCTTGCCGGGCCGGATCGAAGCCCAGCTAAGGGTGGCAATGTTGGAAATCATCAGGAAAGCGATCAGCACCATCCAGATGCCGACCAGCCAGGGCTCGCGGAATGCACCTTCGCCGCTCGCCAGCCACAGGAACATCGGCAGGAAGGCGAGGCCTGCACCCACCGGGGCCGGAACGCCGGTGAGGAAGCCGGCAGACTTGTGCGGCTGCTCCTCGGTATCGATCTGGGCATTGAAGCGTGCAAGTCGCAGCGCGCAGCAGATGGCAAAGCCGAGAGCGGCAAACCACCCGAGGCGCGGCAGATCCTGCAACGACCACAGGAACAGCACCAGTGCCGGGGCCATGCCGAAGCTCAGCGAATCGGCCAGGCTGTCGAGTTCCGCCCCGAACCGTGATTGCGCCTTCAGCAGCCGCGCCATGCGGCCATCCAACGCATCGAGCACGCCCGCCAGCACGATGGCAAACAACGCCTGTCCCCACAGCCCCTCGATGGCAAACCGAATGCCGGTCAGGCCCGAACACAGGGCCGCGGCAGTGATTGCATTGGGAATGACCGCGCGGAGCGACAGCCCCCGCCCCTTGCGCAAGGCTGGTTCGGGCGGATCATCCTCGCTCGCCCGCGGACCAAGCCATGCCTCGCCATCACCGCCGGGCCGATCCATCGGCTCGTCCGGCGTGGAGGGCGGGACCGGAATCGTCACAGGCTCACGCCCTCGATCAGCGCCTGGCGCCCGACTTCGGCCAGCACGGTCTCGCCCGCGATCACCTTCTGACCCAGCAGCACCTTCGCGTCGGTACCGGCCGGCAGGTAAACATCTACCCGGCTGCCGAAACGGATCAGACCGATTCGCTGGCCGCCTGCCACCAAGTCACCCGGCTTGACGAACGGCACGATACGCCGCGCCACAAGACCGGCGATCTGAGTGAAGCCGATCGACTGGCCATCGGCCTTTTCGATCAGGATGTGCTGGCGCTCGTTATCCTCGCTCGCCTTGTCGAGGTCGGCATTCATGAAACGTCCGGGGATATAGACGATCCGCTTCACCGTGCCGGGCACAGGTGCGCGGTTAATATGGACATCGAACACCGACATGAAGATCGAAACACGCATGACCGGCTCGGTCCCGAGGCCTCGACCGGTCTCGTCGTCGAGCTGCAGTTCGGGCGGCGGAGGAGTCATCACGATCAGCGACACCAGCCCGTCGGCGGGCGAAACGATCAGATTGTGCCCCTGCGGCACCACCCGTTCCGGATCGCGGAAAAAGGCAAAGACGAAGGCTGACAGTGCCAGCATCGGCCAACCCAGCAGTTCCCAGTCAAGCCAGAGCAGGACCAGCAATGACAGCGTCACGCCAATCAGTCCGAACTTGCGTCCCTCGGGGTGGATCGCGGGCCAGCGCCACTGCGCATCGCCGCGACCGCGATTATCTTTCAACTCTCCGGCCATCACTTCCATCTAGGACTTAGCGCCAAGCGGCACAAGGGTAGCACGGACAATCGGTGGACTACTGCCCCGATCGGATTCTGACGCATGGGCGGGCGGTCGGTTGCGCAATCCTCCGCGCGCGACCTGTCCCAGTCAGCGCTCAACGCCGCGTCGGCGGCGATGTTCCACCTGTTCATTCTCTCAGTCGAAGGAAGGGCACCGGTGGTGGCAGGGCTTGTATCGAACTTTTCAAATACTGAATTGTACTCTCTTGATTTTTTGAAGCGACTGATTCCTTACCCCCACATTCACCCCCACATTTTTGTTAATATAACAGCTGTTCGATTAATCATATCCCACGAAAAAATGAACGAAATCGCGTTTTGAACGTGCACTCATTCGCGATTTCCTAACCCCTGTGATGCCCGCTGTCTCGTCATCTTTGCCGCTAATTCCGCAATTAGGCATTGGCGAAAGCCCCTTCGCCGTGCCGCAAACCGTAAGGTCATTCAGGGCCTCCCGCTGCCAGGCGGACTGTTGTCGTAGTGGCACTGCCACCGTTCGGCAGCTCCTGGCAGTGACCGGGCCGCTTTTGTTTCTGGCTAGCCACAAGTTAGGATAGTGCCAGGTCAGTTCGGTGTGCTTTACCGACTAATCGGCTTACGTAAGGCAATGATGATGCGCGTCGCCCTGCCGATCTTCTCTGCCTCAATTTCGTCGGTGGAGATCAACCCATAGAGCTTCGTGCGTCCGATACCGATCATACGGGGCGGCGTCATTTATCCAGACGCAAAGCAGTTCGACAAGTTCCAGCGCACTCACACCGGCTCCGCGGCATCCTCTCCGCGATAGTGCGCCAGATCGGCGACCCAGCGATTGATTGCTGCCTCAGACCAGCCTGCCCCATGAGTGCTGATCTTGACCTGCGATGGTCGAGCACGGTCTTCAAACGGATTATGCGGTCTGCATAGGAAATAGGGGTTCTCACTACGGGACTGGCGGCCCCTTGCTGGAGCATAATTAGCCGACTGGCAGGCGATGCCGCATGAGTTGCGAGGTTTTCTCAGTTGACGCGATTTGGGGAGAATGAAATACGAAGTGCGCCATTAGTGGCGGAATTCTTCGCTCTCGGGGATCCCGTATGAGCGCGAATCGAGCTTCGCTTGGGGGCTGATGCGAAAGAACTTATTTTTTCGTGGATATATGGAGATGTAACTCTAGCGTTTCGTTCGCCAGACAATAAATTTGTCCAGTAATCGCGATCATAGGACTCGCCACCCGGGCTGAGCGTTGCGTTGTGCCAAACGTTCTGTCGCCGGACAGGTTTGAGAATAGATCACCCCTAGGAGTATTACGAATGCCGCGCTCCACACTGGGCCGTTTAAGGCTCTTCGCCAAGTCGGGAAACCAGCGCTCTTCTGCTTCCGGCTAGGCTGCGCGTTGGGCGATCAGCCTGATCCTGTGAGGGAGCTTTTATGAAGAGAACTCGCATCGCCTTTTACACCATTGCAGTCCTGATCGCCTTGCAAGGCTGCCAGCAACCTGCAGATGCTCCCACGACGGAAACGACAACAGCAAATGCCGGCGATCTGACACTGCCAGTGAGTCTCAATGCGGCAATGGTCGGCATGATCGACCATTCGGCAGATTACATCTTCGCGCTTGGCAATGGTGACCTGCCGCGCAATGCCAACGATTGGCATCTCGTCAGCAATTCAGCTTACGAAATAGTGCTCGGCGGTGCCGTGATCCAGATTCCCGGCACCGGCACGTTCGACCAACAATGGGTGGAAGAATCAGAGTGGATCCGACTTTCACAAGAATTGACAGGCATCGGGGAGGATGCCGTTCGGTTGGCGGAGGCCAAATCAACTGAGGTGGAAGCCTGGAGGTCAGTCGGCGACCGGTTGATTCAGAACTGCCTGGCCTGCCATCAGCAGTTCAAACCCGAGATTCCGAGCGACGGCATCTTGCGCGGTTCGACCGAGCGCCAGTCACGCGGGATCAGTATCTTCGGCTATTGACGCCAAGCAAATCGATTGGCTGGCTAACTGGTGTTGCACAAACACGGCTCTCCTCCGGGCGAACCGATCTCCACATCTCTTTCATGCGCACAAGGTTAACGGCATCGCAAGATGCCTTCGCCAATGTTGAGCAGCACACTTGAGGTATGTTGCTGAAATGCTGACTATTTCCTACGTAAGTCGACCGTCAATCCCGTCTTTGCGCCGGACAAGGGTGCTGGATGATATTCGCGCAGTGTCGATTGCCCGCAATTCTCAACTCGGCATAACCGGCTTGCTTATTGTCACAGCGATGTATTTTGCCCAGGTGCTGGAAGGCCCTGAGGATGCCGTCGACGATGTAATGAAGAGCATTTTGGCTGATCCACGGCACCATGAGATCGTCGTGGTGCGTCGCGACATTGCGAATAGGCGGCGATTTCCCCTGTGGCGGATGGCGCGGTTCGAGCACGAGACTTTCGCAGACGCCTCACTATCCCCCTTGCTGGCAGAGCTGCACACCAAGCGGGGCGGAGCAGCACTGCGACGCTTTGACCGACTGCTGGACGATATCAGACGCTCCCGTTGCGAGCCTTCAGCGTGACTCTGGCGCGGACTTAGAAAATCCCAAGGCTGCGCACGCGTGCAACAAGGTCTGACCAGCATCGCAGTCGGCATCCACTCTCGCCCACCCAGCAAGCGATCCGATGTCGCGCTGCAATTGCTTGTCGACAACGGCAGGGCCGGCGTCGGAGGCATCTCCCTTTCGGCGACGGACTCTCTCGTGGAGAATATGACGGCTGGCCTCGAGCCACAAGCCTTTGAAAGGTATGCCAAGGTCATCCGCAAGCGATCTGATCCGCTTCCTCGTGTCAGGAAAGTCGAACACTGCGTCGACAATTACCGGCCAGCCAGCCGCGAGCGTGGTTCTCACCTCGTCCAGCAGCGCCCGATAGACGGCTTCGTGCGTTGCGGAAGTATAGGCACTTTCCGGCAGATGGGCTTCGGGTTCGACACCGGCAAGCTTCTTGCGTAGCACATCTGTCCGGAGCCAGCGAGCCCCCGGTGGAGTACCAGTCAGCGGAGCGAGTGAGGCCGCGAGGGTCGATTTGCCGCTTCCGCTAAGGCCGCCAATTGCGATCAGGCGCGCCGTCGGCCTTTCCAGCAGGGCCAACGCCGCATCGAGATAGCCGCGGGCAACTTGAATTTTCGCATCACGCGCGGTGGCAGGTTCCAGTCGGGTCGCGGCAGTGCCCTCGACATGCGCGCGCACTGCTGCACGCATCGAGAGAAACAACGGCAAAACGGCGAGCCCGTCGTTCTCGCCGCGGAGATCGCAGTAGCGGTTGAAGAGCAGCGAAGCTTCGCTGTGATGGCCCCGATGCCACATATCCATCAGCAGGAACGCCAGGTCATAGAGCAAATCGATCGTAGCCAGATGAGCATCGAACTCCAGGCAGTCGAACAGGGTTGCCCGCCCTTGCCACACACAGATGTTGCCGAGGTGCAGATCGCCATGGCAATGCCGCATGAACCCGCGGGCCGACCGTTCATTGAGCAGCCCTGCCAGCGGCTCCGCCATGGCGAGACTGTCATAAAAAAGCCGGTTGCACTTCTCCTTTGACAGCAGGCCTTCGGGCAGCGCAGCCATGCTGACGCGGTTGCCCTCGATCACGTCTTGAATCTTGCGGGTGCCATCTCCTCGCGCAACTTCGGCTGAGCCATGAAAGTCCGCGATGGCGCGAGCCAGTTGCCGGGTGAGGGCGCTATCCAGAGGACCTGACCGCACCATCGTTTCCAGCAAGCATTCTGGCGGGAAACGCTTCATCACCACAAGCCAGTCGACCGGCCTTCCCTTGCCAAACGCGTATCTTCCCTCGCTCACCCGACCGATCGAGCGCACCTCGAGATAGAGATCAGGCGCGGTGCGCCTGTTGAGCGTCAGTTCGCTTTCGCAAACCTTCCTGCGCTTTGCGACCGTCGAAAAGTCCAAATAGGGCAAACGGATCGCACGCTTGAGTTTGTAGGCTCGATCTCCAGCGAGGAATATAATCGCTGCATGGGTGTCGATCCGCTCGATTGGTTCGTCACATCCATAGGATGCCGGATCGGACAGGAATTCGATCACTTCGTGCTGGTCGCCCGGTCCTGGCATTTCTCCCCCGGCTACCTTTCCGTCTCGCGACACTGACAGACCGACGCCTGCGCGCATTCGATAACCATCCGCCCTCACCTCTCCCATTGGGAACATTGCGGATACCGAGGACGAGCGGCCTGGGCTGAACTCTTGCACATCGAGCACGATGTCCGAAGCATGTTCCGTCCGGGCCTGTCAGCCTGACGCGCAGCAGCGCGAGGGGTGCTTCTGCAAACAGAGAGGTGAAAAACCAATGACTGTTTCGGCGTTCTCCTTCCGTGATTCGGCTACGACCCCTGCTGTCATTGCATGCCTCGATGGCACGGCCCGCTCGCGGGAAGTTGCCGAGGCCGCAGCGGGATATGCCCAGTGGTTCGGGCGACCGCTGGTATTCTATCACGCCATCGAATTCGACCGGTCCAGAGCTACGCCGCCGGATCCGCTCGAGTGGCACTTCAAGCGGAATGCAATGAGGGAAAATCTCGAGAGCCTGCAGGCGTGCCTGCCCAACCCCGCGATGCAGCCGGAAATACAAATCGAGGGGGGCAGCTGGCAAGCTGCCCTCTTCGAGCGCAACCTTGCCAGGCCCGCCCCGATGATCGTGGTCGGAGCCTCCCGGCAACAAGACAGCGGTGTCCTCACCCGCAGTCTGCTGGAACTCGGCGCGCAACACATCCTGGTGGTGCCGCGTGGTTACCGTACACTAGGCACCCCTCGCCTCCGCATCGCTATACCAGTCGATGGTTCCGACTTCGCTGAAGCAGCCTTGGCCCAAGCGATTGACATCGCGCGCACCGTGCCAGCGGAGTTGCTTCTCGTGCATGTCATGTCTTCGAGAGGCGTCGAGAAGTTCGGCCTGCCGGGCAGTAGCGATCTCGCACTTCAGAAGCAGGTCGAGGAGCACAACGAAAAGGCCGCCTGCACCTTTCTCGAGGCGACCCTTCGCCGACTGCAGAATCTCGGACTAGCCGCTCGCAGTCAATGTCTGAAAGGAGACCCGCGCACCCGCTTGGAAGAATTCATCGCGCAAGAAACGCCGGACATGGTTATCATGTCGACCCGCGGCCAAGGTTTCAATTCCTGCGCGCAACTTCCGCTGGGCAGCACGGCGAGCTATCTGCTCGACCGGTTGTCTGCTCCCACGATCTTGGTGGGTTCCGGTAAGGACGCGGTGAGGCCTGCAGTCGAGCCCTCGATTGCGCACTATCGCTTGCTGGATAATGCCCGCGGGCCACTTAACAGCTCGCCCGCGACCGCTTGATGCCCGAACCATTTTACGACCCTGTTGCGGTCCACGGTTGGGAAACCGGAAAGTCGCTCAGTTTCGGGGGGCGGAGGGAGCGTCCCCAGCCGGTGCCTGCGTGGCGGGCGATTGACCGAATAGCCCCGTGGCTGGCTCAGGCGATGGCGGCGGCGGCGAAATCGGAACCGGCTTCGTCCTCTGCTGCGGAATGGTTGCTCGACAACGGCTATCAGGTTCAGCGCGCCATGATGTTGCTGCGCGAGGACATGCCGAGCGGCTTCTATTTGCGGCTTCGCCCACTGAGTGTTGGTCCGGCCGCAGGTGAGCCGCGGATCTTGCTGCTGGCGCATGACCTTCTTGCCGCCAGCCACTTCCAGCTCTCGCGCGAGAATGTCCTGGCATATCTGGAAGGCTATCAATCGCACCACGCGCTCGACATCGCGGAGTTGTGGGCCCTTCCCGCGATGCTCAGAATCGCCTGCATCGAACGCCTTGTAGCGGGAGTTGCCGAGGCATTCCGCACGGTTCGCGCCCCCTTTGCCATAAGCCGGAGTTGCGCGCTGAACATGCAATCGGGCGGCGGTGCCGATTGCGTCGCTCGAGCCATCGCGAACCTTGCCGTAGTCTCCAGCCTCAGATGGAAGGAGATTTTCGATGCCACCAGTCACGTTGACAAAATCCTGGCTCGTGACCCGGCAGATACCTATCCACAGATGGACTTCGACACGCGAGACGCCTGCCGCCAGTCAGTCGAGCGATTGGCCGAGCTGGGAAGCAAGGACGAACTCGCTGTTGCGGAACAAGCAATTTCCCTCAGTGCGCAGCACACCGCGCAGCCCCGCAATCATGTCGGTCACTGGCTGATCGGAAGCGGGATTGTCGACCTTGAGAGGTCTATGGGTATTGTCCAACCATGGACCCGGCGCGCAGGCCGCCGGCTGCTGCAGCGACCTGGTAGCACCTATGCCGCTGCCCTATTCCTGTGCGGCATCGTGGGGCTGTTGCTGCCGGCTGCCTATCTTTCATACCAGCGCGCGGACCTGACTGGATGGATTTTTGGACTGGCGCTTTCCGCCCTTCCGGTCACGGTGCTCGCCATTACCATCGTGAACTGGCTGGTGACTTTGACCGTCGGTCCACGGCAATTGCCCAAGCTCGATTTTTCAGAAGCAATAGATCCGGAGTGGCCGACAATTGTCGCTGTACCAGTCATCATCGGAAACGTCGCCGAAGCGCGGGACGTCCTGTCTCGCCTCGAAGCACATCGCCTCGCCAATCCCGGCGCTAGGGGCTATGTCCTGTTGAGCGATCCTGCAGATGCCCAGGATGAACTAGCCCCGGCTGACCAGGAGATTGAGCGAACGCTGCGACGAGGCATACAGCGCCTCAATCGCAAGCTCGGAGGGGGCTTCTGCCTGCTACATCGGACCAGGCGCCACAACCCGACTCAGGGATGCTGGATGGCCTGGGAGCGCAAGCGCGGCAAGATCGATGAATTCAACACTTTCCTGCTAACCGGCAACCGCGACAGCTTCCCCGTCTTTGTCGGCGAAGTGGACAAGCTGGTTGGCGCAAGGTTCGTCGTGACAGCCGATGCCGATACGCGCTTGCCTCCGGGCAGCGTCGCGCGGCTGGCTAGCACCTTGGCCCATCCTCTCAACCGGCCCGTCTTCAATGAGAGCGGACGGGTAGTTTCCGGCTACACCGTGTTGCAGCCGCGAGTTGAGATAGCGCCCCACGGACGCGACACGCTGTTCGCCCGCTTGTTTGGCGGCGATACGGCGATCGACATCTATTCGCGTGCGGTAAGCGATGTCTTTCAGGACCTGACCGGCACAGGAAACTATGTCGGCAAGGGAATTTACGACGTAGCAGCTTTCGCCCGGTCGCTTGAGGGACGAATTCCGGAGAACCAGCTCCTGAGTCACGATCTGTGGGAAGGCCTGCATGGCCGGGCCGGTCTGGCGAGCGACATCATTGTCTATGAAAGCTATCCGGACAACTATGCCGCTTACGTGCGCCGCTGGCACCGCTGGATAAGGGGAGACTGGCAGCTTCTGCCCTGGTTGCTGGGTCGCGTGCCAGGTCCTGGAGGAACGCGCCTTCCTAACCGACTCACACTATTCGACCGGTTGCGCATCTGGGACAACATGCGACGGAGCCTGGTACCGGCCAGCGTGGTCCTGCTTCTGCTAGGCGGATGGTTTATCCTGCCCGGCTCGCCGCTGTTCTGGACAGCGCTTGCTCTCCTGGTTCCCAGCGCATGGCTGTTCACCGACCTTGTCACTGGCCTAGCTCGCGGTCGCCGCAGAGGCGTTATCGCCGGGACGATGCGCCAAGCCGGAGAACATCTTCAGCGTTGGCTTCTGCAGGTGGTATTCCTTCTGTCAGATATGGCGATCGCGATCCATGCGATCGGGATCACACTTTTCAGGCTGCGCCGTGGGACCATGTTGCTGGAGTGGACCAGTGCGGCCCATGTCAGCGGCCTGTTGGCGCGCAATTCAGTTTTGGGCTCTCAATGGGGTGCGACCTGGACATCGCCGATCCTGGCGCTGACGATGGTGCCGTTTCTCGTACTTGATCATCACGCACTTGCCGCCGCAGCTGCGTTGCTGGCCATGTGGTTTGCCGCGCCGGGGTTCGCCGCATGGACAGCTCAGCCGCGCAATCCGAAGCTCGAGCCGCTCTCTGCAGATGACCGTCAATACCTGCGCGTTCTCGCACGGCGCAGCTGGCTCTATTTCGAGTGCTTTGCCGGCCCCGAGGACCATTGGCTTCCGCCAGACAACCATCAGGAAGCACCAATCCGCGCCACGGCCCATCGAACTTCGCCCACCAATATCGGAATGCTGGCGCTGTCGGCACTATCTGCCTGGCGTCTTGGCCATCTCGGCACACCCGAATTCGTCGTGCGGATGCAGGCGATGCTCGACACTCTCGACAAACTGGAGCGGTGGAACGGCCATATCCTCAACTGGTATGACACGCGCACCCTTGCTCCGCTCGAGCCGCGCTACGTGTCCACAGTCGACAGCGGTAATCTGGCAGTGAGCCTGATTGTCCTTGCCAACGGATGCCGAGACATCATCGCAACTGCGCACTTTCGCAGCGAACGGTGGGAGGGGCTCAAGGATTGCCTTCATCTTCTTGGCGAAGCCCTGGAGCAAAGCGATCTGGGAGCTGACCTTCGCGAGCGGATCAAGCAACTCCAGGGTCGCGTTGCAACCAATCCCGATGATCGAAGCGCCTGGCAGGTTATGATCCGCGACGCCACAGACCAGCTTACGCTGCTTCGGGGGGAACTAGCTGATGCGCTCGAAATGCGGGAAGCCGTCGATCTGGCCAGTCTGGAAGACCTGCGCGACTGGCTCGAGCGAAGCGAACATCATCTGCAGGAGTGCAGTAACGAACTGCAGGAAAGAACCGCTGCCGGGCAGCCCGGATCGATCAAGGAACTGATCCGGATTGCCGGACGTGCACGGAGAATGGCTGAAGGAATGGATTTTCGGGGGCTCTATGACAGCCACCGCAAGCTATTCCACATCGGCTATGATGTCTCCTCGCAGCGCATCGATCAGCACTACTATGACCTCCTGGCGAGCGAGGCCCGACTGGCGAGCTACTTTGCCATAGCCAAGCGCGACGTCGCGCCCGATCACTGGTTCCAGCTTGGCCGCCCGATCGTGAAGCGCAAGCGGCAGTTGGCACTCGTGTCGTGGAACGGCTCGATGTTTGAATACCTGATGCCGTCGCTGTTCCTGCGCAGCGACCCCTCCACCCTCCTGGGTGAGACTGAGACCGCCGCCGTCGCGCTGCAAAAGAGCTATGCGGACCGACAGGGAGTGCCCTGGGGCATCTCCGAATCCGGCTTTGCCTCACACGGCACTGACGGCATTTGGCGTTACCGGGCTTTCGGAGTTCCCGAACTGGGCTTGCGCCGGGGGCTGGCGGACGATCTGGTGATCACACCCTATGCCACCGCGCTTGCTTTGGCAGCAGCACCTCGCGAGGCAGTGGCAAACATGCGGCGATTGGCCGCGCGCGGTGCCATGGGCCGGTTGGGATTCCATGAGGCTCTGGACTTCACACCCGAGAGAGCAACGGATGATGGCAATCCCGCGCTCGTGCGATCCTATATGGCGCACCATCACGGAATGAGTATTGCCGCTATCGCAAATGTACTGTGCGAGGATGTCCTGGTTCGCTGGTTCCACGCCGACGAACGCATGGAATCTGTCGATCTCCTGCTCAACGAGCGCATTCCTTGGGAATTGCCGCCCGAACTCAAGCGCGTGGACCACATCCGCACCGATAGTGCCGAAGCGCCTGCACTCCCCCGGCCTCAATCGTGGGAAGCAAGTCCGGGACTGCGTCCGATGACATTCCTGCTGGGCAATGGGCGGATGTCGCTCCGCATCGGGTCAGACGGATGCGGCGACCTGTTATGGAATGGCAATGCCCTTACCTGTCCCACCGGTATCAACCGGGACAAGGGCCAGTTCATCTACCTGCGAGACCGCGCGAGCGGCTGCACTTGGTCTCCGACATCCGCGCCGATCGACGGGGCCGACGACCGGCACTTGGTCGTCCATCCGCACAAGCTCGAATTCCGCTGTCGTGCAGGTACCGTATCGACCTCTCTCGAAGTCTTCATATCTGCCGCCCAGGATGTGGAGGTCAGGCGGATCAGACTGGTCAATGATTCCCCCGATCACACGCTTGTGGAGTTCGCCAGCCATGCCGACTGTGCGCTGGCCGAAGCAGGCGAGTGGTCGCGCCATCCAGCCTTCGCACGACTGTTTGTCGCCAGCCGAAGCTATCCCGAAATCGATGTGCTGGCGTTCACCCGGCGGGGCCGGAATCCGGATACGCCGGGGCTTGCCATGGCCCAGCGCTTTGTTGGCACAACCGGACTGGCTCGCCTGAAAGATGTGGAAGTATCCCGCGTGCGATCGCGCGGACGCTTGGGCACCCGCACGCGATTTCCGCATTTTGACCAGACGTGCAAGCAGCCGGAGCAGTATCCGCTCGATCCCGTGTCGGCTTTCGGGGGGGAGCTCGCACTGCCTCCGCATGGTGAAGCAGAATTCGCCATCGTGACGGTCGTTGCTCCCCGAGAAAGCGAAGCCTTGGAGCTAGCCGGCAGGTATACCTCGCTTGCGGCACTGGATTGGGCAGAGCAGGATGCAGCCGAAGCGGCCAGGAACAACCTTCGCGCAATCGATCTTCCGGCGGCCCGGCTGCGCGAGGCCGAACTGCTGCTGTCGGCTCTCATCCGTCCTTCGGGACCGGCCACGCCTCTTTCCGCGCCGCCAGGTGACAAAGTGGTCCGGGAAGACCTGTGGGCGCTTGGCATATCTGGAGACCTGCCCATCCTGCTCGTCGAGCTGGATGAGCAGTTTGACTCGGCAGAACTCCGCTTCGTACTCGCCGCGCACCGATCGTGGCGCTGGCGCGGCTCTCAAATCGACCTGGTGCTCCTCCATCCGGGACTGCCCGGTTATGTCGAACCCTTGCGCGAACGGGTTCTCGATCTCCTGAGGGACAGCAACGCCGACGAGCATCTCGGCGAGCGCGGCGGAATAATGCTGGTAGGACGCGAGCAAAACGACGCACGAGCCATTCGTGCGCTGCGTTGCGCGGCCACGGCCATGATCGTGGATGGCCGCGGATCGATCGAAGAGCAGTTGCGCGAAGCCGAAACGGAACGGATGCCGGTACCCCTCTTCGTTGCGACTGCTCCTCTGAGCACATCTCCAGAGGCGAGTCAGGCGGATAGTCCAGCGGAACACTTGACCCTGCACAATGGCCTCGGCGGGTTCACTCCGGATGGCCGATATTGCATCGATATTCCCGCAAAGGCATGCACACCTGCCCCATGGGCGAATGTGTTGGCAAACCATACATTCGGCAGCATCGTAACCGAAGCAGGGCTCGGCTTCTCATTTGCCGAAAACAGCGGGGAGAACCGTCTCACCCCGTGGCACAACGACGCAGTTTCCGATCCGCCTGCCGAAGCCCTTTACCTGCGGGACGAGGAAACGGGAGAGGTCTGGTCGGTAACCTCCCTGCCCGCTGGCGACGACACTGCGCGGCGAGTCGTACACGGCTTCGGCGAGACCGAATGGTCGTGCCAGTCGAAGGGGCTCGAGCAGCAAATGCAATGCTTCGTGGCCAACGGCGACCCGATCAAGGTGGTTACCCTGCGCTTGCGCAACCGCTCGCAAAGCACCCGGCGCCTAACCGCGACCTTCTACGCCGATTGGCTGCTGGGCACGACTCCCGGAGAACCAGCACCTTTTCGTTCAAGCTTCTACCGGCCGGACCTGGCTGCAATACTTGGGCGGAATCCATGGCAGCGGGAATACCGCCACAAGCTTGCCTTCCTGGCCAGCACAGGGGCTGTGCACAGCTTCACGAGCTCACGCGCCGACTTCCTCGGCCACGCACCTGACTGGCTCAGACCTCCCGGTCTCGATGCCTGGGGACTTGGCGAGCGCATGGAGAACCATGGAGCCGACGCGACAGCCGCCTTGCAAGTTCATCTCGATATAGCGCCGGAAGAAACAAGCGAGATCGCCTTCCTAATCGGTGAGGTCGAAAGCGAAGAGGGACTCCCGACGATTTTGAGGCATTGGCGCGCCCCCGGCACAACGGAGACCGAACGACACAAGCTTGCCATGGAATGGAAGCGGCGGTGCGGCGCAATCGAAGTAAAGACCCCTGATCCCGCGTTCGACGTGATGGTCAACCGCTGGCTTGTCTACCAGACGATGTCATCACGGCTGTTCGCACGCGCCGGCTACTATCAGGCTTCGGGTGCCTACGGCTTTCGCGACCAATTGCAGGATGTCCTCGCGCTACTGCTGTCCAGCCCCGATCTGGCGCGGGAACACATCCTGCGGGCGGCGGCGCACCAGTTCGAGGAGGGCGACGTCCTCCACTGGTGGCATCCACCGTCGAGCAAGGGCGTCCGAACACGTTGCTCCGACGATCTTGCCTGGCTCCCCTTTGCAGTAGCCCGCTATGTCGCGGCGACGGGGGATACCGGAGTCCTGGATGAACGAGTGCCGTTTCTCCACGCACCGGAGCTCGCAGCAAGCGAGCATGACCGCTTCAGCGAGTTCCCGCGCGGAACGGATGCCAGCCTGTTCGAACATTGCCTGCGCGCATTCGACCGATCGTTCCGTCTTGGTCAGCGGGGACTTCCCTTGATCGGCGATGGCGACTGGAACGACGGGATGAACCGCGTCGGCTCTGGCGGCCTCGGGGAAAGCGTGTGGCTCGCCTGGTTCCTGGCCGTTACTATCCGCGACTTTGCCGACATGTGCGAAGCGACCGGACAGCATGACTTTGCGCTACGCTGGTTACCACGTCGCGAACAGCTGCTTGCCTCTGTCGAACGGCACGGCTGGGACGGTGAATGGTATGTCCGGGCGTTCGACGATCAAGGCCGACCCTGGGGATCGAGCAGCAATGACGAATGCCGCATCGACGCCCTCGTACAATCCTGGGCCGTGATCGCGGGAGCCGACAAGGCGCGTTCGGCACAGGCCATCGACAACGCCTTCAAGCACCTTGTATTGCCGGACGATAAGATCGCTCGTCTACTGGACCCGCCGTTCGACGAGACTGCGCGCGATCCGGGCTACATCAAGGCATATCCGCCCGGCATTCGTGAGAATGGCGGGCAATACAGCCATGGATCGGCCTGGCTTGGCATTGCCTGTGCCATGCAGGGCGATGGTGCCCGCGCCAAGGCGGTGTTCGACCGGCTAAATCCGGTACGCCATGCCGCGACGCAGAAGGACGTAGAAACCTATCGCACCGAGCCATATGCGCTGGCGGCCGACATTGCGGCAGGGGATCATCTCGGACGTGGCGGCTGGAGCTGGTATACCGGAGCGGCCGGCTGGACCTGGCGGCTGGCAACTGAACATATACTGGGCATCCGGCTCGAGGGAGACAGGGTCGCCATTGCCCCATGCCTGCCACCAGATTGGCCGGGCTTCTCGGCCACGCTGAGACGTGACGGGGCAATCGAGATCGAGGTCAACCGCGGCAACGCGGCCCAATGTCTGGTCGACGGCAAACCATCCATAGCATCTTCCATTACCTTTCCGGGAGCCGGTAAGGTAACGAGAGTCGAATTGACAATCGCAGGCCAGCCACGTGGCGGAGCAGTCACCACGCCTGAGATCGAGATAGAGGCTTCCGATGTGTGAATTACGGAGCGATCAGTCTCATGCGTCGCTTCATACTGTAATGACAGGAACGCCCATATTCTTGATCAGCAGGAGACCAGTCGTGAAAGTTAGCGAAGTCATGCACGTTGGAGCAATCTGGATTGATCCCGACGCACCGCTTTTCGATGTCGCTGCGAGGATGGACAGGGAAAATATCGGCGCCTTGCCTGTAGGCGAAGACGACAGGATTATCGGCATGGTCACCGATCGCGACATTGTGGTGCGCGGCTTCGGCTGCCTTAGCGACCCGCTGCACCTGACTGCGCGCGACGTGATGAGCCAGCCTGTCACCTACTGTACCACGAACGAAGAACTGGATGACGCCGTGCGCCTGATGGAACGCAAGCAAATCCGCCGCTTGCCTGTCATGGACGAACACCGGCGGATGGTCGGGATGCTGTCACTCGGCGATGTGGCCGCAAAGGCTCCTGCGTCCCTCGCAGCAGAAACCCTGCGTGCGGTTTCGGCGCATCATTCCTGAGGGTCATGTGTGCGCTACAATGCGATGTCGACCAAACGATTGCCCCTCTTTTCATTAGCACCAAAGGGGATCGAGCATGAAATTGCCCCATGATACAATCATTCTGGTCGTGGATGGAGCACGCATGCTTCTGCTGCGAAACGTTGCCGACGCGGTCCTCCCCGACCTCCAGGTCATCGAACACAGGCAAAACGAAAGCCTGCCTAGCCGGGAACTGTCTTCGGACGCACCTGGAACCACGTTCTCGAGCGGCTCGCCTGCACGCAGCAGTTATGATGAAGGCGATCCCCATGTCAGCGAAGAGATACGGTTCGTTGCCTCGGTCGCCAAAGCCCTCGATAGCCTCACCCAAGCCGAAGCGGGTGACATCATCATCGCCGCTGCGCCCCGGGCACTGGGTATCCTGCGCAGCGAATATTCGGACCGGGTCCGAGCCAAGGTGATAGCCGAGGTAGACAAGGACTTCACCCACCTGCCTGTACCGCAAATTGCGCAGCGCCTGATGATGCTCTGAATTTCGGAGATCCGCGAGGATTTGTCGTCTGGCGACCTGCACCGGAATTCGCGGTGGGCCACTGCAAACCTGTCCAGACTTGGTGGAGGCTGATTTGTCCTATCCATCGTGCAACCGCACATCCTGAAAGGCGCGGCGCAAAGATTTATCTCAGGCGACAGGTGGTCGATGGAGGATTGAGCGGTGCGACAGGGCCACTTCGACCGCCTCCTCGATCTGATTGAGATGAAACGGACCATCATAACTGCTGGCTTGCTGGAGGACCTTCGATGCTCGGGTCGGATCGCCGCTGACCATAAGGACCGGAATAGCCTCGCCACAGGATATGCGGCGTGCGGCATCGATTGCCGAGCCGGTTTCAATGTCATCGCCGATGACAATTATGTCAGGCTTGCGCCGTGCGGCAGCATCAAGCGCCTGCTGCTTGTTTCGGGTTTGATCACAGGTCTCAAATCCCAGCGGCTCCAGATAACTCCGGATCGCTCGGCTGATGGCAATGTTGTCGTCGATGATGAGCGCATGCGGCATGAATCATTACCCCGTGTCATTTGCATGCACAGAATGACGCGCACCAGCATGCGGAGCGCTCCGCAAATGTCCTGATGAGAAATGTTGGCTACATCCAGGAAACCGTCGACCGACGATTACCCGGCGCGGTACAGCTCCGGAGATCTACGGGTTTTCTGGTTGGGCTGCGGAGCGTAATTTTTTGTTGCCAGTCAGGAGCGGCATTGTCGTTTTAGACCTGTTCACAAGGCATGGTCTCGGCCCGAGATTGCGCGATGACAGATTGGCAGAGGCCTGCGGTGACCCCCAAAACATGATCCCTGAAGGATCACGGGCCAGAGGGTCCCGCAGGTTTTTCCGGTTTCCGCGCCGGCAAGTCCTTCTTTGATAATTTGGAATCATCCTGGCGCGCATTGTGGGCAAACTTTGCAGCAAGGTTGGACATCGCGACGGCTTCTGCAGCCGCCTGCGTAGCTAAACGGGTTGCATTGGACGCCACGCTTGCCGCTTGCATTGAAGCATCTTCGGCATGGGTGGCCACGGCCAGCGCGGCAGCGGCGGCGGCGGCAGCGGCGGCGGCGGCTGCTTCGATGGCCGCACGGGCCGAGGCATTTGCAGCTTCTGCCGCGGCTTCCGCTGATCTTGTTAAAGGGATGCTAGCCGCTTCTCGTGCAGCATCGGCGCATCCTTTTGCCGCCATCGCCGCGTTTTCCGCCGACCTGGCCGCCTTCTGAGCCGCGTCGGAGGAATGGGCGGTCATCTCGGTGAGAGCTTTGAGGGTGTTAATGTAGGTGGCATTGAGATCGACATGGCTCTTCTTCAGCAGATCGATGTCGACCGCCATCCCAGCCATTTGCTTCAGTATCTCGTCAAGCTTTTCGGCCATATCCAAATCCCGCATTCATCTCAGGAAACCTGTCAGATTCCTCGGCCGCCAAGAATTTTGCGAATACTTCGCGGATAACCGGATAACACTCGCAACTGCGATATTCGAGCGCGGCCCGATCGGTAATCGTGATCTTGCCATACCCGTACCGGATCACACCGTCACTTTGCAGCTTGCCCGCAGAAATGCTCACGGCCTCCCTTCGGCAACCGATCGCAATCGCAAGCTGGTCGTGCGTTAGATCCAGTGTCTGATTGCCCAAACGATCTGATGCCATTAGCAAGGTTCGGCAGACCTGCTCGGTAATCGAGTGTTGCTTGTTGCAGATGATGCGTTGCGCAGATTCGCGCATCTGTCCTTCCATATAGGTAAGTATGGCGCGCCGAAAGTCTGTCGAACCCTCGAACGCCGCTTCGACAAACGAAGAACCAATCCGGTAGGCATTCCCGGACGTCAAAGCGATCGCCTCACTTGCGGCCGAACAATCGCCGAATAGCGAATTGATCCCGACAATACCTTCCTTGCCGATTTGGCTGAACTCCGCCGTATACCCGCTCTTGATCGTACACCTCAGTGAAAACAGGCAATCGATCGGGAAATAAACGTTTTTGTCCCGGCCAGGACCAAAAATGATCTGCTCATGCTTGCGCATTCTTACTTTGTTTTTTTCGAAATCGCGCGAGAATGGGTGATTCCTACCAACTATGTCGAGAAGTGCGTTGCCGCAGGTCGGTAATCCAGGCTCGTGATCTGGCAATACGCTGTTCACTTCATGGCGCGGTCTAGACAGCCTGATAGCACGCACCTTGTTCCCTTGCCTAGAACACTGTGCGCCCGCGAACAGACATTATCCTCCGATCATCTAGCATGACGATAGAGTCCGTCGCCCTTGGGAAAAATTAGGAGCAGAGAAGATCACTGCTTGATCAAAGATGGAGCGCACCTCGATTTTGTTTTCAAAAGAAGAATCAGCATGACGAAGATACATGAAATAGATATGGAATTATTTTTAGATAAGCTTGATAATTTGTTGAATTTATTTGTTGACGATGGAAAAATATCTTTAGATGCTGCCGATATTTTGCACAAAAGCATTGTATCTCTGTTTCAGGAAAGATAGAATTAATGTCCATATGTTGATTTTTCTTAGAGCTTTATATGGCGCGAACTTCCGCGAGCTCGTCATTTATCGTGGGGGGGGATTTTGCGTTTTGCATTCCTGATGCAATGCGCTTCACCATGCGTCCATGAAGGCTGCGCAGGGCTTCCTTAACCCGCACATCCCGGATGGTTGCAGACCGGCGCCCGTTGGCGAGTATCGGACCTTCATCCGTAAGATTACCGAATGCGTTGCTCCACCCCGGACGTAGTCTGAGGGACAAGGAGTTCGCCCAATGTCGCGCACTGCAGAGCTTGGGCATGCTTCGACCGGGATGTGGTGGAACAGCGAAGTACTAGAATTCGTCGACTGGCTCCGTCATCACAACGAAGGGCTGGCGGAAGACAATCGCGTCTCCCACCCAGTTGATCGAAGGAGCAAACGATCTGCGTGTGATCGAATTCAATCGAGCGTTCGCAAGCCAGCTGCACGGTCCGCACGAAATCGTCATCGTTCCGGGTGCCGACATCTGTTTGAGGCGCCTGGCGCGATGATGCAGGTCATCTGGCATGCCACAAGATGGTTCGGAGCCCATCTGCCCGCGAAACAGGAAACGGTCGTATGAATACCTTGTCACCCCTTGCCGATCGCAGAAGCGCCGGATGCCAGCTGGCCACGCGCCTTGGCCATCTGCGAGACAGCGACCCGATAGTGCTTGCCCTACCCCGTGGCGGCGTCCCGGTCGGCTACGAGATCGCCCGGGCACTTGATGCCGAACTGGGATTGGTAATGGTGCGCAAGCTGGGCGCGCCCGGCCATCCGAAATTCGCCATCGGCGCCGTGATCGACGGAGACGATCCGCAGGTTGTGTTCAACGAAGACGCCATGCGGATTGTCGCCCCCGCTCCGGATTACGTCAAAGAAGAGGCCGGCCGGCAGCTGATCGAACTGGAGCGCCGCCGACATGCCTATATCGGCGAAAAGAGGATTCCGCAGCTTGGCGAACGGACGGTCATTTTGGTCGACGACGGGGTTGCAACCGGGTCCACGGTAACGGCCGCTTTGCGCGCAATACGGCGGCACGACCCCGGGCGGCTCATCCTCGCCGTCCCTGTCGCGCCTCCTGACACTCTCGAAAAACTTCGCCCCCTGTGTGACGACTTAGTCGTGTTGGCCATACCCCAGCCATTCTACACCGTGGGGCATCATTACCGTGATTTCCGCCAGGTGAACGACCGGGAAGTCATCGACCTGCTTGCGGCGGCGGAAAAGCGCGAAGCAGCCAACGACTGAGAATCCGCGTTTTACACGCCGGTTTGGCGACCTCATGCCAATTCTTCAGCCATGCGAGGGCCGGACGACTCGTGGTCCGATTTCCTCCAGAACGTCACGAGCGACGAAGACCTGACCGTTGCCGGCTGGCGCCACTCCGCGGCCTGCCCTGATCTCCGCGCTGGACTCAAATTGCTCGACCCGACGTTCGTCGACGCGGTCCGCCCAGAACGGATCGGCGTGGTAGGGGTCCCATACGACCCATCCTTGCCCTCGCAGGTAATACCGCCAGTAAGGCTGCCACGTGCTGTATGCAGGTCCGAACCACGGGCGGTAAAGCGGATCGCGTCGTACTTCCCGCGTGACCGTGTGTTCAACCTCGCGATCGATTACGACGAACCAGTCATAACCTTCGCTGACCATCAGTTCGGCCGCCCGGTAGAGCAGGTAAGCTTCGACCGTTTCGCGTGAGGTTAGCGAATTTCCCCGGAATGCCACGCGGTAGTGTCCCTGCGCCACCCGCTCATCGGAATAACCACCGCTGCCCTCCGATCTGGATCCCAGCGGCTGATAGGGCGTGGGATGCGCGCAGCCGACGACTGCCAACACGAGGACGGCGGCAAGGAATTTTGATTGAATGTGTGACATTTGACCCAGCCCAATGCATTACCGAACTTAATCGATCTAGTGCAATCGAGGATTGCGGGGGGATATCGGTAAATCTCCCAGGTCAAAGGCATGGCGGGCGCGACCTTTTGCAATGTCTCCGTGAATCTACGAATACCAGATCTCTTTTAATCCCGTGATTTAACTGCTGCGGAGGGGGACATCCAAGCGTTGCCATGACCAATCGCGGACAGACCTTGTTGGCCGGTTTACCGGACAACGAACTGCTCTGGTCCCTGCTCGACCAGGTTCCGGCAGCAATCGCTCTGTTCGATCGCGAAATGCACTACATAGCCTGTAGCCGCCGGTGGATGTCGGACTACAGGCTCGGCGAAGACAATCTCGTTGGCCGTTCGCACTACGACATATTTCCCGAACTGGACGAAGAGGCAAAGGCACTTCACCGCCGGGCTTTGGAGGGGGAATCCCTTTCCAAGGACCTCGACAGGCTCGAACGCATCGACGGCTCGGTCGACTGGGTGCGCTGGAGCATGGTCCCCTGGCACGACAAGGCGGGCGAAGTGCAAGGTCTGCTATTCGTAACCGAGGTTCTCACCTCCGATCTCGAACGCAGGATGACCTCTCTCATAATTGAGGAGGAGTTATCCCTCTTCATCGACATTGCCGAGAATTTCGCACTGTGCATGCTGGATGACGATGGCAAGGTGACGATCTGGAATAGCGGAGCGGAGCGGCTTTTCGGCTGGAGCGACGCCGAAGTGCTTGGCCAGCCGTTCGACTTCATGATCGACAACGCCGAACGTGTGCACGGTTTACCCGCGATGCAGCTGGAAATCGCCCGCAGGAACGGTTTCTATCGAGGCCGGAGCTGGAAAGCACGCAAGGATGGAAGCCGCTTTTTCGCCGACGTAACAATCACCCGTCTTGTCCGCGATGGCCAGCTTCCTGGCGGCTTCGGTAAGATCGTCCGCGATATGACAAAAGAAGATACCCAGACCCGCTCGCTCGAAGCCAGCACAGTCCTGCTGCGGTCCATCCTGGAAACCGTTCCGGATGCCATGATCGTCATCGACGAATGCGGCATTATCCTGTCGTTTAGCAGCACTGCCGAGGCAATGTTCGGCTATTCCCGCAACGAGGTTATTGGCCGCAACGTGTCTATGCTGATGCCCTCCCCCGATCGCGAGCAGCACAATGCCTATCTTGCCAGGTATCTGCAGTCGGGCGTGGCCAGGATAATGGGCGGCAACCGGCGCGTCTTGGGATTACGTAAGGACGGGACAGTTTTTCCTCACACTTTGCGCATAGGCGAGGCCTATGGCGGCGGCCGACGTATGTTCACCGGATTCCTTCACGACCTGTCCGAAACGGAAAAGGCAGAGGCGCACTTAGAGGATCTCCAGCGGGAGTTGGCACATTTCGCCCGCATCAACGAAATGGGAACACTGGCCACTGCGATTGCTCATGAACTGAACCAGCCCCTGATGGCGGTGGGCAATATCGTCCAGACTTCTGCCGAGTTGATCAAAGAGGGCAGCAGGGAAGCGCTTGAACGTGCCAGCCTGGCGCTGGAGGAAGCTGGGCGGGAAGCGCTGAGGGCCGGTGCAATCGTCAAGCGACTGCGCATCTTTGTGTCCCGCGGAGAACTGGACAGGACTTTCGAGCACCCCGGGGACCTGGCGCGCGAAGCCGTCGCACTGGCGGCAACCGGAGCCAAATACCGCAACGTCATGTGCTTTGTGAGTCAAGCCGAGGCGTTGGAGAACATCCTGGTCGACAGGATCCAGATCCAGCAAGTCATCGTGAACCTCGTGCGCAACGCGATTGATGCGATTGGTAGCGGCGGCGCGGTCGAAGTAGCGGTTATTCAGCAAGAGAAGTCGGTGCGCTTTTCAATCATCGACAACGGACCAGGAGTCCCTGAAACCAGGATTGCCCGCCTGTTCGATCCGTTCTCGACGACCAAGTCCGATGGAATGGGCCTGGGTCTCGCTATATGCCGCAACATTGTCGAGGCACATGGCGGCAAGCTTTGGCACGAAAATGGCTCTGCCGGGGGTGCCACCTTCCATTTCATCCTGCCCGAACCTGGCGAGGAGTTCGACGATGGAGACTGAGCCCAAGCTTGTGCATGTGGTCGACGACGAAGAGGCGATCCGGCGATCGCTCGACTTTATGCTGTCAACTGCGGGCTACAAGGTCAGCCGCTGGGAAGATGCGACCGCATTCCTCAAAGGGGCGGACAGGTTAGAACCTTCCTGCGCCCTGATCGACGTTCGCATGCCAGGAATGGACGGGCTTGAACTCCAGCGCGAAATGCATCGGCTGGGATACAACTTCCCGGTCATCGTGCTTTCGGGTCACGGCGATATTTCCATGGCGGTGAAAGCGATTCAGGGGGGCGCGATCGACTTTCTGGAAAAGCCGGCCGACCGCCAAAATGTCCTCGATGCGGTACAAGCCGCTTTCGACAGTCTTGCCGACTGTGAGGGACGGCGCAGTCGCGAGCAATGGGCGAAGGGGCAAATCGCCCACCTCACAGAACGCGAGCGCGAGGTGCTGGACGGGCTGGCTTGCGGCTATCCAAACAAAACGATTGCCTATGACCTTGGCATCAGCGCTCGGACTGTGGAAGTCTATCGCGCCAACGCGATGGAAAAACTCCAGGTCAGTAATTTTGCCGACGCATTGCGGATTGCTTTTGCGGCCGGACTTGGTTCAGAACAGCGATGGCTGGAAGAGCATACCCTCCTGCGCCCCCAGATCAGGACATAGTCCCCTACAACTCCGGACAATACCGCATCCCGCCCAGGCACGGCGGCGCGCAAAAAGACTTGCGCAGGTGGATTCGACCGCATTCGGACGAGATGCCTGCCGTTTACTCTTGCATCGGAGACAGGCAATGAAAACCGACAGTGAACTGCAGCGCGATGTGCTCGATGAACTCGAATGGGATCCCAGCGTCGACCACGCTGACATCGGCGTATCGGTGGTCGATGGCGTGGTGGCGCTCAACGGCTATGTGAAAAGCTACGCCGAGAAAATTGCCGCCGAACGTGCGGCGAAGCGGGTAGCGGGTGTCAAGGCGATCGCCGAAGAACTCAACGTCCGCTACGCGTCCGACGCGAAGACTGCCGACCACGAAATCGCCAAGCGCATCCTCGACCTGTTCAAATACAATATCCTCATTCCCGAAGAGCACATCGTGGTGAAGGTGGAAAAGGGCTGGGTCAGCCTTACCGGCGACGTCGAGTGGAATTTCCAGAGCGATGAGGCAACCAAGGCTGCCGGCAAGGTTTCGGGCGTGGTCGGCGTGTCGAACAACTTGACCATCCGGAACCGGGCCAGTGCCATCGACATTCGCAAGCGCATCAAGGATGCGTTCGAACGGCAAGCCGGGCTCGACGCGGCCACTGTGACCATCACCACCAGCGGCAATAAGGTGACGCTGGGTGGCAAGGTAAAGGCCTGGCACGAGCGTAAGCTGGCCGAAGATGCTGCCTGGTCTGCGCCTGGCGTGACCCAAGTGGAAGACCGCATCCTCGTCAGCTGACTGGCAGGAAGACACAAAAGCCCCGCCGGACTGGTCTTTCCGGCGGGCCCCTTTTCATCCGGTTGGCTTCCAAAAGTGTCAGTGCGCCAGCAGCAGGGGCACTTGCGCTTCGAGCAACATCGTGCGGGTAACACCGCCAAACACCGCTTCGGCAGCACGCGGCTTGCCATACGCACCCATCACGATGAATTCGGCGCTGCAATGTCTCGCCTGATCGAGGATGGTGTCGGCAACCATTCCGGTAGTGGTCCGTTCGACCAGTTCCGTGGAAATGCCGTGGCGCGAAAGGTATGTAGCAACTTCGGCCATCGCCAATGCACCTCGCGGTTGGTTGACTTCCAGCAGAACCACCTGCCTGGCGCGTTGAAGCAAGGGAACCGCAGCCCGCACGGCTTCACTGCACGGCCGAGACCCATCCCAAGCAACGAGTGCGCAACCATCGATATCTAGTCCGAGGCATCCCGGCGGGACCGCGAGGATCGGTCGAACGGCTCTGAGAGGCAAGCTTTCAAGGCGCGGCCGGTCTTCCTCTCGTGCCTCAGTACGGGCAGAGACGACGATCAAGTCTGCAAAGTCCGACGCGCGGGTGAGGGCCTCTACAAAGGTGCCGTAAGTCTCTCCCATCGACCAGGTGACATCCTCTTTCGCGAGACGGTTTTCCAGGCTTGCGCGAATGGCGGACTCCCGTTCACGCTCTGCCGCGATCATCACTGCCTCAGATCCTGCGGAATAATATCCGGAAACAATCAGTGGCAAGGTCAAGACGTCGAGGCACTCGAGATGTCCGCCAAGCGCACGGGTCACGTCCAGAGCGACCTGCAAACGGGACTCTTGGCCTCGGTCGTCATGGATGAGCAACAAAATGTTCTTCATAAGGCGCTCCTGTTTGGTTCGTCGCGTGACAATTCCGCCTGCGGGAATGCCAATAGATTTTCTTCAGGCTGGGGATATTCATCCGGCGCCCGATAAGGCTCTTCGGGCCGTGGCGGCAATTCTTCCGGCGGGGATTCCGGCTGCGGTTCGACCGGCACCGGATCGACTCCCGGGGGCTCCTGGGGTTCGATCCGGTCCGGTTCGGAAGGAGGGACGCTGGCCATGCCGGAAATCCGCCGGATCGTGGCTCAGCCGACCGCGATCTTGCGCACCCGGTTGACCGCCTGCTGGTCCTTCTTGACCCTGATCTGCAACACCCCGTGCCGATACTTGGCTTCGATTGCATCCGGATCGGCATCCGCCGGCAAGGTTAACCTGCGCCGGAAAGCGCCATAGCTGCGCTCGCTGACGAGGTAGTCGCCGGACTTCTCTTCGCTCTCAGCCCGCTTCTCCCCGGAAATCGCCAGGACACCGTCGCCGAATTCGATATCGATATCCTTTTCTTCCATCCCCGGAAGTTCGACCGCGAGTTCATAGTGGTCCTTGCGGTCCTTCATCTCTGCCACAGGGCTGAAATCCAGGGCGCCAGACATCTGGAAAATATTCCGGACGGGGCGGGAAAAGCTGAAATCGTCGAACAGCTGGTCGATCTCCTCGCGCAGCCGTCCGAATACGGCCGGCAAGCCATGCTCACGCGCGCTTTGTACCGGCAGTGTTGCTTGCTCGTTCATCGCAATGTTCTCCTCAAATCTGGACACGCCGAAACCTGCGGCAGCCCGGCGTGTCAATCGAAGTAGGCCGCATCCCGGAGGTCCGGGATTGGGAAAGTTACGGAAGCGATTGATCCGGAGATTTACGGGTTATTTCGATGCCGCCGTGCCGCCATTGTTGAACTGCAGGCGATCTCGAACGGACTTAGTCCCCCCACCCAGACCCCCCGGGATCGCCTGCACCCTTGATATCCTTGCCAGGACAGAAACGAAGGGCCGTCGCCGCCATTCAGGCGAGCGTTGCCTCTAACATCATGAGTGTCGGGTCGGCGTCATAGGGCATCGCCTGGAAACCCGAAGTGCGAGCAATTTCCAACGGTTCGTGATCCTCCAGAGTTTCAATCGAACGCAGGCTGCTCAGCCCGCGTTCGCGCGCCAGGTCTGCGGCATGGCGAAGCAGGCTCCAGCCAATGCCCTCCCCCCTGAATTGTGGAACTACCACGACAGCTGCCTCGGCATTTGCAAGCCCGTGGTCCGCCAGGATGATGACGCTCCCGACGAGTTTGCCAACGGCCGGATCGAAAGCCAGCAGATGTTCCGCGTGACGGTGATCCATTTCGATCCTGCCAATAATCTGATGTGGATTGACCGCCTTCAATCCGGCGACAAGGCGGAAGCGGAAATCCCTGATAGTGAGCTGGGCGTAAAACTCGTCGACAAATGGCCGATCGGGCATCGTCACGGCGCGAAGTCGCAGGACCAGACCATTCCGCGTTTGCAGTTGTGGTGGATTGGGTTCTGCCATAGTCCGATCAATCACCAATTGCATGCGCCTGCCCCATCCTGCCCGAAGCAATTTTGGCAAGACTGGCCCGCGCCCCAGCGGCGGGCCATCCGTAGATAACCTGATGGCAGCAAGTTCTAGGAACTGACCGCCCACCTGGAGAGAGGTTCAATTAGAACCGGTACGGGATACGGAACCCGACAGACATATCAGGGCTATCGTCCGTCAGGCCGATGCCGACATTTGTCACCAGCGCCAGCCGTTCACCCAGCGAGAAGGTCGCGCCGAGATTTACGATACCGACATTGGCCTGGCTGCCCACAACCGGGCGCTCGTCCTGTCCGTCCGGCGTAAGACGTGTGCGCTCGACGATGCGCTGACTGTAGGACATCGAGATGCTCGACCTGTCGTTGAGCGCAAAGGCCAGCCCGGCGCCGAATTGCCATGCATTGCCGATCTCAACCCGGCCAGGGATATCGCCCTGGTTCTCGTCGATGTCGTCAAAGTGGTCCGCGAAATTGTGGAAATAGGTGACGTTGCCAAACACGACCATCGGATCGAGGGTCTTGAGCATGGATACGCCGAGCGATGCACCGTAGACCCCGCTGCCTGTGGCCAGGCTTTCCGGCACCTGCAGGTTGCCTTCGCTGTTGGCCACTTCGACAAATTCCACGCCGAAGGGATGCCTCCCCGTAGGGAATTTCACGCGAGCATTGATCACCGTATCCGGCCAACTCGACGTTTCCGCTGCTAGGCGGTAACTCGCCCCCAAACTGAGGTCCCCTATACCTTGATCGCGGACCGTCTGTTCGACCAGCGCCGAGGCAGAGCCACCCGCCCCGCCCGACAGGAAATTCGACGAACGGTAGAGGAGAGGCAGGTTCGCGTCGATAAACAGGCGGTCGGAGAAGCCAAAGCGCAGGGTCGGGTCGAAAGTGAAGATATCGGACCTGATCTGATCGATGCTGATCGTTCCCAGGAAGATCGCGTCGAGCGCCAGGAAGCCGTTGAGCGAAATCCGGGCATTGTCGAAGTGCGAATAGCCCAGGCCTAGATCGAGACCGAAACGGCTTCCAAACCGCCCCTGCTGCTCCTCGGAAACTGCGACAACGGCTTCGGTCGGGGCAGGCGTCCGGCGCTCGCCCTCGCCTGGATCCGTGGTCGCAAGGGGATCACTTTGGGCCAATCGACCGAATTCCTGGGCAATATCCTCCCGTCGGAAGAGGGCCAGCGAAAGATCGTCCGGAACCGCCAGCGTCTGCGGAGCGATATAGGCGCCCCGCAAACCTCCAGCCTCGTCGGGATTGATCGGAGCTATCTGCGCAGAGATTCCCTGCTCCAGGGCTGCCAGGCGCTCTTCGAGCTGTTCCAGCCGAAGCAAATACACCATCTCGCGTTGATGTAGGGTACCCACTTCCTGCCGCAGATGGTCGAGTTCAACCTGCTCATCTTCAGCGGAGAATTCTTGGATGCCATCCTTTGCAACGGCTTCGCCAGAAAGAAACAGGGCAGTCGCCGTAACGGCAACAAGGGCGCAATTGGAATGAAAAATGTGACGCATGGCCATGATCCTTGTTGTCAGGGGTTGAGCAGATTCCACAAAGTCGCGGGATCGGGCACGCCGGTCTGGGACAGGCCCTTTTCGCTCTGGAAGGCCACAAATGCCTGGCGGAGCGCTGCGGTGAACTGGCCATCCTCGGGCCCGGAATAGAGCCCGCGGATTTGGAGCGCAGCCTGCGCCCGGCGCAGGATCGTCTCGTACACAAAGGCGCGGTTCTGCCCGTCGCCCACCTCGAGCAATGGCGAAAATTGCGCCACGCGCAGCGGCCTGAAGCCTACCACCAGACGCTGGGTCACGCTGACCAGCCGGTCTGCCGGATGCTGCACGCAATGATGTTCAAGGATCATGTCGAATGCCACGGCATTGTGCCACGGCGTCAGATCAAAGGTGTTCGGCTCATACAGGTTCGCTGCGGTGAGATAGCCTTCGACAAAACCGATCATCCGTTGATAATCGAGCGAGGCGCTATCGCTGCGGGCAGCGATGAAGCGCTCGCAAGTCAGCATGCCAGCCCCTTCAACTGCAAACTGCTGCGTCTCTTCCTGCGCGATAGCTGGCGACATGCCGAACACGGCAAAGCAGGCGAAAACGGGCAATAACTTGTTCATTCGACTTTCCTCCCAACCAGGAAATTTGCCGCAATTCAGAAGCCGTGCCCCTTCATCGCGCTGAGCGCTTCCTGGGCCCGGACGATCTGCACGTTCTGCAGCGCATCCACGCCGAAGATCACCGAGGCGCGGTTCTCGATGGCATTGTTGTCGCTGTTCAGGATCGACTGCTGCAGCAACTGGCCGATGTCTCCGCCCGCAAGCTGGCTGCTGCTGTCGAGCCCGCCATTACCGATCATCACGATACCGATCTGGTTGTCGGCCATCCGGAAGTGCAGCTCATCTCCGTCGGCAAACACCAGGTCAACCGGACCGGTAGCGGAGGTCATGCCCCGCTGCGTCATGGCAGGCACGACCGAGGATGGGACGATCATCACCTGCATGCCATTGAGGGTGCGATTGTCGGCACCTGCAATGACGTTCGCCTGTGCGGCACCGGCAAAGGTCTCCAGAGCTCCCACCCCGAGAACGTCCTGCGCCGGAATATAGGGGAAATAGCCTTCGTGGGTGTCAGTCACGTCCATCGCCGGATCGCCTTCGCGAGACCACGCGATCATCAATTGCGGAACCGGATTGCCGTTGCCGCCGGGCAGGAAATCGACACTGAAAACCAGGTTGGCCAACGTGGTTACGCCGCTTGCATCCTGCCAACTGGAAAGCATGGTGATCCCGAAATAGGAGACCGACTTGGGCGTGATGAACTTGCCGTGCATTTCGGACAGTTCATCGTCGGCTACCCGGGCCGCGCCCGAAAGGGCAGAAAGGTCGGGCATGTGCGCGGATGCAGGGATGGCAGAACCGGCCAACAGGACAACAGCCATCGTCTTGCCGGTCAACGCACCGCGCCGAGCCGAGGCGGTCGAGAGGTGACTATTGTTCATGACAATCTCCTTCAAAACGAGAAGCGGGGCCCGAAGCCGAATTCGACGACTTCCGCTCCTGGCATCGATGCGTGCAGGTCGAGCAGGCGACCGGCGGAAAGCGGCTCCGGTGGTTGCAGCAGAACGTTGTCGGGCGCGTAGCCCTCGCCTGCTACGACGAAGATGATCTGGTTCCAGGCCGCTTCGAATTCGCTGCGGCTCATGGTGCGGTTGCCCAAAGCGGGATCACCGATGGCGATGTGACCGGCCCAGGCGCGCCGGACGATGACGAAGTGCTTGTATCCACGGATGTCGAGCAGCGCGATTGATGGCACTTCCAGCGCTTCGAGCGTGGCATAATCGACCCGGTAGCCATCTGCCTGGTAGCCGACGGACTGGGCATAGGTCTTCATGTCGAGCAGGGAGAAGCCCCTCTGCCGCACGATATCGGGATCCGCGATCCGCAGCATGTTGACCAGCACTTGCTGCTCGGTCGTGTCCCGACCGAAAGCGAAATTGAAGATGGTGGCCATGACCGCGGCACCGCAGCTGAAATCGGTCTGCTGTCGCACCAGATTCTCGAACTTGCGGTCCTTCCAGCTGGTCACCGCTACCGGCACGATCGGCCCGTTGGTAGAAACCGCGCCGAGCCACAAGGGAACAGGCTGCCCCGCCGGGCTCGTGGTGCATCCCGTCACCAGCATAGCTGCCACCATGGCAGCCTTCAGCGCCATTGCGTTTTTCGCTGGACAGGGGAACCGTGTGATCATTCGTCTCTCGTGATTTTGCGGTGGCACCTGCCGGTCGGAGGGAGAGCTGGTTTGCTCTCCCTCCTCCCGGTTGGCCGACCGTCGGTTGGGACGCCGATCTGCCGCCGGGTTCCGGCCGCCGGGTCGTGGCGGCGGAAGCTGACGGACCGATACCGATCAGCTCGGGTCGCCGCCTCCGCCATTGCCGCCGCCATTGCTGGGAGCGGTTCCGGCAGACGAAGCGATCGTCAGGGAGTTGAGCTGCTGATTGCCAGTACCTGCGGCGAAGTTGACGCCGACGTTGCCCGAGGCGCCGTCGATCACAAGCCCGGTCACCAGATTCTGGCTGTCCTGCTGTTCCACGAAGCTGAGCGTCGATGCCTGGATCAGCCCGGCATTGGCCTCGGCCAGCGTAGAGTCGTTGGCCACGGCCAGCGTCATCAGGTTGGACTGCTGGTTCAGGCTGCCCGCCGCCGCATTGACACCAATGTTGCCCGATCCGCTGACCGTTCCGCCGAGAACCGAGTTGCGGTCGCGGAAGTTGTTCGATCCACCACCCTGGCCTGGTTCATCCTGGTCGAGCACGTCTCCCGGAGCGCCGAGTTGCGACACACCCAGAAGCGACTGGAACGAAGTGGTCGATGCTTCAGCCCAGCCACCCAGTGCTTCGTCGTCGGCGTTGCTGGAGGTCGCCAGCGCTGCCGAATTCATCTGCATATTGAAATAGCCGGCGGCCAGGTTGATTCCGGTGTTGCCCGAAGAATCGAGATCGAAGGTGTCCACGGTGTTCACGATCGGAGCGAAGTAGCCGACACGAATCTGACCTTCGAGCGTGCCGTCGATCAGGTCGTCGTTCGGATCGTTGCCTGCCTCACTCCAGCCGGGGCCGAACACCGCATCGACATAGCCGTTCTCGCCATTCAGTTCGTTTTCCTCACGATAGGTAACCGAGACACCCTGCTGGAGTTGCTTGGCATCGGTGATGGCCACCGCCGAACTGTCCACGTCAATGACACCCCTCAAAAAGGCGCCACCGAAGAGACCGACCTGCTTCCAGTACGTGACATCAGTCTCGATGCTCGTATCGATCGTGTTGTTGTATTCGAGGTCGACATCGACATCGACGGGACCGTTTCCTTGGGCGAAAGCCGGGTTGGTCAGCAACGCCGAAGCAGCAGCGGTCGAAAGCAGAAGCTTTTTCATCTCAATTCTCCTTGTTTTCACTCAGGGTTGTCCACCCGCTGAAACCGTCAGCGAGAAGGTGTTGGCAGAGGAATTCCTCTCGCCACCGATCAGGTTGGCCTGGAACAGGCCGCTGCTCTGGCCGAAGGCATCGTCACTGATTTCAACGGTGTCATTCGGTGCAGCGGCATTTGTCTCCATGCCCCCTGGCGGTTCGACGGGCGCGCGCGATTGCTCCAGGAACTGGTCCGTCAAAGCGCCCGATTGTCCGATTGCGAATGCAGCCAGGTTGGCTGACTGGTTCTGCCGACCGGCAGTAATGTTAAGGCTGATAATTCCCGAGTTGTCGGAAAAGGCATCGTCGGCGATGTGAATGTGGGCCGCACGGTCACCGCGATCCGACGAAGCGCGCTGGATGGCTCCTTCGCCGACTGCCGCAACATCCCCGATCGCCAGGGTGGCACTCGACAGCTGCTGATTCTGGTCCCCTGCTGCGAGGTTGATGGCAAGCCTGCCGACATTGCCTGATCCGTCTCCCGATCCGACCGTCACAAGGTCGTCCGCTTCTGACGTGTCCTGCGCCTGGGCGATCACGCCTCCGGCAACAAGCACCGTCGCTGCTGCAACGAAGGATATCCGCCGGTTCATTGTCCGCCTCCCGACAGGACCGACAGGCTTTCCAGCGCGCCCGAAAGCGACTGCATCGCGCCGCTTATCGTGGAGATGGCCGTAGAGGAAACCGAGCTGGTAGTCGCAATCAGGTTGGCCGAACCGCCACTCGCGTCAGGCATTTCGGAAGCCACCGCAAACGAAGGATCAATCATGCTTTGCGCGGAGAGGGGCGCCAGGATGGCCGAACTTTCGGAATCTGTCAGCGGTTCAAGCCCAAGGGCGATTGTGTTGACGATAAGATGGACCGGGGCAGTAACCGCCGACTGGCTGTCTCTGAGGAAATAGCGATCCCCTATATAGTGGCGAACATCGCGCGAGTAGATGATCACCCCGTCCTCGGGCAGAGCATCGCTGGCCGAAGGATCGCCGTTGGCGAGTGCGACTGTCGGCACAATCGCCGCCAGGACCAGGCAGGTAAGCAGCAGATAGGCCTGGAATGACGCTGATTTCCGCAATTGCATGGCAAATCTCCCTGACGGGCTGGGATGACGAAAGCGAAACGGCCGCGACAGTCGCTTACAGTTGCATTCGATCTCAGCTGCAGTCAGGAAATTCGCGTGTTCACGAATTTTTAACTATTGTGGAATGTCCGTAGATAACTCTGTCGATAACTGCTATCAGTAGTTTGTTATCACTAGTCATTTCTGACTAGGCGGCGTGGACAAATTTGTTGACGCGAGACTCGGCGATTGAATCAAGGCTTCCTTTTGGAGGCGGGCTTGAGCCGGGGTGATCTGAGCGAAGCGGAATGGCGAGTTTTGAAGGGTTTGTTGCCGATCGATGCGGCAAACCGAGGGCGTGGGCGACCGCCCGAAGAGAACCGT
>NZ_JAMFLH010000007.1 GCF_023501975.1 Altererythrobacter sp. KTW20L | reverse complement strand
CCAACGATGGCAATGCCGACATCGGCGGCACCTTGGCAGTGGCCGGAGCCACCACGCTGAACGGTGCGACCACGGTCAACAACACCCTCAACGTGACCGGCCAGACCACCACGGCGGGTATTGCCAACACCGGCAATATCACCAACACCGGCAACATCACTACGGCCACGCTGAACACCACCGGCAATGCCGCGGTGGGCGGTGCCCTGGCAGTGACCGGCGCGACCACCACCAACGGCATCACCAATGCTGGCGGCCTGACCAATTCCGGAGGTATGACCAACACCGGCGGTCTTTCCACCGATACGCTGGCGGTGAGTGGTGCAACGACGACCACCGGCATCACCAACACCGGCAATATCGCCACCACCACCCTGTCAACCACGGGCAACGCCTCGGTAGGCGGAAACCTGGCGGTTGTCGGCACGACGACGATGACCGGTGCCCTGACAGCGAATGGCGGGGTCTCCACCACCACGCTGAACACCAGCGGCGATGCCACCGTGGGCGGCGATACCACCCTCAACGGCAATGTCGCGGTGATCGGCGACTACAATACGGTTGGCGGCGACATCATCACCGTGAACGGCTCCATGCAGGCGGGATCGGTGACGGTGAACAGCGGCGGCAGCAACCGCATCAGCGGCCTGGCCGATGGTGCGCTGTCAGCGGGGTCGACCGATGCAGTGACCGGAAGCCAGCTGTTTGCCACCAACCAGGCAATCACCTCGTTCAACACCCAGCTGGCGGCGACCAATGCGCTGCTGAGCGATACGATCTTCGATCTCGACCGGGTCGAGCGCAAATCGTACCAGGGTGTGGCGATGGGCTTTGCCTCCAGCGCGGCTCCGCTCAACCTGTCGAACGGTGAAGGCGGCATGTCCATCTGCGCTTCCTGCTCGCGCCCCCATTTGAGCGCGGCAGATTTCGTGGGGAAAGTGGCATTGCGGGCAGCATAGCCCTTGCGGCGGACTTGGACGCACCAGCCGCCTTTTCGCTTGGTAATTGACGCCATTTTTAGCTCCGTGTGATCAGAGTGTGATCGGAGCCGCGCAAGGGCATCAGTTAGGGGACACCTTCTGCATCGAAGGGTCCGCTAACAACATGAATTTCCAAGGAAACAATGTGGTCGGGGAGAGAGGATTCGAACCTCCGGCCCCTGCCTCCCGAAGACAGTGCTCTACCAGGCTGAGCTACTCCCCGACCGGACCTTCCTAACACAAGGTTCGGAGGCAGGCGCGAGCCTATAGAGAGCAAGATTTGCACATGCAAGGAGGTATTGGGGATAGGTGTGAACCCTTTGCTGCGCGGGGCTGGAAACGCGGGCAGGGCAGTGATAGCCCGCAGGGATGAACCAGCCGCCGCCACCCCAGCCGCCGTTATCAGCGCCCGACCATCCCGAACAGCAGTACCTGGCCCTGATGCGCCATATCTGGGAGCAGGGCGACGAGCGGATGGATCGCACAGGCGTGGGGACGCGTTCGGTATTTGGCGCGCAATTGCGGTTCGACCTGTCGGAAAACCGCATTCCCCTGCTCACCACCAAGCGGGTATTCTGGAAGGTCGCTGCGCGCGAGATGCTGTGGTTCCTCACCGGCGACACCAATATCCGTGCGCTGCTGGAACAGGGCGTGACAATCTGGAGCGACTGGCCGCTGGCGAAATTCCGCAAGGCCAGCGGCGAGGATATCAGCCAGCAGGCCTTCGAGGCGCGTATCGTGGCCGACGAGGGCTTTGCCCGCCTCTGGGGCGAACTGGGCCCTGTCTATGGCAAGCAGTGGGTCGATTGGCCGACCTATGAATATGGTGCCGACGGCAAGTACACCCGTGGCCCAGGGATCAACCAGGTGGCGCAGGTGGTGGAAAGCCTGCGGTGCAATCCTGGCAGCCGCCGCCACATCATCGAGGGGTGGAACGTGGCAGAGCTTGACCGCATGGCCCTGCCGCCGTGCCACAAGACCTACCAGTTCCATGTTTCCGGCAACCGGCTGAGCTGCATCCTCTACCAGCGCAGTTGCGACGTGGCCCTGGGCCTGCCGTTCAACCTCGTGGGGGCCACGGTGCTTACGCGGATGATCGCCCAGCAGGCGGGATACGAGCCAGGCGAACTGGTGTGGATGGGGGGCGATACGCACCTTTACCTGAACCACGCGCACCTTGTGGAAGAACAGCTCGGGCGTGTACCGTCGGGCGATCCGAAGCTGCTCCTCAAGCGCCAGCCCGCCAGTATTTTCGCTTATGCGATCGAGGATTTTGACGTGCAGGACTATGCCCCGCAAGGCGTGATCCGTGCGCCGGTGGCGGTATAGGGCAGGCTTTTTTCACAGGCGCCGAACAGCCGGTTGACAGCCTGTTTCACCTGCCTTAGATGCGCCTCTCCCAAGCGGTGCTATCGCAAATATACGCGGGTGTAGCTCAGTTGGTTAGAGTATCGGCCTGTCACGCCGAGGGTCGCGGGTTCAAGTCCCGTCACTCGCGCCACTTGGGAAAATTCGGATAGACACGGCGCTGTTGCTGACCCTTCGGGGTTCAGCCCCAGCGCCCTGTCTCCATCCAGATCAGGAAGCGCCTGAGCGGCAGCAGCCAGGCCACGCCCAGCACCAGATAGATCACGGTCTGCACCAGCACGTGGGCCTGCCCGATCCATTGCGAGGCCCACATCACCACGCCGGCATAGATGCCGATTCCCGCCAGCAGGGCCAGGATGCCTACGGGGATGCGCCAGGTCGGTTCCTTGCGCATCAAACCGACACCTCGAATGGCCCCAGAATGCGGGTGGGGGTGATGATTGCAGCGAGCGGCATGTCATGGTCCTCAACCGGCAGGTCATCCACTTCCTGAACGTCCCACGCCATGCCGATGGCGATTGTTTCGGGATGGGCGGCCAGCCAGCGGTCATAGAATCCGCCACCCTGACCCAGCCGGTCACCGCCTGTGGTAAAGCCCAGCAGCGGCATGAACAGCACCTGCGGCACAATTTCAGGAAGGTCGGCGGCCGGCTGGCGCAGGCCGAGCGGGCCATCGACGAGGTCGCTCTCGCCATAGGGATCTGTGTGCAGGTGGAAGGTCATGGGCCGGTCCAGCGTGGTCACGCGGGGCAGGGCGACCGGGTGGCCCAGTTCGGCAAAGAATTTCGTATAGGCAAAGGCCGGTGCCTCGCCCGGATCGGCGCGGTAGAGGCCGATGGTTGCGCCTTGGGGCACCATGTCGAGCACCGGGCGCGGCGGGCGGGCGAAAACCAGCGCGCTCACTGCGGGCGGCAGGGCGGCGGCATGGGCGCGGCGGCGGGCGCGCAGGTCCTTGCGCAGGGCGGCTTTGCGGGCGGCGATATCGGTCATGCAACGATCCCTAGCCGTTCGTGTCCGGCTGGGCCAGAAGCCAAAAGGCGGTGGGGTAGCGGAACCACCATGGGTCGTTTGCCTGGAGATCCACTGACGCCTGACGTCAGGTGGGCGCCGTATATCCCGGACCAGGGTCCAGGTAGGGACAGCTCCCTTGGATTTTGCTTATAGCCTCAGGGATGTTCAACAGCTCGTTCCGGGCAGTCCCGCTGCGACCTATTTAGGCGCTCCCGGCCGATCTCTCAAGCTGCGTTGCAAGAGATTCGAGTCGCTCGGCCAGATTCTCCAGCGGCGCGGCATGATCGGGCGCGTTTGCCGGGGCAGCGACCTTGGCTTGAGCCTCGTGCAGCTCGTCGGCCAGCAACAGGGCGGCAAACAGCAGGGTGCGTGGTTCCGACTGGCCTGTCATGGCCGGCATCTTGGCCAGCTTGGCATCGATTGACCGACCGAGCATCTCGATATGCGCTTCCTCGCCCGCAGCACAGGCGATGGTGTAGCGGCGGCCCGCGATGTCGAGATTTACGTTACTCATGCGTCCAGAGTCTCGATAAGGCTGTCGATCTCGGCCAGGGCGGCCCAGGCCTCCTGCCGCAAGCGCTCGTGCTTTTGCGCCAGGTCGCTGGCGATGGGAGCCGGGGACGGGGTGGGCGCGGCAGGGGGACGCGTGGCAGGCACCTGCCTGGCGGCGGCCTCGATCCTTCGTGCCGCCGCTTCGATCCGGGCCATAACCCTTGCGATGCGTTCCTGCTCCATGCTGTCGCACCTATCAAAAGCGTCCAATTGCGGCAAAGTCTTGACCGGCGAACCTGTGAATAAGCTGCGAGACGTTCAAATGGTAGGGCAGGCCCCCAACCCGGCGTGCTTGACGCACGCGGCCCCGCTGCCCAATGAGCGGGCATCCGAATCGTGATCTGACCTACGCTGGAGTCTCCCCATGAGCCAAGACGCCGCCCGTTTCACCGAGATGGCCAATGCTATCCGGGCGCTGACCATGGACGCGGTGCAGGCCGCTAACATCGGCCACCCCGGCATGCCGATGGGCATGGCCGATGTCGCCACGGTGCTGTGGTCCGATTACCTCAAGTTCGACCCGGCCGATCCGCACTGGCCCGATCGCGACCGTTTCGTGCTGTCGGCGGGTCACGGCTCGATGCTGATCTACGCGCTGCTGCACCTGACCGGCTATGACCAGCCGACGATGGATGACATCCGCAATTTCCGCCAGCTCGGCAGCCCTTGCGCCGGACACCCGGAAAACTTCATGATCGAAGGGGTGGAATGCACCACCGGTCCGCTGGGCCAGGGCCTGGCGATGGGCGTGGGCATGGCCATGGCCGAGCGCCACCTCAACGCCCAGTTCGGTGACGAGCTGGTCGATCACAGGACCTGGGTGATCGCGGGCGATGGCTGCCTGATGGAAGGCATCAACCACGAGGCCATCGGCCTTGCCGGACACCTGAAGCTCGGCAACCTGATCGTCCTGTGGGACGACAACCAGGTTACCATCGACGGCAAGGTCTCGCTGTCCTCCAGCGAGGATATTCCCGCCCGCTACCGCGCCACCGGCTGGCACGTCTGCGAGTGTGACGGGCACCATCCCGCCTCCATCCGCGCCGCACTGGATGAAGCCGTGGCCGATCCGCGCCCCTCGCTGGTCGCCTGCAAGACGGTGATCGGCAAGGGTTCGCCCAACAAGCAGGGCACCAGCGGCGTGCACGGCGCTCCGCTTGGGGCCGACGAGATCGCTGCCGCCCGGATCGAGCTGAACTGGCCGCACGAGCCGTTCGTGGTGCCGGACCAGGTATTGGCCGACTGGCGTGCGCTGGGTGCCCGGGGCGGCGAAAGCCATTCAGCCTGGCAGCAGCGCCATCGCGACAGCGCCAAGGCGGCCGATTTTGATTCCCGCTTCCAGTCGATTGCCGACAAGGCCGGTCCGGCGCTGGAAAGCTACATCCGCGAGCTCGCCGCCAACCCGCCCAAGGTCGCCAGCCGCAAGGCGAGCGAAATGGCGCTTGGCCCGCTGACCGAAGCCCTGCCGCAACTGCTCGGCGGTTCGGCCGATCTGACCGGATCGAACAACACCAAGACCAAGGCCACCGCGCCGTTCACGGCAGAGAGCTATGACGGGCGCTATGTCTATTACGGCATCCGCGAATTCGGCATGGCGGCGGCGATGAACGGCATGTTCCTCCACGGCGGGATCGTGCCCTATGGCGGCACCTTCCTGATCTTCAGCGACTATTGCCGCAACGCCATCCGCCTGTCGGCCCTGCAGCACGCCGGCGTGGTCTATGTGCTGACGCACGATTCCATCGGCCTTGGCGAAGATGGCCCGACCCACCAGCCGGTGGAACAGGTGATGAGCCTGCGCCTGATCCCCAACCTCCAGGTGTTCCGCCCGGCCGATGCGATCGAGACCGCCGAATGCTGGGCGCTGGCCCTGCAGACGCCGGAAACGCCTTCGGTCCTCGCCCTGTCGCGCCAGAACCTGCCGCCGGTGCGTGGCGAGGAGGATGCGCAGTGGACTGCGGCCAGCAACCGTTCGGCCAAGGGCGCCTATCGCCTGAAGTCCTCTGCCGCTGCGCGCAAGGTCGTGCTGGTTGCCACCGGCTCGGAAGTGGCCGTGGCTCTGGACACCGCTGCGGCCCTTGAAGCCCAGGGGATCGGGGCCGATGTGGTCTCCATGCCCTGCCAGGAACTGTTCGGCGCGCAGGACGCAGCCTACAAGGCCGATGTCCTTCCGGCTGATGCCATGATCGTCTCGATCGAGGCGGGCGTGACGCAGGGCTGGGAACGCTACACCGGTCTGAATGGCCTCAACGTGGGGCTGGACAGCTTCGGCGCATCCGGTCCGGCAGAAGTGCTGTTCGACCATTTCGGCTTTACCGCGGACAAGATCGTGCCGCGCATCCTTGCCAAACTCGGCAACTGATCAGGAGACAGGTTCCATGACGACGAAGGTAGCCATCAACGGTTTCGGACGCATCGGCCGCCTGGTCGCCCGTGCCATCCTCGAGCGCGACGACCACGACCTTGAGCTGGTAGCGATCAACGATCTGGCCGACACCAAGGCCAATGCCCTGCTGTTCGGCTTCGACAGCACCCATGGCCGCTTCCCCGGCACGGTCGAGGTCGATGGCAGCAACCTGGTGGTCAACGGCAAGACCATTGCGGTCACCAGCGAACGCAACCCGGGCGACCTGCCGCACAAGGCGATGGGCGTGGATATCGTGCTGGAATGCACCGGCTTCTTCCAGTCGCATGATGCATCCAAGCCGCACCTCGATGCAGGTGCCAAGCGGGTGCTGATCTCGGCGCCGGCCACCGGCGTTTCGGCCACGGTCGTCTATGGCGTGAACCACGATATCCTGACGGCGGACGACGTGATCGTGTCCAACGCCAGCTGCACTACCAACTGCCTGGCTCCTGTCGCCAAGGTGCTGCACGAGCTGGTGGGGATCGAGCGCGGTTTCATGACCACGATCCACTCCTACACCAATGACCAACGTATGCTCGACCAGATGCATTCCGACATGCGCCGTGCGCGCGGCGGGGCGCAAAACATGATCCCGACCACCACCGGCGCGGCCCGTGCGGTGGGCCTGGTGCTGCCCGAACTGAAAGGCAAGCTGGATGGATCGTCGGTCCGCGTGCCCACGCCCAATGTCAGCCTGGTGGATCTGGTCTTCGTGCCTGGCCGCGACACCAGCAAGGACGAGCTCAACGCCGCACTGAAGGCTGCTGCCGACGGTGCCATGAAGGGCGTGCTCGACTATACCGATAAGCCGCTGGTCTCGTCTGATTTCAACCACCATCCGGCCAGCTCCACCGTGGACAGCCTCGAAACCTCGGTGATGGAAGGCAAGCTGGCCCGCGTGGTATCGTGGTACGACAACGAGTGGGGCTTCTCCAACCGCATGATCGATACTGCCGGGGTGATGGCGAAACTGATGTAACGTGAAGTTGCCCTCCCGCCTTCGGGAGGGGAATCTGGAGTAAGGCCATGGCTTTCAAGACCCTCGACGATATCGGCGGCGATCTCACCGGCAAGGTGGTGCTGGTGCGGGTGGACCTGAACATGCCGATGGCCGACGGCGCGGTAACCGACCTTACTCGCGCCGAGGCGGTTGCTCCGACCATCTTGGAGCTGGCCGATAAGGGCGCCAAGGTGCTGCTGCTGGCGCATTTCGGCCGCCCCAAGGGCGCGCGCAATTCGACCATGTCGCTGTCGATGGTGCAGGGCGCGGTCGAAGAGGTGCTTGGCCGCGAGGTCATGTTCATTCCCGAACTGGCCGGTCCGGTTGCCGCCCAGGCGATCGACATTCTGCGCCCCGGCGATGTAGGCCTGCTGGAGAACACCCGCTTCTGGCCGGGCGAGGAGGCCAACGACATCGAACTGGCCCGCAGCATCGCGGTCAATGCGGACCTCTATGTCAACGATGCCTTCTCCGCCGCACACCGCGCTCACGCCAGCACCCATGCGCTGGCGCAATTGCTGCCGGCCTATGCCGGACGATCGATGGAAGCCGAACTGAAGGCGCTCGATGCGGCCCTCGGCAATCCCGAAAAGCCCGTTGCCGCGGTTGTGGGCGGAGCCAAGGTCTCCACCAAGCTGGCCGTGCTCGAACACCTGGTGGGCCGGGTGCAGCACCTGATCATTGGCGGCGGCATGGCCAACACCTTCCTCGCCGCGCGCGGGGTCGATGTCGGCAAGAGCCTGTGCGAGCATGACCTTGCCGCCAAGGCCGAGGCTATCATGGACGCGGCCGATGCCAGCGGCTGCATCGTCCACCTGCCCTATGACGTGGTGGTGGCAAAGGAATTCGCCGCCAACCCCGCTTCGCTGCGCACCTGCAACGTGCACGAAGTGGCGGCGGACGAGATGATCCTCGATGTCGGCCCGCAAGCCACCGTTGCCTTGGGCGACGTGCTCAAGACCTGCCGCACACTGGTGTGGAACGGCCCGTTGGGAGCCTTCGAAATCCCGCCGTTCGACACCGCCACCGTGGCGCTCGCCCGCACGGCTGCGGCACTGAGCAAGGAAGGCTCGTTGGTGTCGGTGGCAGGCGGCGGTGACACCGTGGCCGCGCTCAACCATGCGGGCGTTGCGGGCGATTTCTCCTATGTCTCGACTGCGGGGGGCGCCTTCCTCGAATGGATGGAAGGGCGCGAACTGCCCGGCGTGGCGGCGCTGACCGCCTGATCCTGCCTGTGATGAGGCCGATTGGCACCCGCGCAGCGCTCGGCTAAGGGGCGGGGCATGACCCAGTGCCAGCTCTATCTGATTTCACCCCTTGAAGTGGGTGGTGACTTTCCCGAACGCCTCATCCGCGCCCTCGATGCAGGAGAGGGGGTGGTCGCCGCCTTCCAGTTTCGTGTGAAGGAACTTGATCAGCACGAAGCGGCGCGCCTCGCCGAACCGTTGCAGGCCATCTGTGCCGAGCGGGATGTGGCCTTTATCGTCAACGATTCGGTGGCACTGGCCAAGCGTATCGTTGCCGATGGCGTGCACCTGGGGCAGGGCGATGGCAATGCAAAGGAAGCGCGCGAGATCCTGGGCCGCGAGGCGCAGATCGGCGTCACTTGCCATGCCAGCCGCCACCTCGCCATGGAAGCGGGCGACAATGGCGCGGACTATGTGGCCTTCGGTGCGTTCTTCCCCAGCACGACCAAGGCGAGCGAGCACAAGGCCGAAGTCGACCTTGTCGAATGGTGGTCCGGCCTGTTCGAGATCCCCTGTGTCGCCATCGGCGGCATCACCCCTGCAAACTGCCGCCCGCTGGTGGAGGCAGGCGCCGATTTCCTCGCCGTGTCGGGCGCGGTGTGGAACGGTGACGAGGCGGCAACCGTGGGGGCCTTTGCCGAAGTGCTGAGAGCCTAGCGTTCCCGCCAGAAGCAGCGCAGCGGCCCCGGCTCGCCGTTCTCGATCTTGCGCAGGAAGGTGGCCGAAATGATGCGGTACTGCGTGCCGTTGCGCGGGCCGCTGCTCATCGTCACCACATTGCCGCGCCTGAGGTAGGTTCCGTCACCCTGGGCCGAGCGATAGCGGCTGGCGCTGGCGATACGGAAATCCTCGTCGGGCTGGCGGATTCCCACCTGACCCCCCGCATCGCCGGGCAGTTCGCACATATACTGCCCGCGTTCGATCGTGCCGATCTGGCCCTGGGCGAAAGCGGGAAGCGCCAGGGCGGCAATCGCCGCAGCGCCAAGGATAAGCGTCAGTCTCATCCCGCAGCCCTTAGCACCACTGGCTTGCAAGGTCATGAACGATTGCCGCCCTTGCCCAAATGGCCGCTTGGGGCTAGGGCGCGCGCTACCCGAAATTCCCCGACTTTACGAAGGCCCGTATCCCATGAAGATCAGCGGCGTTGATATCCGTCCCGGCAACATCCTCGAATACGAGGGCGGCATCTGGAAGGTGTCCAAGATCCAGGCCACCCAGCCGGGCAAGGGCGGGGCCTATATGCAGGTCGAAATGAAGAACCTGCAGGACGGCCGCAAGACCAACGTCCGCTTTCGCAGCGCCGACACGGTGGAGAAAGTCCGGCTCGACACCAAGGACTACCAGTTCCTCTATGAAGACGGCGAGATGCTGGTGTTCATGGACCAGGACACTTACGAGCAGATTACCCTGCCTTCGGACCTCCTCGGCGATGCCCGCGCCTTCCTCCAGGACGGCATGCAGGTGAAGCTGGAACTGTGGGATGAAAAGCCCATCAGTGTCGAACTGCCGACCACGGTGGAAGCCATGATCGTGGAAGCCGATGCCGTGGTGAAGGGGCAGACTGCCTCGTCCAGCTACAAGCCGGCGATCCTCGACAACGGGGTGCGCATCATGGTGCCGCCGCACATCGGCGCGGGCACGCGGATCGTGGTCGATGTCTATGAGCAGGCCTACGTCGGCAAGGCGGGCTGATCCTACATGGCTGTACTTTCAGGTTTGATCCGCGTGATGGAAAAGGCTGCCCGTAAGGCGGGTGGCCGGCTGCGGCGCGATTTCGGGGAGGTCGAACACCTCCAGGTCTCGCGCAAGGGCCCGTCCGATTTCGTCAGCCGCGCCGACCAGGCGGCGGAACGCACGATCTATGACGAACTGCTGGCGGCGCGGCCCGACTGGGGCTTCCTGATGGAAGAGGGTGGGGAGATTGCGGGTGACCCGACCAAGCCGCGCTGGGTGATCGATCCGCTCGATGGCACCAGCAATTTCCTCCACGGCATCCCGCACTTCGCCATTTCCATCGCCGCGCAGGAACCCAAGCTCGATGGCTCGGGCTGGGGCGAGGTGACTGCGGGCGTGGTCTACCAGCCGATTACCGACCAGACCTTCTGGGCCGAGAAGAGCCGCGGTGCCTGGCTGCACGATGCCCGCCTGCGGGTGTCCGGGCGGCGGCATCTGGACGAGGCGCTGATCGCTACCGGAATGCCATATCAGGGACACGGCAACTTCGCTGAATGGGTCAAGGTCTATGCGGCGCTCGGTCCGCAGATCGCGGGCATCCGCCGCTTCGGCGCGGCCTCGCTCGATCTGGCATGGGTCGCTGCGGGCCGCTTCGACGGGTTCTGGGAAAGCGATCTCGCGCCGTGGGATACGGCCGCAGGTTGCCTGCTGGTGCGCGAGGCGGGGGGCTTCGTGACCGACTATCGCGGGCGCTCGCTGCCGATCTGCGACAAGCAGATCATCGCCGGTAATGATCCGCTGCACTCGCGGATGCACAAGATCATGGCCGAAGCGCTCAAGGCCTGATCCACCTGATTTGCTTGAACCTGAGCTCATGCCCCGCTAACCGGCGGGAACAAGGCCCCTGTGGCGGAATTGGTAGACGCGCTCGACTCAAAATCGAGTTTCTTTGAAGTGCCGGTTCGAGTCCGGCCAGGGGTACCACGCCTTTTACTGCATCGTGATCGTCGCACTTGATCTCCGGCACCGTTCGATGAAGCCGGAGCAAGTGCAGCTTTGATACCCTGGAGGTGAGCGGAACCTTGCTTGAATTGCTGGTCCCTGATTACCGTGCCTACATTGGACTGGCGCTGTTGGTTGCTACCTTCGTTGCCTTTGCAATGGAGCGGCGGCCTCCCGTGGTAATAGCGGTGCTGGGCGGCTTGGTGATGATGGTCCTGGGCTTCCTGACGACCGGTGAACTGCTGTCGGTGTTCAGCAATACCGCGCCCATTACTATTGCTGCCATGTTCGTTCTCAGCGGGGCCTTGTTGCGGACCGGTGCGCTGGAAGCCATCTCCGGCTGGGTTGTTCGCCGGACCATGCGCAGTCCCCGCTTGGCGGTGACCGAGATCGGAGCGGGCACCATGCTGGCTTCGGCATTCATGAACAATACGCCCGTGGTGATTGTGATGATTCCGATCATCCAACGCCTTGCCCGCGTGCTGGGCGTGGCAGCCACGCGCCTTTTGATCCCACTATCCTACATCTCGATCCTGGGCGGCACTCTGACCCTGATTGGCACCTCCACCAATCTCCTGGTGGATGGGGTAGCCCAGCAGCAAGGTATGGCCGCGTTCGGAATTTTCGAGATCAGCATTGTCGGTTTGGTCAGCGCCACCGCAGGTCTGCTGCTGCTCCTTGCTACGGGCACGTTCCTGTTGCCCGATAGGGCAGCGCACGGCTTGACGGAGCGGGGCGAAAGCGATTCCTACCTCTCGCACCTACAACTCAATCCCGACAGCTTGCTGGTCGGCCAACTGGTTGGGCAGTCCGAGTTTTTCCGGCGGCCGGGCATTCGCCTGATCGGCATCCAGCGCGGAAAGGAAATCGAGCGGAGCGGCTTCGAGGAGTGGGAACTGAGCGCGGGCGACCAGCTGATCGTTGCCGCCAGTCCTGTCGAATTGGCGTCGCTGGCCGAGGCACACGACTTCCGGACAGGCCTTACCGGCGTTGGCGGTGGTATTGCGACATCCGGGGCGGATCGCCCCAAAGACCTCCAGCTGGTGCAGGCGGTAATATCTTCTTCCCATCCGATCATCGGACGGCGCCTTGCCGACATCCCCTTGCTGTCGCGCCTCAATGTCAGGGTGCTAGGCTTGTCTCGTCCCCGACATGTGGCCGGTCCCGATCTGGCCAATGTGCGCGTGAGGGCGGGGGACCGCCTGCTGATCGCTGCCGGGACCGACGCTGCGCAGGCGCTGCAGGCAAATGTGGGGCTGGCCGATGTGGCCGAAGCGCCGATCCGCGCTTTTCGCCGCCGCAAGGCCCCTATCGCCATCGCTGCCCTGGCAGGAGTTGTCCTGCTGGCAGCCCTGCTCGGCTGGCCGATCGAAGGACTGGCATTGGCGGCCGTGGGAATTGTCCTGCTGTTCCGCTGTCTTGAACCGGAAGAAGCCTGGGAATCGATCGACGGCAACACGCTGGTGCTGATTTTCGGTATGCTGGCCTTCGGCAAGGGGCTGGAAAACGCCGGCACCGTCAATCTGATTGTCAGTTCCATCCAGCCTTACCTGGCCCAGATGTCGCCCCTGCTGCTGGTCGTCACGGTCTACGCCGTATCCAGCCTGCTGACGGAAACGGTGACCAACAATGCGGTGGCAGTCATCATGACGCCGATTGTCATTGCGTTGGGAGGCGTGCTCGACATCGATGCGCGGCAACTGGTGGTAGCCGTGATGTTCGGTGCCAGTGCCAGTTTTGCGACACCGATCGGCTACCAGACCAATACGCTGGTATATGGTGCGGCCAACTATCGCTTCATGGATTTCGTTAAGATAGGCGTGCCGATGAACATTGTCGTGGGTCTGGCTGCATCTTGGGCCATCATCACCCTGCTCTGATCCGCCAGGGCTCTTTGCTAAGCTATTCCTGCCGCGGAAGCTGCCCGCTGCGGCGGCGCGAGGCGGCTTCCATGACTGCCGCTGCCCTCCGCCGCTCGGCATCGTCAGTGATCCCGGCATCGCGCAAAGCCTGGAGCAAGGCCTCCAGTTCTTCGTCACTCAGCGAATTGAGATAGGCCATGGTGAAGCCTGCGTTCTCGGAATTGGCGGGCGGGAGGTCGGTGCCGACGACCGGTTGCATGTAGCGGCTGCGATTCACGCTCCCCCCGGTGCGGATCCCCGCTTCGGAGCCGAAACCGCCGCTGCCGCCGGAATCGACAAGCTGCGCCTGGCCATAGGCCGGGGTGGCTGCCGGGCGAGGGGCAGGAGTGGCCGTGGCATTTGGTGCGGCAGCAGCGGATCGCACCGGTTCCTCGCCCTCGTTGCCGCCAGCTATAAAGGCCAGGCCCAGGGCGAGGACAATCGTCACCGCAGCAAAGTGCCGGTACAACTTGGCCGTGACCGGGGGTTTTCTGATCTGTGCCATGAGCCTGCCATTATAGCCAAGGCGTTAACCTTGCGCTGGTTGATCGTGGTTAATACGAGCTTCCCCAGCCACCGGTATTCGCCCTGCCGGAACTGTCACGGGAGCCAACGGTTGTTGCCCGATAGAGCCGGGAGAACACCATGAGCGAAGAACGCATCACCGAGATCCACGACGACGATGGCGCGACCCACACCCACACCACGATCGTCCGCGATCCCGCCCCCGAACGGCGCGGCTCCATGGGCTTTATCTGGCTGATCCTGCTGGTGGCGATCATTGCCGTGGCGGCGCTGGTGATCTTCAACCAGATGGGCACCGCCGAAGTTGCCAAGGACAATGCAGTGGCCGGGGCTGCTGCCGAAGTTGGCACTGCCGCCAGCCAGGTCGGCGATGCTGTTGAACAGGGTGTCGATAACCTGACCGAGTGATTGGGAGCGTCAGGCCTGCCCTGTTGTAAAGTTTACCGACATTTCACCTCTGGCCGCTAATCCTCGCGGCCATGATCCGGTTGTTCAAACATTATGTGCCGCATGCTGTCCTGCTGCTGGGGTTGATCGACTTCGTCCTGCTGCTGCTGGCGACGAACATTGCCTGGACGTTCCGCGCCGCGCAGATCGGCATGGACGCGGAGCCGCTGGTCGAACGTGCCCCGGTAATTGCCGGGATTGCTGCTGTGACGCTGGCAGCAATGATCGCGGTCGGCGTGTTCGGGCCGGATTCACTGCGGTCGCTGCGGTTCGCCGCGGCACGGCTGCTGGTGGCGCTAAGCCTGTCGGTGCTGGGCCTGGCATTCCTCGATTTCCTGCTGCCTGGCCACACGTTCTGGCGCTCGATCCTGCTCTATTCCATGGGCCTTTCGCTGGCCTTCCTGATGCTGAACCGCATGATTGTAGGCGGTATCCTGGGAAATTCGGCATTCCGCCGCCGGGTGATGGTGCTGGGTGCAGGGCCCCGGGCGCAGCGCATCCAGAAGCTGGGCGAACGGCCAGAGAGCGGCTTTGTGGTGGTCGGCTTTGTCGGCATGGGGGCGAACAATCCGGTGATCGAGCAGGCGATCCAGCGCAGCGCCATCGATGACCTGCAGCGCCATGTCGCCAACCTTGGCGCAAGCGAGGTGGTGCTGGCGCTTGAGGAACGGCGCAATGCCCTGCCCCTGAAGGACCTGTTGCGCATCAAGACGCTGGGCGTCCACGTGAACGACTTTTCCAGCTTCCTGGAGCGCGAGACCGGGCGGGTCGATCTCGACACGCTCAACCCCTCGTGGCTGATCTTCTCCGACGGTTTTTCTTCCAGCCGCATGTTGTCGGGCGCGATGAAACGGGTGTTCGACATTGTGGCGAGCCTGTTGCTGCTGGTCCTCAGCTTCCCGCTGATTGCGCTGTTCGCCCTGGCGGTGAAACTGGACAGCAAGGGGCCGGCCTTCTTCCGCCAGCGGCGCGTGGGGCTCTATGGCCAGACATTCACGCTCATCAAGCTGCGCTCGATGCGCACCGATGCGGAAAAGGATGGGGCGCAGTGGGCGCAGAAGTCCGATCCACGTGTCACCCGCGTGGGCAGCCTGATCCGCAAGCTGCGGATCGATGAGCTGCCGCAGGTCTGGACCGTGCTGAAAGGCGAGATGAGCTTTGTCGGCCCGCGGCCCGAAGTGCCGCAGTTCGTGGACGATCTGGAAGAAAAGCTGCCCTATTACGCCGAACGCCACATGGTGAAGCCTGGCATCACTGGCTGGGCACAGATCAACTATCCCTATGGCGCATCGATCGAGGATTCGCGCCACAAGCTCGAATACGACCTCTACTATGCCAAGAACTACACGCCGTTCCTCGACCTGCTGATCCTGCTGCAGACCCTGCGGGTGGTCCTGTGGCCCGAAGGTGCGCGATGATGGAACTGGTCTGGCACTATGCGGCGCAGGGGTCTCATATCCTTGCCGCCTGCGGGGCGATCATCCTCGCCCTGTGGCATGCTTCGCATCGCGAGGCGGCGGGATCGCTGCTTGCCAAGGTCAACCTGGCGCTGGCCCTGAGCGCGTTGTGGGCGCTGGGGACGGTCTCCCTGGGGCCGCAGAACGAGCTGGTGCAACTGGGGATCAGTGCCACTTACCTCGCCTGGCTGTGGTTGCTGTTCGGCCTGTTCGCCCATGACAGCCGCGACACCACGCTCAAGCCGATCCGCCCGGTGGTCTATGCCCTGGCCTTTGTCGAATTTGCCCAGATCGCGCTCACGCTCGTGCGCATCCAGTATGCCGCGCCGCCTGCGACCTATGACCTGATCCTCACCTTCGCGGTGACGTTCCGCCTGCTGTTCTGCATCGGCGCCCTGGTGCTGGTGCACAACCTTTATGCCGGGGCCGCGCAGCAGGCGCGCTCTTCCCTGCGCTGGCCGGCTGCCGCGCTGGCCTTGCTGTGGCTGTTCGACCTCAATCTCTACACCATCACCTATCTTGCCCATGCCTTCCCCATGCCGCTGGTGGACCTGCGCGGGTTGGCCATGGTCGTGTTAGTGGCTCTGATGGGCTATGGCACGGTGCGCAGCCAGAGCGAGCTGCGGTTCCAGCCATCGCGCAGCTTTGCCTTCCGTTCGTTCTCGCTGGGCGTAATCGGTGGCTACCTTGTGCTGATGGTGCTGATCGCCCAGGCGATTGCCTATGCCGGCAGCGACTGGTCGCGCGTGCTGCAGGCGGTCTTCGTGCTGATGGCGACGGCACTGGTCCTGGCGCTTATCCCGTCCAAGAAGGTGCGCGGCTGGCTGCGGGTGACCGTGGCGAAAAACCTGTTCCAGCATCGCTATGACTATCGGGCCGAATGGCTGCGCTTTACCGATACAATCGGCCGCGCCGGACCCCAGGCCGCGCCGCTGCCAGAGCGTGCGGTCCAGGCCGTGGCCGATATCACCGACAGCGCCTCGGGGCTGCTGCTCACTCCGCGCGAGGAGGGCGGGCTGGCCATTGCCGCGCGCTGGAACTGGCCGCAGATCGAAGTACCCGCGCCCGCAATGGACCTGGCCGGTATGCGGTTCTTCGAGGAGAGCCAGTTCATCCTCGATCTCGACGATATTCGCGCCGGACGTACCCAGGATATCCCGCCCGCCGCCATTCCCGGCTGGCTGCTGGCGGATGACAATGCCTGGGCACTGGTCCCGCTGCTCCATTTCGAGCGGCTGGTGGGCGTGGTCGTCCTGTCGCGCCCGCCGATCGCGCGGATGCTCGACTGGGAGGACTTTGACCTGCTGCGGGTGATCGGCCGCCAGCTGGCGAGCTATCTGGCCGAACAGACCAGCCAGGATGCGCTGGGCGAAGCGCAGCGGTTCGACGAATTCAACCGCCGCATTGCTTTCGTGATGCACGATATCAAGAACCTTGCCAGCCAGCTTTCGCTGCTGGCGCGCAACGCCGAGATCCATGCCGACAAGCCGGCCTTCCGGGCCGACATGATCCTGACGCTGAAGAATTCGACCGACAAGCTGCAAGGGCTGCTGCACCGGCTGGGCCGCTATGGCGGGCAGGGCCACGGGCCGCTGGCGATGTTCGAGCTCGACCAGGTGCTGGCAAAGGTGGCGCGGCAATATGAGGCGCGAGACCAGCTGGTCCTCCTCGACCGCGATGCCTGCACCGTGCGCGGCGATGCGGAGGGGCTGGAACAGGCGCTGGTCCACCTGGTGCAGAACGCCATCGAAGCGAGCGGCGAGGGCGCGCCGGTGTTCCTCGATATGCGGACCGACGGCGCCAACGCGGTGATCGAAGTGGTGGATTCGGGTTCGGGCATGAGCCCGGAATTCATCCGCACGCGGCTGTTCCGACCGTTCCATTCGTCCAAGCAGGGCGGCTTCGGCATCGGCGCTTTCGAGGCACGCGAACTCGTCCGCGCAATGGGCGGGCGGCTCGACGTGGAATCGCGCGAAGGCATCGGCACGCGTTTCCTCGTGCGGCTACCGCTCGCCACCACAACCCACATGATGACAGCAATCAATGACAGCACGGACAGCGACACGTCCGGCACATCCGCGGAGGTCGCATGAAGACGAACGCCAAACCCAAGCTCCTGATCGTCGAGGACGACGAGGGCCTGCAGGCCCAGCTCAAATGGGCCTATGACGATTTCGAAGTTGTCATCGTGGGCGACCGCGACAGCGCCATTGCCGCCTTGCGGGCTGAGGAACCCGCCGTGGTCACGCTGGACCTTGGACTGCCACCGGATCCCGATGGCACGACCGAGGGCTTTGCCGTGCTCGATGCGATCATGGCGCTGAAACCCGATACCAAGGTGATCGTGGCCAGCGGCCATGGTGCGCGGGAATCCGCGCTCAATGCCATCGAACGCGGGGCCTATGATTTCTACCAGAAGCCGGTTGATATCGAACAACTGGGCCTGATTGTGCGGCGTGCCTTCAACCTGCACCAGATTGAGGCGGAGAACCGGCTGCTGGCTGAGCGGACGGGTGAGGGCAACCGCGTGCTGGGCCGGATGATCACCGCCGCGCCCGAGATGGTGAAAGTGGCGCGCACCATCGAGCGCGTGGCCAACACCAATGTCTCGGTCATGTTGCTCGGCGCCAGCGGCACCGGCAAGGAACTGCTGGCGCGCGGGCTGCACGATGCCAGCGACCGGCGGAACGGATCGTTCATCGCCATCAACTGCGCGGCGATTCCGGAAAACCTGCTGGAAAGCGAACTGTTCGGCCACGAGAAAGGCGCGTTCACCGGCGCGGTCAAGACCACCGAAGGCAAGATCGAGCTGGCCAATGGCGGCACGCTGTTCCTCGACGAAGTGGGCGATATCCCGCTGCCGCTGCAGGTCAAGCTGCTGCGCTTCATCCAGGAGCGGGTGATCGAACGGATCGGCGGGCGCAAACAGATCGATGTCGACACCCGAATCGTCTGCGCCACACACCAGAACCTCGAACAGATGATCGGCGCAGGCACCTTCCGTGAAGACCTGTTCTATCGTCTGGCCGAAGTGGTCATCAAGGTTCCCTCGCTGGCCGAACGGCCGGGAGATGCGGTGCTGCTGGCCAAGGCCTTCCTCAAGCGCTTTTCCGAGGAGATGAACCCGTCGGTCAGCGGGCTTGCTCCCGACGCCCTGGCGGCAATCGATGGCTGGCCGTGGCAGGGCAATGTGCGCGAGCTGGAAAACCGGGTGAAGCGCGCGGTCATCATGGCCGATGGCAAGCTGGTGACGGCGGCCGATCTTGACCTGGGCGCAGACGAAGAGGGGGCTGGCGTGCTCAACCTCAAGAGCGCACGCGAACAGGCCGACCGCAAGGTGATCCGCCATGCCTTGGCCCGCAGCGAGGGCAACATCTCGAGCTCGGCCAAGCTGCTCGGGATCAGCCGGCCAACCCTGTATGACCTGCTCAAGCAGTATGACCTGCAAGCCTGAACGTCTCCTTGTTGCGCTGTTGCTGGGTGCGGCTGTGCTGGCCGCTCCGCTGGCGGCTGCGCCGGGCGATGACGCCATTGCCGAAGCGCTGGAGGCGCTGGAGCGCGGGGATGGCGTGGCGGCCGAACTGGCGGGCAAGCGCGCGTTGGAGGAGGGCGCGCCGCGCGCCGCGGTGGCTGCGTTGGTGGGCGAGGGCGAGCTGTTGCAGGGCGATTTCGCCGATGCCCGGCAATGGCTGGGCGAGGCGGACTTTTCCGCCGAGACCCGCGCCCGCGGGCTCCATGCGCTGGCCCGGCTGGAAGTGTCGGAGGAAGACTTCGCCGCTGCCATCGCGGCCTATGAACAGCGCCTGGCCCTGGGCGGTGAAACCGCGCCGCTGTGGGTCGATATCGGACGCATGCGCTACCGCATCGGCGATCACCAGCTTGCCCTGGAAGCGGCACGCCGCGCGGTGGAACTGGACGGGGAAGACCCGCGCGCGCTCGAATTCCTTGCCCAGTTGACCCGCGATGCAGAGGGCCTGCGCGCCTCGCTGCCGCTGTTCCGCCGGGCGCTGGAGCTGTCGCCCGACGACGTGGAGCTGATGGGGCACTATGCCGCCACGCTGGGCGATGCGGGCGAAAATGCACGAATGCTGGTGGTGGTGCGGGCGCTGCTGGAAGAGGACGACCGGGCACTGATGGGATTTTTCCTCCAGGCCGTGCTGGCGGCGCGGGCGGGTGAGGATGATCTGGCGCGGCGCCTGTGGTGGCGCACCGGGGGCGTCTATGATGCTACTGCCGTGGGGCTGACGGTCACCGGCATACTCGAATACCGGTCGGGCAATCCGGCAGTCGCGGCGGAAAAGTTCAATGAACTGCGCCGCCTCCAGCCGTTCAATGACACTGCACTGCTGATGTATGCCCGCGCTCTGGTGGCCAACGGCGAAGCGAACGTGGCGATTGCCCTGCTGGAGCCCCATGCCCAGCGCCCCGATGCAACGCCCTATATGCTGCTCCTGGCAGCCCGCGCGCACGAGCAACGGGGAGAGCGCGACCGGGCCGGGCAGTATCTCGACCGGGCAGCCCGGCTCGCCCGTGCCTCGGCCAATCCGCTACCTGCCTTTCTGCCGCGCGATGGATCGGGGCGGATAGAATTTCCCGAGAACCCGGTGCTCCAGATGCGCCAGATGCTGTCCGAGGGTCGTGCCGATGAGGCTGGTGCCATGGTGGCGGGCTTCCTCGGGCAGTTTGCCGGTTCGGCGGACCTGCAGGTGGTGGCAGGCGACGTGGAGCTGCTGTCCGGCAACAATGCCGCAGCGCTGGAGCACTATCGACAGGCGGGTACGGTCCGCGCCGACTGGCCGCTGGTGCGGCGGATGGTCGCGGCCCTGGCGGCAGAAGGGCAGGGAGCCGATGCGCGCAACCTGCTTGCCGCCCACCTGGCGCAGAACCCGCGCCAGCAACAGGCCGCCGCCCTGCTTGGCCGGATGCAGCGCGACGCGGGTAATCCGGCGCGCGCCACCGCGCTGCTGCGCTACGCCGCGTCCATAGGGGTCGGACCGCGCGATCCGCTGCTGCTGGCAGACCTTGCGGAGATGGAGGCCCTGATCGGCAACCCTGACCGGGCGCTGGACAGTGCCGCCGCCGCCCACACGCTCCAGCGCGGCAATGCCCGTGTGGCGCAGGTGTTCGGACGGATCAATGCGATGGCGGGGAACGAGGCGGCATCTGCCGTCCTGCTGGGCAAGGCGGCGGGCAGGGGGATTGCGCCCTCGCAGTAATTCCATCTGTTGGCGAGTGCCTAGACAGCCTGCCTTTCCCACGCCACTGCAAGCCAATGCTCGCTCGCCTGCTCGCTCCGTTCGATCCGCTGGTCCGCCTGCTGCTGCTGGCGATCCTCCTTGCCTCGGTTCTGCCGGTAACGGGGGAGGGGCGGGTGATTGCGCGCGGCATATCGGATGGTGCGATCTTCCTGCTGTTCCTGCTCAACGGCCTCCGCCTGCCCCGGGCCGAGGTGCTGGCGGGGATCGGCAACCTGCGCTTCCTGCTGCCACTGATGGGCTGGTGCTTCATCGGCATGGGCGCGGCGGGCTGGGTGCTGGCCAAGCTGGGCGCGGGCGTGCTGCCCGAACAGGTGGCACTGGGGCTGCTGTTCCTCGGCGTGCTGCCGTCCACCGTGCAATCGGCCACGGCCTATTCTTCGCTGGCGGGAGGCAATGTGGCCGTGTCGGTGGTGGCCGCCGCAGTGATCAACGTGGCGGGCGTCTTCATCACCGCGCCGCTGCTGGCGCTGCTGGCCGGTACTGCTGCGGTCGATATCGACCTTGGCGCGCTGGAGCGTATCGCGCTGATCCTGCTGCTGCCATTCGTGCTGGGGCAACTGGCGCAAGGGTTTGCCGGTAAGTGGGTGAAGGACCATCGCCCGGTGGTGACCTGGATGGACCGCATCGCCATCGCCATTGCGGTCTATGTGGCGTTCTCGGGCGCGGTGGAGCAGGGTCTGTGGAGCCTGGTAGGCCCTATGCAATGGACCGTGCTGCTGGCGCTGGTGAGCCTGTTCCTTGCCATCGGCTTTGGCGGATCGTGGCTGCTCGGCGGCGCATTGGGCCTGGCGCGAGCGGACCGCATATCGTTCCTGTTTGCCGGAGCACAAAAGAGCATTGCCCTTGGCGCGCCGCTCGCCGCGGTGCTTTTCCCGCCTGCCGTGGCAGGTCTGCTGCTATTGCCGGTGCTGGTCTATCACCTGCTGCAACTGGTGCTGTCGGCCCCTCTCGCCAAGCGATTGGGGCACAGAGCTTAGGGGATGGCGGGCCTAGCCGGCCAGCTGTTGCTGGCTTTCCACCACCTGCTCGCGCCGCTTGTGGCGTATCGACCACCACAGGCTTAGCCCGATCAGCACCGCACCGATCAACCCGGTGATCGCTTCGGGAATATGCCACACCGCCGAAGTGAGCATGATCCCGCCCAGCACGATGATCGCCCAGAACGCGCCGTGTTCAAGGAAGCGATACTGCGCAAGCGTGCCCTGGCGCACCAGGTGCACCGTCATCGAGCGCACGAACATCGCCCCGATCGACAGGCCGATGGCGATCACGATCATGTTGTTGGACAGGGCAAAGGCACCGATCACCCCGTCGAAACTGAACGAGGCGTCGAGCACTTCGAGGTAGAGGAAGCCGCCAAGACCCGATCGCACGACCATGCCGCTGGCCTTCTTCGCCTGTTCGCGCAGATCGAGCCATGTGCCCAGCGCATCGACCGCAATGAAGGTGAGCAGGCCGGTCAACCCGGCGGTGAGGAAAGTCAGGGCATCGGCATCGGGCAACAGCGAGGATATGCCCCACAGCACCAGCAGCAGCAGGCCGATCTCGATCGATGGCAGCGCGGAAACCTTGGTCAGCTGCTGTTCGATAGTGGCGATCCAGTGGACGTCCTTGTCGGCATCGAAGAAGAACTTGAGACCGACCATGGCCAGGAACGCACCGCCAAATCCGGCAATACCCACATGGGCGCCCGAAACGATCCGTTCGTATTCGGCCGGGTTGTTGAGTGACAGGTCAATCGCGGCCATCGGTCCGATCCCGGCGGCCACGGCCACGATTGCCAGCGGGAACACGATCCGCGTGCCGAATACCGCGATGGCAATGCCGTAGATCAGGAAGCGGCGCTGCCACACCTCGTCCATTTCCTTGAGGATCGAGGCATTCACCACGGCATTGTCGAAGCTGAGCGAGATTTCCAGGATCGAGAGGATCAGCACGATCCACAACAGCTGCAGCGTGCCGCCAAGCGTGCCGGTGCTCGCCACGCCATACCAGATGGCAAGGCCGAAGCAGATGAGCATGAAAACGATCGAGAAGGTATAGTAGCGCAGCAGCGTGGCCATGCGGAATTATCCTGTGGTGTGGCGCGCCCGCTAGGCCAGCGCGTGATCGAGCGCAAGCCTGCCCTAATTGCCTGGGAGCCGCACTTATTTCGGCTGGTAGGTCTGGTCCGGTCCGGGGAACGTCCGGTCGCGCACTTCGGCGGCATAGGCCTTCACCGCGCTCGCGATGCTTTCGGCGATATTGTCGTAGCGCTTCACGAACCGCGGCACGCGCTCGAACATGCCCAGCATGTCGTCGGTCACCAGCACCTGCCCGTCGCACCGGGCCGAAGCGCCGATGCCGATGGTGGGGCAGGATACGGCTTCTGTCACCGCGATGGCGATGGGTTCGACCACGCCTTCGACCACGATGGCAAAGGCGCCCGCATCGTCCAGCGCCTTGGCGTCGGCCATGATCTTGTCCGCCTCGGCATCGCTGCGGCCGCGTGCGGCATAGCCGCCCAGCACGTTGACCGCCTGCGGGGTGAGGCCGACGTGGCCCATCACTGGAATGCCGCGTTCGGTCAGGAAGGCCACGGTCGGCGCCATGGCCGCGCCGCCTTCCAGCTTCACGCCCGCCGCGCCGCTGGCTTTCAGCAGGGTGGAGGCGCTGGCAAAGGCCTGTGCGGGCGATTCCTCGTAGGAGCCGAACGGCATGTCCACGATCACCGCCGCATGGTACGATCCGCGCACCACCGCCGCGCCGTGCAGTGCCATCATGTCGAGCGTGACCGGCACGGTGGAGGGCAGGCCATAGATTACCTGGCCCAGCGAATCCCCCACCAGCAGCATGTCGCAATGGGCATCGAGCAATTGCGCCTGCCGCGCGGTGTAGGCGGTCAGCATCACGATCGGTTCGGCAGTCACGCCATCCTGCTTGCGGGTGCGGATACCCGGCACGGTCAGCCGCTTCATCGGCTGGGGCGTGGGATTGGCGCGGCTGGTCGATGTGTCGAGGTTGAAGGTCGTGGACATGCGCCCTTCTAGTGGGCGGACCTGCTGCCAGCAAGCCCGCCCGCCATGGCAGGTGTCAGAGCAGCGTCTCGGTATGCTCGGCCTTCGCATCGTCCCGGGTGTCAAAGCCCAGCAGCATCTTCATGTTATCCACCATGCCGAGGTCGCTGTTCCAGATCTCCGCTGCGCCCAGGTCCATCCGCAGCATCAGCAGGTTGGGATCGTCCTGGCCGCCGGGGAACCAGGCATCCATCATCGGGCTCCATTCCATTTTGCGGCGTTCCTTGCTGTACTCCTCGGTCAGCATGCCGGAAAAGCGGGCGAACAGCTGGTTGTCCTTGGCGCTGAAGGTGGCCGTGGCCGGGCCCATCTTGGCCAGCGGATGGTCCTTGGTGGTGAAGAACCAGATCTTGCCTGTCGCATCCTTGTCGAGCTGGGCGGTCATCGGCACGGCCGAGTGCGGCTCGCCATCGCGGCCAAGGAACACGAAGGGGCTGTCGGCCAGCGCCTTCCAGAATTTCTGCTTCAGTTCGGCGTCAGTGCTCATGGGGTATCTCCTGTTGGGGTATGGTGCGGCAACGAGTGTGGGGGCTGGCTTGTTCCGGCAGGGCACCACGGCCAAAGTACCGTTGCCAAGTGCGATCGATGAGAACATAAATAGAACATCGGAGCGATTCGCATGGACCTTTCTTCTCTTCCAAGGGCATCCCAGCTGGTGCCCGACAGCAATGCGGCGTCACGCTGGCGGCCGGGGCTGGCGCGCCGGCAGGGCCGGGTGCTGCACAGCGAGATTTTCGCCCCCTCGCACGAAGCGGGCGGCGTGGCCTGCGCGCTCGCGCTGGCGCTGGATGACCTGCGCAACAGTGGTGACGACAGGCTGGAGGAAAGGCCGCTGTTGTGGGTGCAGGACGAAGCCTCGCGCAAGAAGACCGGGCGGCCCTACCGCCCCGGCCTGCCACCGGAATTGCGCCACCGGGTGATCCATGTCGCGGCGAAAGGTGCCGCCGATGCGCTGTTCGCGCTGGAGGAAGGCATGCGCTGCCGCGACCTTGCCTGTGTGATCGGCGAGATCCACGGCAACCCGCGCGAACTGGGTCTCACCGCCTCGCGCCGGCTCAGCCTGGCGGCGGAAAAGCACGGCATTCCGCTGTTCCTGGTGCGTCACGATGCCAAGCGCGACCTTGGCTCGGCCCGCATGCGCTGGGAAGTGCGCTCCGCCCCGTCGCCGCGCGGCTGCTGGAACCCCGCCGCCCCCGGCCTGCCAAGCTGGCACGCCGACCTGTTCCGCGCCCGCATGCACCCCCCATCCGAATGGATCCTGCGCGATGACCGAAAGGCCCTTGTTGCCGAACGTGTCGCCGAGCGGCCAGACGCCTCCACAGACCTCTCGCCGGACCGCTCGCCGGATCATGGCGATCTGGTGCATGTCGCTGGCGCTGGATCGCTGGCGGCAGGCTGAGAACAGAGACAGGCGCTCTTTCTCCCCCTCTTCTTCAGAGGAGGGGGCCGGGGGGTGGTGCCCGCCTGCCACGTCGCCTGCATCCCGCCACCACCCCCAACCCCCTCTTCTGAAGAAGAGGGGGCTTGAAGAAGGTCCGCTGGCGCTCATCACCGAAACCGCGCACGGCCCGCGGATCGATGCCGCCAATACTGCCGGGCAAGATGCAGGTGCCGCGCCCGGCATGATGCTGGCCGATGCGCGCACCCTGTGCCCGCAATTGCAGGTGGTGCCGAGCGATCCGGCGGGCGACCTTGCCTTCCTCGAACGGCTGGCCCTGTGGGCCCAGCGCTGGGGGCCGTGGTCGGCGATGGATGCGCCCGATGGCCTGCTGGTCGATGTCAGCGCCGTGGCCCACCTGTTTGGCGGGGAGGAACGGCTGCTAGCCGATGTGCAGGACAGGCTGGCCGCGCAGGGCCTCGCCGCCCGCGTCGCCATCGCCCCCACGGCAGGCGCGGCCTGGGCGCTGGCACACTATGGCCCGCCCGCAGCGATCCTGCCGCCGGGGGCAGACGTAGCCGCCGCATTGTTCGGCCTGCCGGTGGCGTCATTGCGGCTTGATGCAGATGTGCTGCTGGTGCTGCGCCGCCTCGGCCTCAAGCGGGTGGGCGACATGGCGGAACTGGGCCGCGACGCAGTGCAGCGCCGCTTCCGCAACCGCCGCTCGCCCGCCGCCAATCCCCTGATCCGGCTCGACCAATTGGCGGGCCGCGTGCCCGAGCCGCTGCTGCCGGTCCTCGCCGTGGCCATGCCGCTGGTGCAGCGCCGCCTGATGGAGCCGATCCGTCACCGCCCGCTGCTGGATCAGGTACTGGCCGACCTTGCGGCAGACCTGGTGCGCGAACTGGAGGCGCGGGGCAGCGGGGCACGGCGGCTCGAACTGGGGCTGTGGCGGGTCGATGGCGAGGTGGTGCTGCGCCGGCTGGAACTGGCCGCCGCCACCCGCGATGCAGCCCACATCTGCCGCCTGTTCGCCGCCCGGCTCGACGATGTGGAGGCGGGTTTCGGCATCGAGATGGCGCGCCTCAGTGCCAGCTGGGCCGAACCGCTGGCCCTGGCCCAGGCGGACCTTGAGGCTGCTGCCGAACAGCACGGCACCTCGCTCGCCGCCTGTATCGACCGTATTTCGGTCAGGCTGGGGGCAGCGGCCGTGCGCCGTCCGGTCCCGCGTGGCAGCCACGTGCCCGAACGCGCGCAAGGTTGGGCAAGCGCGCTGGAGCCAGAACCCGCTTCACAGCATATGCTCGATTTCCATGCCAGGCCGCTGAAACTACTGGATAGTCCTGAGAAGATCGCCGTGCTCTATGCCAGCCCGGACGGCCATCCTCGGCGGTTCAGCTGGCGGGGCGGCGTGCATGAGGTGGCGCGGGTGGAAGGGCCCGAGAGGATCGCCCCCGAATGGTGGCGCGAGAAGGGCCATGTCCGCCTGCGCGACTATTACCGAATCGAGGATGGTGAGGGCCGCCGCTACTGGATCTTCCGCGCCGGCCTTGCAGGCGACGGGCGCGGCACCGATCGCAATGGCGGCATACCCGACTGGTTCTTGCAGGGATTATTTGCCTGAGCCGACAAAGCGCTAGGCGAATCCGGCGGTAGAACATACATAGAACAAATGTCCCGACCCAGCACCTTGGAAAAGCTCGCCATCCTCGCCGATGCGGCGAAATACGATGCCTCCTGCGCCTCGTCGGGCACCTCCAAGCGCAATTCCAGCGGCGGGAAGGGTGTTGGCTCGACCGAAGGAATGGGCATCTGCCATTCCTATGCGCCCGATGGCCGCTGCATCTCGCTACTCAAGATCCTGTTGACCAACCACTGCATTTTCGATTGCCATTATTGCGTCAATCGCAAGAGCTCGAACGTGGTCCGTGCCAGGTTCACCCCGCAGGAAGTGGCGGACCTGACGCTGAGCTTCTATCGGCGTAACTATATCGAAGGGCTGTTCCTCTCCTCCGGCATCGTCAAGAACGCCGACCATACGATGGAACAGATGGTAGAAGTGGCGCGCATCCTGCGGGATGAAAACGATTTCCGTGGTTACATTCACCTCAAGACCATTCCCGAAGCCTCGCCCGACCTGATCCACCGCGCAGGGCTCCTGGCCGACCGCCTATCGATCAATGTCGAATTGCCCACCGTGGCCGGGCTCACCCGCCTGGCACCCGACAAGAACGCCGGCATGATCGAAGGCGCAATGGGCGGCATGAAGGCATCGATCGACGAGGCGCGCGACGGGAAGAAGCACTTCCGCCACGCGCCGAAATTCGCCCCTGCCGGACAGTCCACCCAGATGATCGTGGGGGCGGACAGCGCCAGCGATGCCGATATCGTCGGCAAGGCGAGCCAGCTTTATGGCCGGTTTCGCCTGCGCCGGGTCTATTATTCCGCCTTCAGCCCGATCCCCGATGCCAGCGCCGTGCTGCCGCTGAAGCGCCCGCCGCTGATCCGCGAGCACCGGTTGTACCAGTCGGACTGGCTGATGCGGTTCTATGGCTTTGCCCCGCACGAGGTAGTCGAGGCGACCGATGCGGCGGGCAACCTGCCGCTCGATATCGATCCCAAGCTCGCTTGGGCGCTGAAGTTTCGTGAGCGTTTTCCCGTGGATGTGAACCGCAGCTCGCGCGAGATGTTGCTGCGCGTGCCGGGGTTGGGGACGCGCGCGGTGGGCCAGATCCTCGCCACCCGCCGCCATCGCACGCTCAGACTCGACGATGTGGGCAGGCTGACCACTTCGGTGGCGAAGATCCGCCCGTTCATCATCACCTGCGACTGGCGGCCCACTATGCTGACCGACGGGGCCGATCTGCGCAGCCTCCTGGCGCCAAAGCAGGAGCAGCTGGAGCTGTTCGCGGCATGACCACCCGCGGCAAGCTGAAGCCGCGGCTCGGCGCGTTCTATGCGGTGCAACTGCCCGAGGCGGACGACTTCGCCTTCTGGCGCGAGCGGGCGAGGGGGCTGGTGCAGTGCGATGTGCCGCCCGACAGGATCGCCTGGATCGAGCCCGGGGCGACGGGCAGTCTGTTTGCGTCTGGCGACACGCGCCTTTCCCCGCCGCCGTCCGATGCGCGGGCCGTGCGGGCCAGCAAGGCCTTCGTCCAGGCGGCGCAGACTGCAATGTGCCATTCGGACCCGGATCGCTTCGGCCTGCTCTACCGCCTGCTGTGGCGCTTGCAGGGCAATCCGCGTGCACTGGAAGACCGGGCCGATGCCGATGTGCGGCGCCTCGATGAATTCATCCGCCAGGTGCGGCGCGACATGCACAAGATGCGTGCCTTCGTCCGCTTCCGCCTCGTGCCGACAGATGCCGATGCGCTGGGGCCGGAAGCCGCCGAGCACTACGTCGCCTGGTTTGAGCCCGAGCATCATATCCTGCGCGCCAATGCCGGGTTCTTCGTGCGCCGCTTCGCCAACATGCGCTGGTCGATCCTGACGCCGCAGGGCTCGCTCCACTGGGATGGCGATGCATTGTGCGAGGGGCCACCCGCGCAGAAGGCCGATGCCCCGGCGGGCGATGCGATGGAGGAACTCTGGCGGCGCTACTATGCCTCCATCTTCAACCCCGCGCGGCTCAAGATCGGGGCCATGCTCAAGGAAATGCCGCGCAAGTACTGGAAGAACATGCCCGAAACCGCGCTGATTGCCGACCTGGTGGCAGGCGCGCAGGGCCGCGAGGCGACCATGATCGATGCCGGAGCCATTGCCCCCGAAGACCGCCCGGACAGCCTGTCCGCCATCGACAAGGCGATCCACATGTGCCGCCGCTGCCCCATCGGCGAACTCGAAACCCGCGCCGTGATGGGCGAGGGGCCGCAGGATGCGGATCTGATGATCGTGGGCGAACAGCCGGGCGACCAGGAAGACCTTGCCGGAAGGCCCTTCGTTGGTCCTGCCGGGCACTTGCTGGATGAACACCTCGAACAGGCCGGGATCGACCGGGCGGCGACCTATGTCACCAACGGGGTTAAGCACTTCAAGTTCGTGATGAGGGGAAAGCGGCGGCTCCACCAGTCCCCCACCGCCAAGGAAATCGACACCTGCCGCTGGTGGATCGAGGATGAGCGGGCGCTGGTAAAGCCGAAACTGGTGCTGGCACTGGGGGCCAGCGCGGCGCGCTCCATGCTGGGCCGCACCGTGTCCATCTCGCGCGAGCGGGGGCGGGCGCATGGGCTGGGCGATGGCAGCGAGTTGTGGATCACCGCGCATCCTTCGTACCTGCTCCGGCTCGACGGAGCAGGGCGCGAGGAACAGGAGCGGCTGTTCGATGCCGACCTTGCGGCCGTGGCGGGCAGGCTGGCGGAGCTAGCCGGGCGTTAGCATATGCCTGAAAACGACCTCCTCATGCCGCGCCGCACGATCGCGCTGGACCACGAACTCGGCCCGGAAGGGATTGCGCCGCCACCGCCGGCGCCCTTCGTGGAGCTGGGCGTGGCGAGCTGCTTTTCGTTCCTGCGCGGTGCGTCCGATGCGGTGGACCTGGTGCTGCAGGCCCGCGCGTTGGGCTATGATGCGATTGGCATTGCCGATGCCAATTCCTTTGCCGGGGTGGTCCGCCTCCATGCCGAAGCGCGGACGCTGAAATTGCGCCCGGTAATCGGCTGCCGGTTGGAACTGGCAGAAGGGCTCGTCTTCCTCGCCTATCCGACCGACCGCGCCGCCTATGGCCGCCTGTGCCGCCTGATCTCGGCCGGGCGCATGGGCACGCTGGATGGCGAATGGCAGGACAAGGGAGCCTGCGACATCAGCCTCGCCATGCTGGCGGAGCATAGCGAGGGCGTGCAGCTTATCCTGTTGCCGTCGGACGATTTGTCCCACGAATTCACCGTAGCGGTGGAGGACAACGTCATTCCCCTCCCGCTTGCGGGAGGGGTTAGGGGTGGGAATGCGGCGAACGCCGATGGGACCGGGCCCACCCCCGGCCCCTCCCGCAAGCGGGAGGGGAGAAGGATTGTCGCTGATCTGGCCGACCTTCTGCCGCATCTGACCCGTCAGCTTCCCACCCTGCGGCACATCGCCGCCAGCTACCTCTATCGCGGGGACGACGTAGCGCGGATCGAGCGATTGGATGCCCTGGCGCGGGCCAATGGCTGCACGATCCTGGCAACCAACGACGTGCATTACCACGCGCCCGACCGCCGCCCCTTGCAGGACGTGATGACCGCGATCCGCCACAAGACCACGGTTGCCGCCGCCGGCCGCCTGCTCCACGCCAATGCCGAGCGGCACCTCAAAAGCCCCGAACAGATGCAGCAGCTGTTCGCCCGCTGGCCCCACGCCATCACTGCCGCCCGCAAGGTGGCCGATGCCTGCCGGTTCAGCCTGGAGGAGTTGCGCTATGAATACCCGCGCGAGATCTACCCCGATGGCATGGACCCGCAGGAATACCTTGAGCAGCAGACATGGGAGGGGGCACAATGGCGCTATCCCAATGGCTTGCCGCAATCTGTTGAGGATGTGCTGGAACGTGAGCTGGCCTTGATCGCCAAGCTGGAACTGGCGCGATACTTCCTCACCATCAAGGATATCGTCGATTTCGCCCGCGCGCAGGACCCCCCGATCCTGTGCCAGGGGCGGGGCTCTGCGGCCAATTCGGCGGTCTGCTATGTGCTGGGCATTACCAGCGTGGATCCGGCCAAGCACCAGTTGCTGTTCGACCGCTTCATCTCCGAAGAACGCAAGGAGCCGCCCGATATCGACGTCGATTTCGAGCATGAGCGGCGCGAGGAGGTGATCCAGCATATCTATGCCAAGTATGGTCGCCACCGCGCCGGGCTCTGCGCCACGGTGATCCATTACCGTCCGCGCATGGCGATCCGCCAGGTGGGCAAGGCGATGGGCCTGTCGGAAGATGTCACCGCCGCGCTGTCGCGCACTGTCTGGGGCGGGCACGGGCACGAGATCGGCGTGAAGCACGTGGCCGAAACCGGCATGGACCTGTCCGATCCGCACCTCAGGCGCGTGCTCAAGCTGACCGAACAGATGATCGGCATGCCGCGCCACCTGGGCCAGCACGTCGGCGGTTTCATCCTGACCGAAAGCCTGCTGACCGAGACCGTGCCGATCGGCAACGGGGCCATGCCCGACCGGACCTTCATCGAATGGGACAAGGACGACATCGACACGCTGGGCATCCTCAAGGTCGATGTGCTGGCGCTGGGCATGCTCACCTGCATCCGCAAATGCCTCGACTTGCTGGGCGCACACCATGGCCGCGACCTGACGCTGGCGAGCGTCCCGCGCGAGGATCCGGAAACCTACGCCATGCTGCGCAAGGGCGATTCGCTCGGCGTGTTCCAGGTGGAAAGCCGCGCGCAGATGAACATGTTGCCCCGCCTGCGCCCGCGCGAGTTCTATGACCTCGTCATCCAGGTGGCCATCGTGCGGCCCGGCCCGATCCAGGGCGACATGGTCCACCCCTACCTCAAGCGCCGCCGGGGCGAGGAGCAGGTCGTCATCCCCGCGCCGGGGCCGGAACATGGCCCGCCCGACGAGTTGACCAGCATCCTCGGCCGGACGCTGGGCGTGCCGATCTTCCAGGAGCAGGCGATGAAGATCGCGCTGGATGCAGCGAAGTTCTCCGGGTTGGAAGCGAACCGCCTGCGCAAGGCCATGGCCACGTTCCGCAGCCGCGGAATGGTGGACGAATTGCAGGACATGATGGTCGAACGCATGGTGGCGCGCGGATATGACCGCGATTTCGCCCAGCGCTGCTTCAACCAGATCAGGGGCTTTGGCGAATACGGCTTTCCCGAAAGCCACGCCGCCAGCTTCGCGCACCTCGTCTATGTATCGAGCTGGCTGAAATGCCACTTTCCCGCAGCTTTTGGCGCCGCGCTGCTCAATTCGCAGCCGATGGGGTTCTATGCCCCGGCGCAGATCGTGCGTGATGCGCGCGAGCATGGGGTGCCGGTGCTGCCGGTGGATGTGAACTGTTCGGACTGGGATTGTACTTTGGAGAAAGAGCCCTCTCCCCTTCAGGGGAGAGGGTTGGGTGTGGGGGCGGCAGACGCTGCGCCTGCAGTCCCCCACCCCCCGACCCCCTCCCCTGAAGGGGAGAGGGAGAAAATGGCCTTGCGCCTTGGCCTGCGGCAGGTTGATGGCCTGCCCGAACATGTCGCCGCCGCCATCGTCGCTGCGCGCGTGGAGGGCGGGGCTTTTGCCGATGTGGCGGACCTGCGGGCGCGGGCGCGGATTGGCCCGGCCCATGTCGAGCGGCTTGCCAGCGCGGATGCCTTCGGATCGCTCAACCTTTCCCGCAGGCAGGCACTGTGGGATGCCCGCAGCCTGGTGGGTGCGCCCGACCTGCCGCTGTTCGCCCATGCAGAAGCGCGCGACGAGGGGGCGGAGAAACACCGCGCTATCCTGCCGCAGATGCCGCTGAGCGAAGAAGTGGTGGCCGATTACCAGACCACGCGCCTGTCGCTGAAGGCCCACCCGCTCGCCTTCCTGCGCGCCAGCCTGGGCGAACGCGGCTTCGTGCGCGCCTGCGACCTGCGCGACCGCAAGTTCCGCTCGATGGTGCAGGTGGCCGGCGTGGTGCTGATCCGCCAGCGGCCCGGCAGCGCCAAGGGCGTGTGCTTCATCACGCTGGAGGACGAGACCGGGGTCATCAACCTCGTCGTCTGGCCCGACCTGAAGGACCGCCAGCGCAAGGTGGTGATGGGATCGCGGCTGATGGAAGTGCGCGGCCGGGTGGAGTACGATGACGAGGTGATCCACGTCATCGCCCACCACATGACCGATGCGACCCACCAGCTCCACCTGCTGTCGGACGACCTGCTGCAGGCGCCATTGGCCCGCGCCGACCATGCCGGAACTCTGGGTCAGAACGGGGAGACCATCCGCCCGCGCGACATGATCGACCAGTTGCCGCCCACTTTGCGGGGCCATCCGCGCGATGCCCGGATCATTCCGCGCTCTCGTGACTTTCACTAGGGATGGTGCAACCGCCGAAACGAAGAATTTTCCGGATCGACCGCATTGCGGTGGGCCTGCTGCTGCTCGCCAGCCTGGTGATGGCGGTGCGGGGCTGGATGCTGGACAATCCGCAGCACGATCCCTGGGCTCCGCTCGAACTTGCCCATCCCATTGGCTGGGCCACGGGCACCAAGCTGGCCGCCTTGCAGGACGATGTCGAGGAATGCCGCGCCGTCCTCACCCGCGGCGACGTGGCGTTCGAAGCCTTGCCGCCAAGCGGCGAGGGGCAGTGCCTGCGCACCGATCGCACCGCGCTAGGCGGCAGCTATATCGCACCCGCCGCGCCACAAATGACCTGCCCGGTGGCAACTGGCCTCCAGCTATGGCTGCGGCACGGGGTGGAACCCGCGGCAGTGGAATTGCTCGGCTCGCCGCTGGCGCGGATCGAGCACATGGGCACCTATTCCTGCCGCCGGATCTACGGCCAGGACAGCGGCAACTGGAGCGAGCACGCCACCGGCAACGCTATCGATATCGCCGATTTCGTGCTGGAGGACGGCCGCCGCATCAGCCTGCTGGGTGACTGGAATGGTGAAGGGGAGGAGGCGGAATTCCTGCGCGCAGTGCGCGATTCGGCCTGTGGCCTGTTCGGCACCGTCTTGTCACCCGATTACAACGCTGCCCACGCCGATCACTTCCACCTCGATCAGGAGGTGCGCGGGTTCGGCGGGGTGTGCCGTTGACGCCTAAACCGGCTCCAGCGCGTAACCGGCGGACCGCACGGTGCGGATCGGGTCGCGGGCGTTTTCCACCGCAATGGCCTTGCGCAGACGGCGGATGTGGACATCGACCGTGCGCTCCTCGATCTCGCTGCCGGTGCCCCAGACCGCGTCGAGCAACTGGTTGCGGCTGAACACACGGCGCGGGTGTTCCATGAAGAACTTGATCAGGCGGTATTCGGTCGGGCCGATCTGCAACTGGCGGCCGCGTCGTTCCACCCGGTGGGCGACGGGGTCGAGCCTGAGGTCGCCCGCCTCGATCGCCTCGCCGGCCAGGGCAGGGCGCACGCGGCGCAATACGGCCGAAACGCGGGCCAGCAACTCGCGAGGGCTGAAGGGCTTGGTGACATAGTCATCCGCGCCCGTTTCCAGTCCGCGCACCCGGTCATCCTCGCCCTCGCGTGCGGTGAGCATGATGATCGGGACGTGGGCGGTTTCCTTGTTGCGGCGCAGGCGGCGGCAGACCTCGATCCCGCTGATCCCTTCGATCATCCAATCGAGGATGACGAGATCGGGCGTGTCTTCGGCGGCCAGCACCATGGCTTCCTCGCCATCGGGGGTGACGCGCACGTCATAACCCTCGTTCTCGAAGCGGTATTCGAGCAGTTCGGCCAACGCCGTATCATCTTCAACCAGCAGCAGTTTGGGAGCGGACATTCAGCATTTCCTGTCAGGCCGCCGGATTGCGGCTCCTTGGTTCGGCGCTGTCTTATGTCACATTTGCGTCAGGAATGTTTCAACGCTCGATTTCGCTTGGGTAGGAGCCGAGCGCGACGAAGTGGACCATTTCGGCCACGTTGGTGGCATGGTCGCCAATGCGTTCGAGGTTGCGCGCCACGAACAGCAGTTGCGCCGCGCTGCTGATGGTGGCGGGGTTTTCGACCATGTAGCTGACAAGGTTGCGGAAGATGCTGTCGTAGAAGGCATCGACCTTCGCATCCCGCGCGATTACCTCGCGCGCCACGATGGGATCACGCGCGGCATAGGCGGTGAGCACGTCGTGGACCATTTCGGCGGCGACATCGGCCATGGCGGGCAGCAGGGTCAACGGCTCGAACCGGCTGCGGCCCTCGATCCGCCCGGTGCGCTTGGCGATGTTCTTGGCATAGTCGCCGATCCGCTCGACCACGCCGGCGATCTTGAGCGCGGCGATGATTTCGCGCAGGTCATCGGCCATGGGTGCGCGCAGGGCGAGCACGCGGATGGCCATGGCATCGACTTCGGCTTCCAGCGCGTCGAGCTTCTTGTCGCGCTCGACCACTTCACGGGCCAGTTCCTCGTCTCCGGTGACGATGGCCTCCATCGCCTGCTGGATCGCCAGTTCGGCCAGGCCGCCAAGCTCCGCGATCAGGCCGCGCAGGCGGGTGATGTCCTCGTCGAACGCCTTGACCGTATGCTCTGCCATGCCAGTTCCTAACCGTACCTGCCGGTGATGTAATCCTGCGTCCGCTTGAGGCGGGGATTGGTGAATATGTCCGACGTGTGACCATACTCCACCAGGTTGCCGAGGTGGAAGAAGGCCGTCCGCTGCGAAACGCGCGCCGCCTGCTGCATCGAGTGGGTGACGATCACGATGGCATATCTACCACGCAACTCGTCGATTAGTTCCTCGATCTTGGCCGTGGCGATGGGATCGAGCGCCGAACAAGGCTCGTCCATCAGGATGACTTCGGGATCGACCGCGATGGCGCGGGCGATGCAAAGGCGCTGCTGCTGGCCGCCAGACAGGGCCGTGCCTGATTCCTCCAGCCGGTCCTTCACTTCCTCCCACAAGCCCGCGCGGCGCAGGCTTCGCTCGACGATCTCGTCGATTTCGGTCTTGCCCTGGGCCAGGCCGTGGATGCGGGGGCCATAGGCGATGTTGTCGTAAATCGACTTGGGGAAGGGGTTGGGCTTCTGGAACACCATGCCGACCCGCGCGCGCAGTTGCACCACGTCCATGCCCGACTGGTAGATATCCTCGCCGTCCAGCTCGATCACGCCTTCGACCCTGGCCGACGGGATGGTGTCGTTCATGCGGTTGAGAGTACGCAGGAAGGTGGACTTGCCACAACCAGATGGGCCGATGAACGAGGTCACGTGTTCGGCATGGATATCGATCGAGACCTGGTCGATGGCCTTCTTGTCGCCATAGTAGACCGACACGTCGGTTGCCCGGATTTTGGGATCGCTCAGGCCTTCATTGGCGGCGGGGTCGGCCGCGGTCTCGGTCGTCAGCTCTTGCTCGGTCACCATTTCTTCTCGAACCTGTTGCGCAGATAGATGGCGAGGCCATTCATCATGAGGAGGAATACCAATAGCACGATAATCGCCGCGCTGGTGCGTTCAACAAAGCCGCGCGATACCTGGTCGGACCACAGGTAGATCTGCATCGGCAGGACCGTGGCGTTGTCGGTAAAGCCTTCGGGCGGGGAGGAGACAAAGGCGCGCATGCCGATCAGCAGCAGCGGCGCGGTCTCGCCCAGCGCGCGGGCCATGCCGATGATGGTGCCGGTCAGGATGCCGGGCAGTGCCAGTGGCAGGACATGGTGGAATACCACCTGCACCGGCGAGGCACCCACCGCCAACGCACCATCGCGGATCGACGGGGGCACGGCCTTGATGGCGTTGCGGCCGGAAATCACGATCACCGGCATGGTCATCAGCGCCAGGGTCATGCCGCCGATCACCGGCGCTGATCGCAAGCCGGGGAACAGAGTAAGGAACACCGCGAGGCCGAGCAGGCCGAAGATGATCGAAGGCACTGCGGCCAGGTTGTTGATGGACACCTCGATAATGTCGGTCCAGCGGTTCTTGGGCGCGTATTCTTCCAGATAGAGCGCCGCCAGCACCCCGACCGGGAAGGCCAGCAGCAGGGTAACGATCATGGTATAGATCGAGCCCTTGAGCGCCCCCCAGATGCCGACAAGCTGCGAATCGGTGGCGTCGGAGCGGGTGAGGAAGCCCAGGTCCAGCTTGTTCATCAACAGGCCGCGCTGCTCCATTTCGCGGGCCAGCGGTTGCAGGGCGGCCTGCCCGTCGCCCGCAAAGGCCGAGGCGAGGCGGCCGCTGGCGGGCAGGTCGAATGTCGTGCTGGTGCGCAGCAGCGATGGGTCGGCGATGAGCTCGCTCGCCACGTCGCGCCAGGCCAGCGGGTTGACCTGAGCGGCACCTTCCTCGCCAAGCGTCTCTTCGGCAGCGAACTGCACGATTTCGGGCAGGCCCTGGGCCTGCAAGGCCCGCATCTTCGCACCTTCGTTACCGCTGTCGAGCACGGTCAGGCTCATGCGGCTGAAATCGACCGGCACTTCGAACACTGTACGCTGGAAGCCGCCGATCCCGTTCAGCAGCATGGTGCCCAGCAGGAACACCAGCACCAGGATCGAGAAGCCGACCGCGCCGAGGCCCAGCGCCTTGAAACGCCGCTCGGCGGCATAGCGCTTCTTCAAGCGCGCCTCGAACTCGGGGGTGCGGGTGGGGGCGGTTACGGGCTGGGTCATGTCACTCATAAGCCTCCCGGAACCGTTTGACCACGCGGAGCGCAATCACGTTGAGCGCCAGGGTGATGATGAACAGCACGAAGCCGAGGGCAAAGGCGCTGAGCGTGGCGGGTGATTCGAGGCTGGCCTCGCCGGTCAGCATGGCGACGATCTGGAAGGTGACCGTGGTCATTGCCTCGAACGGGTTGGCGGTGAGGTTGGCGGCGGCGCCTGCGGCCATCACCACGATCATCGTTTCGCCGATGGCGCGGCTGACAGCCAGCATGATGCCCGCCACGATGCCGGGCAGGGCGGCGGGGATCAGCACGCGGCGGATCGTCTCGTTCTTGGTGGCGCCCATGGCCAGCGATCCATCGCGCATGGCCTGCGGCACGGCGGTGATCGAATCGTCGGAAATCGAGGAGACCAGCGGGATGATCATGATGCCCATCACCATGCCCGCCGCCAGCGCGCTTTCGGACGAGGCGTTGGAGATGCCGATGGCGACTGCCATGTCGCGGACCGCCGGAGCAACGGTCAGGGCCGCGAAATAGCCGTAAACCACGGTCGGCACGCCAGCCAGGATCTCCAGAGCGGGCTTGACCCACTTGCGCACCTGGGGGTGGGCATACTGGGAAAGGTAGATCGCGCTCATCAGGCCCAGCGGGATGGCCACGATCATGGCGATGATCGCGCCGATGAAGATCGTGCCCCAGAACAGCGGAATCGCGCCGTAGCGGTCTCCGTCCGGGTTCATCGACATCGGATCCGGCCCCCAGTGGGTGCCGAACAGGAAATCTATCGGCGAAACCATGCCGAAGAACCGCACGGTCTCGAACACCAGGGTGAGGAAGATGCCCAGCGTGGTCAGGATCGCCACCAGCGAGGCGACGAACAGCACCGACAACACGCCCTTTTCCACCCGCGAGCGGGCGCCGAAATCGGGCTTCAGGCGCGTGAAGGCCCAGGCTCCGCCGGCCAGGCCAAGCACCAGGGCCACCACCACGCCGATCCAGCCATAGAGCGCCGTCGCCTCGCGGAACGGTTCGACCAGTCCTTGCGCCTCGGGGATCAGCACGCGGTCGGCAAGACCGGCCGCGACATTGCGCGCTTCGTTGATGATCGCATCGCGCTGCATGCCGAATTCCGGCAGCCCGGCAGCTGCAGGGTCCGACAGCACGTGGCTCATGATCAGGTTGCCGGAAATCGCGCTCCAGATGATCGCGAAGACCAGGACCGGCAGGCCGATCCACAGCCCGGCATACCAGGCGTGATAGATCGGTAGCGAGGAGAGCCTGCGCCCGGCAGCATCCTTGCGGAACTGCCAGGCGCGCGCGCGAGCCACCAGCCATCCGGCCAGCCCCAGCCCGATGGCGAGGAGAAGCGGAATGGCTGATGACATGACGGCGGGCTCGGCTCCTATTCGAAATCGGCGGCGGTCATGACCGGAAGCTCGGTCACGGCGGCATTGCTACGCGCCATAACGTCATCCGGATTCACGACAAGGCCGATCTGGGCCAGCGAGCCGTCTCGTCCCCAGCTTTCCGACCAGGCAGCGAGGAATTCACGCAGGCCGGGCACTGCGTCGACATGGGCCTTCTTGACATAGATGAACATCGCCCGCGCACCCGGATAGGCGAACGACGCGAGGTTGTCGTAGGTCGGCTCGATCCCGCCCAGCGGCACGCCGCGCACCCGGTCGAGGTTTTCTTCCAGATAGGAGAAGCCGAACACGCCCACGGCGTTGGGATTGCCCGCGATCTTCTGCACGATCAGGTTGTCCTGCTCGCCCTGGTCGACATAGGGGCCATCGGAGCGCACTTCGGTGCAGACCTGGTCGTGGCGGTCGGCGTCCTGGTCCTTCAAAGTGGCCATCGCCGGATTGGCGTCGCAGCCGGCCATCATGATCAGTTCCTCGAAGCTGTCGCGCGTGCCCGAGGTGGTCGGCGGGCCATAGACGAGGATCGGCAGCGCGGGCAGCGAGGGGTCGACATCAGCCCAGGTGCGCGTCGTCTGTGCCTCGCCATAGGGGTTGGCGGCCATGGCGCGATAGACCATCGCCGGGGTCAGTTGCAGGTCGAGCCCGCCGATGGCCGAGGCCAGCACCACGCCATCCATGCCGATCTGGATTTCGACCACGTCGGTCACGCCATTGGCCTGGCAGCTTTCGAACTCGCTGATCTTCATCCGGCGCGAGGCATTGGCGATGCTGGGCGTCTGCGCGCCGGTGCCGCTGCAGAACAGCGAGATGCCGGCGCCCGTGCCGTTCGATTCGACCAGCGGAGCGGAGAAATCGGGAAAATTGCGGGTGAACGCTTCGGACACCACGGTGGCGAAGGGGTAGACCGTAGACGAACCAACGACATTGATCGTCTGGCTGCCACCGCCACCCGAACCGGAATTGCCGCAAGCGGCCAAAGCCAGAGCGCCGAGAGCGACGGTGGCGAATCTAAGAGCATTGGTCATGGTCGTTTTCCACTTCTCGTATGTGATCGGTAGGGGCGCACTATTACGCAAAGGCGACAGATTGGTGACACGCTCCAGACATCTATCGGTCATAACCGTGTCCGGGGAAAGGGGCAGGGGAAACGCGCGGTCAGAAGTCGATCTGTCCGCGCAGGGCGAGCACGTCGGCCGACCACGAGCGGCTGCCCGAAGGCAGGGGAAGGGCGGCGTCGGCATATTCGAGGTGGCCATAATTGAGTGTCAGCCGGGTATAGTCGGTCGGCACCCAGACAACCGAAGCGAAATAGCCATCCTGGGTACCACCGGTGATCGGCCCGTCGCTGAGGTCGAGATGATCGTAACGCAGGTTAACCTGCCAGGCGCCGGGGCCGCCTTCGTCAATCGGTTTTGCCGGACGGGTGCGATCCCATCTGCCGCCGCGATAGCCGCGCCTGTCACCCGATGTAAGGTAATAGCCAACCTCGACAAAGCCGCCGAAGAATGTGGGATCACCTGTAAACGCTGGAATATCCACGGTCTGCCAGAACGCTTCGCCCGCGGCGTGGAAGCGGCCCGATACCATCGCGGATTCAAGCCCGACGCCGAATTCGCTGTCCGCCGCCATGTTCGGCGTGGCAAGCGGGCGGTGGGGGGTGAAGTTGACCAGCGGACGCTGGCGGTAGCGCACCGTGCCGCCGGTTTCGAGCTGGGCGAGGTGGAGCGATCCGCCGAAATGCAGCTGGGTATCGCCAACCTTTGGCGCAAAAACGACGCGGCCATCGATTGACCAGTTCTTGCCGGGCAGGTCTTCCGAGTTGTCGCTGAAGACGCCCCCCTGCACGATCACATCGCCGCTGCGGTATTGCGCACCAAGGCCCAGGCGTCGCTCGAAGCCGAAAGCATCGGTGAAGGCGGCACGCTCGATGAAGGTGGACCAGCGGCTGCTCGTCAGTTCCTCCATCGACTGGAAATTGTTTTGCTGGCCCGCAGTCAGGGTCAGCCCGCCGTGCTCGTAGCTCAGGATGGCATCGGTAAGCACGGCCGAGTTTCCGGCAAAATCGACCTCGACCTTGTAACCGAAGCCACCGGGAATATCGCCTTCCATGCCGAGCCGGGCGCGCCGGAACGCGCTGCCGAAGCCGTCGGTGCTGGCGATGCCTGCAGGGAAGCTCACCGTGCCGGCATCCATGTTGAGCCGACCGAACGGCTTGAAGGACCAGCCGCCGGATGCCTCAATCTCGGGAGCGCCGTTGAAGCCTATTTCCGCGCTGTCGCCGGAAGCTGCGGGAGCGGGAGCTGGAGTCGCTACCGTTTCCATCCGGTCGAGGCGCGCAGCCATTGCGTCGATCTGCGCCTGCATGGCGGCGATCTGCGCCCGCAAGGCGGCGGCATCGTTGTCTTGCGCCTGGGCGGGAGAAACAATTGCGGTACTGGCGACGAGCGAGGCCAGAAGGAGCTTGTTCATGCGGATAGGTCCGATTCTGTCCTGAATGTGACAACCATTCGACGCCCCTATGACCGCTCCTTTACAGTTTTGTGACGGTATCCACCGTTTTATGACAGCTATGGATGCGCTGGGATCAATCGGCCGGCAGGGCCTAATCTGCCAGGAGGGGAAGCCACACGCTCACCTTGGTGCCAACGCCGGGCTGGCTGGAGATATCCAGCCTGCCGCGATGGCGCTCCACGATATGCTTGACGATGGCGAGGCCAAGCCCGGTCCCGCCAGCCGCGCGGCTGCGACTGGGATCGGTGCGGTAGAACCGCCGGGTGAGATGGGGCAGGTGTTCGGCAGCGATGCCTTCGCCGCGATCCTGCACTGTGAGCAGCGCCATGTCGCGCTCTGCCAGGGATAGCGCCACGGTGACCGGCTTGTCGGCACTGCCGTATTTCAGGGCGTTGTCGACCAGGTTGCGCACCAGCTGTTCCAGCTGGTTCTGGTCCCCGCGCACGATCACTTCGTCGGAAGGTAGTTCGAACTTGACCCGGTTCAGCCGTTCGGCCCCTGCGCCATCGCGCGCCGCCTGGCGCACAGTGTAGCCGAGATCGACCTTCTCGCGTGGCTGGTCGTGCTTCTCCGCCTCGACCCGGCTCAGGCTCATCAGGTCGTCCACCAGCGTTTGCAGCCGCCGCGCTTCACGCAGCACGGTGGCATAGAATTTTTCCGCCTGCTTCGGGGCGATGTCCGAACCGGGCTCGGCCCCCGATTCCACGAGCGTCTCCATATAGCCGATGATCGAGGCCAGCGGGGTGCGCAGCTCGTGGCTGGCATTGGCGACGAAATCTGTATGGGCGCGGCTGACATCGGCTTCCGACGTGCGGTTGATCAGTTCGATCAGGCTGTAGCGCTCGTCGATCCGGTGGCATGACATCTGCCAGTTGCTGCGCGGCCCGGTCAGGCCCTGCACAGTCACGCTGCCACCCTGGGGCCGCGCGAGCAGGTCCACTGCAGCCGGATGGCGCAATGCCACGCGTGCATCCTGCCCCACAACGTGCGCTCCGATCGCCTCGCGTGCGGCCATGTTGGCCACGATGATGCGGTTGCCGTCGGTCATCAGCATGGGCAGGCCCGAATGCTCGATCAGGTCGCGCATGCCCGAACGGGTAAGCTGCACGCCTTCCAGCGCCGGGGTGGCGGGCGGGGGAGGGGCGGGCATGGCAAGCCAGAACGAGGCGCACCATACCAGGGTGACACCGGCGGTGATCGCCAGGTCCACCCCGGAAAGGGCCATCACCAGGCCGGTCACCAGGGCGATGACCAATCCACCGAACGGAATGAAACGCCCCTGCATGGCGCGCAGCCTTAGCCGCAAGATTGCTGCTGCGAAACCGTCAAAAGAAGGTGATTTGAGTTATGGCCGCAGTGTGACCGACCACACGGTGGCTGGTGACCCCTACGGGAATCGAACCCGTGTTTCAGCCGTGAGAGGGCCGCGTCCTGACCGCTAGACGAAGGGGCCGCATGGCCGGCGGCGTGCGCAAAACCGCATGGCCGAATCATTCGCACCGGTGGTGACCCCTACGGGAATCGAACCCGTGTTTCAGCCGTGAAAGGGCCGCGTCCTAACCGCTAGACGAAGGGGCCACTGCGGTGCGAGCGGCGCACTTACGGGCGCTTTGCCAAGCGGTCAAGCCCTGCCGGTACGGGATTTGTGCCGGGACTGCCTACCATCTCCATCAAACCGCCATTAATCGGCCCAGGCGGCGTCTTCCAGGTGCAGCTCCGCGGCAGGGCGCGGGCCCCAGTCGTCGATCTTCGCCCGGCCTGCCAGCCACACCTTGCGGCCACGTGAGCCATGCAGCAGCGCCTGCCCCATGGCGCTCTCTGCCGCGCGAAAGGCGATGGCCTTGAACGAGGCGCCGTCATCGCCCGCCGCGATCAGCCGCAGGTGCGCGTTGCCCACAATATCGGCCTTGACCAGCCGCACCGGCCCCACGGCGATGCGCGGCCCCGGCCAGCCAACGCCGAACGGACCTGCCGCATCGAGCGTCTCGACCAGCGAGGGATTAAGCCCGCGCGGCGCGAGCGACAGGTCGAGCCGCAGCACCTGCCCGGCCGAAGCGCGGGCGACCGGACCGGCGAGGTGGCCTTCAAGCCAGTCCGAAAACGCCTCCAGTTGCGCTTCGTCGATGGTCAGGCCCGCCGCCATGGCATGGCCGCCGCCCGCCACCAGCAGGCCGTTCTCGCGGGCGGCAATGATCGCCGCGCCGAGGTCCACCCCTGCAATCGAGCGGCCTGAGCCTTTGCCTTGGCTAGTCTCGTTATCCAGAGCGATCACCAGCGCCGGCTTGCCGGTCTTTTCCTTGATGCGCCCGGCGACGATGCCGATCACCCCCGGGTGCCAGCCGTGTCCCGCGACGATGTGCACTGCGCGGTTGTGCTGGGCTGCCAGTTGCGCCTCGGCAGCCTCCTGCACTTCGGCCTCGATCGCGCGGCGTTCCTCGTTCAGTTGCGATAGCTGTGCGGCAATGGCCGCTGCCTCGGCGGGATCTTCGGTGGTCAGCAGGCGCACACCCAGCGTCGATTCGCCCACGCGCCCGCCGGCGTTGATGCGCGGCCCCAGGGCAAATCCGCAATCGCTGCAACTCGGCGCACGGGTCAGTCGCGAGGCGTCGATCAGCGCCGACATCCCCACATTGCGGCGGTGCGCCATGACCTTGAGGCCTTGGGCAACGAAGGCGCGGTTGAGCCCGCGGATGGCGGCGACATCGGCCACCGTGCCCAAGGCCACCAGGTCGAGAAGGCTGAACAAGTCAGGTTCTGGCCGGTCGGCAAAAAAGTCCCGCGCCCGCAGCGTCCGCACCACGGCCACGGCGAGCAGGAAGGCCACGCCCACGGCGGCAAGGTGGCCGTGCGATGCGGCAAGGTCGTTCTCGTCGAGTCGGTTGGGATTGACCAGGGCCAGCGCACGCGGAAGTTCGGGCGAACACTTGTGGTGATCGACCACGATCACATCGACCCCGGCATCGTGCGCGGCGGCCAGCGCCTCGTGGGCCATCGCCCCGCAATCGACCGTTACCACGAGGCTGGAACCTTCCTGTCCCAATCTTACGAGTGCCTTACCCGAAGGTCCGTAACCCTCCAGCAACCTGTCTGGTATGTAATGCCCTGCATCATGGCCCAACATTCGCATCAGCCGGATCAGCAGCGCGCTGCTCGTCGCCCCGTCGACATCGTAGTCGCCGTAGATCGTCATCCGTTCGCGGGCGATCACTGCCTGGGCCATGCGCTCGGCGGCCCGGTCCATGTCGCGGAATTCCGACGGGTCGGGCAGGAAACCGCGCAGGCTGGGCTCGCGGTGCAAGGCGAGGTCCGCAGGGGCAACACCGCGCGCCATCAGCAATTGCGCCACGATATCCTCGCCCGAAGCGATTCCGGGGGCGCTGGCGGACAATTCGCCCGATTCGCCAACCCCGGTTGTCAACTGCATATTGCCACCCAGCCACTGCCAGGACTTGCCCGAAAGGGAACAATTGATACCAAGTACAGGGGGGGTGTCGAGCATGACGGAACGATTAGCCGTTGGCGGCGTCTGTGGGAAGGCGTTGCCCGCTCCCTGCGTGATCCGCTACCGGCGGACTGTTCCGAAGTGGTTCCATTTGGAGTGGCCAGCTTGCCTTGTTCGAATTATCGCCTAGGCGGTTATCCAATTGTAAGGAGGACAGGATTTTTCCCGGGACGAGGGGGTATGACGCCATAGGGCTAGCGCATCACCCAGCCGAAAACAGAACGGATCAGATGGTCGTGCTGCTGTTTGCGCCCGGTCACCGTCCCCCCTTGTCTGAAATCCAGTCGCTTTCGGTCGCTCAGGGCCAATTCGCGGTAACGCTGGAAAGCGATGGTCCTGGCCAGGAAATGCGCTGGGCCGAACTTCTGGCGAACGGCCTGACCTTCGATATCGCAGGCCTCGCGCCGGGCAAACCCGGCCCAGGTGTGGCCGATGGACATCTGTTTGGCCTGCCCGAGGGCTTTGATCCGGCAAGCTGCGAGGGCGTGGCCCTGACTCCCGGTCCGCACCTCACCAGCGGCGGCCCGATGGTCCCCGTGCTGCGCTGTCTTGCATGGCTGGCCGCTGAATTGGCCGGGCTGGAGCACCTGCGCGCGATCGTGTGGGGTCCGGCCCGCACGATTTGCGGCCCGGACTATTTCCGCGACGTGGTAACCCGCTGGATCGGCGGCGGAGCGTTTCCCGGGCTCGGCCTCACCGCCCTGCTGCCACAACCCGATGGAGCCATCCTGAGCGAAGGGCTGGCATTGTTCACCGGCCAGGAACTGCGGCTTGAACCGGACCCCGGGCAGGACCAGCAACAGGCGGCCAAGGTAGCCCTGCGTCTGCTCCACTGGCTGGTCGAGAATGGCCGGGTGGACCAGACCATGTCGTTGACCGGACCTAGCGGAGAAACATTGCTACTTGAACCGCGCGCGGAAGCAGGCATTCTCCATGTGTGGAGAGGGTCGCGCTAGCCGGAATTGCCGGCACACCGAAAATCCGGGGCACTGCGCTGCTGCGCGGCAGGTTGCCGTTCCGCTCGGTCAACAAACCGGGCAAGCCCGGCTATCGGACAGGAATGCAGCGTCACCACCTCCTCCCGCGCCAGTTGCTGCTCGATCGCAAGCTGCGCGCGCTGTTCGATGCGGTTGGCTGCGACCTGATCGGGTTCGACGATTTTCGCTGCAACGGCCTGCTGCTGCCCGCGCTGGAGCAGGCAGCGATGGTGCTGGGCCTGCCACTCCACCGCGGGCCGCATCGGCGCTATAACGAGGTCGTGGCCGAGCGCATGGGCCAGATCGAGGCCGGATGGCAGGCGGCGCGCACGCGCTCGCCCGATGTGGCTGCGCAGGAAGTGCTGATGCGAATGCGCCTGCTGCAACGCGCGCTTCGGCGCAGCCTGCTGGCACCGGGCCTTCCGCGAATCAGGCTGAATTCCCGCGATCCGGTGGGCAAGGGCGTGGACTTCAGCGAACTCGACGCCATGGCCGAGACGATCTGGGCAGTAACCGCGCCGCAGGACCCCTAGGCGGCTTCGCGCAGTGCGGTGAAATGGCTCGCCAGTGCCGCGTGCCGGGCATCGCTGTCCATCGTGGCCCGCAACTCGCGTTCGATCCGACGGGCCACATTGCCCAGTTCCGCATCGCCGAAATTGGCCGCCGTGCCGGCCAGCCGGTGGAGGCCGGTTGCGATTGTTTCCCAGTCGGTAAGCGCATCTCGCCTTGCATGTGCGGCTTCGATCAGGTCGAACAGCTCGGCCTTGCGCTGGCGGTAGCGGAAATCGAGCGAATGGATCGTGGCGCTGATGCCTTCGGGCTGGCGCAGCACGTCGCACGGTTCGGGGGTTCGGCTGCCTGGGATGTCAGAGCGCAACTGGTCGGCCAGCACGCGTTCGAGGTCCGCCAGCATAAGCGGCTTGGCCAAGTGGGCCTGCATCCCGGCATCAAGCACCGCAGCGATATCCTCGGGATGGCAGTTGGCGGTCAGTGCGATGATCGCCAGTTTCCCCGGACCAAGGCCGGCCGCCCGCAGCGCCCGCGCCGCCGCAAGTCCGTCCATCATCGGCATCTGCACGTCCATCAGCACCAGTTCGAACGGATGTCCTGCCTCCTGCGCAGCCAGTGCCATATCCACAGCCTCGCGGCCATTGGTTGCAAGCTTCACGTCCAGCCCCAGAGCCCCCGTCATGGCGAGGATCAGTTGCTGGTTGATCGGGTGGTCCTCGGCCACCAGCACCCGGCGGCCGCGTAGCGAGGGTGCCGTTTCGGGCGGGGCAGCGGCTGCAACAGGCGCAGCACTTGCCCGCCCGACATCGCGCAAGGGCAGGCGGATGGCGAACAGGCTGCCTTGTCCGGCAATGGAGTCGACGTCGATCGTGCCGCCCATCAGCCGCACGAGCTGCTGGCAGATTGGCAGGCCCAGGCCGGTCCCGCCATAATGGCGCTCGGCGGTGCCGTGTTCGGGCGGGAAGGGCGTGAACAGGCCTGGCAGGCGCTCGGCAGCGATGCCCCGGCCGGTGTCGCGCACCGTAATCGCCACTTGGTCCGCCGCGAGAGCAAGTCCCACTCTCACATGCCCGCGATCGGTGAATTTGAGAGCATTGCCGATCAGGTTGAGCACAACCTGGCGCAACCGCAGCCGGTCGAGCGCCAGCCGCGCGGGCACCTCGTCCGACAGGTCAAGCGAGAGGTCGAGGCCCTTGGCCGCAGCAATGGGCTGCATCAGGGCGATTGCCTGGCGCAGCTCTTCGGCGAGATCGGTTTCCTCTTCGACCAGCCGGACTTGTCCCGCCTTGATGCGCGAGATGTCGAGCACGTCGTTCAGCAGGCGCAGCATGGCGCGGCCCGAATCGGCGATCAGGCGCACCTGCTGGTGCTGTGATTCGGGCAGGTCAGCCTCCAGCAGCATCTCGGTAAAGCCGATGACCGCGTTCATTGGTGTGCGCAGTTCGTGGCTCATGCCGATCAGGAATGCGCTCCACCGCTCGTCAGCGTCAGCCTCGGCTTGGGGATCGCCGTGGTCCGGTTTCGCGGGCAGCGGGGGCAGGGCAGGGGCCATGCGCGATGCGGTCTGCCGGTGCAGTCGCACCAGCAGCACCGCGAGCACGCCCGCGGTGGCGACAAACAGAAGGTGAAGCGCATAGTGGAGCATAGGGGCCGACCGCAGTTGAAGCTGCCATCGCTGTGCCCCCGATGCCCTTGGTAAAGCGCTTGGCCTGCGCTCCGGAGCTTTACCTATGCAGCAACTACCCGGGCAGACACGCCGTCGGCAGCCGACAGGATTGCCCGCACGCTGGCCGTCGCCACGTCCTCGTCGATCCCCACGCCCCAGGCGCTGCTGCCATCGGGCAGGCGGCATTCGATATAGGCCGCCGCCCGGGCATCTATCCCTGACCCGAGCGCATGTTCGACATAGTCGAGCACTTCGAAATCGAGCGCATAGGCCTCGCGCATGGTCGCCAGGATGGTGGAGAGCAGGCCCTTGCCGCGCCCGGCGATGCGCTGTTCCTCGCCGTCAACCTTGATGGTTCCGGTGAATATGTGCGTCCCGTCGCCCGCCTTGCTTTCCTCGTAATCGACCAGCCGGAAACGCTTCGGCACGTCGCCGATGAAATAGGCCTCGCGGAAGCACCGCCAGATGTCGGCGGCGTTCAACTCGCGCCCCAGGTCATCGGCCATGCGCTGCACGTGGCCGGAAAAATCGGCCTGAAGCTTCTTCGGCAGCTTCAGCCCCTGGTCCTGTTCCAGCACCCAGGCAAAGCCGCCCTTGCCGCTCTGCGAATTGACGCGGATCACAGCCTCGTAGCTGCGCCCCAGGTCGGCCGGATCGATCGGCAGGTAGGGCACGCGCCACAGGTGGTCATTGCGCTGCTGCTGCGCTTCGAAGCCCTTCTTGATTGCGTCCTGGTGGCTGCCCGAAAAGGCCGTGAACACCAGTTCGCCGCCATAGGGGTGGCGCGGGTGGACGGGGATCTGGTTGCAGTATTCGACCGTCTCGATGACCTTGTCGATGTTGCTGAAATCCAGCTCAGGATCCAATCCTTGCGTGTACATGTTCATCGCCATTGTGACGAGGCAGCAGTTGCCGGTGCGTTCGCCATTGCCGAACAGGCAGCCCTCGATCCGGTCTGCGCCAGCCATCAGGCCCAGTTCCGCCGCCGCAACGCCGGTGCCGCGATCGTTGTGGGTGTGGAGCGATATCACCGCCGCCTGCCGGTTGGGCAGGTTGCGGCAGAAATACTCGATCTGGTCGGCATAGATGTTGGGCGTGGCCGCTTCCACCGTGGCCGGCAGGTTGAGGATGATCGGGCTGTCGGCCGTGGGCTGCAACACCTCCATCACCGCTTCGCACACCTCGAGGCTGAAATCGAGCTCGGCGGTGGAGAAGGTTTCCGGACTGTATTCGAACTGCCAGCGGGTGCCGGGGCGCTTGGCCGCTTCGTCACGCAGCAGCTTTGCGCCGGACACGGCGATGGCCTTTACCTCGGCTGGCGTCATGCGGAACACGATTTCGCGCCAGGCGGGGCTCAACGCGTTATAGACGTGGACAATGGCCGAGTGCGCGCCTTCCAGGCTCTCGAAGCTGCGCTTGATCAGGTCTTCGCGCGACTGGGTGAGGACCTGGATTACCACGTCATCAGGCACCTTGCCCGACTGGACGAGGCCGGAGATGAAATCGAATTCGGTCGCGCCCGCGCTGGGGAAACCGACTTCGATCTCCTTTACGCCCACTTCCACCAAGAGGTCGAAGAAGCGGTTTTTCTTCACCCCATCCATCGGGTCGATGATCGACTGGTTGCCATCGCGCAGGTCGGTCGAGAGCCAGCGGGGGGCCTTGGTGATGGTGCGCGAAGGCCATTGCCTATCCTGCAGGGGCACCTGCGGGAAGGCCTGGTATTTTCGGCTCGGATCCTTGAGCATGGACATGGCTTGAAGCCCTTATCGCTTATCGCCCGCGCGGCAAGAGGCGGGCGGAAATTTCAACTGTGGTGCGAAGTGGCCCTTAGGCGGGTTCCGGCGCATTGCCCGCATGGGGCGCGCACGGGAATTGACACGCCTAAGGGCGTGTAAGTCGAAGCAGCGATAGGAGCGCGCGGACTTTCATGGTGGGCACCATATGGGGCCGTGGTTAAGAAAAGTCTAGGCCTGCAAAAAACACGAAGCGCGCGATCTCCGCAGAGACCGCGCGCTCCATTGTCGCATAGCTGAGTGGCGATCAGTTCTTTTCGAAGGCCACGGTGATGTCGAGGGCGATATCATCGCCGATGCCGAAGGGAATGCCCCAGGCCATGTTCCATTCCGAGCGCTTGATCGTGGTCTTGCCGTGGAAGCCCAGGGTTTCCTTCTGGTTCATGCCGTTGGTGCCCATGCCCGACAGTTCGGCCTGGATGGTGACCGGTGCGGTCACACCGTTCAGCGTGAGGTTGCCATCGATGTGCGCGGTGGTCGGTCCGGTCGAGTGGACCGCAGTGGACACGAAGCGGGCGGGCTCGGGGTTGGGGCCGAAGAAATCGGGGGCGCCGCCATCGGCACCGGCGCGATGGAGATGCTCCTTCAGCCCGGCGCTCGGCACGATGACCGAAGCGAGCGGGATGGTCACGTCAACGCTGGACGCGGCAAGGTTGGCGGTGTCGAGCGTGAGGGTGCCCGCCACGTCACCGAAGATGCCGAAATAGTCGTTGAAACCAAGGTGGCTCACGCCCCAGCCGACCATCGAGTGAGCTGCATCGGCGGTATAGGTGCCGCTGGTAGCGTTGGCGGGGTTCAGTGCGGGGGCGGGCGGGCCGCCCTGGGCCTGGAGCGCGCCGACGGAAAGGGTCGCAACGCCGGCTGCTGCGGCGATGGCGAGAAGTGATTTACGCATGTGAGGGGTCTCCCGGTGGTATTGGCTGTGTGTTGACTATGCAAAACTCAGGCGTGCAATGTGGCGATGCACGCAGCCAATGTCCACCGTGAACCGTAATGCCGTGCAGCGGACCGGCGGGGGTAATTGTCGCGAATTGTCGCAACAGCCCCGCCGGTTAGCGCTTAGTTCTTGGCCTGGTCCACCAGCTTGTTGGCCGAAATCCACGGCATCATGGCGCGCAGCTGGGCGCCGGTCTGCTCGATCGGGTGGGCTTCGGCGGCCTTGCGGGCGGCTTTCAGCTCGGGCTGGCCGGCCCGGTTGTCGAGCACGAAGTTCTTCACGAAGCGGCCGCTCTGGATGTCGGCCAGGACGCGCTTCATCTCGGCCTTGGTTTCGGCGGTGATGATGCGCGGGCCGGTGGTGATGTCACCATATTCGGCCGTGTTGCTGATCGAATAGCGCATGTTGGCAATGCCGCCTTCGTACAGCAGGTCCACGATCAGCTTGGTTTCGTGGAGGCACTCGAAATAGGCCATTTCGGGGGCATAACCGGCTTCCACCAGCGTTTCGAACCCGGCCTGGATCAGGTGGGTGATGCCGCCGCACAGCACGGCCTGCTCGCCGAACAGGTCGGTTTCGCACTCTTCCTTGAAATTGGTCTCGATCACGCCCGAACGACCGCCGCCAACGCCGCTGGCATAGGCGAGCGCGATGTCGTGCGCGTTGCCGCTGGCATCCTGGTGGACGGCAATAAGGCAGGGCACGCCGCCACCCTTCACATATTCACCGCGCACCGTGTGGCCGGGGCCCTTGGGGGCGATCATGATCACGTCGATGTCCGATGGCACTTCGATCAGGCCAAAGTGGATGTTGAGGCCGTGGGCAAAGGCGAGCGCCGCGCCCGCCTTCATGTTGCCCTTGATATCGTCGGCCCAAATGGCGGCCTGGTGCTCGTCAGGGGCGAGGATCATGAGGATATCGGCCCAGGCGGCGGCGTCCTTGTTGGACAGTACCTTGAAGCCTGCACCTTCGGCCTTCTTTGCCGAAGCCGAACCGGGACGCAGCGCGATGGCCACTTCCTTCACGCCGCTGTCGCGCAGGTTCTGCGCGTGGGCGTGGCCCTGCGAGCCATAGCCGAGCACGGCAATCTTCTTGTTCACGACCAGGTTCAGGTCGGCATCGGCGTCGTAATACACTTTCATCGGAACGTTCCTGTCTTAAGTTCTCGTCTTCCCCCTTGGCGCGGGGAGTGAAATTCGCGGGGGTGCCTCTAGCGGCATTTACGCCTTGGGGCGAAAATCTTTTTTGAAACTGGTTTACGCGCCCTGCGGCCCGCGCATCATCCCGACCACGCCGGTGCGGCCCACTTCGACCAGCCCCAGTTCGCGCATCAGGGCGACAAAGCTGTCGATCTTCTCGGGCACGCCGGTCAGTTCGAAGATGAAGCTGGAGGTCGTGGTATCGACCACCTTGGCGCGGAACACGTCGGCGATGCGCAGGGCTTCGACGCGGGAATCTCCGGTGCCGGACACCTTGATCAGGGCCAGCTCGCGCTCGACGTGCGGGCCGGACTGGGTGAGGTCGATCACGCGGTGGACGGGCACCAGCCGGTCAAGCTGCGCCTCGATCTGGTCGATCACGTGCGGCGGGCCGTGCGTGACGATGGTGATGCGGCTGACCTTGTGGTTGTCCGATATGTCGGCGACGGTCAGGCTGTCGATATTATAGCCGCGCGCGGTGAACAGCCCGGCGATCTTGGCCAGGATCCCGGCCTCGTTATCGACCGTGATGTTGAGCACGTGGCGCTCGCTCTCGGTTTGCTTGATCTTCATCACACCAGCGCCTTCGCTTCATCATCCAGAGTTCCGGCCACCATGTCGCCGTAGAGCAGCATCTCGGTATGCGCCGCGCCGCTGGGGATCATCGGGAAGCAGTTGGCGTCCTTCGACACCTGGCAATCGACCATAACCGGGCCATCGTGCTCCATCATCGCCTTGATGCCCGCGTCCAGCTCGTCCTCGCAGGTGATGCGGATGCCCTTCCAGCCGTATGCTTCGGCCAGCGCGACGAAATCGGGCAGGCTGTCGGAGTAGGAGTTGGAATAGCGGCTCTCATAGGTCAGTTCCTGCCACTGGCGGACCATGCCCATGTATTCGTTATTGAGGATGAACACCTTGATCGGCAGGCGGAACTGGCTGGCCGTGCCCATCTCCTGGATGTTCATCTGGATCGAGGCTTCGCCTGCAATGTCGATCACCAGCCTGCCGGGATTGCCGAGCTGCGCGCCGATGGCGGCGGGCATGCCATAGCCCATCGTGCCAAGGCCGCCGCTGGTCAGCCAGCGGTTGGGACCGGTGAAGCCGAAATACTGCGCCGCCCACATCTGGTGCTGGCCCACTTCGGTGGTGATGATCGGATCGAGATGGTGCGTCAGCGCGTGGAGCCGCTGGACCGCGTGCTGCGGCATGATCACGCTGTCGCTGGCGGGATAGGCCAGGCTGTCACGCCCGCGCCACTCGCCGATCTGCGCCTTCCAGGCCGAAAGGTCGGCCGCCTTGCGCTTGCCCCATGCCTCGATCAGCTGTTCGAGCACCGTGGCGCAATCGCCGACAATACCCAGATCGACCGGGATCACCTTGTTGATGGAGGAACGGTCGATATCGATGTGGATCTTGGTGGAATGCGGCGAGAACGCATCGAGCCTGCCCGTCACCCGGTCATCGAAACGTGCGCCGATGTTCACCATCACGTCGCACCGGTTCATCGCCATGTTGGCTTCCAGCGTGCCGTGCATCCCCAGCATGCCCAGCCAGTCGTGATGGCCATCGGGGAATGCGCCAAGGCCCATCAGCGTGGAGGTGACGGGCGCGCCCACCAGCGCCTGGAACTGGCGCAGCAGCTCGCTGGCGCGCGGGCCGGAGTTGATGACGCCGCCGCCGGTATAGAAGATCGGGCGCGAGGCACCGGCGATCAGCTCGATTGCTTCGGCGATTTCCTCGGGCGCTGCCACCATGCGCGGGTTGTAGCGGCGCGGACGTTGCACCGGCGCGGCGCTGAACGCGGCCGTGGCGACCTGCACGTTCTTGGGAATGTCGATCACGACCGGGCCGGGGCGGCCGGTGGTGGCGATCTCGAACGCCTCGTCGATGGTCGCGGCAAGGTCGGCCGGGTCTTTCACCAGGTAGTTGTGCTTGCAGCAGTGGCGGGTGATGCCGATGGTGTCGGCTTCCTGGAAGGCATCGGTGCCGATCAGGTTGGTCGCCACCTGACCGGTGATGACCACCATGGGGATCGAATCGAGGAAGGCATCGGCAATGCCGGTGACCGCGTTGGTCGCGCCGGGGCCGCTGGTGACCAGCACCACGCCGGGCTTGCCGGTCGAACGGGCATAGCCTTCGGCCGCATGGGCGGCGCCGGCTTCGTGCCGGACAAGGATGTGGCGCACGCGATCGTCCGAGAACAGCTCGTCATAGATCGGCAGGACCGCTCCGCCCGGATAGCCGAACACGAATTCGACTTCGTGGCGGACCAGCATCTCGCACAATATGGCAGCGCCGCTGCGTTCCCCACTCATTTCCACGCACTCACTTGGCTTACTCCTTCGGAAGGCGGCCCCACTATGAGACAGGATATGTCCTGTCAACCCACAATATCAGAAGAATATTTCAAAGTGAGTGTTGATTGAGACATTTTCTGGCGCGATGCGGAGCCAATCTGCCGGGGGCTGGTGCCGCAGCCAGGTATATTGCCGCTTGGCATAGTTGCGTGTGGCTTGGCTGCCGCTGGCGATACACTCCTCTCTTGACAGTTCCTGGCGCAGCATCGCGGCGATCTCGGCCACCCCGATGGCGCGCATGACAGGGAGGGCGGGGTCGAGATTGCGGGCGAGCAGCGCGGCCACTTCGTCCACCGCGCCCTGATCCAGCATGGCGGCAAACCGCGCGTCGCAGCGGGCATAGAGCGCCTCGCGTTCCGGCAGGAGCACCAGCGGGGCGAGGGTGACCGCGTGGCCGATCCCGCCCTCCAGTTGCTGGTGCCAGTGGCCGAGCGGCTTGCCGGTGGAGCGCACCACTTCCAGCGCGCGAGTGATCCGCTGGCTGTCGGCAGGCGAGAGCAGGGCGGCGCGGTCCGGGTCTTCGGCTTGCAGCGCGGCATAGGCCTGATCGAGGGGCAGGGCGCGCACCTCGGCCCGCACGCCCTCGTCGATGGCGGGCACGGGCGCGATGCCATCGAGCAGCGTGCGGATATAGAGCCCGGTCCCGCCCACGAGGATCGGCACGGCGCCCGTTTCGTGCGCAGCGGCAATTTCCGCCTTGGCCGCCGTGGCCCAGTCCGCCGCCGAGCAGGCCGTGGATCCGTCCCAGGCGCCGAACAGACGATGCGGCATGCCGCGCATTTCTTCCTCGGTCGGGCGGGCGCTCAGCACGGCAAGATCGGCATAGACCTGCGCGCTGTCGGCGTTGATAATCACCGCCTCGCGCCCGACATCGGCCAGCGCCAGCGCCAGCCGCACGGCCAGATCGCTCTTGCCGCTGGCGGTTGGCCCTGCGATGAGCGCCACCTTGTTTTGCGGAGTTCTACCCTTGCTCATTGCCCGCCTGATAGCAGACCCTGCCACACTGGAAACCGCGCTCGAAGCGGCCAGCGCCGAACTTGGTGCTGTAGGCTTGGCCGTAGCCCAGGCCGAGATGCTGGATTTCTGCAGCGACGTGCTCGAACTGTCGATCGTGGGTGATGACATGGCCACCTTGCGCCGCGTGATCGACAGCCATTTCGCCCCGAGCGACGCGATCCTCGCCCGTGCGCCATTCCAGGTGCCGCATGTCTTCGTGTCGGACATGGATTCCACCATGATCGGGCAGGAATGTATCGACGAACTGGCCGACTATGCGGGGATCAAGGACCAGATCGCCGAGATCACCGAACGCGCCATGCAGGGCGAACTCGATTTCGAAAGCGCCTTGCGCGAGCGCGTCGGCCTGCTCGCCGGGCTGGAGGAAGGCGCGATCCGCCGCTGCCTCGATGAACGCATCCGCCCCAATCCCGGCGCGAAAGTGCTGGTCGAAACGCTGAAGAGCCGCGGCTGCAAGACGGTGCTGGTGACCGGCGGATTCCACCACTTCGCCGATGAAGTCGCCGCCCAGATCGGGTTCGAGCGGGTGGCGGGCAACCGGCTTGAGGTCGTTGGCGGCAAGCTGACCGGCGGTCTTGTGGGCGAAGTCTGCGGTAGCGACACCAAGCTGGCCGTCCTGCGCGAAGAACTCGGCCTGCTGGGCGATGAAGCCGTGAGCATGGGCGCGGGCGACGGGGCCAACGATATCCCGATGATCGAGGCGGCCACCTATGGCATTGCCTACTACGCCAAGCCCAAGGCCCGCGCGGCGGCCAATGGCTGGGTGGACCGGGGGAATTTGACCGCGCTGCTCAGGTTGCTGGATGTGCCGGAGAAGGATTGGGTGCGGTAGATAACCCCTCCGCCAGCGCGTGCCGCGCTGCCACCTCCCCATTTGTGCATTCGCAAAAATGGGGAGGAGAAAGTCACCCTTCCATCCACTCCCTGAAGAACGACAGGTTCGCTTCCTTCAACGCATCCAGCTCCACGCCGAACACGCGGGTGCCCCCGGTCGTACCAATCCGCCGCACGCCGCTGGCCGCCGTATCCTCGTTCCGCGTGCCCTTGGCCAATTGGGCCTGGAAGGCCGCCACGTCGGGCACGGTGATGAGATAGCGGCCTTGGTCCTCGCCGAACCACCAGCGGGCGGGGTCATAGTCGGGGTGGTTCTCCACCTCGGCGCCGATGCTGCCCTTCAGCGCCATTTCGGCCAGCGCCACGGCCATGCCGCCGTCGGACACATCGTGCACCGCGTTGACGAGACCCGCCGCGATCAGTTCGCGGATGAATTCGCCGTTGTACTTCTCCAGCGTCAGGTCCACTGGCGGGCAGCGGCCTTCCTCGCGCCCGTGGATCTCGCGCAGCCAGAGCGACCGTCCGACAAGGCTGCGGTGCGGGTTGGGGGTGGCCCACGGTTCCGCGCCGATCAGGTAGATCGCATCGCCCGCCTGCTTGATGCCCATGGTCATCATCTTGGCGTAATCCTCGATTACGCCGACGCCGCCGATGGCGGGGGTGGGGAGGATTGCGCTGCCGCCGCCGGTGGCCTTGCTCTCGTTATACAAACTGACATTGCCCGACACGATCGGGAAGTCGAGCACGCGGCAGGCCTCGCCCATGCCATCCAATGCATGGACCAGCTGGGCCATGATCTCGGGCCGTTGCGGGTTGGCGAAGTTGAGGCAGTTGGTCACCGCCAGCGGTGTTGCACCCACGGCGCAGAGGTTGCGATAGGCTTCGGCAATGGCCTGCATGCCGCCCAGGTACGGATCGGCATAGACGTAGCGCGGGGTGGAATCGGTGGTCATCGCCAGCGCGCGGGTGGTGTCGTGGATGCGCACGACGGCCGCGTCGCCGCCGGTTTGCAGCGTATCGGCGCCCACCTGGCTGTCGTACTGCTCCCAGATCCACTTGCGGCTTGCGAGGTCAGGGCAGGCCATCATCTTGAGCAGGTCCGCGCCGATATCATCGCCGCCGGGGATATTCTCGAGCGGCTTCGTGCCAGCCCAGGCCTTGTATTCTTCACGGCTGAGATAGGGTCGGTCATAGAGCGGCGCATCGGCAGCAAGCGGGCCGAGCGGAATGTCGCACACCACTTCGCCGTTGAACTCCAGCACCATGTGGCCGGTGTCGGTCACTTCGCCGATCACTGCGAAATCGAGCTCCCACTTCCTGAAGATCGCCTCGGCCATGGGTTCCTTGCCGGGCTTCAGCACCATGAGCATCCGCTCCTGGCTTTCGCTCAGCATCATTTCGTATGGCGTCATGCCCTCTTCGCGGCAGGGGACCATGTTCATGTCCAGCCGGATGCCGGCCTTGCCGTTTGTCGCCATCTCAACCGAACTTGAGGTTAACCCCGCAGCGCCCATATCCTGGATCGCCACGATGGCATCGGTCGCCATCAGTTCGAGGCAGGCTTCGATAAGCAGCTTTTCGGTGAACGGATCGCCCACCTGCACGGTGGGGCGCTTGGCATCGGCATCCTCGCCGAAATCGGCGCTGGCCATGGTCGCGCCATGGATCCCGTCGCGCCCGGTCTTGGAGCCGACATAGACGATCGGATTGCCGAGGCCCGTGGCGGCGGAATAAAAGATCTTGTCCTGCTCGGCCACGCCCACGGTCATCGCGTTGACGAGGATATTACCATCGTAAGCGCTGTGGAAATTGGTCTCGCCGCCCACGGTCGGCACGCCCACGCAGTTGCCATAGCCGCCGATGCCCGAAACCACACCCTGCACCAGATGCTTCATCTTGGGATGGTCGGGCCGCCCGAAGCGCAGCGCATTAAGGTTGGCGACAGGCCGCGCGCCCATGGTGAACACGTCGCGCAGGATGCCGCCCACGCCGGTTGCCGCGCCCTGGTAGGGTTCGATGTAGGACGGGTGGTTGTGGCTCTCCATCTTGAAGATGCAGGCGAGCTTCGTGCCGTTCGGCCCTTCGCCGATGTCGATCACGCCGGCGTTCTCGCCCGGACCGCAGATCACCCACGGGGCCTCTGTGGGCAACTTCTTCAGGTGCAGCCGCGATGACTTGTAGCTGCAATGTTCGGACCACATGACCGAGAAGATGCCGAGCTCGACCAGGTTCGGCTCGCGCCCCAGCGCGTGCAGCACGCGGGCATATTCTTCGGAATTGAGGCCGTGCGCCTCGACGACATCGGGTGTGATCTGTGACATGCCCGCCGCCTTAGCGAGGGCGCGCGGGAGTCGCTAGTCCCCCCAGCAGACTGGAGCCTTCACTTTTGCCCCACGCAATTTGGCCATGCTTGACCAAGCGCGCTGGCGCGGCCAAACCGTGCGCCATGAATGAGACGGGGCCAAAAATCGGCGAAATGAGTTTCGAGGACGCCTTGCGTGCGCTCGAGGATGTGGTGCGCAGGCTGGAAAGCGGCGACGTGCCGCTCGACGAATCGATTGCGCTGTACGAGCGCGGCGAGGCGCTGCGGGGCCATTGCCAGGCGCGGCTCGATGCGGCGCAAGCGCGGATCGAGAAGATCGTCGCCGGGCCGGACGGCAAGCCTGCGGGCGCCGTCCCGTTTGACGCGGAATAAGCCGGTGGGACTTGCCCTGGCCGACGACCTGCTTGGCCGCAGCCTGCAACGCGTGCAGCGCGAGGTCGATGCCGCTTTCGATGCCATGCTGCCCGTGCCCGAGGATTCGCGCGCCAAACTGGTCGAGGCCATGCGCTATGCCGCGATCGGCGGCGGCAAGCGGGTGCGGCCGTTCCTGGTGATTACCGTGGCCGAAATGTATGGCTCGTCCCGCAGCGCTGCCGTTCAGGCCGGTTGCGCGATCGAGGCGATCCACGCCTATTCGCTTATCCATGACGACCTGCCGTGCATGGACGATGACCAGATGCGCCACGGCAAGCCCACGGTGCATCTCGCGTTCGGCGAGGCGATTGCCGTGCTGGCGGGCGATTGCCTCCATGCGCTGGCCTTCGACCTGCTCACCAGCCCGGAAGTCGGCAGTGATCCCTTCGTGCGCAGCGAGCTGTGCGGCGCGCTGGCGCGGGCGAGCGGGCACAACGGCATGGCCGGCGGCCAGGTGATGGACATCATGGCGGGCGAGGAAGACTTTGACCTGCGCGCCGTTACCCGCCTGCAGCAGTTGAAAACCGGTGCGCTGCTTATGGCAGCGGTGGAAATGGGCGCGATCCTGGCCAAAGTGCCCGAAGAAGCCCGCGCCCACCTGCGCGCCTTCGCCCGCGACATCGGCCTCGCCTTCCAGATCGCCGACGACCTGCTGGATCATGAAGGCGACGAGGCCAAGGCCGGCAAGGCGCTGCGCAAGGATGCTGAACAGGGCAAGGCGACCTTCGTATCGCTGATGGGTGCCGACAAGGCCCGGGAACAGGCGCGGTTCCTGTCCGAACAGGCCGTGGGCCACCTCGCCAGCCATGGCAAGGAAGCCGACCTGCTGCGCGCGCTGGCGCGGTTTATTGTCGAGCGGGAAGGGTGAGCGTCCAAAGATGACCGACCGCATCGGCCTTTATCCCGGCACCTTCGACCCCTTCACGCTGGGCCATGCCGATATCATGCGGCGCGGGGCCAAGTTGGTGGACCGGCTGATCATCGGCGTGACCACCAATCCCAGCAAGGACCCCATGTTCAGCCATGACGAGCGCATGGCGATGGTGGCGGGCGAAGTGGCGAGGCTTGGGCTGACCAACGTGGAGATCAAGGGCTTCGATGCCCTGCTGATGGACGTGGCCGAGCGCGAGGGCGCAAGCATGATCCTGCGCGGGCTGCGCGCCGTGGCGGACTTTGAATACGAATACCAGATGGCCGGAATGAACCAGCAATTGAATGCCGGGATCGAGACGGTCTTCCTGATGGCCGATATCTCGCTCCAGCCGATCGCCTCAAAGCTGGTTAAGGAAATCGCCTTCTACGGCGGTGACATCGCCCGCTTCGTCAGCCCGCAGGTGCGCGAACTGGTCGTGGCGCGGGTGAACCAGCTAGGCCGCAAGGGCGACGGGCGCTGATCCGGCGTTACTGTGGGGCCAGGTTCCATGTTCATTGAACTGTCAGCCCCGAGGCACTAGGGGACTTTTCCAGTATATCTGCAGGACCGATCCGATTCAGACCATGATCCAGACAATCGTCCAGAAATTCACGCGCTTTTTCGCCGTGTTGTGCCTTATGGCCGCAGGCCTTGCGCTAGCCATGCCCGCGGCTGCCCAGCAGCCGGGCACTCTGGAGCGCGCACAGGAGGCAGAGGCCCATGCCGAGGCCGTGGCCCAGGCCAATGCCCGCATCCCGCTGGCGGCCGATTTCGACATCACACGGGATCCGGACAACATCTGGTATCTCGACCTGTCGAACGGCACCCGCGTGGCAGTCCGCCTGGTCCCGCAATGGGCGCCCAACCATGTCGAGCGGATCAAGACGCTCACCCGCCAGGGGTTCTATAACGGGGTGATCTTCCACCGCGTGATCGATGGCTTCATGGCACAGACCGGCGATCCCACCGGCACCGGACAGGGCGGCTCGCAGCTTCCCGACCTCGCGGCCGAGTTCAACATGCTGCCCCACGTGCGCGGCACTGTATCGATGGCCCGTGCTCAGGCGGAAGACAGCGCCAACAGCCAGTTCTTCATCGTGTTCTATCCGCGCTTTGCGCTGGACCGGAATTACACCAATTTCGGCCGGGTCATTTCAGGCATGGACGGGGTGGATGCCATTGTCCGCGGCGAGCCGCCGGCTAATCCCACGCGCATCATCCAGGCCAGCATCGCTTCGGACAATGTGCCGCAGCTGATGCCGCAGCCCGAACGTCCGACACAGACGATCACCGCCGACATGCTGAGCGCGCCGATCGTCGATTGATGGCGTAAAAGGCTGTCGATCTCTGCTCCGTTCGCATCGAGCGTAGTCGAGATGCCGCGCGCCAGTGTCTCGACTTCGCTCGACACGAACGGATCATGGCGTGATTTATCGAGCTGGAAAGTCTAGCCACTCCCCATGCGCGTTGACCTGTTCGATTTCGACCTCCCGCCCGAACGCATAGCCCTGCGCCCTGTCCGCCCACGCGATGCCGCGCGGATGCTGGTGGTGCGCGGAGGCGATGCGCCATTCGAAGATCGCGGCGTGCGTGACCTGCCGCAGATGCTGCGGGCTGGCGATGTCATGGTGTTCAACGACACCCGCGTGATTCCCGCCCAGCTCGAAGGCACGCGGGGTGAGGCGCGCATCGGCGCCACCCTCCACAAACGGATCGACCTGCGCCGCTGGCAGGCCTTCATCCGCAATGCCAAGCGGGTGCGCGAGGGCGATGAATTGACCTTCCCCGCCGGGGTCAGCGTCATTGCCGAAAAGCGCCACGAAGATGGCAGCTTCACGCTCGTCTTTGCTGGCGACGAGCCGGTGGAAGTTCTGCTTGAGCGGGCGGGGCGGATGCCCTTGCCGCCCTATATCGCCCAGAAGCGCGCCTTGGACGAGGCCGACCGGGCCGATTACCAGACCGTGTTTGCGCGCGAGGATGGCGCTGTTGCCGCGCCCACGGCCTCGCTCCATTTCACGCCGGACCTGCTGGCCGCGCTCGATGCGGCAGGCGTAAAGTGCCATACGCTGACGCTGCATGTTGGGGCGGGCACCTTCCTTCCGGTCAAGGCCGAGGATACCGCTGACCACGCCATGCACGCCGAATTCGGCCGGATCGATGCCGCCACGGCAGAGGCATTGAACGCGGCGCGGGCAGCGGGCGGGCGGATCATCGCGGCGGGCACCACGGCGCTCCGCCTGCTGGAAAGCGCGGCGGACGAGACGGGCACGATCCATCCCTTCGAGGGCGACACCGCCATCTTCATCACGCCGGGCTACCGTTTTTGCGCCGTGGATGGCCTGATGACCAATTTCCACCTGCCCAAATCGACGCTGTTCATGCTGGTCAGCGCGCTGATGGGGCGGGAGCGGATGCAGGCGGCCTATGCTCATGCCGTAGCGCAAGAATACCGCTTCTATTCTTACGGCGATAGTTCGCTGTTATTGCCTGCCGAAGAATAAGTACGCTTGTAAAACCGGTCGGCCGGGCCAATCTCCCGCGCCATGGTCACAGCTATTTCCGATCCGATTCTGGATATCCGCAATCTCACCAAGACCTACAAGGGCGGCAATGTCGCGCTTGGCGGAGTTGACCTGCAAATCCGCAAGGGCGAGATCTTTGCCCTGCTCGGCCCCAACGGTGCGGGCAAGACCACGCTGATCGGTGCGGTCTGCGGGCTGGTGCGGCCGAGCGGCGGGACGATCGAGGCTTTCGGGCTGGATGTCGAGCAGAACTGGCGGCAGGTCCGCCGCCGCATCGGGCTGGTGCCGCAGGAATTAAGTTTCGACATGTTCGACAAGGTGATCCGCCAGGTGCGTTACTCACGCGGGCTGTTCGGTCTGCCGTCGGACGAGGCGCGGATCGAGGAAGTGCTGCGCGCGCTGAGCCTGTGGGACAAGCGCGACGAGCCGATCCGCAAGCTGTCGGGCGGCATGAAGCGCCGGGTGATGATCGCCAAGGCGCTGGCCCACGATCCCGACCTATTGTTCCTCGATGAACCCACCGCCGGCGTTGACGTGGAACTGCGACGCGACATGTGGGAACAGATCGGCGCCCTGCGCGCGCGCGGCGTGACCATCATCCTCACCACCCACTACATTGAGGAAGCCGAGGAAATGGCCGACCGCGTGGGCGTGATCAACAAGGGTCAGATCCTGCTGACCGATGACAAGGCTTCGATCATGGCCCGCCTCGGCCGCACTGAAGCCCATTTCATTCTGGCAGAACCGATGACCGCGATCCCGCCTGCCCTGGCGTACTATCCGCTGACACTGGAGGATGACGGCATGAAGCTGGTCTATCGCGGCGGCGACGGGACGGGCAAGGGCAAGCGCGAGGTGGCAGAGCTGGCGCAGGACCTGACCCGCAACCAGATCGCCTTCACCGGCCTGGAAACTGCCGAATCGACGCTGGAGGAAATCTTCGTCGGCCTCCTCACCCAGCCGGCGGAGGCCGCGGCATGAGCTTGAACCTTGTCGGCGCCTTCGCCATCCTCAAGAACGAACTGCAGCGCTTCTTCCGCACGGTGTTCGGCTCGATCCTGTCGCCGGTACTGACGACATCGCTCTATTTCATTGTGTTCGGCGCGGCGATTGGCGGGCGCATCCAGGAAATCGGCGGGGTGTCCTATGGCGCCTTCATCGTGCCGGGCCTCCTCATGCTTACCCTGCTGTCGGAAAGCACCAGCAACGCCAGCTTCGGCATCTACATGCCCAAGTTCACCGGCGCGATCTACGAGCTGCTGAGCGCTCCTGTCGGCGTGGCCGAGACGCTTATCGGCTTTGTCGGCGCGGCGGTGGCCAAGTCGCTGATCATTTCCGCGATCATCCTGGCGACAGCGCTGCTGTTCGTCGATTACTCCATCGCCCACCCGCTGCTGGCGCTGGGCTATATCATGCTGGTGACGACGGCCTTCAGCCTGTTCGGCTTCATCCTCGGCATATGGGCTGACGGGTTCGAGCGGTTGCAGATCGTGCCCATGCTGATCCTCACCCCTCTGACCTTCCTTGGCGGCACGTTCTATTCGATCGACATGCTGGGCGAGCCGTGGCGCACGGTCGCGCAGTTCAACCCGATCTTCTACCTCATCAACGGCCTCAGGTGGACTTTTACCGGCACCGCCGACGTGCCGATTGGCGTGGCGCTGGGCATGACGCTGGCGTTCGTCGCGGTGTGCATTGCGATTATCGCGTTCATTTTCCGCACGGGGTGGAAGTTGCGCGAATGAGCCGCTAGCGATTGGGCGCATGAGACTTGCCTGCCTCTTGCTGCCTCCGCTGGCGCTCGCTGCAGCCCCCGCTGCTGCCGAACTTCCCGAACCCGTCCGGGCCATGATCGAAGCGGCGATTGCCACCCGCGATCCGGCCAAGGTCAACACCGTGGTCGAGATCGCTCGCCAGACCAACCCGGACGACCACGCCGAAATCGATGCCCTGGCGGACGAGTTCCGCACCGCCCAGGCCGCCCGCGCCGCTGCCGCCGCCGAAGCAGAGCAACTTGCGCTGCGCGAGGCGGGCGTGTTCGACAACTGGAGCGGGCAGGGCCAGATCGGCGCGTTCCAGTCCTCCGGCAACAGCTCGGCCAGCGGGGTTACCTCGCAATTGCAGCTCAAGCGCAGCGGGATCGACTGGGAACACAACCTGCGCGCCTCGGTCGATTTCCGCCGCACCAATGGCCGGACGGACCGCGAGCAGTTCTCCGCCGCCTATGAGCCGCGCTTCCAGATCGACCCGGCCTTCTTCGCCTATGCCCTGGGGCAGGTGGAGAGGAACCGTTTCCAGGGCTTCTCCTCGCGCTATGCGGTGTCGGGCGGGTTGGGCTACAAGGTGCTCGATACTGACGGCCTCAGCCTGGCAGTGCAGGCGGGTCCGGCATGGCGGCAGACCAACCTTGTCAGTGGCCTATCGGAGAATTCCATCGCCGTGCTGGCCGGGCTCGATTTCGACTGGCGCCTGTCGGACAGGATCAAGCTGACGCAGGACACCAATGCCGTGGCCGAAGGCGGCGGGCGGGCGCTGGCGATCATCGACAGCAGCTCCACTTCGCTCAACCTCGTCACCGGCATGGAAGGGCGCATCACCGACAAGCTGACCGCACGGCTGTCCTATACCGTGGAATATGACAGCAACCCGCCTGCCGGCAGCGTCTCGACCGATACGGCCACCCGCTTCACCTTCATCTACGGCTTCTGACCACATGACCACCAAGCCCCGCTTCGCCTTCTCCATCAAGGCGCGCGACGGCGCTGCGCGTACGGGAGAGATCCGGATGCGCCGCGGTACGATCCGCACGCCTGCCTTCATGCCGGTGGGCACGGCGGCCACGGTGAAGGCGATGAAGCCCGAAAGCGTGCGCGCCCTGGGGGCGGACATTATCCTGGGCAACACCTACCACCTGATGCTGCGCCCCGGCGCTGAACGGGTGGCGCGGCTTGGCGGCCTGCACAAGTTCATGAACTGGCACCGCCCGATCCTGACCGATAGCGGCGGCTACCAGGTGATGAGCCTGTCAGACCTCAGGAAACTGACTGAGGAAGGCGTCACCTTCAAAAGCCACATCGACGGCAGCCGCCACCACCTCACTCCCGAACGGTCGATGGAGATCCAGCGCCTGCTCGGCTCCGACATCGTCATGGCGTTTGACGAATGCCCCCGCGCCGACCGTCCGCGCGAGGAAATCGCCGCGAGCATGGAAATGTCGATGCGCTGGGCCAAACGCAGTCGCGACGGGTTCGACAGCGGCGGGGACCACGCCGAGCGCAGCGCCCTGTTCGGCATCCAGCAGGGCGCGCTCGATCGGGACTTGCGGCAGATATCCGCCCAGAAGCTGACCGAGATCGGGTTCGACGGCTATGCCATCGGCGGGCTGGCCGTGGGCGAGGGGCAGGAGGCGATGTTCGCCACCCTCGATTTCGCCCCCGCCATGCTGCCCGACCACGCCCCGCGCTACCTGATGGGCGTGGGCAAGCCCGATGACCTGGTGGGCGCGGTGGAGCGCGGGGTGGACATGTTCGACTGCGTGCTGCCCACCCGCTCGGGCCGCAACCAGCAGGCTTTCACCTGGAACGGCCCGCTCAACCTGCGCAACGCGAAACACGCCGAGGACACCGGACCATTGGACCCGCGCTGCCACTGCCCCACCTGCACCACCTACAGCCGCGCCTACCTCCACCACCTCGGCAAGGCCGGCGAGATCCTCGGCGCCATGCTGCTGACCGAACACAACCTGGCCTTCTACCAGCAGCTGATGCAGGCCATGCGGGAGGCGATCGCAGGCGGGACCTTTGCGGCGTTTGCGGCTGAGTTCCGGCGGGATTACCTGGGTTAGTGCTTCCCCGCCCCTTTGGGGGAGGGGATCGAGGGGAGGGGGCTGGCCGCTTCAGCCGCGCCTGCCGGATAGTCCCCACCCCCAACCCCCTCCCCTAAAGGGGCGGGGGCTTTGGCCTTTCCTACACCCCCCGCACTGTGCTCCACCCCTCGGCACACAGCCATAGCCGAGGGCCAGCCCGTGCTTCCATGCCGCCAGATCATCTCCCGCGTCGTCGTCCCGCGCCTTGCGGGCAGGGGCGGGGCCTGTGTCTCCCGGGGGGTGTCACTTTGTCCGCGGGGGTGATTCTGGGGCGATATCAGCGCTTTGGGGGCGGAAAAGAAGGTGACACCCTGTCACTTGTGTCACCTTTGCGGCGGCCTGCCTCGCACAAAAGAAAAGGGCGGCCCCGCAGGACCGCCCCGTTCGTAACCGGAGGGGAATGTCGCTTAGCGCGAGTAGAATTCCACCACCAGGTTGGGTTCCATGGTCACCGGATAGGGCACCTCGTCCAACTTGGGGACGCGGGTGAAGGTCACCTTGTCGGTGCCATCGACCGAGACATAGTCGGGGATGTCGCGTTCCGGCAGGCTCTGCGCTTCGATGATCAGGGCCATGTTCTTGGCCTTGTCGCCCAGGCTGATCACGTCGCCCACATTGATGCGGCGGCTGGCGATGTTGCACTTCACGCCGTTCACGCGGATGTGGCCGTGGCTGACGACCTGGCGGGCGGCGAACACGGTGGGAGCGAACTTGGCGCGATAGACGACCATGTCCAGGCGGCGTTCGAGCAGGCCGATGAGGTTCTGGCTCGAGTCGCCCTTCATCTTGGTGGCTTCGTCATAGGTGCGGCGGAACTGCTTTTCCGTCACATCGCCGTAGTAGCCCTTCAGCTTCTGCTTGGCGCGAAGCTGCAGGCCGAAGTCCGACATCTTGCCCTTGCGGCGCTGGCCGTGCTGGCCCGGGCCATAGGAGCGCTTGTTCACCGGGGAATTCGGACGGCCCCAGATGTTCTCGCCCATACGGCGGTCGAGTTTGTGCTTGGCGCTGGTGCGCTTCGTCATGGTCTTTCTCCAATCTGCATCGCCATCCACTGTGGTGGCGCTTCAACCCGGTACGCACCACTGCCGCCGATCTGCGACAATGCGGCCACCGCTTCACCGGGGTGCGGGGCCAATCGAAGGTACGCCCCGGAAGGAGCGGACCGACGAAGTGAAGGCGCGCGTTTAGTTGCCGCCATGAGAAAGTCAAGGAGTTAGCGGCTTAGAAACCGCCTGCCGGCGAATTTTGGGCACCTGCGGCAACGGACTGGTTGGCGTCGCGATCCAGGTGGTCAATTCCTCGCCGGGTATCCTCGCTCAGGAGACTCCAGTCCCGGCGTGTGAGGCAGGTGCGGTTGACCCGGGTGCGTGAACCCGTCACAGGCTCGGAGCGACAGACAACCTCGTTCAGATAGCTCTCTTCCTCTTCGCTCTCGCCCTCGTCCGCAGTGGATTGAACCGGTGCCTGATCTACTGGCCCGCGCCCACTGTCACGTTCCTGCGCATATGCGGCAGTCCCCGTGGTTGAGGCAGCAAGAAATGCGATGGTGATAATGCGCTTCATTTGGTTCTCTCCCAACAGATGACCCATGAAAGCACAATTTGGTGCCAAGTCTTCGCCTAATGCCTGAACTTCTCGAGGCAGGTGAGGACACCTCGCAGCGTGCGGATCTCCAGATGGTTCCATCCCGGCTTGGTGAGAACGGTGCGAAGGTTGCGATGGGTGGCTTCGGCGCGATCGGTCACGCGATAGTAGCCGCGAGGTTCAAGCAATCGATTGAAGTGGGCAATTAGGCCCTCCAGCTCCTCCTGCGGTGCTGGGGGCAGGAGCTCCTCCTCGGGCGGCATGGCCAGATCGATACCCTTCGACCACTCATAGGCCATCAGGATCACGGCCTGGGCCAGGTTGAGCGAGGGGAATGCAGGGTTGATCGGCACGGTCACGATCTTGCGGGCCAGGGCCACGTCGTCGGTTTCGAGGCCCGAACGCTCGGGCCCGAACAGGATGGCGCTGCGGCCCTGCTGGGCGTGGACTTCGCGCACTGCCTGGTCGGGCATCACCACCGGCTTGGTGACCCCGCGCTTGCGCACCGTGGTGGCATAGACGTGGGCGCAATCGGCTACGGCTTCGGCGGTACTGGCAAACACCTGCGCGTTCTCCAGCACCATGTCGGCACCCGCAGCGGCGGGGCCGGCCGAGGGATTGGGCCAGCCATCGCGCGGGGCGACGAGGCGCATTTCGCACAGGCCGAAATTGAGCATGGCGCGCGCCGCCTTGCCGATATTCTCGCCCAGTTGCGGGCGCACCAGGACGAATACCGGCGGATTATTCGCTGGCGGCATCGCGCACCTGGCTGGCGAATTCCTCGAAATCGCGCGCCTCGCTGAAATCGCGATAGACCGAGGCGAAGCGGATATAGGCCACGCTGTCAATCTGCCTCAGGCCGTCCATCACCATCTCGCCAATGCGCGAGCTTGGCACTTCGCCTTCACCGGCGGTTTCCACCTGGCGCTGGATGCCCGAGACGAGCTGGTCGATCCGCTCCTGCTCGATCCCACGCTTGCGACATGCAAGGCCGATGGCCTGCTCAATCTTGGCGCGGTCGAAAGGCTCGCGTTTCCCGCCGCTTTTCACCACGGTGACATCGCGCAATTGCACCCGTTCGAACGTAGTGAAGCGCCCGCCGCAGCTTTCGCACTGTCGGCGGCGGCGGATCGCGGTGTTGTCCTCGGTCGGACGCGAATCCTTTACCTGGCTGTCGTCATGGGCGCAGAACGGGCAACGCAATTTAGGGGCGTATCCGTTTGTAGAGCATATAGCCTGCACCCGCGACCAAGCCGAGGCCGAGCGGTATGACCGGCAGGATCCAGCCCGCCACTGCGCCCACGGCGGCACCGGTCAGCACCGGCCTGGTGGAAGGATGGGCCATGCCGTCACGGCCCATTTCCTTCACCTCGGCGACCGCATCCACGAGGATCCGGCTGTCGATGGGTTTTTCATTGGGCTTATCAGGATCGGGCATCGCAATTACCTCCCGGGATAGACGGGGAAAGCCTCGCACAGTTCCGCCACCTGGCGGCGGACACGTTCCTCAAGCTGGGCGTCGCCGTCCTCGCCATTGCGGCTCATACCGTCAACCACTTCGGCAATCAGCTGCCCGATCCTGCGGAATTCAGCCGGGCCAAAGCCGCGCGTCGTGCCTGCCGGGGTGCCGAGGCGGATGCCGGAGGTGACGAACGGCGACCGGGTGTCGAACGGGATGCCGTTCTTGTTACAGGTGAGGAAGGCGCGGTCGAGGCCCTTTTCGGCAGCCTTCCCGGTCACGTCCTTGGGCGTGAGGTCGGCCAGCATCAGGTGGTTGTCCGTTCCGCCCGACACGATGTTTACGCCGCTTTCGGCCAGGCTGGCGGCAAGCGCCTTGGCGTTTTCCACGATTGAGGCGGCATAGGTGCGGAATTCGGGGCGCAGCGCCTCGCCGAATGCCACGGCCTTGCCGGCGATCACGTGCATCAGCGGGCCGCCCTGCATGCCGGGGAACACTGCCATGTTGATTGGCTTCGACAGCGCATCGTCATTCCACAGGATGATGCCCGAACGCGGGCCGCGCAGGCTCTTGTGGGTGGTGCTGGTCACGATGTGGGCATGGGGGAACGGATTGGGATGCGCGCCACCCGCCACCAGGCCGGAGAAGTGCGACATGTCGGCCAGCAGGTAGGCGCCCACTTCGTCGGCAATTTCGCGGAAGGCGGCGAAATCCCACTGGCGGGGATAGGCCGTGGCGCCGGAAATGATCAACTTGGGCTTGTGCTCACGGGCGAGGGCACGGACCTGGTCCATGTCGATCAAGCTGTCTTCGCGCCGCACGCCATAGGGTACGGCGTTGAACCACTTGCCGCTCATGTTGACGGGCGATCCGTGGGTCAGGTGGCCGCCAGAAGCCAGGTCGAGGCCCATGAAGGTGTCGCCGGGGTTGAGCAGGGCGAGAAACACCGCCTGGTTCATCTGGCTGCCGCTGTTGGGCTGGACGTTGGCGTATTGGCAGCCAAACAACTGCTTGGCGCGCTCGATAGCCAGCAGTTCCACTTCGTCGGCATAGTCGCAACCGCCGTAATAGCGCTTGCCCGGATAGCCTTCGGCATACTTGTTGGTGAACACGCTGCCGGTGGCCTGCAACACGGCGGGGCTGGCCACGTTCTCGCTGGCGATGAGTTCGATCCGGTCACGCTGGCGACCCAGTTCGCGACCGATGATGGCGGCGACGGCGGGATCGGCCTGTTCAAGGTCATCCTGCCAGAAGCGGGTCAGTGCGTCGGACGAGGCGGGGCTGGCGACAGAAGACATCAGGCACTTTCCTGCGTGGTGTGAGGGGGCGGGGGGTGGGGGAACCGGGGATGGGTCAGCTTTTCGACGCGCTGTTCGTGGCGGCCGCCAGCGAACTCGGCGACGAGGAAGGTCTGGAGGCAGGTGCGCGCCAGGTCCGGTCCGACCAGGCGCGCGCCCATGGCGATCACGTTGGCGTCATTATGCTCTCGCGCCAGGGCAGCGGAATACGGATCATTGACCAGTGCGCAGCGGGCGGCAGGGTGGCGGTTGACCGCGATGGAGATGCCAATGCCGGAACCGCACAGCGCCACGCCACGCTCGACTTCGCCAGCGGCGATGGCTTCGGCCAGCTTGTAGCCGAAGTCCGGATAATCCACCCGGTCGGCACTCGTCGGGCCGAGGTCGATCACTTCATGCCCCCAGTCGCGCAGGTCCTGCGCCAGTTGGGCTTTCAGGTCGAAGGCGGCATGATCCGAGGCAATTGCAATCTTCATGCGTCGCCACATAGTGATTGCCGGCGCGCTATGCCACAGCAAAAGGACTTTCTTCCCCACAAGTGGGGCTGTCCAAGGCGATCCGGTCAGAACCGGCGGGGCAGCGGTTCTTCCGATGGCCAGAAGCGCTGCATCCGTGCGGGTAGGAACGTGAAGAACGCGTTGATCGCGTGGATCTGGCCGCCCCACACCTTGAATGCTTCGAACGTAACCAGTGCTTCGCCCGGACCATAGGAGCCGGTATCGCCGAAATTCATCCACAGAAGGACGGTGCCGTTTTCCTCGTCGATCGCGACGACGCTGGGGATGATCGACGGGTGGAGCATGATCCCGCCTTCATACATACCGCAGGCCGCAAAAGCGCAGCCTTCGCCTGCAGTTATGACGCCATTTTCCACGCGATAGGTTTCCGGCGCGAACTGTGTTGCGGAATCTATGAAACTCCCCACCCGCAGCCCTTCGACATAGGTCAGGGCCTGCGCAAGCATGGCCTCGCGGGTCATCCGCTGGCCGGCAGGTATCTGATCGTCCAGCCCGCGGACCGGCGTGCCGAGCACGCGGGGCTGGAAGAGGTCGCCAGGCTCCACGGTTTCCACCACGCTTTCGATTCCGGCAATCCGTCCGCCTTCGACATGCAGCGCAACCGAAAGCAGGACCGGCTTGTCATCCTCGCTAAGCTCAACATGGGCAGCAGCGACCTGGCGTGTGGTGTCGAGGTAGTCGTGGCGGAAGGTGCCGCGCCTGGTGTTCCGAGCGAACAGCCCTTCAGCCAGAGCAATCACGCGGGAGTTCTCAGTCACCCGCACATCGGGCGTGACGGGCAGGGTGGAATGATCGCGGGCCAGCACGGCATCGACATAGGTCGTCACGAGGTTGCCAAGACAGGCGCGGTCGCAGTGCTGCGCCGTGGCTGGCGTGGCCATGGACAGCGTTGCGAGCATGGCAATGGTTGCGAAAATTTCGCGGATGCGCGGCATGGCAATCTCCTCCCCAGGAACAATTGCCGCTATCCTAGCTGTCGGAAGCACAAAAGGAAGGCCCGACCGCGAAGCAGCTTGATAGGTCTGCTACTCTGCTGCGCGGCGCTCCAGCACTTCGGTCAGTTCGGCGCGCAGTTCTTCCTGCAATGCCGGAACCTGGCCAAGGTATTCATTGATGAACCCCTGGGAGGCGGCAACCATCGCCGGGTGCGAGTTGACCGCGGCAGTTTTTGCCATGAAGCCGTGCCCTTCGGGCGTTGAGACATAGGCATGGAGCGCCTGCAACTCGGGCAGCGAGAAGCTCTCTGCATAGCCGACAGCCATTCCCTCCATCATGCCATCCATGTGCCCCGTCAAAGTGGCCATGCCCAGGCTCAGGGCTTCGTTCTGGAAGCGGTTGATGATTCCGAAGATTTCCGGATCATCGGCAAGGTCGGGCGTGGCCGCGTTCAACTGGGCAACAACCTGATGCATCACCGCGCCGAACACGTCCATGCGCGTTTCTGGCGGGAAGCCGTATTCGACGATCTGCCTCGCCAGGACAAGCTTTTGCTCTAGAGGTTGGGCGGCATCCTGGGCCATTGCCGGTGCGAAGGCGGTCGTCACAATCTGGCATGACGCCAGGGCGAGGCCCAGTCTCAACATCGAATCCCCCTGCGGTTCGGAAACTTACTGGTCGAGGAAGCTGCGCATCTTGCGCGACCGGCTCGGATGCTTGAGCTTGCGCAGCGCTTTCGCCTCGATCTGGCGGATACGTTCGCGGGTCACGCTGAACTGCTGGCCGACTTCCTCCAGCGTGTGATCGGTGTTCATGCCGATGCCGAAGCGCATGCGCAGCACGCGTTCCTCGCGCGGGGTCAGGCTGGCGAGCACGCGGGTGACCGTTTCGCGCAGGTTCGCCTGGATCGCGGCGTCCACCGGGATCACCGCGTTCTTGTCCTCGATGAAATCGCCGAGGTGCGAATCTTCCTCGTCGCCGATCGGCGTTTCGAGGGAGATCGGTTCCTTGGCGATCTTCATCACCTTGCGGACCTTCTCCAGCGGCATCGACAAGCGCTCGGCCATTTCTTCCGGCGTCGGTTCGCGGCCCTGCTCGTGGAGGAACTGGCGGCTGGTACGCACCAGCTTGTTGATCGTTTCGATCATGTGGACCGGGATGCGTATGGTGCGCGCCTGGTCGGCGATGGAGCGGGTGATCGCCTGGCGGATCCACCAGGTGGCATAGGTGCTGAACTTGTAGCCGCGGCGATACTCGAACTTGTCGACCGCCTTCATAAGGCCGATGTTGCCTTCCTGGATAAGATCCAGGAACTGCAGGCCGCGGTTGGTGTATTTCTTGGCTATCGAGATTACCAGGCGCAGGTTTGCCTCGACCATTTCCTTCTTGGCAATGCGCGCCTCGCGCTCGGCCTTCTGCACCATGTTCACGATGCGGCGGAATTCGTTGAGGCTCATGCCGGTGGCAGAGGCGATGTCGCTGATCTCGGCGCGGATGCGTTCGACCGAATCGGCTTCTTTCTCGGCGAAGGCGGCCCACTTCTTATCCTTGGCCGCCATCTGCGCCAGCCATGCTTCGTCCAGCTCGCGCCCGACATAGCCGTCGAGGAAATCGGCGCGCTTCACCTTGTGGCGTTCGGCCAGGCGCAGCATCTGCCCGCCCAGCGCGGTCAGGCGGCGGTTGAAGGCATAGAGGTTGTCCACCAGGTATTCGATCTTGGTGGCGTGGAACTGCACGCTTTCCACCTCGGCAGTGAGCTGTTCGCGCAGCTCTTCGTACTTGTTTTCCTTGGCCTTGGGGAAGGCATCGCCGCGACCGAGCACGTCCACGCGCTCAAGCTGCAGCTTCTCGAATTTCTTGAACAGGTCAGTGATGCGAGCGAAGGTTTCGAGCGCATCGGGCTTGAGCGCGGCTTCCATCTGGGCGAGGGACATGGTGTTGTCCTCCTCGTCCTCTTCCTCGCGCCGACGGGTAACGGGTTCGCCGTCCTCGTCGAGCTCTTCCTCGGGCTCTTCTTCTTCCTCTTCCTCGCGGATGGTCGGACCGGCAGTGGCTTCGGAGATTTCGCCGTCGTCGTCGTCATCCTCGGCGCCTTCCTCCATCTTTTCGACGGGGGGCTCCTTCGACAGCATGGCGTCAAGATCGAGAATCTCGCGCAGCTGCATCTCGCCGTTGTTGAGCGCTTCGGACCACATGATGATGGCGTGGAAGGTAATCGGGCTTTCGCACAGACCCATGATCATGGTGTCGCGCCCGGCCTCGATCCGCTTGGCGATGGCGATTTCGCCCTCACGGCTGAGCAGTTCGACCGCGCCCATTTCGCGCAGGTACATGCGGACCGGATCGTCGGTCCGTTCGCCCACGCCCACGGTGCGCTTCTTCTCGGGGACGTTCTTGTCCTCGTCAGCCTCGTCTTCGGCCTCTTCCTCGGCGGCGGCTTCGGTAGGATTGCCTTCGCTATCCTCTTCAGCCGCGTCTTCGTCGTTCTCGACGATCTGCACGCCCATTTCGGAAATGGCGGTCTGGATGTCCTCGATCTGGTCGGGGCTCATCTGGTCCGACGGCAGCGCGTCGTTCAACTCGTCGTAGGTGATGTAACCGCGGCGGCGGGCCTTCGCGAGCAGCTTCTTGATCGATGCCTCGTTGAGGTCGATCAGCGGGGCATCGTCGGTCTGGGTGCTGTTGTCTTCGGGCGCCATTAGGCTTCAATCCGTTCCCTGCTCGCCGGAGGAGGAAGAGGTTTCCCCGGCAGAATGTCCATTGCCGGCCGATGTGGCGGCGGCGCGTTTGCGTGCCATTTGCCCGATACGCTCCTCGATTTCCAGCTTTCGTTTGCGCAAGCGTTGCTGCTCGGCAAAAGCGCCTTCCGGATCGGTATCGAAGCGGGCAGTGGCCGCGGTTATAGCGTCTTCCAGCCCGGGTCTTTCCACGAGCAGGGCAATCGCCTCGGCCAGGTCCTCCCTCGCGTCGTCCGGATGGGAACCTTCCAAAAGGAAGGAAAAGCGATTGCTGTCCAGCGGCGGCGGCAGGATGCCTGGCGCGGATATGGGCGTATTTCCCCCCGCTTCAAGGGTTTCGGCGGCATCGAGCAGGAAATCTACTGCCGGGGTGGTCTCCGGCATCACGGAGGACAGTCGTAGCAATTGCTCCGAATGGGCCTCGATCTGGTCGGGATAGCGCACCAGCCCGGCTAGCACGGCCTGGGCCAGCTTGTCGCGAATCTGCGCGCCCGAACGCTTGAGCCGGGCGATCATCTGCGGAGAAAGCGGCGCGGCCTCGGGGCGCATGTCGCGCTTGCCGGGCTTCCACGCGGCCTTGCCCTGGGCGGACTGCTGCCGGGGCTGGAACTCGCGTTTCGGAAAGGCAAAGGCCGAATAGCGATCGAGCAACTCGCGGCGGTAGAGCGCCTTGATGTCCTGGTTCTCTATGGCATCGGCATGGGCCACCAGCCGCTCCTTGAACCCCGCCTTGTCCTCTGGCGAGGTGAGGGGGCTGGCCTCCTGTTCCTGCTCCCACACCAGGTCGAGCAGCGATATCGGACTGGCGAGCAGCGCCTCCATCGCGGGGACACCCTGGTTATTCACTACGTCATCGGGATCGAGCCCCGCGGGGAGCTGCACGATCTGCAGGGAGTGACCGGGCCGCAGCAGGGGCAGGGCGCGCACGGCGGCTTTCATCGCCGCGCGCTTGCCGGCATTGTCGCCGTCGAAGCACAGCAGCGGCTTGTCCACCATGCGCCACAGCAGTTCGACCTGCCGTTCGGTCAGGGCGGTGCCCATTGGGGCCACGGCATCCTCGATCCCCGCGGCGGCCAGGGCGATCACGTCCAGATAGCCTTCGACCACCACGATGCGGCCTGACTTCCTGCTGGCGGGACCGGCGCGGTGCAGGTTGTAGAGCGTGCGACCCTTGTCGAACAAAGGCGTGTCGGGGCTGTTCAAATACTTGGCCACGCCGTCCCGGTCTTCCAGCACGCGGCCTCCAAAGGCGATCACCCGCTCGCGCGCATCTTGGATCGGCAGCATCAGGCGGCCACGGAACCGGTCATAGGTCGGCTTGTCTTCCAACTGGATCAGCAGGCCTGCTTCCACCAGCAGCGGTTCGTCGAACTGGGCGAGGGCAGTCTTCAGGGCGGTGCGATCATCGGGCGCGAAGCCGAAGCCGAACCGTTCAATCGTCCGCTGGTTGAACCCGCGCCGATCGAGGTATCGGCGGGCGACCTCTCCCTTCGGGCTGGCTAGCTGGGCAACAAACCAGTCCTGCGCCGCCTGCATCACATCGTGCAGGCCAGCCCGCTGCTCGGCCGCCTCGGCCTCGCGCGGATCGGCGCGGGGGACTTCCATCCCCGCCTGCGCCGCCAGTTCCTTCACCGCATCCATGAAGCTGAGGCCGCGCTGGTCGGTCATCCAGCTGATCACGTCGCCATGCGCCTGGCAGCCGAAGCAGTGATAGAAGCCCTTCTGGTCGTTGACAGTGAAGCTGGGCGACTTCTCGTTATGGAACGGACAGCACGCCTTCCACTCTCGCCCCGCGCGCGTCAGCTTGACCGTGCGCATGATCACGGTGGACAGCGTGACGCGGGCGCGCAGTTCGTCCAGCCATTGTGGTGAGAGGGCCATGAACTACCCCTTCCACGAATGGCCCCGTTTGATCAAGCAAGCGCCGCCTTCACCAGCCCGCTGGCCTTGCTCATATCGAGCTGCGAGCCATGCCGCGCTTTCAGTTCGGCCATGACCTTGCCCATGTCCTTCACGCTATCGACACCGAGCTCCGCCTTGATCGCCAGAATCGCGGCGGTGGTCGCCTCGTCGCTCATGGTTTGGGGCAGGAATTCCTCGATCACCGCAAGCTCCGCGCGTTCGGCAGCGGCCAGTTCTTCACGGCCGCCCTGTTCATAGAGCGCTATCGATTCGCGGCGCTGCTTGGCCATCTTGCGCAGGACGTCGACCACCAGGTCGTCGTCATTGTCCGGCGCCTTGCCGGTGCGCAGCTCGATATCGCGGTCCTTGATCTTGGCGCCGACCAGGCGGAGCGCGGCGGTGCGGGGCTTGTCGCCCGCCTTCATCGCGGCAATGGTTTCGGCTTTGATCGTATCGCGCAGCATGGTGGCACTTTCCTGTGGATGGTTTCGCGCTCCCCTAGGGAATGGGCGGGGCTGAGGCAAATATAGTTCGCCCAAGCCTTGACGCATCGGCGCGCCAGCTATAGCGGCCACCTCTTAGCACGCATCATCGTTTTACTTGCACACGGGAGACCATCATGGCCTTTTCCGCGCCTTCGCTTGCGCAACCCAAAGGGGCAACCGGTTGTCTCGTATTGGCAGACGGCACGATCGTCTGGGGCAAGGGTTTCGGCGCAGTGGGCCATGCCGTGGGCGAGGTGTGCTTCAACACCGCGATGACGGGGTACCAGGAAGTCCTGACCGACCCCTCCTATGCCGCGCAGATAGTCACCTTCACCTTCCCGCACATCGGCAATGTCGGCACGAACGACGAGGATTTCGAAAGCGCAGTTGAGGGCGCGGTCGGCTGCGTTGTGCGCGAGAAGATCACCCGCAATTCCAACTTCCGCTCCACCCGCGAGTTCGAGGTGTGGATGAAGGACCACGGCAAGATCGGCCTTAGCGGTGTGGACACCCGCGCGCTGACCCGCCGCATCCGCATGCAGGGCGCACCCAATGCGGTGATCGCCCATGCGCCCGATGGCAAGTTCGACCTCGATGCGCTGGTGCAGCGGGCGCAGGAATGGCCCGGGCTGGAAGGCATGGACCTCGCTCAGAAGGTTACGCGTCACAAGCATCATGACTGGGAAGGCGGATCGTGGAAGCTGGGGCAGGGCTATGCCGGCAGCCCGCGCGATGCACGCCCGCACGTCGTCGCCATCGACTATGGAAGCAAGGACAACATTTTCCGCAACCTCGTGGCCGCAGGGGCACGGGTAACGGTGGTCCCGGCCAAGACCGGGCTGGACGAGGTGCTGGCGCTGAAGCCCGATGGCGTGTTCCTGTCCAACGGCCCCGGCGATCCGGCGGCGACGGGGGAATATGCCGTGCCGGTGATCAAGGCGCTGCTCGATATGGACATGCCGATCTTCGGCATCTGCCTCGGCCACCAGATGCTGGCGCTGGCGGCAGGCGGCAAGACGCTGAAAATGCACCAGGGCCACCGCGGCGCCAACCACCCCGTCCAGCGCGTGGGCGAGGGCTGGGGCGAGACTGCGGGTCTGGTCGAGATCACCTCAATGAATCACGGCTTCGCGGTGGACGCCGCATCTCTTCCCGCAGGCGTGGTGGAAACCCACCGCTCGCTGTTCGACGGCAGCAACTGCGGCATCGCGATCAGCGGCAAGCGGGCCTTCGGCGTACAGTACCACCCCGAGGCAAGCCCGGGGCCGCAGGACAGCTTCTACCTGTTCGAGAAGTTTGTGGGGATGTTGGGGAGGGGGGCAAGCTGATGGCTGTTGTTCGCGGGTTTGAACCAAAAGAATTAGACCGCCTCTCGAAACATTCGGACGTTGAAGCAACTATTAGTCTAGTCGAGGCCGACGGTGAGAAGTTCGTCCAAATCGATACCTACGGATCCAAGGATCGGGCGATGCCTGGTAAGGTTTCACAGAGCCTCCGACTTTCGCAAAGCGCCTTTGATCAACTTGTTCAGCTCGGGAAGAGCCATTTCTAATGCCCAAACGCACTGACATCTCCTCGATCCTCGTCATTGGCGCTGGCCCCATCATTATCGGGCAGGCCTGCGAGTTCGACTATTCTGGCACCCAGGCGATCAAGGCGCTGAAGGAGGAGGGCTACCGGGTGATCCTGGTGAACTCCAACCCCGCCACGATCATGACCGATCCGGAATTTGCCGACGCCACCTATATCGAGCCGATCACGCCCGATATCGTGGCCAAGATCATCGCCAAGGAGCGGCCCGATGCGCTGCTGCCCACGATGGGCGGGCAGACCGCGCTGAACTGCGCGCTGGCGCTCGATGCCGATGGCACGCTGGCGAAGTATGGCGTGGAAATGATCGGCGCCAAGGCCGATGCCATCGACAAGGCGGAAAACCGCCAGCGCTTCCGCGAGGCGATGGACAAGATCGGCCTGGAATCTGCGCGCAGCGGCGTGGCGACAACGATTGACGAGGCCTTTGCCATCCTCGAACGCACCGGTCTGCCGTCGATCATCCGCCCCAGCTTCACCATGGGCGGCACCGGCGGAGGCATTGCCTATAACAAGGCGGAATTCGACCAGATCGTGCGCGGCGGCCTCGAGGCCAGCCCCACCACCGAAGTCCTGATCGAGGAATCGCTGTTGGGCTGGAAAGAATTCGAGATGGAGGTGGTCCGCGACAAGAAGGACAACTGCATAATCGTCTGTTCGATCGAGAACGTCGATCCGATGGGCGTCCATACCGGCGATTCCATCACCGTCGCGCCAGCGCTCACGCTGACCGACAAGGAATACCAGATCATGCGCAACGCCAGCATTGCTGTGCTGCGCGAAATCGGCGTGGAAACAGGGGGTTCGAACGTCCAGTTCGCAGTAAATCCCAAGGATGGCCGCCTGATCGTGATCGAGATGAACCCGCGCGTGTCGCGGTCCTCGGCGCTCGCCTCCAAGGCCACCGGCTTCCCCATCGCCCGCGTCGCTGCCAAGCTCGCCGTTGGCTATACGCTGGACGAAATCACCAACGAGATCACCGGCGCGACGCCCGCCTCGTTCGAGCCGACCATCGACTACGTCGTCACCAAGATCCCGCGCTTCGCCTTCGAGAAGTTCAAGGGCGCGAAGGTCGAGCTCAGCACCGCGATGAAGAGCGTGGGCGAAGTCATGGCCATCGGCCGCAACTTCAAGGAATCGCTTCAAAAGGCCCTGCGCGGCCTTGAAACCGGGCTCGACGGGTTCAACCGCATGGTGGCGCTGGAAGGCGCGACGCGGGACGAGATTACCGCCGCGCTCAGCAAGGCCACCCCCGACCGGCTGCTCAACGTGGCCCAGGCCTTCCGCGAAGGCTTCACCGTGGATGAAGTCCACGCGATCACCTTCTACGATCCGTGGTTCCTGCGGCACATCTGCGAAATCATCGACGAGGAGCGGACCATCGGCAAGAATGGCCTGCCCGGCGATGCCGCGGGCCTGCGCCGCCTGAAAGCGATGGGCTTTTCCGACAAGCGCCTTGCCACGCTGGCCGTGCGTTCTGTCCATGTCGCTGGCGGGCTGGGCGAGACCCAGGCCAAGCGTTCGGGCCTGCTCCATGATACCCTGCGCGCCATGGCCGGTGCCACCAGCGAGGACGAAGTGCGCCAGCTGCGCGAAAAGCTGGGCGTGCTGCCGGTGTTCAAGCGCATCGACAGCTGCGCCGCCGAATTCGAGGCGATCACGCCCTATATGTACTCAACCTACGAAGCCCCCAGCTTCGGCGTGGCGGAGAACGAGGCCGATCCCAGCGACCGGCGCAAGATTGTGATCCTGGGCGGCGGGCCGAACCGCATCGGGCAGGGCATCGAATTCGATTACTGCTGCGTCCACGCCTGTTTCGCCCTGGCCGAAGCGGGTTACGAGACCATCATGGTCAACTGCAACCCTGAGACCGTTTCGACCGACTACGACACGAGCGACCGCCTCTATTTCGAGCCGCTGACCGCAGAAGACGTGCTGGAAATCCTGCGTGTCGAAATGTCGAAGGGCGAGCTGGTCGGCGTGATCGTGCAGTTCGGCGGGCAGACTCCGCTGAAGCTGGCCCAGGCGCTGCAGGACGCGGGCATCCCCATCCTCGGCACCTCGCCCGATGCGATCGACCTTGCCGAAGACCGCGAGCGGTTCGCCAAGCTGGTCGACAAGCTCGGCCTCAAACAGCCGATGAACGGCCTGGCCCGCAGCCGTGACGAGGCCGCTGCTGCCGCCGCGCGCATCGGCTATCCGGTCCTTCTGCGCCCGTCATACGTGCTGGGCGGCAGGGCGATGGAAATCGTCGACAGCGAAGCCCAGCTCGATGATTACATCGCCACGGCCGTCAACGTATCGGGCGAAAGCCCCGTGCTGGTGGACCAGTACCTGCGCGATGCCATCGAATGCGATGTCGATGCCCTGTGCGATGGCGATGAAGTGGTGATCGCCGGTGTGATGCAGCACATCGAGGAAGCCGGCGTCCATTCGGGCGACAGCGCCTGCACCCTGCCGCCCTACAGCCTACCGCAGGACATCGTGGACGAGATGGAGCGCCAGGCGGTGCTGCTCGCCAAGGGGCTGGGCGTGCTGGGGCTGATGAACGTGCAGTTCGCGGTGAAGGATGGCGAGGTCTACCTGATCGAGGTGAACCCGCGCGCCAGCCGTACCGTGCCGTTTGTGGCGAAGGCCATCGGCCAGCCGGTCGCAAAGATCGCCAGCCGGGTGATGGCGGGCGAGAAGCTGAACACCTTCCCGCCGTTCAAGCGCAAGCTGCCCTATATGGCGGTAAAGGAAGCCGTGTTCCCCTTCGCCCGCTTCCCTGGCTCCGATCCCGTCCTCACACCGGAAATGAAGAGCACCGGCGAAGTCATGGGGATCGACCGCGATTTTGCCACGGCCTTTACCAAGAGCCAGATCGGCGCAGGCACCGTTCCGCCGCAGGCAGGCAAGCTGTTCGTTTCGGTGAAGGACAGCGACAAGCCGATGATCCTGGAGGCGGTCAAGCTGCTGGTGGCCCATGGCTTCTCCATCGTCGCGACCGGCGGCACGGCCAATTACCTCGGCGAGGCGGGCGTGCCGGTGGACCGGGTGAACAAGGTGGCAGAAGGGCGGCGGCATATCGTGGATATGATTGTCGATGGCGAGATCGCGCTGGTGTTCAACACCACCGAGGGCTGGCAGAGCCATAAGGACAGCCAGTCTATCCGTGCCTCGGCGCTGGAAGCGCGGGTGCCCTACTACACCACGGCGGCCGCCTCGCTGGCCGTAGCCCAGGCGATTGTCACGGTTCGGCCCGCTGATCTTGAAGTCCGATCATTGCAGGACTATTATGCGTAGCTGACAGTTAACGCTCTCCCGGAAAATTGAGCCTCAACAGTGCGCCCTGCGGGGCGGCGGGGTTCCTTTGACGGCAGGCCTAGGAAAGACAGGGAATACGATGGAACGCGTGCCGATGCTGGCGGAAGGATATGAAATCCTGACCAACGCCCTCAATGCCCTTCGCCAGGAACGTCCGACGATTGTCGAGGCAATCGAGGAAGCGCGCGCCCACGGCGACCTGTCGGAAAACGCCGAATACCACGCGGCCAAGGAACGTCAGGGCCAGGTGGAGGCCATGATCGGCGACCTGGAGGACAAGGTCAGCCGCGCCCACATCATCGATCCGTCCACGCTGTCGGGCGACCGGGTCGTGTTTGGTGCCACTGTCACCGTGATGGACGAAGACGACAAGCCGCAGCGCTACCAGATCGTCGGCCAGGCCGAGAGCGACGCCAAGAAGGGGCGCATCTCGTTCGAGAGTCCGCTGGCCCGTGCGCTGATCGGCAAGTCGGTGGGTGACGAGGTCGAAGTAACCGTGCCCTCGGGCGAAAAGTTCTACCTGATCGAGAAGGTCGAATTCATCTGAGGGCCTTGGGGGGGGTCAGCCTCCCAATTCAGGCCCCCAGCGACGGCTCCAGCAGCCGGTGCAGGTGGACGATCACGTACTTCATTTCCGCGTCATCAACGGTGCGCTGCGCCCAGGCGCGCCATGCCTCCTCTGCCTCGGCATAGGAGGCGTAGAAGCCGACCACGTGGAGATCCTTCAGGTCCTGGAATTCGGTACCCTGCGGATCGACGACCCGTCCGCCCATAACCAGGTGAAGGAGCTGTTTCGCCATGTGCGCTCGCCTTTCATGCGTAAAACCAGTTTCGACTGCTACTTAGGCGAAACAGGTTACGCTGCAAGTGCGAAAAAATCAGTGGCGGCTGATAGTGCGGGCTATCGAGCGGCCAATCTCGCGCGCCGAGATACGGGCGGATTCGGCAGTTTCACTGGCGCTGTGGCCCAGCTTGTCAGCCGCTTCATGCGCCCGGTCGCCCATTTCATGCGCCAGTTCCGATCCGGCATCGCGCGCACGCGAGGCGGACTCCATCACCTGATGGGCGAAGGCCACCGCCATTTCGCTACCGATGGCAGCCAGTCCTGCCGCCCGCGCGCCGGCATAACGCCCCGCCTTGCGGGTAGGCGAATTGCGGAACATCGCGGAAATCAGCACGCCGATGGCGATCCCGCCGGCAATCGTTGCGACCGGGTGTTCCTTGGCAAAAGCGGTAAACTCGTCCTTTGCGGCGGCGGCCTTTTCGCCCAGCTTGTCGGTCAGCGTCATGCCTTCGCGTTCCTGGTTGCGAGCCTGCGCCGTAGTGATGCGGTCCTTGATGTCCGCGCGCTTGTCCTGATTGTTGCCGCTCATCGTAATGTGTCCTGCAAATAAAGTGTCAGTCTTGTTTGAAAATGTCCGGTAGCCACGAGGGTTCCGAGGGGGATTTCTCGTCGTGGTCGAGCATCCCTGCAATCACTTCTCCCAGCTCGTCGCGATAGATCCACAGGGCGAGGGCCGCCGCAGCCAGGGTCACGCCGCCAGCCAGTTTGCCGCGGTGTTCGCTCGCCAGATCTGCCGCCTCTGCGCCGATTGTCTTGAGCCAATGGCCGCCGGTTTCGGCAGCGCGGGAAGCGACAGGCTTTTTTTCCACGCCCGCCTTGAGTAGTTCGACATCGGTAGTGACGACTTGCCGCGCGGCATCACGCATGAGGCGATCCTGCAGCAAGCGGTGTTTCATCGGTGCCATGGTGTCAGCCTTCCTCGCCCGGAAGGTCCGGATCATCGGTGCCTGTTTCGTTGATGGCATCCATCATGTCACTCCACGCCGTTCCGGCGCGCCTCACCGCCAGATAGGCGGCAAGGAACAAGCCGCCTGCAACAATGGCAGTCGAACCCCAGGCTGTGACAAGCGGGGTAAGGGCAATGATCAGCCCAACTGTCAGGCCCACCATGGCAAATAACGCAAATACGGCTCCAACCGCGCCCATCAGGATCGTGCGCTTGAAGCTGCCGACAACGAAGGCGGCGCGCGTCTTCTGGTAGGTCAGTTCCGCGTCGAGCCAGGTCCGCGCGTCGAACAGCAGGTCTTCAAGGTCGTCGAGCAGCGATCGGGTGCTTTCCATCTCGCGCTGTTCGGCCAACCCCTCCGCACCGTCATCGGCAGGAGTGGCGGGCGGTGTTTCCTCCCGCAACATGCCTTACCCCCTTAACGGCGGAAGATGCGCGAGATGATATACCCGGCGAGCACCGCGATACCGACCGATTTGCCCGGGTTCTGGCGGACATATTCGCGGGCATCCTCGCCCAGGTCTTCCACGCTCTTGCCTTGCAGGGTCGATGCGGTGTCCGACAGCGAACGCGAGGCATTGCGGGCATAGTCACCATACTTCTGGCCCAGCTTCTCGTCGATGGCGGGGGCGTTTTCCTCGACCACGCGGCTGAGGCTGACCAGGGCCTCACCAGCCTTGTTCTTGCCTTCTGCAGCGAGCTCGGCTGCCTTGACGCGGGCTTCGGCGGCCCAGTCCTCGCTCTTGGCGCGGGCGTCGTCGGCATAGGTGGTGGCGCGACCCGTGGCCTCGGTTTTCAAGGCTGCGGCGCCAGCCTTGGCCTCTTCCAGCGCGGCGTTGAACCGGCTGCGCGCTTCGGACCTAGGGGAAGTGTTACTGGTGGTCGCGCTGGTGGCAGAAGCGGCCTTCGCGGCGCGCGGCTTGCTGGTCCTGGGCTTGGCGGTATTGTCGGCCATGAAAGTTGTTCCCTCTGCATTGGCGGCGGGCGACGGGCCTGCCTGCGTTTGATTTCCCAACGCGGCTTGCACCTGTCCGTTCCCCGGAATAGGAGGCCGCTTACCCTCGATATCGGGGGTGTTATGCCACTTTACAACACGTCCTGCCATATGGAGCTGCAGCATGACCGCCATCATCGACATCCACGGCCGCGAAATCCTCGACAGCCGGGGCAACCCCACGGTGGAGGTGGATGTGCTGCTGGAAGACGGCAGCTTCGGCCGGGCCGCCGTTCCCTCTGGCGCCAGCACCGGCGCGCACGAAGCGGTGGAACTGCGCGATGGCGACAAGGCGCGCTATATGGGCAAGGGCGTGCTCCAGGCAGTCGATGCGGTGAACGGTCCGATCAGCGACGCCTTGCTGGGCTATGATGCCGAAGACCAGCGCGATATCGACGGCATCATGCTGGCGCTGGATGACACCGCCAACAAGAGCAACCTTGGCGCCAATGCGATCCTGGGCACGAGCCTGGCGGTTGCCAAGGCGGCGGCGAGCGCGCGCGGACTGCCGCTCTATGCCTATGTCGGCGGGGTTTCGGCCCATGTCCTGCCGGTGCCGATGATGAACATCATCAACGGCGGCGAACACGCCGACAATCCGATCGACATCCAGGAATTCATGATCATGCCGGTGGGCGCCGATACCCTGGCAGAAGGCGTGCGCTGGGGGGCGGAGATATTCCACACTCTGAAGAAGGGCCTGGCCGAAAAGGGCCTGTCCACCTCTGTCGGCGATGAAGGCGGCTTTGCGCCCAACCTTGCCAGCACCCGCGATGCGCTGGATTTCATCATGGCCAGCATCGAACGCGCCGGTTTCCGTCCGGGCGAGGACGTGCTGCTGGCGCTCGACTGCGCCGCCACCGAATACTTCGCCGATGGCCGCTATGACATGGCGGGCGAGGGCACTTCACTGAGCCCGACTGAAATGACCGATTACCTGGCAGACCTGTGCGCCACCTATCCGATCCGCTCGATCGAGGATGGCATGTCGGAAGACGATTTCGAAGGCTGGAAGCTGCTCACCGACAAGATCGGCAACACGGTGCAACTGGTGGGCGATGATCTGTTCGTCACCAATCCCAAGCGCCTCGCCATGGGGATCGACAAGGGGCTGGCCAATTCGCTGCTGGTCAAGGTCAACCAGATCGGCACCCTGACCGAAACCCTGCAGGCGGTCGATATCGCCCACCGCGCAGGCTACACCAGCGTGATGAGCCACCGTTCGGGCGAGACCGAGGATGCAACCATCGCCGACCTCGCGGTCGCCACAAACTGCGGCCAGATCAAGACAGGTTCGCTTGCCCGCTCCGACCGGCTCGCCAAGTACAATCAGTTGATCCGCATCGAGGAAGAGCTGGGCGCCAGCGCCGTCTATGCCGGGCGGGCCTGTTTCGGCCGGGTGCGTTAAGCGACGGGCGCGCGGCTAGTTGTCGCGCGCCATTTCCTGTTCCACCTCACGTTCGATCGCAGGTTCGACCTGCTCCATCTTTTCCATCACCCGCCGGTTCTTGGGGCTGAGCAGGAATTGCCAAACGCCCCAGGCGTTGATGGCGAGCAGGATCACGTTCATCGCGGCAATCGGCATGGCGTCGGATGTCAGGCCCGAGACGATCCACGTCACTGCCACGGCGCAGAACAGCACAAACCCCCATCCGGTAACGCGGCGGCCAAGGTCGGCGGCGATTAATCCAGCGGCCAGCATCGTGCCCACGGCGGCGATCCATTCGAGCGGCCCGTTCATGGCGGGCTAGACGCGCCGGATACCCTTCCGGTTCCCGCAGGTCAGCCGCGCAAGGGAAGTATCAGGCAAACTTCTCCCGCAAGGCCAACAGCGCCATCGCCGCTTCTGCAGCGCCCGCGCCCTTGTTCCCCTGCTGGGGATCGGCGCGATAGATCGCCTGGGCCTCGTTCTCGGTGGTGAGAATGCCGTTGCCGACAGCAAGGCCATCCATCGTCAGCGCCATCAGACCGCGCGCAGATTCGCCCGCCACGATCTCGAAATGATAGGTCTCGCCCCGGATGACCACGCCAAGCGCGACAAACCCGTCATAGCGGCCGCTCTCCGCCGCCGTGGCGATCGCGCCCGGCAGTTCGAGCGCGCCGGGCACGGTCAGCAGGTCCACGCTGTGACCCGCTGCCTCCAGCGCACCACGCGCACCCGCTATCAGCATATCATTGAGATGGGCGTAGAAGCGCGCTTCCACGATCAGGAACTTGGCCATCAATTCTGTCCTTCAGGAGTAATCGGGCACTCGCCCACAATCGACAGGCCATAGCCTTCGAGGCCGACCAGTGAATGGCGTGTATTGGTAAGCAGGATCATGTCGCGCACGCCCAGCTCGGCCAGGATCTGGGCGCCAACGCCATAGTCGCGTTGCTCATTGGGCTGGGCATCGTCGTTTGGGTTGACCGACAGCGGCTTTCCCTTCTGGCCCTGGATTGCGCGACTGGCGAAGTCGGGCATGGGCCGGTTGATCAGCACCACTACGCCAGCGCCTTCGGCAGCGATGGATTGCATCGCGCCTGCCAGCAGTCCCTGGCGGTCGGTATCCTGGGCGAAAACGTCGTCGAAAATCGACAGGGCGTGCATACGGACGAGGGTGGGGCGGGCAGGGTCGATATGGCCCTTCACCAGCGCCATGGTCTCGCCCTTGGTGGCCTTGTTCCAGAAGCTGATTGCCCGCCATTCACCGCCCCAGCGGCTCCGGAAGCGGGTGTCCTCGCGCATTTCGACCAGGTGATCGTTCTGGCGGCGATAGGCGATCAGGTCGCGGATCGTGCCGATCTTGAGGCCGTGCTTGCGGCCAAAGCGGATCAGGTCATCGAAGCGGGCCATGGAGCCATCCTCGTTCATGATCTCGCAGATCACGCCCGAGGGGTTGAGGCCGGCGAGGCGCGAGATATCTACCGCAGCCTCGGTGTGTCCGGCGCGTATCAGCACGCCGCCTTCGCGGGCAACCAGCGGGAATACGTGACCGGGGGTGACGATATCGTCGGCACCTTTTGAGGCGTCGATGGCGACTGAAATTGTGCGCGCACGGTCTGCCGCGCTGATTCCGGTGGTCACGCCCTGGCGCGCCTCGATTGCCACGGTAAAGGCCGTTTCGTGGCGGGTGCGATTCTTGCGGCTCATCAGGTCCAGGCCCAGCGCCTCCACGCGGGCGCGGGTGAGGGCGAGGCAGATCAGGCCGCGGCCGTGGGTGGCCATGAAATTGATCGCATCGGGCGTAGCCATCTGCGCGGGCACGATGAGGTCACCCTCGTTCTCGCGGTCCTCGTCATCCACCAGGATGAACATGCGCCCGTTGCGCGCCTCGTCGATGATTTCCTCGATCCCGACGAGGACCGGGCGGTCGTCATTCTCGGCGAGGAAGCGGTCAAGCTTGGCGAGGGTTTCGGCGGTGGGGTTCCAGCTTTCTGCAGTACAATCCCGCAAGCTGTTTACGTGAAGGCCGGCGCCACGCGCAAGCCCGGCGCGGGTCATCTTGCCGGCATCTATGACTTCGCGCACGCGAATGATGGTCTGATCGTTCATGCGAATCGCATTATCACATTATAATGTGATCACAAGAGGTGAGTTCACATTGGTGGCTGGCAATCATTGTACTTGAAAGCGCAGGCGGCTCACCGCATGGACGGTTCGATGGTCGATCACAATGAAATCCCGCAGGACCGCGATGCGCTGCTGACCGCCTTTCGCGATGCAATGCGCCATGTGGCGGCCACGGTCTATGCCATCACGACAATCCATGCGGGCCAGCGCTATGGCATCCTGGCGACCGCTGTCAGCTCGTTAAGTTTCGATCCGCCTTCACTGCTGGTCTGCATCAACCGCGCCGCCTCGTTGCATGGGCCTTTGTTGGCCGAGCAGCGGTTCGGTGTGAACGTGCTGGGACTGGGCAACCGCGACGTGGCAGAACACTTCATGTCGCCTTCCGCCACGGACCGCTTTTCCCTCGGCGCATGGGAGGAACTGGCGGGGGTGCCAGTGCTCGCCACCGCACAATCGAGCTTCGCCTGCAGCCTCGTCCACGCGCACGATTTCGGCACCCATTCAATCTTCATCGGAGAACTGCTGGCCGCCCACCACCGGCAGGATGCCACCCCGCTGACCTATTTTGACCGCAACTATATCGATATCAGCGAGGCGCCGGGCCGCTAAGTTAGCCGTCAATCGGCAAAAGGCTGGTCGCGCAGCGCGATCAGGTGTCCGGCCGCCGAAAGCTGGTCATAGCCGGACAGGTATTGCGCGATTTCCTGTTCCATCTGTTCGGCCCGCTCGTTCCGGCCTGGGTAAATCCGGCTGCGGACGAGCCCGCTGCCGAGGACGCGCCCTGCATCGGACTGCCAGAACTGAGGAGCGATTGCCGGATCGTACCCGGCATTGGCCAGCAGGTGGACAGACAACAGATCCGCCTCGATCTCGGCCAGGCGTGACAGGCGGCGGTTGCGCCCGAACTGGCGCGCCAGTCCATCGGCTACCCCTGCTTCCGACAGACGCCGCCGGTGTTCCAGCACGACGTGGGCCAGCTCGTGCGCAAAGACCACTGCCAACCCGGCATCGTTTAGTCGCGCGACGAGGCCATAGCTCAACTGGATCACCCGCCCGTCGGACCGCGCTGTAGAGTCCTCGTCCGCCAGCACCTCGACCAGTGCGCGACAGCCGGATGGTGCTTGCAGTGTCGCAGTCAGGATGGAGCCCGCGCGCAGGTAACGCAGGTCGATCGGGCCGGAATTGGAAGCGACCAGTTCGAACACCGCATCGCGCCGGGGGAAGCCCGGTGCCGCCTCAACCTCGTCGATCACTGTCCCATCGACCGCCAGCAGTGCATCGCCCGCCCGCAATCCGGCGGAGGCAGCGGACGAACCGGGCACGATCTGCGCCACTTCGACCGGCCCTTGTGCAAAGGCGCCGGGCAAGGGCGCGCCATACTGGTCGGCACTGTGGAGGATCATGCCCGTCAGAGGCATGGTCTGGCGGCACAGGCAGACATTGGCTCCCATGATGCGTTCTGCCAAGCGGGCAAGCCGCAGGTCCTGTTCCCACAGCGCGGCCTGGGCTTCACTGGCCTGCGCCTGTGTGGCCGTCGGAAGCAGCGGCGCGGAGAGGGCGAGGAGGAGAGCATGGCGGATCACAACCATGTGATGGGCACTGTGCGCCGCCCGATCAAGCACTTGCCGCATGTCGCCGTCCGATAGCGGATGTCCTGTTAGGATTTATGCGGTAAGGGCGGGGCCGTTCGGACAGGCGACGGGATTGCACGAAACTATGCGCTATCTGGTAACAGGCGTGGCAGGGTTCATCGGGGCGGCAGTGGCTGATGCCCTGCTAGCGCGCGGTGACAGCGTGCTGGGGATCGACAGCCTGAACGACTACTACCCCGTCTCGCTGAAGGAAGACCGTCTCGCCCGGGTCGCTGCGAGAGGCGGCGGGCGGTTCGTCTTCACCAAGGTGGACTTTGCTGATCATGCCGCGCTCGATGCCGTGCTGTCTGGCGAGCAGTTCGAGCGCATCGTCCACCTGGGTGCGCAACCGGGCGTACGCTATTCGATCGAGAACCCGCGGGCCTATATCGAATCCAATGTAAGCGGCCATCTCAACCTCCTTGAAGTGGCGCGCCACAGGCAGGTGGAACATATGGTCTATGCCAGTTCCAGTTCGGTCTACGGCGGAGCGGACAAGGTGCCGTTTGCGGTCGAAGACCGGGTGGACCATCCGCTGTCACTCTATGCCGCCACCAAGAAGGCGGACGAACTGATGAGCGAGACCTACGCCCATCTCTACCGCCTGCCGCTGACGGGCCTGCGTTTCTTCACCGTTTACGGCCCTTGGGGGCGGCCCGACATGATGGTGTGGATGTTCACCCACAAGATACTCACCGGACAGCCTATCGCGGTGTTCAACCATGGCGAGGTCTGGCGCGATTTCACCTATATTGATGACATCGTGGCGGGCATTCTCGCCGCCCTCGACCATCCCCCGGCTGACGACGGCGCGCCCAAGGCGGGCGGCAGCATCACGCCTCATGCCCTTTACAACATCGGCAACCACCGGTGCGAGAAGCTGACCGACGTGATCGCCGTTCTCGAACAGGCCTGCGGTCGCAAGGCCGAGATGAACTTCCTGCCGATGCAGGCCGGAGACGTGCCGCGCACCTTTGCCGATATCGACGCGATCCGCCGCGACCTTGGTTATGAGCCGACTACCAGTGTGGATGTCGGCATCCCGCGCTTTGTCGAATGGTACCGCGCCTACGCCGATCTCTGACCAACCAGCCCGAACACTTCCGGCCCCACTTCGCTCCAGTCTCGCGCTCCCAGCATGGCCATGGTGCGCGAGACCTCGGCCTGCAGCAATTCTAGCGCGCGGGTGACGCCCGCTTCGCCCGCCGCCGCCAGGCCATAGAGCGTAGCGCGACCGACCATCACCACATCCGCACCAAGCGCCCGCGCCTTAACTACATCGCTGCCACGCCGCACGCCGCTGTCGAAGAACACGGTCAATTTGCCGCCCACCGCCTCAACAATGCCCGGCAAGGCATCGATTGCCGCAATCGAGCCATCGAGCGAGCGCGCGCCGTGGTTCGATACAACGATCCCGTCTGCCCCCAGCGCCAGCGCCTGCCGCGCGTCATCAGGGTGCATGATCCCCTTCAGCACCAGCTTGCCCGGCCACAAGTCGCGCAAGCGGCTGATCCCTGCTGCATCGAGATCGTCCTGCTTGAAATGCGCGCCCGGCTTGGCACCCTTGGCCATCGAATGCTTGAGGCCCGGCGGAAGATTCGCCTGCGTGGGCATCCCGCCATCCTGCAACAGATAGCGGCCCACCACGCCTGCCAGCCAGCGCGGGTGCAGCAGCATGTCGGGCACGTTCTTGCGGTTGGGCTTGATCGGCATGCCATAACCGTTGTGATACAGATATTCGCGGTTGGGCATGACAGGCAGGTCGAGCGTCACGAACAGCGCTTCGCAGCCCAGCCCGTGGGCGCGACGAACCACGTCATAGGACAGGTCGCGATCACGCCACATATAGAGCTGGAACCACTGCCGCCCGCCACCGGCCACCACATCCTCCACATCCATCGTCCCCGCGCTGGAGATGGTGAAGGGCACGCCCGCCTTCGCTGCTGCACGGGCAAGGTGCAGGTCACCCTTGTGCCAGATCAGACCCGCCGCGCCGGTGGGTGCAATGGCGAGGGGGAGCGGCACCGCCTGCCCGAAGATGCTGGACGACATGTCGATCGCATCGACCTTGCGCAGCACGCGCGGCACGAAGGTGAGCGCGTCGAGCGCGGCGCGATTGCGATCCATGCAGCGCTCATCCTCTACCCCGCGCTCCATATATTCCCATACGCCATGCGGCAGCCGCGCCCGCGCCTTGTCGCGCAGGTCGGCGATGTTCCAGCATCCGAGGGTGGGGTCGGCCAAGAGCCTAGCCGCGTCCGAGGAAGGGCAGCTTGTTCTGCACCATCAGGGCTTCGTAGAAATTGAGGTGATCGGGCATGTCGCACATGTGGACGATAATGCCTGCTGCCTCTTCCGGCGTGGCGGCGAAGTTTTCCGGCAGCTTGACCGATCCGGGCATGATCTCGGTCGCCACGATACCGGGGTGGAAGATCGATACGGCGATATTGTCGTTCCGCCCGTCCAGCGCCAGCGCATGTGTCAGGCCAGCCAGGCCGAATTTGCTGGCGGTATAGCTCGGGCACTCGTTGCGCGGCACCTTGGCGGAGATGGACCCCACATTGACGATCCGCCCGTGGCCGCCTGTCTTGAACAGCGGCCAGGCGTGCTTGGCGCACAGGAACGCGCTGGTCAGATTGGTCGTGATCACATTGTTCCAGTGATCGAGCGTGGTCTGGTCCACCGGCGAATTTTCGGCAATGCCGGCATTGTTGATCAGCACGTCCACCGTGCCAAACCGGGCGACAGCCTGGGCGAACAGGTTCTCAACCGCAGCCTCGTCGGTCACGTCGGTCGCCACGGCCAGGGCCTCGCCGCCGTTCGCCTCGATCTGGGCGACAAGGTCCGCCAGCCGTTCCGCGCGCCTTGCTGCCAGCACGACCTTGGCCCCGCGCGCGACGAACTCCACCGCGCAGGCCTTACCGATGCCCGAGCTCGCCCCGGTGACCACGACGACACGCCCTTCAAGAATGCTCAAAATCCGGCTCCCTCATCCGATTGTTTGGGCTGGTCTAGCGGCCTGCGCGACGAAGCGGAACAGCCAATTTCGCAAGCATGACCAGCGGACAAAGGTGACACAAGTGACACTCTGTCACTTTCGATTCTAGCCCTATAATTCATTGTTTCCAATCCTTTGTGTCCCGGTGGACAAAGTGACACCTGCCCGGGAGAACATCGCCAGTTTGACCGCGGGTGACGCGAACGTCGGGCATTCCCGCCTTGTCCGAAGGCTAGGGCGTGACGTCTGTTGTAGGAAAGAGGTGAAGCGCCGCGCGGCTACATCAGCCACAGGCCGCCCAGCAGGCCAAGGCTGGCAAGCGACAGCAGGATCGCGATCAGGTTGATCTGGATCGCCGGCACCGGCTTTGCCCGGTGGGCTGACATGCGGCGCAAAACCGCGGCAGACTTTCCCCGCGCCAACCAGAAGATCAGCACGCCCACGGCGATGAAGCATGATGCCAGCGCCTTGGGTAGCCAGGCCGGCTCCAGGCGCGAGAACAGGGCGTTGAAGCCGATCCCGATGCCGACTGCAGCCAGGCCGGTGCGCATCCACCCGGCATAGGTCCGCTCGTTGGCCATAATTGTCCGATCCTCGGCCCAGTCGGTACGCTCTTCGGCCCAGTCGGTGCGATCCTGGGCGAGGCCGTTGGTGTCTGGATCATCGCTCTCGCCCTTGCGGGGTTCGTCACCGGTCGTGTCGCGTTCTGTCATGGCCGCCCGTCCGCTTCCGTCCGTTCGCGTCTGGCACATGTCGCGGTAATGGGGTTGGGAAACATCATTCGATCCGGTGGCTGTGGCGGAACCGGGCGTAGCGGTTGAGCAGGTCGTTGATGATCTGGTCCTGGGTGAACCCGGTGACATCGTGCGGCGGGTTGGCTTCGGATGTGTGCGCCATGGCCCGGTAATGGCGCTGTTCGCCGCGACCAGACTTGCGGGTCTCGGCCCACATGAAGCTGGCGGCCAGGAAGCTGCGGGAGCGGACGGCGTAGCTGAAAGCGCCGCGTTCGCCATGCGGAATGGTCAGGTCCAGGCGGTCGGCCTCCACGGCCAATTCGGGGGCAAAACCGCTTTCCCTCATCCGCTCCGCCACGGCTTCGAGCGCGGGCCGCGCCGTATCGCCGATGAAGCTGGCAATCTGTTCGGCGGTGTAGTGATGGACCAGCGAGGTAAGGCGTTGGTGCCAACCAAGTTCGGGATCCGCAGCGGCGATCGTCGCTCCCGACAGGTCGATGGCTGAGCCGGAGGCCTCCATTTGCAATGCCCGCAGCAGGCCGAAGCAGATGAATATCATGATCACGGCAAAGGGCAGCGCACTGGCGATGGCGGCGGTCTGCAAGGCTTCCAGCCCGCCAGCCAACAGCAGCACTCCTGCAATCGTACCGGCGCTGATGGCCCAGAAGATGCGCTGCCATACCGGTGTATCCACGGCAGCCCCGGACGTGATCGTATCGATCACCAGGGCGCCCGAATCCGCCGAGGTCACAAAAAAGGTGATGATCAACAAAGTGGCGATAAGCGATGTGATGGCGCCCAGGGGCAGCGCCTCCAGCGTTGCGAACAGGGCCACCGGAAGGTTGTTGAGCGCAGTCTCGGCAATCGGCGCCACGCCGCCCATGTCCAGCCAGATGGCCGTGTTGCCGAATACTGTCATCCACAGGAAGCTGAACAGGACCGGCACCAGGAGAACTCCACTGATGAATTCGCGGATCGTGCGTCCGCGCGAGATGCGGGCAATGAACATGCCCACGAACGGCGACCAGGCGATCCACCAGCCCCAGTAGAACAGGGTCCAGCTGCCCAGCCACGGGTTCGGCTCGTAGGCATAGAGGCGGAAGGTCCGCTGGATCAGTGAATCAAGATAGGCGCCGATGTTCTGCAGGTAAGCATCGAGCAGGAAGATCGTCGGCCCGGCCACCAGCACGAAAACCAGCAGCAGGACAGCCAGGATGATGTTGAGCTCGGACAGCCGCTTCACACCCCGGTCCAGCCCCAGGAAGACCGACACGGTGGCAATGCCGGTTATGCCCGCGATCAGCAGCAGCTGGTTGGAAACGGCAATGGGTAGCCCGAACAGGTAATTGAACCCGGCATTGACCTGCAGCACGCCGAGGCCAAGCGAGGTGGCGACCCCGAACATCGTGCCGATGACAGCGAAGATATCGACCGAGTGTCCGATCGGGCCATAGATCCTGCGCCCGATCAGCGGGAACAGCGGCGAACGCAGCGCCAGTGGCAGCCCGCGGCGAAACGAGAAATAGGCCAGCGCCAGGCCGACCACGATATAGATGGCCCAGGCGTGCAGGCCCCAGTGGAGGAAAGTCAGCACCATCGCCTGCCGGGCAGCCTCCACCGTCCCTGATTCGCCCACCGGCGGTGCGGCATAGTGCTGGATCGGCTCGGCCACGCCGAAGAACACAAGGCCAATACCCATTCCGGCGCTGAACAGCATGGCGAACCATGACAGGTAACTGTAATCGGGCTCACTATCGTCCGGCCCCAGTTTGATCTCGCCATGGCGGCTGAGCATCAGGTAGATGACGAAGAAGAGGAACCCGGCAACAGCGCCGACATAGAACCAGCCGAAATCGGCCACGATAAAGGCCTGGACCTGCGCAAACAGCATGGCGGCCTGTTCGGCAAACAGCGCTCCCAGCACCGCAAAGGTGAAAATCAGACCGGCCGATATGAAGAAGACAGGCGGATTGACCTGGATCCTCGCCGACTTCCGGGGAGGGCGCGCTTCATTCAAGAGCGGATCGGGCAATTCATCTTCCTGCAAGGGGGCATTATGCCTGTCCGAACGCAAGGGGTCCAGAACGGTTGCAAGAAAGATTGAGCGCTACCAGGCGCTGGAAATGATGGAATGGGAAAGGGTGGTGGACGCACTAGGGCTCGAACCTAGGACCCGCTGATTAAGAGACAAATTTAGCCCCCTATCGCCGCCTAACTAATCAAAACGTCTTTAGCGCCGTATCCTACTGAAATAGGCGCTATTGCGGCTGTTGTTATGCTCTGATACTAACGCCGGGTAACGGGCCAAAACGCCTGAATGTGTTACCCCAGCGTTACCCCAGAGGAGCATTTGACTATGGCGCGCGGCTTTACGACCAAGGGCGTTGAGGCAATCAAGCCTGACCCTGGCAGGCGGATTGAACTGCCGGACCCGGCGCTATCGGGCCTGTATATCGTGGTGCAGCCGGGCGGCGCTAAGAGCTGGGCCTTGCGCTATCGGTTCGCAGGCAAGCCCGCCAAGCTGACCTTGGGGCGCTGGCCTGTCATGGGTGTAGGCGATGCCCGCGCAGCCGCTACTGATGCGCTCCAAGCGGTCGAGCATGGCCACAATCCGGCAATAGCAAAGAAGGCCGCCAAGGCTGATATGCGCGAGGCGCAGCTTACCGAACGAGACAAGGTGAAAACGCTGGTCGAGCAATTCGACAAGCGCCACTTGTCCAAGCTGCGCAGCGGGGCAGGAGTGCGGCGCGCATTAGATCAATCCATTGTCGCCAAATGGGGCGACCGCGACATTCACGAAATCACGAAGCGCGATGTTATCGACCTGCTGGACGGGATTGCGGATAGCGGGCGTGTCACCACGGCAAATCGCGTGCGGGCCTATGCGAGCAAGTTTTTCAACTGGTGTGTGGAGCGCGACATTCTTGCCATCAATCCCGCTGCCAGCGTGAAGCCGGTGGCGAAGGAGGTTGCCCGCGACCGCGTGTTGACAGACGACGAAATCCGCTGGTTCTGGCAAGCCTGCGAAAAGGCGGGCTATCCATGGGGGCCATTCGGGAAGCTGTCATTGCTGACAGGCCAGCGGCGGCAGGAGGTTGCCGCAATGCCTTATGCCGAGATTGAGGGCGATCTGTGGAGCTTGCCAGCCGATAGGGTGAAGAATGGGCGGGCGCATGACGTGCCGCTTTCCACTGCCGCGCTGGAAGTGCTGGCCAGTGTTCCGCGTGTTGGAGGCAGTGGCCTTGTGTTCACCACCACCGGCAAGACGCCAGTGTCTGGATTTGCAAAGGGGCTGGCCAGCCTGAAAGACAAGATGACAGAGGGTGCCGCAATGGACCGCAAGGGGTCTGTCGAGATACCGCACTGGACCTTCCACGATCTGCGGCGGACGGCAGCAACAGGAATGGCGCGGCTGGCAATTCCAGTGCGCGTGACGGAAGCCTGTCTCAATCATGTTTCCGGGACCGCTGCCGGGATTGTATCGGTGTATCAACGCCACGATTATGCGCCGGAAAAGCGGCAGGCGATGGAAGCTTGGGGCCGGTTCGTGATGGAGCTTGTCGAAGGCAAGCCGGACAATGTTGTGCGGCTGGCGGAGGCGGGGTGATGGCGATTGATATTTCACAAATCATCGGCCCCAACGCCGTATCAGCCCATAAAGCAATAAAAGCCGCTAAAAGTGGCGACCCGAGTATTTTGGCCGAACGCCTGCGCGATCCAGCCGTGGCGTTGTTCGAATTCGAACGAGATTGGCTAGCTAATGAGATACTTGGCGAAAACGTGAAGCCCGCCAAGCGTCCAAAAGACCCGCCGGATTTGAAGCTGGCCAAGGCGATAAGGACTTACGCCACGTTCTGTAAGCATATGCGGCTGCTGGCGGACAAGGGCGACCGGATGAGGACGTGCGCCATTAACGATACCGCCAAGGAGATAGGTTGCGGTGCACGAACCGTTAGCGACCGGGTGAAGTATATGGAGCAGAAGGCATTCTCTAGCCATCGCGACGCAGCCAAAGCCATGTTTATGACCGATGACGAATTTGACGCCTACATAGCGGAAATAAACTCCGACGCTTAATTGCTGAAAAGTCGTCGTGCAATCCTGTGCGGGGTGCTCTTAATAGGAGGTCTCTCAAGTTGTAACGGAGACCCAGACATGCCCAACAAGTTAATAACTGCCGCGAACGCTCGTGAGCTTCTAGGCGGTATCAGCGCGATGACAGAATGGCGGTATCAGCGCGACGAAACGCTGAACCTTCCTCGCCCTGTCAAAATTCGTAACCGCAATTTCTATCGTGAAGCCGAAATCCTCGAATGGATCAATTCGCGCGAGGTGGCGGCATGAAGACCGTTCATCTTTGGCGAAATCTCGATGGCAGCGGATACTGGTATATCGAGACCGATGGCCAGGAAGGCGTTCGCCTTTTCTTCGAGACTTATGCCGGAGCGCGACAAACTGCCATGCACGAGGCGGTGCTGCTAGGCTGTCGTATTTCGTATCATGCTGAAATCTAAAGAAAGAAACGCCCGCGAGACGTTGGCGCGTCTGCGGGCGGGGAATTATCATGTCCGAAAACCATACCCAAGCTGCGCCGGAAATTCAAGGCGAAGATGACCTTTCCGGCCTCCATGAATACCTCCGAGAGCGTGGCGAAAGTGCCCGTGCGGAAGTCGCCAGATGGAATGCGCTCATTGAAGCGTGGCGCAACAAGCATGGCGACAAGCCATTGCAGCGAAAGGCGTTCGAGAAGCATCCTGCCGCTGAAATGCTCGCCAGTATCTTTGAGCAATCCAAAATCGTGGAGCATGAAGGCGCTCTGCACCTTGCGGCGTTCGCATTGGCTGCCAGCAATGAGGGCCTGCGCGAGTGCATTGATGCAATGCCGCAATTCGCGGCGCAGTTGTTCGATGTCGCGCACCTCTCTGCCGATCCTGCCGCAAGCTATGCGAAAGGCCGCACATGGGGGCTGATGGCGCAGGTCTGCGGCCTGTTGCTGGAACTCCGAACCGCTACCAGCGAGCAAATCCACGGCCTGCCTGTGGCCGATATTCCCGGCTGCATTCTCGCGCGCACTGCCGATGTTCGGGAAAGCGGCGACAATGCTTGATGATGATATTTCCGAGTGGGAAGCGCTAGATGCTGCCGCTGAGGCTGAAGCGCGCCAGAAGAAGACTGAGGGGGGCAAGGCAAAGGCTGCGCCCGGTGCGGGAGAGAAGACGGAGAGGCCGAAATTCACCTTCACACATGTCGCTGATCTGGTGGCGAAGGCGCCCGAATTTCACATTCACAAGTGGGTCGAGACGGAGGCCCTTGGATTCATTGTCGGCGCGCCCGGTTCGTTCAAGTCGTTCTTCGCGCTAGCCATGGCGTTATGCGTGGCGTCCGGGACGCCATTCTACGGGGCGCGAGTAAGACAGGGCACTGTCTTCTATATCGCAGCCGAGGGCCATAATGGCCTCGCGAACCGCGTTGACGCATGGGCGCGCAAAAATGGCATCGACCGCTCCAAGGTGAGGGTTTTTACCTCTGATCGTGGCGCACGGTTTCTCGACAAGGTGAACGCGGCGGATGTGACCGCTGCCATTCGTGAGCTTGTCGCAATCCATGGGCCACCATCTTTGATCGTCGTGGATACATTAGCGCGCAACCTTGGTCCCGGTGATGAGAATGCCACTTCGGACATGAACGACTTCATCGCGGCGATGGATGACCTGCGGGGCAACTGGCCCGGATGCACCATCATCGTTGCGCATCATACCGGATGGGACGCGAAACGCCGTGGCCGTGGTTCATCGGCGGCATTTGGGGCGATGGATTTTGAGTATATCCTCGAACGCAAGGATAAGTTTTCGCCCGTCTGCGTCATAAACACCAAGATGAAAGAAGCTGCCGAACGCGCGGATGAGTGGTTTGCGTTGGAAGTGATCGACTTGGGCTTTGTGGATGAGGATGGCGAGCCGGTAACGTCCGGCGTCCTTATGCCAGCCGAGGTCGGCAACAGCGGCGATGCGCCAGCCAAGCTGAATAAGGGCACCCGGCTGGCTCGCGATACTTTCATTGAGGCGGCAGCGGCTCATGGCGTCTTTGACCCAGACACGGGCTTTCAGGGCCTCAATATAGAGGATTGGCGCACCGCCTTCTATACCAAGCATATAGGGGGCAAGCCCGGCACAGAGCGGACGGCCTTCAATCGTGGCGCGGCGGCATTGATGAAAGCGGGGGTGCTGACCCGCGAGGGTGACGTCTATTCAACTGCTAATGCGGAAGTAAAGATTACCATCGCCATGCAGCGTGACAAGCGTGACGTCACGTGACAAAGCTCAAATTGTCACGCGGTGTATGGCGTGACGTGACGTGACACACCCCTTTAGGGGTGTCACGCTGTCACGCACCTGATTTTCCTGAATAGAATATTTCGGTGCATCTATTCGTTACTGATAGTTACGGAATGTGATACTTACCCACTATTGCCCATGATGCTATATTGTCGGCATGACATTTACTGCCGTCAATGCTCGACTACTCGCCAAGTATGGCGGCGATGTTGTGTTGTCGCGGTTTATGCCGGGTGCGCCGCCGGTCAATGAATGGGACCCACCTAATCCCCCGGTGGAAATTTCCGAAACCCTGCGGTTCATTGCCACTGCTGCCGAGACGGAGCTTGTCGCTGCATCCATGGTGCAGGTCGATGACCTGTTAGGCGTGCTGGCAGCGCCAGTGACGGAAGAGCTCAACCCGCCGCTGCCTGCCGATACGATCAGCGTGGGCAGTGAGAGCTACACCATCCTGTCGGCATCGGCGGTTCATTCGCGACCCGGCGGGGCGCTGCATTTCGCAGTGCAAGCGCGGGCATGAGCAGAGCAGCCGGGGCGGCAGATTTGGTCCCAATGCCGGGCACATCGTGGGAGGGGGATAACGCCGAGGGGCGGGCTGTTCCTTTCTCTCTCCCTGAAAAAAATTCCGGGACTGCCGAAACCGTCATTGAATTTTTGGGCACTTTGAAGGTGCCGGAAGGCCCCAAAGCCGGGCAGCCATTGAAGCTGGCAGAGTATCAGCGCCAGTTTATCCGGGGCGCTTTTGTAGCGGGTGTCATGGTTGCCTGCCTCTCAATCGGTCGCGGCAATGCCAAGACCGCTTTGGCCGCTGGCGTTGCGCTGGGCAGCGTCATGGGCGTTTGGGATACGCAGCCGCACCGGGAGATTATCCTCGCAGCCCGGAACCGCGATCAAGCCCGCACGGCATTTCAGTTTGTTGTCGGCTTCATTGAGGGCCTGCCGGATGCCGAGCAGGATCTGTTTATCATCCGGCGCGGGGCAAAGCTCGAAGTCGAATATAAGGCCAATGGCGGCGGCCTGATCCGCGTCATTCCTGCCGATGGCAAGTCGATCCTGGGCGGTGCTCCTACGCTCGCAATTTTGGACGAACGGGCCGCATGGGAGCGCGACAAAGGCGACGCGCTGGAAAATGCCATTCTGTCCGGCTTGGGCAAGCGCGACGGCAAGGCGCTCATTATCTCCACGTCCGCCCCCGATGATGCGAACACATTTAGCCGCTGGCTCGATGAACCGCCACCGGGCAGCTATGTGCAAGAACATCGGCCTGCATTCGGCTTGCCTGCGGACGATCTGGAAAGCCTGCTTATAGCCAATCCGGGGGCTGCCGAAGGCATCGGAGCAAGTGCCGATTGGCTGGTGGCGCAGGCACGGCGGGCGATAGCGCGCGGCGGTTCTGCCCTATCCAGCTTCCGCAACCTTAACCGCAATGAGCGTGTATCGAGCGAAGACCGTTCGGTGCTGGTGACGGTTGATGAATGGCTGTCGGCAGAGGTTGCGCCGGACGATCTGCCAGCCCGCGAAGGCATTTGCATTTGCGGCACCGATCTGGGCGGAAGCCGGTCAATGTCCGCTGTCGCCTTTTACTGGCCGGAAACCGGACGATTGGAGGCGCTGGGCACCTTCCCTGCGAAGCCGGGCCTTGCCGATCGTGGCGCGTCCGATGGTGTTGGCGGGCGCTATGTCGAAATGCAGGAACGCGGCGAATTGTCCGTCATGGGCGAGAATACCGTTCCGGCTGGCCGATGGCTGGCCGAAGTGGTGCGCCAGCTTGATGGCATCACGCCAGCCTGCATTGTTGGCGACCGGTTCCGCCATGCCGAATTTGTCGAAGCAATGGAAAAGGCCGGGCTGGGCCGCGTGCCTTTCATCTGGCGCGGGTTCGGCTGGAAAGACGGCGCAGAGGATATTGAGCGTTTCCGGCGGGCGCTGTTCGATGGCGAAGTTAAGACCGTGCCTAGCCTGTTGCTGCGCTCTGCCTTTGCGGATGCAATCACGCTGGTCGATCCGGCAGGCAATCACAAGCTGGCGAAGGCGCGTTCGCTGGGCCGCATTGATGCAGCCGCTGCCGCCGTGCTGGCGATTGCCGAAGGTGCTCGGCGCATTGCGCGTCCCTCCAAGCAAGCGCGGGTGCCAGTATGGGCATAAAGCGCGAAACCGGGCGGGCCGGTGCCAGTGTCTATCGCTCGATGCGGTGGAAGGGGCTGCGCCTTGCCGCCAAGCGGCGCGATGGCTGGGCTTGTGTCCAATGCGGGGCGCAGGGCGCGCGGCTCGATGTCGATCATATCAGACCTATTCGCACGCACCCGGAATTGGCGTTCGAACTCGCCAATTTGCAGACGCTTTGCGTCACTCATCATTCGGAAAAGACGAAGCGCGAATTGCAGCGTCGAACCGAAACCGGACCCGAGCGTCTCGCGTGGCGCATTTTCACGCGCGAACTGACCTCCAATCCCCTTCGACCTTTAATTGAACTGGAAATTTAACATGCTCGAATCTGTAAAAATCCAGCGGCGCCAGTCCGAAATTCGTTCGGAACTGTCCGCTCTTGCTGGCAAGTCCGATGCGACCGAAGACGAACTGCGCACTATCGATACGCTCGATGGCGAGTATCGCAGCAATGAGACCCGCTACCGTGCGGCGCTGATTGCCGAGGATGGCGAACGGCGCGAGGCCGGGGCCGAACTGGAAACCCGCTCTGATCGTGAATGGTCCGATCTGGTGCAGAGCTTTGAGGTGCGGCAGGCCGTGCTGGCGATTGCCGAAGGCCGGGCACTGTCGGGCCGCACTGCCGAGGTTGTGCAGGAGCTGCGCAGCGCGGGCGGCTATCGCGGCGTTCCGGTGCCGCTGATGGCGCTCGAAACGCGCGCCGGTGAGACAATTGCCAGCGGCACGCCGGATCCGATCCAGCCGCGCCCGATTATCGATCGGCTGTTTCCCGGCAGTGTTGCGGCGCAAATGGGCGCGCAGCTCATCCAGATTGGCAGCGGCGCGGTGGAATGGCCTGTCACCACGTCCAGCGTGACCGCTGGCTGGGCAAATGGCGAGCTTGCCAATGTGCCGGGGCCGACCACCTATGCCACCACCGACAAGGCTTTGAAGCCCGAACAGACGCTGGGCATTCATATGCGGGTTAGCCGCAAGGCCATGCTGCAATCGGGTGATGCGCTGGAGCAAGCCATTCGCCGCGATATGAATGGCACCATGGCCGCCGAACTGGACAAGGCCATTTTCCTGGGCACCGGTGCCGCCGGGCAGCCGCTGGGCATCATTCCCGGCGTTGCGACCTATGGCATTTCCTCCACCGACGCCGGCGGCATCGCATCATGGGCGGCGCTACGCGCGGCTGTGGTGCGGTTTATGACTGCCAACGCTGCCAACGGACCTGCCGCCGTCAAGGCGCTGGTGCGGCCGGAACTGTGGAACGCGATGGACGATACCGAAGCGTTCGAGGGAACCGGCGTCACCGAATGGGACCGGTTCGTGAAAAACATTCCGGCTCCGACCATGACCACCAATGCGCTGGCCGCCCCGTCCGGCGATCCGCTGGAAACGCAAGTGCTGCTGACCACTAGCGCAGGCGGCGTGCCACCTGTCTTTGTCGGCCTTTGGGGCGCGGTGGACCTTATCCGCGATCCCTACAGCGATGCGCAATCGGGCGGCCTTCGCCTGACCGCTCTGACCACGGCGGACGTTACCGTGGCGCGCGGCGCGCAGATTGAGCTTGTGACCGGGCTTGAACTGGAAGCGGGCGCATGACGATTGCCCCCATCTTTGATGCGGGGCTGGAACTGCGGGCGGCGGGTGATGGCACTCGCCGCCTGAAAGGCAGCTTCCCGTATAGAAAGCGCGCCGTGCTCGATGCTGGCGGCAACGGGCGCAGGCCGAAGAAAGAGGAATTTGCCCCCAAGGCGTTTTCCTTCGCTGTGGACGATCCTGACCGCGAGATTCATTTGCTCATCGGCCATTCGTTCGACCGGCCACTGGCATCGCGCAAGGCTGGCACGTTGCTATTGCAGGATAGCGAGGCGGCGCTGGGCTTTGAGGCGATCCTTACGCCGGACATTCAACGCACGTCATGGGCGCAGGACTTTATGGCCGCCTTCGCTGCTGGCCTGATTAGCGGTATCAGTCCGGGTTTCAGGGTTGCGCCTCCCGAGGCCGTCAACAAGCCGGAAGAAACAAACGAGGAAGACCCGGCGGAAGGCAACGCGCTCATTCGCACGATCTTTGCCGCCGTGCTGTTTGAATTGTCCATGGTGACGCGGCCCGCATACGGCGAAACGGAAGCGGACCTGCGCAGCCTGCAATTCGATCCGGTGCTCCGCAAGGGCATCATTCACCCGCTGAGCAGGTGGCGGGCATGAAGGCCGAGATTAGTGCGATCACGCAAGCCGAAGCGCCCCCTGCCGCCTATGCGCCGGTTGACGGCGTGACCGGCGATCTGCTGGCAACCTGCTGGCAGCGAATCGAGCATTACATTGCGCAGCGTTTTGGCAGCCGGGAGGTTGTCTGGACGTTGGTCTCTTGCGGTGGCGAGTGGCAGCCGCCGCTAGGGCCAGTCACCGACATTTCCGACGCATTCCGATGGCAATATGGTGCCTGGCAGTCCGCCACCATTGAAAGCGGCCCGTTCGGCCTGCTGCTGCCAGCGGGCCACGTCCAGATTGCGGCGTCCGTGGGCACCGAAGCGCTGGACCTGCCTGCCAGCGTGGAAAAGGCAGTGCAGCGGTTGGCGGCATATCTCGAAGCGGAAAGCGCCGTTCCTGTCGGTGCCCGCTCATACCGGGCAAGCGTGGGCCAGCTTTCCGAAAGCATTTCAGCGGACCCGGCGCACGCGGCCAAGGCCCTGCAAAACAGCGGTGCAGCCGATTTGCTGCGCTCATATCGGAAGGCGATCTAATGGGCTTGTGGCAGCGCCTTATCGGCAGGGGTGAAACCCGTTCGGCATCGGGCACCGGTTACACCTCGCAAATCATGGCAGCCCGGCAGGCATATATCGCCGGGCGCACCGGGCTGGGCGAACTTACCGCCACCGTGCAGACCTGTGTGAGCCTGTGGGAGGCGGGCCTGTCGCTTGCGGACGTGCAGGGCACCGACCTGCTAACCCGGTTCGATATGGGGATTGCGGCGCGGGCCATGGCACTGCGCGGCGAAGCGGTTTTCCTGATCCGGGATAGGTTGATCCCGATTATTGATTGGGACCTATCGACCCGCGACGGCATCCCGCGTGCCTATCGCCTGTCCATTCCAGAGATTGGCGGCGGGCGTTCCGAAACCGCGCTGGCAGCCGAGGTGCTGCATTTCAGGATAGCGCCTGATCCCGGCGCACCGTGGGCGGGGCAGGCACCATTGCGGCGCTCGCAATTGACGGCGGGCCTTTTGCATACGCTGGAAGCGGCCTTGGCCGAGGTTTACGAGAATGCCCCGCTGGGCAGCCAAGTGGTGCCATTCCCTGAAAGCCCGGACGTTGACCTAGAAACGCTCGGCCATGGTTTCCGGGGCCGCCGTGGGCGCGTCATGTTGCGCGAGAGCGTGAACGTAACGGCAGCCGGTGGACCCGGACCGGCGCAGGACTGGCGACCGCAAGACGTGACCCCGAACCTTCAAGGCTCGATGGCCGTGCAATCGCTGCAAGAGGCGCGAGGCGCGATCTTTGCTGCCTTTGGCATCCTGCCAGCCATGTTTGCCACGAATGCGCAGGGGCCGCTTGTGCGCGAAGCGCAGCGGCATCTTGCGCAATGGATATTGCAGCCCATGGCGCAGGTGATGGCAGAGGAATGCACCGCCAAGCTGGCAAGTCCGGTGACAATCGACGTGGTGCGACCTGCGCAGGCATTCGATGCAGGCGGCAGGGCAAGGGCGTTCGGTGCGATGGTAATGGCCCTTACGCAAGCGAAGGAAGCCGGACTGGACCCGCAAGCGGTGGAGGATTCGCTGTCGTTTATCGACTGGGCAGATTAGGACGTGCTTATCAGGCTGAGGCGATTTTCTTTCTTAGTCTAGACAACCGTTTTTCAAAATCATTCGCCCATCCTTGAGACTGCCCCAACACGCACAGGTCTATTGCAGAATGAAAATCCTTCTGCTTCTCGTATATTATTGCGAGTTGTTCATATCCGGTATGGTGCGGAATGTAATTGTCTTCCAAGAGAAACTGGCGCGCTACATCTTCTGCAATTCCGATCTGCTCCTTACATGCCTCTATGGCGGACTGGAGGGCACCATCCAATTCGCTTCGCCACCGATAGTAAAAGCGTATGCGCTCCATGCAGTCAAAGTGATAACGGATCAACGAGAGGCTGCTAATAGGACAGCTCTGCGCTTTATCCATAAACTTAAGGGCTATCTCAAATCCTGACGGATTATTGAACCACATAGCTGTGCTAGAAAGGAAATATCTAGCGCTCCCAAAACTGGGATATCCGGTTGTTAAGGGCGAGGCAGCGCTATCAGAAAAGAACGGATTGTATTCCTCCAAAACGCGCGTTCTCTGATCGGCGGTAAAGGTTTTATTCCACCAATCCCATAATCCAAATAGACCGAGTGCGCCTTCACCCGAAATCTGTGACTGCGCATCTGTGTTTGCCATGGCCTTCACCCCCGCTGGAGAGAATGAGGCAATGGCGGCTGCCAAACAAGGCTTTCTCGAATACCTGCGGCAAACTCTTTGTTACCCTAAGTGTTACCCCAACGAAAAACCCCGCCGGTCGGGCGGGGCTAAATCTCGTCTAAGTGACTGAATTATTTGGTGGACGCACTAGGGCTCGAACCTAGGACCCGCTGATTAAGAGTCAGCTGCTCTACCAACTGAGCTATGCGTCCACTCTGGCGAAGGCCAGGCCCGAAATTTGCCGGTACGGCGAATCATCGGGAGGCGCTCATATAGCGGAAGTTTCGCGGCTGAAAAGGGCTTCATCCGCCTATATTCCGCCAAGGCTTCAATAGTCGGGCGTACCTGCCGCGCGGGTCCAGCGTTCGACCATCATCAGGGTGCCGATGCAGATCATATTGGTCATCATCGACGATCCGCCGTGGCTCATGAAGGGCAGGGGAATACCCACCACCGGGGCCAGACCCATGACCATCATCAGGTTTACCGCGACATAGAAGAAGATCGTCGCGGTCATCCCTCCGGCCAGCAGGCGGCTGAAGCGGTCGGGCGCGTTGCGCGCCACGGTGAGGCCCCAGCGCAGCACGATGCCGAATACCAGCAGCACGAACAGTCCGCCCAGGAGGCCCCATTCCTCGGCCATGGTGGCAAAGACGAAATCGGTGTGCGGTTCGGGCAGGTAATCGAGGTGGCTCTGCGATCCCTCGCCGAAACCCTTGCCGCTGATCCCGCCCGATCCGATGGCGATCTTCGACTGGGTGATGTGATAGCCCGAGCCCAGCGGATCACTCTCGGGATCAAGGAATGTGGTAACACGCCGCTGCTGGTAATCTTGCAGGGCGAAGAAATAGGCTAGCGGCGCGGCTATTGCTGCAGCGATTGCCCCGCCTGCGAACCAGCGAAGCGGTATGCCCGCCAGGAACAGCACCACGGCTCCGCCGAAGCCGATCGCCAGGGCCGTGCCGAGGTCGGGCTGCAACAGGACCATCGCCATCGGCACGAGCATCAACCCCAGCGGCACCACCAGCGCGCGCGAATGGGCGATCATCCCGATGGGCATGGTGTGGAAGTAGCTGGCCAGCACCAGCACGATGGTCGGCTTCATCAGTTCGCTCGGCTGGAGGCGCAGGAAGCCCAGTTCCAGCCAGCGCTGGCTGCCCCCGCCCACCTGGCCCATTACTTCAACCGCCACCAGCAGCAGCAGCACGCCGCCATATGCCAGAAAGGCGCCGTCCATCACCAGCTTGCGCGGCATGCGCGAGATGACCAGAGCCATGGCGAGGAACACCCCGAAGCGGATCAGGTGCGACGCGGCATAAGTCGAGAAATCGCCACCCGCTGCCGATTGGAGCACCGCAGCGCCGAACAGCACCAGCAGCGTCAGGGGGCCGAGCATGATCCACGGAAGCTCGGCCAGTGGGGCGGGCAGGGTTAGGCCGCGCCTCATGTGGCTAGAGCCTCGCCAGCGGCTGGATCGGCTTCCGGTGCACTCGCCGCGGCGCGGGCCTCGGCATCGACCGGGCGCAACCCGGTGTTGGGAGGCCGGGGAGTGGGGGCAATCTGGATTCCTGCGGCAGCAGACGCATACTGGGCATAGGTCTTTGCAAGACGTTCCTGCGCCGTCCCACCCCATCCGGCTTCTAGCGCGTGCAGCACATCCAGGCCCTTCTGGGGATCGAACAGATAGGTCAGCACGTCGCGCGCCACCGGCGCCGCCGCGACCGAGCCGCCGAGGCCGTGTTCGATGACCACGGCGCCAGCATATTTGGGCCGGTCAACCGGAGCAAAGAATACGAACAGGCCATGGTCGCGGAAGCGCCACGGCACGCCCATGCCACCGCGTCCGCCGCTGCCAAGGCCGCGTACCTGTGCCGTACCGGTCTTGCCGCCCATCAGGATGTCAGGGAACGGAAGGCGGCTGCGCCCGGCCGTCCCCGCGCCGTTCACCACTTCCGACATGGCCAGGCGGATCGTCTCGAAATGGGCGGGATCGAAAGAGAAGCGGCCCGGCTCCGGTCCTTCACCCAGGACCAGCCGGGGGCGGATATGCTTGCCCGAAGCGAGGCACGCCGACATCACGGCAAGCTGCAGTGGACTGGCGATCATGTAGCCTTGCCCGATCACGGCATTGAGCGAATCCGAATGAGTCCACTGCTGCTCGAACCGGCGCATCTTCCAAGCGGCGTCGGGAACGGTGCCGTAGCTCTGACTGGCAACCGGAAGCTCGTAACGCTCCCCCAGGCCCAGGCTGCGGCCCATTGCCGCGATGATCTCGTAGCCGTGGCGATGGGCCATCGCGTAGAAATAGGTGTTGCAGCTGCGCGCAATCGCGGTGTGCATGGTCATCGGGCCGTGGCGGCCAAGGCAGCGGAATACGCGGTTGCCGAGCCGGTAGCCGCCGGGACAATTGACGGTTTCCTGCGGATCGATCCCGGCCTCCAGCAGCGCCATGCCGGCCATCGGCTTGAGTGTCGAGCCGGGTGGATAGAGGCCGCTCAGCACCTTGTTGCGCAAGGGAACCCGCTCGTCTTCGCGCAGCATCTGGTATTCGACCCGGCCGATCCCTTCGGAGAAACTGTTCGGATCGAAGCTGGGCATCGACGCCGCGCACAACAGGTCGCCGGTCTCGCAGTCGATTACCACGGCCGAACCGGACTCCAGGCCGAGACGGCGCGCGGCATAGTCCTGCAAGGGGCCATCGATAGTTAGCTGGACCGGGTTCCCCTGGATATCCTCGCGCGTTTCCAGGTCGCGCACGATGCGTCCGCGGGCCGTCACTTCGACCCGGCGTGCGCCCGGTTGACCCCGCAGCACTTGCTCGAACTGCTTTTCGACGCCGTCCTTGCCCAGCTTGAAGCCGGGCGTCAGCAGCAGGGGGACCGGCTCCAGGTCGAACTCCTCGCGGTTGGCCGCGCCGACATAACCGAGCAGGTGGCCGACCGCCGGTCCGGTGGGATAGTAACGTGAATAGCCCCGCTGCGGAATGACCCCGGGCAGTTCGGGCAGGCGGACCGACACCGCGGCAAAACTGTCGTAGTCCAGCCCGCTGGCGACGGGCACGGCGCTAAAACCGCGCGCTTCCTCCAGCCGGTCGTGCAGATCCTGGCGCTCGGCCGGAGTGAAAGCCAGGACATCGCCCAGGATGCGGACCGTGCCGTCGATGTCCTCCAGCCGCTCGGGGATGATATCGACGCGGAAATCGGCCCGGTTGGATGCCAGAGGCGATCCTTCGCGATCGAGGATCCAGCCGCGGCGCGGCGGGATGAGCGACAGGTTCACCCGATTGCTCTCCGCCTCCATGCGGTACTTCTCGTTCTCGGCCACGGCAATATAGCCCATCCGTGCCGCTAGCAGCAGGCCCACGCCGGCCTGCGCCGCCCCGATCACGAAAGTGCGGCGGTCGAAGGTCTGCTTCAGTGCGTTAGACGATACCGCCTTTTCCATTGCCTATCCGATGCGCCGCACGCGCAGCAGGCGCACGCGGTCGAGTACTGTTACCAGACTTGCAACAATGGGAAACAGCACGATCGAGAGCAAGAGCTGCGGCAGGACAAGGCCAAGCTGCATGACGGAAATCTGCGCGCCCGAAAGTAGCGCCGCCAGCGACAGATAGGCCGCCAGGATAGCCGCAGTGGTCAGCCAGTTCTGCCAGAAATTGCGCCACGGAAAGCGCGCTTCCAGCAGGTCCAGCCCGATCAGGATGAGCGAAAACAGCATGATCCCGCTGCCGAATGGCTGACCGGAAAACAGATCGTCGAACAGGCCGAAGGGAAAGCCCGCCCACAACGGCAGCAGGCCGGGCCGCAACAGCCGCCAGGCGATCAGGATCAGCAGGCCGAAGGGCGGCAGCACCGGGGCAGGGGCAATCACCGGCAGCATGGGGGTAAGCGATCCCAAGAGGATCGTCAGGCACGGCACACCATAGACCAGCACCGGCGAATGGTCGCGGTTGATCTTCTTGCCATAGGCATCGCTGCGGGATCGCGGGTTGAGCTGCTCCATCACCCGGCGCTCACTGCGTTACGCCTTCGGGCGGAAGCTCTTCTGCCGCCTGTTCGAGCACTTCACGCTGCCAGATCGGTTCGACGATAACCAGGTCGGTTGCCGCCGGATTGCTCAGCAACTGGCCAATGGCTCCATCGTCTGTCACGCGGGTGACCATGGCCACTGCCACGCCGGGCCGGAACATACCGCCCGCGCCCGAGGTCACGAACACATCGCCTTCTACCAGCGGATTGATGCCCAGGTTGATCAGCCGGATGCGCAGCGACCCGTCGGCGCGCCCCTCGGCAAAGGCCACCACGTCATCCGTCGCGCGGCGAACGGGAACCATGCTTTCGCTATCGGTCAGCAGCAGCACCCGGCTGGTGTTGGCGCCGGTTTCCAGCACCCGGCCTACCAGCCCCATCGGCGACGTGACCGGCATGCCGTTGGTCACCCCGTCGTTGCGCCCCGCCGAGATGAAGGCAAAGCGCCGGGCAGAAGATGACGATGAACCGATCAGCCGGGCAATCGCCACGCGGCCTGTTTCACCTCGCGCCAGTCCCAGTGTGGCCTTCAGGCGCTCGTTCTCCTGCCGCACGGCTTCGGCCTCGGCCAGGCGAACGCGGGCCACGGCAATTTCGCGCTCCAGTTCGGCATTGCGGCTGCCGGCGTCATAGTATCCGGCCACGGCATCGAATACCGACCGGGTCTGTACGCGGGTGGCAGCACCAGCCTGTCCGGCGGGGGCGGCAAGGTCGGTAGCCATCATTCGCAGGCCCTGGAAGGTCTGCGGGCTCCACAGCGAAAGGGCGAGCAACAGCACGCCGACCAGCGCGCCGGACCCGGCCAGCACATAGCCGGCGAACAGCCCGAGCTGCGCCCGTTTGTTGGAACCGGATCTGTGTGCCGCAGGCGGCGCCATAACCGCCTATCCCTCCCTTGGTAGCTGCAGGATCAGGCGGTCATCAACACGCCGCGGTACATCGGATCCTCCATCGCCCGGCCGGTGCCCATGGCGACGCAGGTGAGCGGGTCTTCCGCAATCGAAACCGGCAGGCCAGTCTCTTCCATCAGGTGTTTGTCCAGCCCGCGGATCAGCGCGCCGCCGCCGGTCAGGACGATGCCCTGGTCAACAATGTCCGCCGCCAGTTCGGGCGCGGTGTTTTCCAGCGCGATGCGCACGCCTTCCACGATGGCGCCGATCGGTTCGGACAGCGCCTCGGCGATGTGGGCCTGGTTGATCAGGATTTCCTTAGGCACGCCGTTGACGAGGTCGCGGCCCTTGATGGTGATCTGCTCGCCAACGCCATCTTCCGGCACGGTCGCGCAGCCATAGTCCTTCTTGATCCGTTCTGCCGTGGATTCGCCGATCAGCAGGTTGTGGTGGCGACGGACATAGGACACGATCGCCTCGTCCATCTTGTCGCCGCCGGTGCGGACCGAGGTGGTATAGGCCAGGCCGCGCAGTGACAGCACGGCAACTTCGGTCGTGCCGCCGCCGATATCGACGACCATCGAGCCGATCGCCTCGGTAACCGGCATGTCCGCGCCGATAGCCGCGGCCATGGGTTCGAGGATCAGGTACACTTCGGATGCGCCGGCATTGCTGGCCGCATCGCGGATTGCGCGCCGTTCCACCGAGGTCGAGCCCGAGGGCACGCAAATGGTGATTTCCGGATAGCGCAGCAGGGTCCGCTTGCCGTGAACCTTGCGGATGAATTCCTTGATCATCTCCTCTGCCACGTCGAGATCGGCGATCACGCCATCGCGCAGCGGGCGGATCGCCTCGATGTTGTCGGGCGTCTTGCCCATCATCAGTTTGGCATCTTCGCCCACGGCCTTCACCCGCTTGATCCCGTTGATCGTTTCGATGGCCACCACGGAAGGTTCGTTCAGCACGATCCCGCGATCCTGCACATAGACCAGCGTGTTCGCCGTGCCGAGGTCGATCGCCATGTTCTGCGATCCGAACTTGAAGAATTTGGAGAAGAAGGAACCCATCGAAAAATCCGTATGTTACTGCGTAGTCCGGCGGACAATTCCGCCTTAGCGCAGCGCCTGGTTGCTGCCTGATTGCTGGAAGGTTGCGCTTTGTAGCGCGGCCTGCGCTGAAAGGCCAAAATTTTGTGCGGACAAGCAGGCGATTTTTGCACCGTTCGCCTCGAATAATCGGGCACTCACCGCTAGGACGCTTCCATGCCGCAAATCCGCCGCCTTCCCGAGACGCTGATCAACCGCATTGCCGCAGGCGAAGTGGTCGAACGTCCGGCCTCTGCGCTGAAGGAACTGGTTGAAAACGCCATCGATGCCGGGGCCACCCGGATCGCGGTTTCGCTGGTCGACGGCGGGCTGACGCGGATCGAAGTAACGGACGACGGCTGTGGCATGGATCCCGCCCAGATGGAGCTGGCGCTGGAGCGCCATGCCACTTCGAAGCTGCCCGATGAAGCCATCGAGCAGGTCGCCACGCTCGGTTTCCGGGGCGAGGCCTTGCCGAGCATTGCCAGCGTCTCGCGCCTGACACTGGAATCCAGGCCCGGGGGTGCCGACCAGGGCTGGCGGCGCGTAGTTGATCATGGAGCCTTGGTGGAGGAAGGCCCAGCCGCCCTGCCGCCCGGCACCCGCGTGCGAATGGAGCAATTGTTTGCCCGCATTCCCGCCCGTCGAAAGTTCCTGCGCACCGACCGCAGCGAATATGCTGCCTGCCTCGACGTGGTCCGACGCCTTGCCATGGCGCGGCCCGATGTTGCCTTCACGCTCGACCATGGCGAGCGGCGGGTGCTGCAACTGCAGGCCGGGCAAAGCGTGGAGGAGCGCGTGGCCCAGGTTGTGGCCCGCGAGCTGGCGGGCAACGGCGTGGTGCTCGATATGGCGCGCGATGAAATGCGCCTCACCGGCGTGGCGGGCCTGCCGACCTACAACCGCGGCGTGGCCGATCACCAGTACCTGTTCGTCAATGGCCGCCCGGTGAAGGACCGTTTGCTGACCGGTGCGGTGCGCGGGGCCTATGCCGACATGCTGGCGCGCGACCGGCACGCGGTGCTGGCGCTCTTCCTCGACCTGCCCGGCGAGGATGTCGATGTGAACGTCCATCCGGCGAAAACCGAGGTGCGCTTCCGCGACAGCGCGGCGGTTCGGGGATTCATCGTGTCGGGTCTGCGTCAGGCGCTCTCGACCGGCGACCGGCGCAGTGCCCAGGCGCCCGACGGCGCGGCCATGGGGCGCTGGCAGGTTGAACCGCCTGCTCCGGAAGCTGCCCTGCGCTCGATCTTCGAGGGGCGCGACTGGTCGGCGCCACAGGCGCGGGTGGGGGACACTTCGCAATCATGGCGCGGACCCGATCGTGACGGTCTCGCCCTGCCACAAGGCCGTGCCGAACAGGCCGAGCCGCTTTCCGCCGATGCTATCGATCACCCGCTCGGCGTGGCGCGGGGGCAGGTGGCCAATACCTATATCGTGGCCGAAGCCGCCGATGGCCTGGTGATCGTGGACCAGCACGCCGCACACGAGCGCATCGTGCTGGAACGGCTGCGCGCCGCCGGAACGGCCGATACCGTTGCCGCCAGCCAGGCCCTGCTAATGCCCGACGTGGTCGAGCTTGACGAAACATCTTGCGACCGGCTGGAAGGGCAGGCGGACCACTTCGCCCGGCTCGGCCTGGTGGTGGAGAGGTTCGGCCCTGCCGCCATGCTGGTCCGCGCCATGCCTGCCGCGCTCCAAGGGGCCGATAGCCAGGTGCTGCTGCGTGACCTCGCCGACGATCTTGCCAGCCACGGCGATGCCTTGCTGCTGGGCGAGAAGATCGAACATGTGCTAGCTACGATGGCGTGCCATGGATCGGTTCGGGCAGGTCGTGCGTTGGGGGTGGCGGAGATGAACGCTCTACTGCGAGAAATGGAACGAACTCCGCGATCCGGGCAATGCAACCACGGAAGGCCGACTTGGGTGAAACTGTCGATGGCCGATGTCGAAAAACTGTTCGGGAGGCACTGATGCGAATTGCTTTGTGGATGGTGCCGCCCCTGCTGCTGGCTGGTTGCGCCGAGGAAATTTCCCCGCAGGAGCAGGAGATGCGCGATGCCCAGGCCGTCGCTGCGCTCGAACGCGCCAATTCCGTGCAGCCTCCGCTGACCGAAGTTGTGCCCGAGACAATCGAGGCCGAGGACGTGGAGCGGTATGACATCAAGGGGGCGTCATGCTCCTATGCGCCGGGCACCAGCCTGGGCGTGCGGGTGGTGGCGCGGCAGGCCGATGCCTTCATGAAGGTCGATGGGGAAGTGCTGCGCTTCGCTTCCGATCCGGGCGCCCGGGCCCTGCCGATGGAAACGCGATCGCTATACAACGGCCGGAGCTACTCGCTGCGGCTGGAACTGGCGAACGAGGATGCAGCACCGGCGGCTGGAACACGGATGGAAGGCACGATCACCCTGCGCGACCGGTGGGAAAGGGTGGTTTACAGTGGCAGCGGCCAGGTGACTTGCACCTCGGGCCGTGCGGAACCCGAACTGGAGACTGAAACAGAAGACCTTAGCGAAGCCGTTTGACGTAAACCGCGTCGTCGCGTCGCTCGACCTGGAACTGCTGGCCGCAGGCTTCGATCAGGTCCACCAGCCGCCGGTAGCCAAAATTGCGCACATCGAAGCTGGACCGGTTGTTGGCGATCTTGCCCATCTCGCCCAGCTGGGCAAAGCCCTGCGCATCGCGGCGCGAGGCTTTCCATGCCGCACCCAGCAGGTCGATCACTTCCTGGTCCACCGGGGTCTTCGCGCTCGGCTTTCGACGGCTTGAGCGCGGGGCCTCGTTTTCCTCCTCGCCGTCCGTTTCGACCTCTTCGTTCGACGAGGCCGAGGCGATCAGCGCGTCCACTTCGATGAAGCGGGTGCAGGCGGTGCGGAAGGCTTCGGGAGTCTTGCTGTCACCGAAACCATAAACGGTGATCCCGTCCTGCCTGAGGCGGGTGGCCAGCGGGGTGAAATCGCTGTCCGAACTCATGATCCCGAACCCGTCCACCTTGCCATCGTAGAGTAGGTCGATGGCATCGATCGTCATCGCCATGTCGGTGGCATTCTTGCCGCGCGTCATGTCGAACTGCTGCACCGGCTGCAGGCCATAGCGGTGGGTGTGCTTGCTCCAGTTGGTGAGGCCGGGCTTGGCCCAGTTGCCATAAGCGCGGCGGATATTGACCTGCCCCAGTTCGGCCAGCACCGTCAGTACCGGGTCGATCCCTTCGGCCTTCACGTTATCCGCGTCGATCAGCAGGGCGATGTTTTTCAGGCGATTGTCCATCGCGCCTTCATGGCGGGCAGATTCTCTCTGCGCAAGTCAGGCGGCGGGCTGGAAGTCCCCGGTTTCTTCGTCGAGCAAGTGGAGCAGGCCGTCCGAAATGGCGAAGAAAGCGCCGGTCAGTTTCAAATCGCCGCGACCTTCCTTGGCCTGGACGCAGGGGAATGTGCGCAGGTTTGCCAGGCTGACCTTCACGCCCGCCTGTTCCATCGCGCGTTCTGCCGGACGACCGCTGGTGCCATGTTCAGCGGCCACCTGCTCGCGGGCTTCATCCAGCAGGCTGATCCAGTCGGCGACGAAGCCGCCGCGCCCTGGCTCGCAACCCAGCATCGATTGCGTCAGAGCCGCCTGGCAACCGCCGCACATGGCATGGCCCAGGACCACGATCTGGCTGACTCGCAGGAACTGCACGGCAAATTCCAGTGCCGCCGACACGCCGTGGTGGCCCGGTGTTTCCTCGAACGGCGGAACCAGCGCGGCGACATTGCGCACCACGAAGATCTCGCCCGGGTTGACGTCGAAGATTTGCGAAGGATCGACCCTGCTGTCTGAACAGGCGATCACCATGACCTTGGGCTGCTGGCCGATGCTCAGTGTTTCCCACCGCTCGCGTTCGGGCTGCCAGCCGTGGTCGCGGAAGCGGCGATAGCCATCGAGCAGGTATTCGAGACCAGGGGAATCGTCATCTATTGCTTTGGACATGGGCGCCCATTTGCCCCGCGCCATTGCCTCTGGCAAGGCACGGCCCTAAGTGGACCGGCATGAACGACCTCTCATCCGCACCGCGGCAGCGCAAGCCTGACTGGATTCGCGTGAAGGCCCCGGTCAGCAAGGGCTATCACGAGACGCGGCAGATGATGCGCGATCTCAACCTCAATACCGTGTGTGAAGAGGCGGCCTGTCCGAACATCGGCGAATGCTGGTCGAAGAAGCACGCCACGGTGATGATCCTGGGCGATGTCTGCACTCGGGCCTGCGCCTTTTGTAATGTCAAAACCGGCATGCCGCGCAAGGTCGATCCGCTGGAGCCCGAACACGTTGCCACGGCAGCGGCGAAAATGGGCCTGGAACACATCGTCATCACCAGTGTGGATCGCGATGACCTGCCGGATGGCGGGGCGGGGCAGTTCGTCAAGGTGATCGAGGCGATCCGGCGCGAGGCTCCCGGCACCACGATCGAGATCCTGACGCCCGATTTCCGCGGCCGCATGCGCGAGGCTGTGGAGGCAATTTGTGCTGCCGGACCCGATGTTTATAACCACAACCTTGAAACTGTGCCAAGGCTTTACCCGACGATCCGGCCCGGTGCGCGCTATTACAACTCGCTGCGGCTGCTGGAAGAGGTCAAGCGCCACAATCCACTGATCTTCACCAAGTCGGGCGTGATGCTGGGGCTGGGCGAGGAGCGGCTTGAAGTCCACCAGGTAATGGACGACATGCGCTGCGCCGATGTCGATTTCATCACCATGGGCCAGTACCTGCAACCCACGCCAAAGCACACGCCGGTGATGGATTTCGTCACCCCGCAGGTGTTCGATGCCTATGGCGCGGTGGCGCGAGCCAAGGGTTTCCTGCAGGTCGCCGCAACGCCGCTGACCCGTTCCAGCTATCACGCGGGCGACGATTTCGCCCAGATGAAAGCCGCGCGCGAAGCGAAGCTGGCCCAACGAACGGCAAAGCAGTCCAGCTGATGCCGGCAATCCGCGAAATCCGTCACCTGCCCTATACGGCAGAGCAGATGTTCGACCTGGTGGCCGATGTTGGCTCCTACCCTGAATTCCTGCCCTGGGTTGTCGCCACCCGCGTGCGCAACCGCACGGACGAGGCGCTGGAAGCCGACATGCTGGTGGGGTTCAAGGCCATCCGCGAGAAGTTCACCAGCCGGGTCGAATTGAACCGGCCCAGTGCCTTGTGGGTCCATTACATTGATGGCCCCTTGCGCGATCTCGATAACCGCTGGACTTTCACCCCTGCCGACGATGGCGGTTGCGAGATTACCTTCGCCGTGGATTTCGCCTTCAAGAACATGATGTTCGAGGCACTGGCGGGGCAATATATCGACCGCGCCTTCCGCAAGATGGTGGCCGCGTTCGAGGAACGGGCGCAGGAGCTTTACGGCAGCAACAGTTCCAGCGCGCACAGCGTGGCCTGAAGCCTGACGCCCGACCGGGTGGTTTCGGCAAATACCCGGTTCTCGGCAGTCGGCTTGTCCTCCCCGCGCACCAGCCGCGCGAAGACCACGGTGCCCACCGGCTTTTCCTCAGTTCCCCCATCAGGCCCGGCAACGCCGCTGATCGCCACGGCCACGTCGGCATCGGGGCAGCGGGCCAGAGCCCCCTGGGCCATGGCATAGACGCAGGCGACCGAGACTGCGCCGAAGGTTTCGATGATGTCATCCGACACGCCGAGGCAGTCGTGCTTGGCCTTGTTGGAATAGGTGACATAGCCCCGGTCGAGCACGGCGGAACTGCCGGGAACCTCGGTCAGTGCGGCGGCGACAAGGCCCCCGGTGCAGCTTTCCGCCAGCACGATGCGCCGCCCCGCCGCGCGGTTCTCCTCCACCACGCGGGCGGCGAGTTCGACAATTTCGGCGGGGAGGACATCGGGCATTAGCGGGCGGCTCCATATGGTGTGGCAGCATCGGCCTCGCGCGCCTGGACATAGGCATAGGCTGCCAGGTCGGCGAGGTTTTCGGGCGGCAGCGGTTCGAGCAGGGCCAGCACGCGATCAATCCGTTCGCACTGGTCGGCCTCGACCCGGGTGGTGACCATGCCGGCGACCATCTCGTTGACGAAGGGGCGCAGCGAATCCGCCGGCATTCCGGCCAGCACCTCGCCCATCGCCGGATTGCCGCGGGCAGCAACCCGCGCGATCATCCGCCCGGCAGCGGGCCAGGCCGCTTCGGACGTCTGCGTCAGGCGACGGTGCAGGGCATCGCCGCTGCGGTACATATAGGCATCGGCATCCAGCACAGTGTTGCACTTGGTCTGGAGGCTGCGGAAGGCGGTGGGCATGGCGAGGCGGGCGAGGGTAGCCATTTCATCTTCGCTGAGATCGACCCCGGCAGGAAGCTGGGCCGCTGCCGGAACAGCAGAAACGGCGGCGATACAGGCCAGCGGAGCGGCAAGAAGCATTTTCAAACGCATCGAAGGATCCTTCAGTTGGCCACCAGAGTCGCGACGGCCTGGGCCGCTATACCTTCGCCGCGTCCGGTGAAGCCGAGCATTTCGGTGGTGGTGGCCTTTATATTGACCTGTTCCGCCTGAACCCCCAGCAACATGGCCACGTTCCCGCGCATGGCATCGCGGTGCGGCCCGATCTTCGGCGCCTCGCAGATCAGCGTGATATCAACATTCCCGATCCGGTAGCCGCGCATGGCTGCCAGAGCCACGGCATGTTCGACGAATTTCGCCGAGGGCGCGCCGCGCCATTGCGGATCGCTGGGCGGGAAATGCTGGCCAATATCGCCTTCACCCGCTGCACCCAGGATCGCATCGACCAGCGCATGGAGCGCCACGTCGGCATCGGAATGGCCGACCAGCCCCCTGTCATGCGCGATCTTCACGCCGCACAGCCACAGTTCCTCGCCTGCGCCAAGGCGGTGGACATCGAAACCTGTTCCTGTGCGGATCATCTGGGCCTCTTGCAGGAAGTCTGTGGCAAAAGTGAGCTTGTGCAGCCGTTCGTCGCCTTCCACCAGCGTCACCGTCAGACCAGCCGCTTGCGCAACCTGCGCATCGTCGCCCGCCTCAAGGGGGCCCTGCCAGCCACGGTGGGCGGCAAGGATTGCCTGATATCCGAAGCATTGCGGTGTCTGCACACGCCGCAGTGCCCCTCGATCGGCTTTGTCCTCCATGAAGGAGCCGCGAGCGCTGATCATCGAATCCACTACCGGCAACACGGGAATCGAGCCGGGGGCATCGCGCAAGGCCTCGACCAGTCGCTCGATCACTTCGGGCGGACAGTCTGGCCTCGCCGCATCGTGGATGAGGACCACATCAGGTGCCGCCAGTTCCAGAGCAAGGAGCGCAGCGCGAACCGATTCCTGCCGCGTTTGCCCCCCGGTCACCAGCACGAACGGCTCCAATCCCGCCAGCATCTCCGCTACAAGTTCGTCGGCTCCCTCTGGGGTGGCGACGCACAGCAGCTCCACACCGCCCGCCCGCAGGCTTTCCGCTGCATGGCGCAGTACCGGCTTGCCGCGCCACAGGGCAAACTGCTTGGGCAGCGGCTGCCCGGCGCGCAGGCCCTGTCCGGCAGCGACGATGATCGCGGCCAGCCGGGTCGTGCCGTGGGTTGGGGCTTGCGACATAGGCTCGCCCGCTAGACGCTTGCGGCCACCCTCGCAATCCACTATGCGCTGCCCAATATTTAGGCACATCATGACACAGACCCCGCTTCCTCTCCCTCCGGCGCTGACGCCCATTGCCATCGGTCCGGTGGAAATCGCCTGTCCGGTCGTGCTCGCGCCGATGACCGGGGTGACCGACCTGCCGTTCCGCCGCCTGGTGCGCAGCTTTGGTTCCGGTCTCAACGTGACCGAGATGATCGCCAGCGAGGCGGCGATCCGCGAAACCCGCCAGTCGGTCCAGAAGGCCGAATGGGACCAGATCGAAGATCCGGTGTCGATGCAGCTAGTCGGCTGCGACCCGCATTCCATGGCCGAAGCCGCCAAAATGCAGGAGCAGAACGGCGCGGCGATCATCGACATCAACTTCGGCTGCCCGGTGCGCAAGGTTACCGGCCAGTTCGCCGGCAGCGCGCTGATGCGGGAAGTGCCACTGGCGGTGAAGCTGATGGTAGCGACGGTGAAGGCTGTGTCCGTGCCCGTCACCGTCAAGATGCGGATGGGCTGGGACCACGACTGTCTCAACGCGCCGGAACTGGCGAAAATCGCCGAAGACCTCGGCGTCAAGATGATCACCGTCCACGGCCGAACCCGCAACCAGATGTACAAAGGCAGCGCTGACTGGGCCTTCGTGCGCAAGGTGAAGGATGCCGTGTCGATCCCCGTCATCGTCAACGGCGATATCTGTACCATAGACGATGCGGCAAAGGCGCTGGAGCAATCGGGCGCCGATGGCCTGATGATCGGGCGCGGGGCCTATGGCCGACCGTGGCTGCTGGCGCAGGTCATGCACTGGTGGCGCACCGGCACCATGCTGGATGCACCCGGGTATGACCAGCAGTACGAGGTACTGACCAGTCACTACCGCGCCATGCTGGACCATTATGGCGAATTCAGCGGCACCAAGATCGCCCGCAAGCACTTGGGCTGGTACACCAAGGGGATGCACGGCTCTGCCGATTTCCGCAACAAAGCCAATTTTATCGACGATCCCAAAGTCGTGCTGGACGAGATCGAGCGGTTCTATACCCCGTTCCTGCGGCGCCAGGCTGCGTGACAAAATCCGGCGGGGCCATTCCGGCGGGCGAGGCCATACCGGGGGCGGCTGACCAGATCGCCGGGCTGACCTTTGCCATGATGGTGGTATCGCCGGACCTCGTGGTCCACTCGGTCAATCCCGCTGCGGAAAGCCTGCTCGGACGCAGCGCCAAGCGATTGGTCGGGCGCGATGCCACAACCATCCTCGATTTCGGCGAACCGCATATCGGCGAGCGGATGCGGCGCGGCGAGGAGCAACTGATCGCCCGCGGCCTGCCGATGAAGGTTGGAGACAAAAACGTGTCGATCAACCTCACCATCTCGCCCTTGCAGACTCATCCGGGCTGGCGGGTGGTGACGCTGTCCGACAGTGGGCAGGGCGAGCGGTTCGGCGACGAGGAACGGCGCACCTCCCTGCGTGGACCCGCCGTGCTGGCGCACGAGATCAAGAACCCGCTGGCCGCCATCCGTGGTGCGGCGCAACTGGTGGCCCGCCAGATCGACGACAAGCACCGCCACCTGACCAGCCTTATCACCGACGAGGTGGACCGCATCGCCCAACTCATCGACCGGATGCAGCGCCTCGGCCGTGAACGCAGCGAGCCGGTGGGGCCGCTGAACCTCCACGAAGCGATCCACCGCGCGCTCGACACGGTGCGCGCCGCATCCGACCATCCGATCCGCATCCGCGAGGAGTTCGACCCCTCGCTGCCACCGGTCCTCGCCAACGAGGGCGCGCTGGTGCAGGTGCTGATCAACCTGCTGGCCAATGCCCGCGATGCCTGCGCAGGGCGGCAGGATCCGCAGGTGATCATCCGCACCCGGTTCGTCAGCGGGCTGGTGATGAACGTTATCCGCCTTGGCCGCCCGGTGAAGCTGCCCATCGAAATACAGGTGAGCGACAACGGCCCGGGTATCGATCCCATGGTCGAAGCCAATATGTTCGAGCCCTTCGTCTCCTCCAAGCCCAACGGGCAGGGGCTGGGGCTGGCGCTGGTGCAGAAGCTGGTGCGCGACATGGACGGGCGCATCAGCCACGAGCGTGAGGATTCGACCAGCGAAGCCGGAAGCTGGACGCATTTTCGCGTGCACCTGCCGATGGCGAAATAGGGGACGGCGATAATGGCGAGACGCGCACTGCTGGTCGAAGACGACGCCTCCATCGCGATGGTCATCACCGCCGCGCTGGAGGACGAGGCCTTCACCGTCGATCGCTGCGACCGGATTACCGACCGTGACCGGCTGCTGGCGGTCAATGACTATGACGTGATGCTGACCGACGTGATCCTGCTCGATGGCGACGGGATCGAAACGCTGGGCAAGGTGACCACCGCCCACCCGGCCATGCCGATCATCATCCTGTCGGCGCAGAATACCCTCGATACGGCGGTTCGTGCCAGCGATACCGGTGCCTTCGAGTATTTCCCCAAGCCGTTCGACCTCGATGAACTGGTGCGCGCGGCGTGCCAGGCGGCGGATTCGCATGGCGACGCGGGCGAGGAGGAAGCCGATCCGGGCGAGGGCTTGCCGCTGATCGGGCGCAGCCAGCCGATGCAGGACGTCTATCGCATGATCACGCGCGTCCTGCGCAATGACCTCACCGTGCTGATCCTGGGCGAAAGCGGCACCGGCAAGGAGCTGGTGGCCGAAGCGATCCACCAGCTCGGTTCTCGCAGATCAGGCCCGTTCGTGGCGGTCAACACCGCCGCCATCCCGCGCGAGCTGATCGAAAGCGAGCTGTTCGGCCACGAGAAGGGGGCCTTCACCGGCGCCACCAGCCGCAATATCGGCAAGTTCGAGCAGGCCAATGAGGGCACCCTGTTCCTCGACGAAATCGGCGACATGCCGCCCGAAGCCCAGACCCGCCTCCTGCGTGCGCTGCAATCGGGGCGGATCCGGCGCGTTGGCGGTGAGCAGGAAATCGCCATCGACGTGCGCATCATCGCTGCCACCAACCGCAACCTGGAACCCATGATCGCCGCCGGATCGTTTCGCGAAGACTTGTTCTACCGCCTCAACGTGGTGCCGATCCAGTTGCCGCCGCTGCGGGACCGGACGGGTGATATCGAACCCCTGGCCCGCCATTTCCTGCGTCGCGCGGTCAAGGAAGGCCTGCCGCAGCGCCGTCTGTCGAAAGCGGCGGCCGACATGCTGTCGCGCCAGCCGTGGCGCGGAAACGTTCGCGAATTGCGCAATTTCATGTTCCGCGCCGCCCTGCTGGCGCGCGAGGAGGAGATCGACACCGGCACGATCGAGACCCTCCTTAACAGTGCTTCTGTGGAGAATGCCGTCACGATCGATGGCAATATCGACGCATTGGTTGCTGCCTGGCTGCCAGGTGCGGGCCTGCCCGATGGCGATCTGTACCACCGCGCGCTGGCCGTGCTGGAAAGGCCCTTGTTCGAATACGCGCTGTCGCGAACCGGCGGCAACCAGCTGCGCGCGGCGCAACTGCTCGGCATCAACCGCAACACTCTCAGGAAGCGCCTGGGCGAGCTGGACATCGACCCTGAACGCTTCTCATCGTGACAAGTTCGGTCACTCGTCACAAAAGCCTTGCGTGAAGGCAACACTGGCGTTGTAAGCTTGCAACGTGAGTCTGTCCGAGCCCCAAGCCCGAAACGAACATGTGGCACGCCGCCTTCCACGCTGGTGGCGGCGTTCGCAGCTGACGGCGCGGCGGGTCAACCTGTTCGCCTGGCTCGAAGCGCTTTGTGCAATTGCGCTGGTGACCATGCTCACCATTTCGTACCTGTCGCTGTCGGGGATGGACGATCCCAGCGAAATGGTGCCTTCGGCCCAGGCCGCCGCCATGCTGGTGGGCACACTGATCCCAGCGCTCGGCCTGATCGTGCTGTGGGGCCGGCGCATCGCCATCAGGCGTGCAGGGGGCACCACGGCGCGGCTGCACGTCAACCTGGTGTTCTTCTTCTCGCTGATCGCGGCCATTCCTACCTTGTTCGTCGCGGTGTTCGCCTCGCTGCTGTTCCAGTCCGGCGTGGAATTCTGGTTTTCCGACCAGCAACGCGGCATCCTGGAAAATGCCAATTCTTTGGCGCGCGGCTACTATGACGAAAACCAGCGGGACGTGGGCGACAATACCGTGACGATGGCCAGCGACCTGCGTTTCGTGCTGGAGCGGGTACCGATGTCTGGCCCGGAGTTCATCGATAATTACTTCCTGCAGACATACAACCGTGGGCTCCGCGAAAGCGCAATCCTGGCGCAGGCCTCGGACGGGCAGATGCGCATTGTTGCCATGGTCGATCCGGACGACGACACGACGCGCGAACGCATCTCGTCTGGTGCCCTTACCCGGTTACAAGCGGGCGAGCTCGTGGTGACCGATGCGACTGCGGAGCGGACGGAAGCGGTAACCGTGCTGGATGAGGAGGCAGGCCTCTATCTTTACGCCGCTCGAAATTCGGACCCGGAAGCCGTGGCCCAATGGGAGCGGGCGCAAAGCGTCGTCGCTTCCTATGCCGATCTGACCCAGCGCGCCCGCGTGCTGCAACTGCGCTTCAACCTGTCCCTGTTCGGCATCGCGCTAGCACTGGTCGGGCTGTCGGTCTGGGCGGCGCTGCGCTTTGCCGACCGGCAGGTGAAGCCGCTGGCCGAACTGGTCAATGTCGCGCGCGAAATCGGCGCAGGCAACTATGCCACGCGCGTGACGGGCCGCACCGGGCCTGACGAGATCGGCCTGCTCAACCGTGCCTTCAACCGGATGAGCGCGCAGATCGAAACACAGACCGCCGCGCTCATCGGGGCCAACCGCCAGCTGGGCGAACGGCGCGCCTTTATCGAGGCCGTGCTGCAATCCATCACCGCCGGGATTGTCTCCATCGATCGCGAGGGCAGGGTGCTGCTGATGAACAGCTCGGCCCAGACCCTGTTGTTGGCCGAACCGGGCCCTACTCCAGTCGGCGAGGCCCTGCAGGAAATATCGCCTGAACTGAGCGCTTTCCTCGCCAGGGAGACCGAGAGCGGGCTGGTGCAGTACAGCAAGGAGGGCGAGCTGCTGACACTGGCGGTCAAGGTCTCTCCGGCGGCTGAGGGCCGGGTGATTACCTTTGAGGACATCACCCGCCAGCTGCTCGACCAGCGGCAGGCCGCCTGGTCCGACGTCGCCCGCCGCATCGCCCACGAGATCAAGAACCCGCTCACCCCGATCCAGCTTGCCGCCGACCGGTTGAAGCGCCGCTATGGCAAGCAGATCGAAAAGGATGCCGAGCTGTTCGACGAACTGACCGGCACGATCATCCGGCAGGTAGGTGATTTGCGCAAGATGGTGGACGAATTCTCCAGCTTCGCCCGTCTGCCCAAGCCGGTGTTTCGGCAGGAAGACGCAGTAGATCTGGTGCGCCAGGCCCTGTTCCTGCAGGAGGTGGCCAACCCGCAGATCACCTATGCCTTCAGCGCCGCGCCCGATGTGCCTCGCATCGAATGCGATCGCCACCAGTTCGGCCAAGCCATGACCAACGTGCTCAAGAACGCCGCCGAAGCCATCGAGGCCCGTCAGCGCGATGCCGAGCCCGACTATCGCGGGCGGGTCGGCGTGTCGGTGACCGCCGATGACCGGCAGCTTTGCGTGCGCGTATCGGACAACGGCATCGGCCTTCCCGGCGGCAACGAGAACATCATGGAACCCTATGTCACCACCCGCGAGAAGGGCACGGGCCTTGGCCTCGCGATCGTCAAGAAGATCGTCGAGGAGCATGGCGGCGAGCTCGCCTTCCAGCCAGCGGACGAGGGCGGGGCCGTGGCCACAATGCGCTTCGCCTTTCATCCCGGCCGCCTCGAAAGCGGAACCCAGGGTGACAGCGAGGCGGCAGAATGAAACTGGAGTACACGTAAAATGGCCATCGATATCCTCGTAGTCGATGACGAGCCCGACATCCGCGACCTTGTGGCCGGGGTGTTGAGCGATGAAGGCTATGAATGCCGCACCGCCGGTGACAGCACCAGCGCGCTCGAACTGTTCGACCAGCGCCGCCCCAGCGTGGTGCTGCTGGATGTTTGGCTCCACGGCAGCCCGATGGACGGGCTGGAAGTGCTCGACGCTATCAAGGCGCGCGAGCCCGAAGTGCCGGTCATCATCTTTTCGGGCCACGGCAATATCGACACGGCCGTTTCTGCGGTCAGCCGCGGAGCGATGGATTTCATCGAAAAACCGTTCGAGGCAGAGCGGCTGATCCACCTTGTCGAACGCGCCACCGAAACCGAACGGCTGCGGCGTGAGAACGCCCGGCTGCGCGAGGGGATCGCCGCGTCGGACGAATTCACCGGCAATTCCAACATTATCAACCAGGTCCGCGCCACCTTGAAGCGGGTCGCCAATACCGGCAGCCGGGTGCTGATCACCGGCCCTGGCGGATCGGGCAAGGAAGTCGCCGCGCGTCTGCTCCACACCTGGAGCCCGCGCGCTGCCAATGCTTTCGTCACGGTCAATTCCGCCCGCATCACGCCCGAACGCTTCGAGCAGGAGCTGTTCGGCGAGGAGGCCGACGGCAAGCTGGTGCGGCCCGGCCTGCTGGAAATGGCCGACGGCGGCACGCTTTACCTCGATGAAGTGGCCGACATGCCGATCAACACCCAGGCTCGCATCCTGCGAGTGCTGACCGACCAGAGCTTCGTGCGGGTCGGCGGAACCAGGCAGGTGGGGGTGGACGTGCGCGTGGTGTCCTCCTCGGCCCGCGACCTGGAAGTGGAGATCACGGAAAAGCGCTTCCGCGAAGACCTGTTCTACCGCCTCAACGTGGTGCCGATTGCCATCCCATCGCTGGCCGACCGGCGCGACGATATCCCCGCGCTGGCCGACCATTTCTTCACCCGCCACGCGCGTGAACAGGGCCTGCGTCCGCCAACCGTCTCGCCCGAGGCCCTGGCGGCCATGCAGGCTTATGATTGGCCGGGCAACGTGCGCCAGTTGCGCAACGTGGTCGAACGCACGGTCATCCTCGCCCCGCGCGAGAAGTTCGAACGGATCGATCCCGACATGTTGCCGCCCGAAGTGGTCGGGGGACCGAGTGACAGCGGCGGCGGGATATCCGCGCTGATGGGCGTGCCCCTGCGCGAGGCGCGCGAGAGCTTCGAGCGCGAATACCTGCGCATCCAGATCCGGCGTTTTTCCGGAAACATTTCCAAGACTGCCGGTTTTATCGGGATGGAGCGCTCGGCCCTCCACCGGAAGCTCAAGATACTGGGAATGGGCGAGCGCAAGGAAGATGCGGACAGCGATGAATAATCGGCGTAGATAGTTTCCTAGGAAGCCATTCCGGGCAGCTTCCCGATTCTCTTCCCAGGCTTCTGCCTGGAAGTGGATCGACCGAACCCGGAACGACAACCGGTTACCGTGTGTTTGTAACATTCGGCGGCCAGAACGCGGGAGCGGCAAGCTCTCGCCAAAAAGAACAGGAGTCACCCAGAGATGACCAGAACTACACTAACCCCGCGCGCCCGGCCCAAGAGCGAGACGCCCGAGCCCCCTCCGGCTTCGGTGCCTGCTGCCACCAACGGCAAGCCGGGTAACCTCCAGGACCAGTTCCTAAATTTCCTGCGCCGCGAGAAGATCGCCGTCACCATGTTCCTGGTGAAGGGCGTGAAGCTGCAGGGCATTGTCACCTGGTTCGACAATTTCTCCATCCTGTTGAGGCGCGATGGCCAGTCGCAACTGGTTTATAAGCACGCCATCTCCACCATCATGCCGGGCCAGCCGGTCGATGCCGCGCAGTTTGCCGTCGGCGAAAGCGGGCGCAAGCAGCGGCTGTTGCAGGACATCTTCCTCACCCGAGTGCGCGAGGCCGAAGTGCAGGTTACGATGTTCCTCGTCAACGGCGTGATGCTGCAGGGCCGGATCGCCAGCTTCGACCAGTTCTGCATGCTGCTGGAGCGTGACGGTTTTGTGCAGCTGGCCTACAAGCATGCGGTATCGACCATCCAGCCGGCCAGCCACGTGGACCTGTCGGGCGATTTCGATGATGAAGGCGACACACCCTGATATTCGGTAATGACGATATCGAAGGCGAGGTCACCCGCGGTGCGCGGGCCCTCGTCGTTTGCCCCGACATCCGCCGCGACCGTTCGGCCCACGATCCCGAAGTCCGGCTGGAGGAGGCGAGGGGGCTTGCCCTCGCCATCGGTATCGTCGTCGCGGAAAGCTACATCCTCCCGATCCGCGACCGCAAGCCGGGCACCCTGTTCGGCGAAGGCCAGATCGAGCGGATGCAGGTCGATTGCGAACTGCACGAGGTTGATCTCGTCATTATCGACGGCGCGCTATCGCCGATCCAGCAGCGCAACCTCGAAGAAAAGCTCAAGCGCAAGGTGATCGACCGCACCGGCCTGATCCTCGAGATTTTCGGCGAACGGGCGGTGACGGCGGAAGGCCGGTTGCAGGTGGAACTGGCCCACCTCGATTACCAGCAGAGCCGCCTAGTGCGCAGCTGGACCCACCTTGAACGCCAGCGCGGCGGCTTCGGCTTCCTCGGCGGTCCGGGCGAAACACAGATCGAGGCTGACCGCCGCCTGATCCGTGGCCGCATGGCCAAACTGCGCCGCGAGTTGGAGCAGGTCCGCAAGACGCGCGAACTGCACCGCAAGCGGCGGGGAAGGGCGCCCTGGCCGGTGATCGCCCTGGTCGGCTATACCAATGCTGGCAAGAGCACGCTGTTCAACCGCATCACCGGGGCCGACGTGATGGCGGAAGACCTGCTGTTCGCCACTCTCGATCCTACCATGCGGGCAATCACACTTCCGGGCGTGGACAAAGCGATCCTGAGCGACACGGTGGGGTTCATTTCCGACCTGCCAACGCAGCTGGTGGCCGCATTCCGCGCCACGCTGGAGGAAGTGACCGCCGCCGATATCATTCTCCACGTCCGCGATATCGCCAATCCCGACACGACCATGCAGAAAAGCGAAGTGCTTGGCGTGCTGGAAGACCTGGAAGTACTCGGCGAGAAGGCCAGCGAAAGCCCGATCCCCATTCTTGAGGTGTGGAACAAGTTGGACCTGCTCGATCCGGAGCGGCAGGCGGAACTGGAACCCCTGGCCGAAGCCGATCCCGATGTGGTGGCCATTTCGGCCGTCACCGGCTTCGGTGTCGATGTGCTGCTGCAGCACCTGGGCGAAGTGCTCACTAAGGGTGCCCGCCGGCACAGCATCGCTGTTCCCGCGCAGGACGGACAGCGCATCGCCTGGCTCTATGCCCACGGCGAAGTCCTCTCCGACGAAGATGGCGGGGAGGGCGACGATGGGCCCTTGCGGATGATCGACGTGCGGCTGAGCGAGAAGGACTTCGGTCGCTTCGCCATGATGGCCGGCTAGCAAGGCCATGATGGAGGGGATTACAACGGGTTACGAGGAGCGGTTCGACTTTCCGACGCATTTCGGGCCGCCTCGCACGACTTACCTCCTGGCATCGGTGCCGCGATCGGGAAGCACGTGGTTGAGCCACGTCCTGTGGGCCACCGGCTGCCTTGGCGCGCCGCTGGAATATGTGAACTTCGAACCGGGCGGTCCCTATGGCTTTGCGGCCAACGATGCCGCGAAGCAAACGGCCTTGTGGCGGCGCGCCATGGCGACGCGGACCTCGCCCAACGGGGTGTTCGGCCTCAAGACCTTCCCGGCGCAGCTCCACCACGTGCAGCAGGATAATCCGGCGCTGGTGGACGAAGTCATGCGCTTCATGCTGGGAAACCAGTCCGACCGCAAGGTGGTGCAATTGCGCCGCAGTAACCGCGACGCCCACGCAATTTCCTATGCCCGAGCCATGCTGCGGGGTATCTGGCGGGCCGAGCAGGAGGAGCAGGGTGGGGCAACCGAGCCAGAATATTCAGCGCTGGCGGTGGAGCGCGCCGCTCATCTGATCGACCTGCAAGAGCGCGCCTGGCAGGATATGTGCCGTGACCTGCGGATCGAGCCGCTGCTGCTTTGGTTCGAGGATGCCGTGGCCGACCCGGCGGGGGTTGCAGGACAGGTGGCGGACTATCTCGGCGTGGCGCTCGATCCGTCGGCGAGGGTGTATGTTCCGGCAATCCGCCAGCAATCGCGCGAGGGCGCGCGGATCTGGGCGGAGCAGCACGCAGCTCGCTAGCTTTCGCTCCGCTTCACCTGCTGCCACAGCGCTTCCTGCGCATCGAGATCGAGGCTGGTGAAATTGTCCGCCAGGGCCTCCATCGCCCGGTAACGCCGCTCGAATTTTTCATTGGCGGCGCGCAGAGCTTCTTCCGGCGAGATACCATGGGCGCGCACCAGGTTGACGGCGGCGAAAAGGAGGTCACCGGCTTCCTCGCCCTTGTCCCCAGGGGCAGCTTCGGCGAGCTCGGCCATTTCCTCGACCAACTTGTCAGCCGGCCCCTGGGTGTCGGGCCAGTCGAACCCGTCGCGCGCGGCACGCTTTTGCAGTTTTTCGGCGCGGAGCAAGGCAGGCAGAGCCTGTGCCACGCCGTCCATAGCGCTGCGGGCGCCAGCCTGTTCGCGTTCGGCAGCTTTTAGGTCTTCCCACCGCGCCGTGGTCATGTTGCCCGATTGCTCGCCGAAAATGTGCGGGTGGCGGGCTTCCATCTTGTCACCGATCGCTGTGGCCACGTCATCGAAAGCGAATAGGCCGGCTTCTTCGGCCATGCGTGCATGGAACACGACCTGGAGTAGCAAGTCGCCCAATTCTCCGCGCAGGTCCGCCATGTCATCGCGCGCGATGGCATCGGCGACTTCGTAGGCCTCCTCGATGGTATAGGGCGCGATGGTGGCGAAGGTCTGCGCCTTGTCCCAGTCGCAACCGGTTGCGGGATCGCGCAGGCGGGCCATGATCGAGAGGAGGCGGTCTGTCTGGCTGGTCATGTTGGGATGATAATATATATTATGTTAAGTGGTTGAGCACTCGTAATAGGGAGCCCCCTCTCGGCCATCAGACGAACGCGCTCGCGATCAGGCCTGCAAGTAGGAATATCCCGGCCCACGCCAGCGCGAACACCAGGGTCTTCTTCCCGCCGATGTTATGCGAACGATAGGCGCTGAGAATCAGGACCAGTGCGCCGGCCGCCCATATCAACTGCACCCAGCCATATCCGCTCATGCCATCAACTCCATCCCGTCGAACCCGACCAGAACATCCTTGGGAACTTCGGCCGTCAGGCTGGCAAAGTCCATGCTCTTGTCGAGATGCGTCAGCACGGTCTTCTTGGCACGGCAACGCCGTGCGAACTCCAGCGACATCGCCAGGTGCGCATGGGTCGGATGTGGTTCGGCGCGCAGGCAATCGGTGACGAGAATATCGACGCGGTCGAACAGGTCGACCATGTCGTCGGTAATCTCGCTGAAGTCAGTCGCGTAACCGATTGATTTTCCATCTGCTTCGAACCGGTATGCCGTGCTGTTGATCGGTCCGTGCGGCATGTCCGTCCAGTCTATCCCGAAGCCTGATTGGATGCGCACTTTCTCCAGCGTGCTGAGATCCACGATGGTCGGATAGCCATATTGCCCACTGAACACATAGTCGAACCGGCTCCGCAGCTTGCGGCAGGTATATTCCGAGGCAAATCCCGGAATTGCGGCGGCCCTGCCATAACGCAGCGGCCTGAGGTCATCGATACCGTGGCAGTGATCGGCATGGTCGTGGGTCCAGAACACGGCGTCGATCCGGTCGATCCGGTTCGCGAGCAATTGCTGGCGCAGGTCGGTCGAGGTATCGACCAGCAAGCGCTGTCCGGCGGAGCTTTCCACAACGATGGACACGCGGGTGCGCCGGTTCCTTGGCTCATCCGGATCGCAGTCGCCCCAATCGTTGCCGATCCGCGGCACACCGGTCGAAGTGCCGGAACCCAGGACGATCAGCTTCACGCAGTCGCCTTGTCAAACAGGGCGTAGAAGTTGCGCGTGGTTGCCTCGGCCAGGGCTTCCACGCTTGTCCCGCGGAGGTCCGCCACGAATTCGGCGGTATTGCGCACAAAGGCCGGCTCACAGGTCTTGCCGCGATGCGGGACCGGCGCGAGGAACGGGCTGTCGGTTTCCACCAGTATCCGGTCTTCCGGAATTTCCTTCGTGAATTCCTGCAGTTCGCGGGCATTCTTGAAAGTGACTATGCCGGAGATCGATATCGTCAGGCCAAGCTCCAGCACCTTGCGGCCGAATTCGGGCGAGGCGGTGAAGCAGTGGATCAACGCGGGGAAAGACCCCTTCCCCATCTCGTCGGCCAGGATCGAGGCCGTATCCTCGTCTGCATCGCGGGTATGGATGATGAGCGGCAGGCCGGTCTCGCGCGAGACCTCGATATGGGTGCGAAACAGCGCCTGTTGCACGGCGCGGTCGCTCTTGTCGTAATAGTAGTCGAGGCCCGTTTCACCGATTGCGACGACGCGCGGATGCTCGGCCGCTTCCAGCAGCGCTCCCTTCCCCAGGTCTGCGTGGTGGTCTGCCTCATGCGGGTGGATGCCGATCGAGGCCCAGACATCGGGCTCACGCTCCGCCGTGGCGACGATGTCGGCCCATTCGCTCTGCCGGGTGGAGATGTTGAGGAAGGCGGTCACCCCTGCCGCGCGGGCATTGCCCAGCACCTCGCCCTGCCGCTCGGCGAGTCCCTTGTAGTTCAGGTGGCAGTGGCTATCGACCAGCATCAGGCGGGCGCGCCTTCACCCTCGGCCAGTTCGAGCCGGGGGAACAGGCCTTCAGGCTTGGCGAGGCCGAAACCGCTCTCGATCAGTGGCGAATACCAGTGCGAACCGATGGCATCGGGATTGCGCAGTTCCGGCGCGATACCCATGGCATCAAGGAGCTTCGCCATTGATCCAGGCATGACGGGCTGCACGGCCACGGCCAGTTGCGCAATGCAGATGTAGAGCGTGCCGAGCACGGTACACATCCGCTGTTCGTCGGTCTTGCGCAAGGCCCAGGGTGCCTGGGCATCGATGTAGGCGTTGCAGGCAAAGACCGCGCCCATCCATGCCTCAAGCGCCTGGGCAAAGGCGAGGTCGGCATAGGCGGCGGGCATTTCGCTGCGGACCACGCGGTCGACATGGGCGAACAGGGCCTCATCCTCCGGCGTGTGGCCGGTGATGCCAGGCAGGTTACCGTCGCAGTTCTTGAACACCTGCGACAAGGTCCGCTGGGCAAGGTTGCCGAAGCTGTTGGCAAGTTCGGAATTCGACCTGTTAACAATAGCTTCCGGCGAATAGCTGCCATCCTGCCCGAAGGTGAAATCGCGCAGCAGGAAGTAGCGTAGATTGTCCACCCCGAAGCGGTCGGCCAGCTCTGCCGGATCGGTGACATTGCCGAGCGATTTGGATTCCTTCTGTCCGCGGTTGAGGAGGAAACCGTGGCCGAACACCTTCTTCGGCACGTCCAGCTTCGCGCTCATCAGGAAGGCTGGCCAATAGACCGCGTGGAAGCGCACGATGTCCTTGCCGATCAGGTGCAGGTCGGCCGGCCAGAATTTCGCCATGTCGCCGTCCATATCCGGATAACCGAGGCCGGTGATGTAGTTCGTCAGGGCATCGACCCAGACATACATCACGTGGTTTTCGGCACCCGGAACCTTGACCCCCCAGTCGAAACTGGTGCGGCTGACCGACAGATCGCGCAGCCCGCCCTCGACGAATTTTACCACTTCGTTGCGGCGGCTCTCGGGCTGCAGGAAGTCGGGGTTATTACGGTACAGGGCGAGCAGCGGCTCCTGGTAGGCGGACAGGCGGAAGAACCAGCTTTCCTCCACCGTCCACTCGACTGGCGTGCCCTGCGGCGATAACTTTTCCCCGGCCTCACCGTCCACCAGTTCGCTGGCGTCGTAATAGGCCTCGTCGCGCACCGAGTACCAGCCTTCGTAGCGGTCGAGATAGAGGTCGCCATTGGCCTCCATTGCCCGCCACAGCGCCTGGCTGGAGGTGTGATGTTCCGCCTGTGTTGTTCGGATGAAGCGATCATACGAAATATCGAGTTTGTCGAACAGCTCGCGGAAATGGGCTGACATTTCATCTGCCAGCGCGCGCGGGGTGATGCCGAGGTCGCGCGCCTTCTGTGCCATTTTCAGGCCATGTTCGTCAGTCCCGGTCTGGAACCTGACATCGCGTCCCTGCATCCGGTGGAACCGCGCCAGCACGTCGGCGGCAATCGTTTCGTAGGCGTGGCCGATATGCGGCTTGCCGTTGGGATAGTGGATCGCGGTGGTAAGGTAAAAGGGGTCAGCCATGGGCTGGTTCCCTAGAGGCGGCCAGACGGGTGAGCAAGGTGCCTATTTCCAGCACCAGTAGCCCGGCATCGAAATTGGCGGTCGGCACCTCGGCAGTCAGGCGGGCAAGTTCGGCGTGGGTTTCGACCACGCCGGGGATCGATGCGGCGGAAATGTCCTGCAACGCGCCAGCGGCAATGGCGCGGGCCAGTTCCACCGCGGCCATCTGCTTGCGCCGGTCGGGCCGCGCGCCCATGGCCTCGGCCAGCCTGCCGCGCAGGATGAAGCCGGGATCGCCCCTGACCGCGATATCCTGCATCAGCCGGTGCAGCACCTTGAGATCGAGTTCCACGAAATCGAGCGCCGCGCCCGGCGATCCCCCTGCCGCCATGATCGCGGCGGCCCGTGTTGCGCTATCGGCCGACGGCACCTCGCGCTGCAGTATAGCGTCGATTGCGCCATCCTCGATGCGGGCGAAGCGCAGCAGCCGACAGCGTGAGCGGATCGTGGCCAGCAGGCGGCCCGGACGGTGGGCGACCAGCATGAAATGCGTACCGACCGGAGGCTCCTCCAGGCTTTTGAGCAGGGCATTGGCCGCGCCCTTTTCCAGATCGTCGGCCGGATCGATGATGATGACACGCCTCGCCCCCAGTGTGGGCCGCGTATGCAGCCGCAGTTGCATGGCGCGGATCTGATCGACCGAGATGCTCCGCTTCAGGGCGAAAGGCTTGCCATCGTCGCGCTTCTTCTCATCGTCCTTGGAGGCCGGAAGGTGGCTGAGCACGATCACGTCAGGGTGTTCGCCGGGCGGCTGCGGGACACCGGGCTCGGCCACCAGCTCGCGGGCTGCGGCCATGGCGAAGCTCGCCTTGCCGATGCCGCGCTGGCCCGCCAGGATCCAGCCGTGGTGCATCCGTGGCCCGGCCATGGCGGCGTGCCACTGGGCCCAGGCATCCTGATGGCCATCCAGCATCATGCTTCACCGCCAAGGCGCTGGCTTACGGCGTGCAGCACCTGCAAGTGGACGCTGGCCGCATCGACCGATCCGTCGATCCGGGCAAAGCGTTCAGGCTCCTCAGCCGCGATGGCGGCAAATCGTCGGGCGACCTTGGCGTGAAACGCTGCGTCCCGGCCACCGATCCGGTCGCTGTCCTCGCCATCGCGCAGGGCGATGCGGCGCGCTGCTTCTTCGGGCGGCAGTTCGACCAGCAAGGTCAGGTCGGGCATGAACCCGCCACTGCCTACGCCATGCAGCGCTATGATCGTCTCGTCTGGCAGCCCCCCTTCCCCGCCCTGATAGGCGCGGGTGGAATCGATGAACCGGTCGCAGATAACCCATGCCCCGCGCTCAACGGCCGGACGGATCAATTGCGCCACATGGTCGGCCCGCGCCGCGGCGAACAGCAGGGCTTCGGCCGGAAGGTTCCAGTCTGTCCCGTCGGTGGCGAGCAGGAGCTGGCGGATCGCTTCTGCCCCCGGCGTTCCGCCTGGTTCCCGCGTGACGACCACTTCAAAGCCCTGCTCCCGCAAGGCCTCGGCCAGTAGCCGGGCCTGGGTGGATTTGCCCGCGCCCTCGCCGCCTTCGAACGTGATGAAATGGCCAGCCATCAGGTGATGAACCCGGCAAGGCCGTTGACGATCCGCCGGAAGAAACCTGCCTGCCCAACAGCTTCTGTCGCCGCCAGGGGCACGTCGAAGGCCGCCTGGCCCTCAATCTCGACATGCAGGACGGCTACCTCGTCTCCCTCGGCGATCGGGGCCAACAGGGGCCCGTTGTAGCGGATCGACATCTGCTTCACGCGTGCACCCCCGACCGGCAAGGCAAGGTTGACACCCCGCGGCGCACGCAGGTCCACATGCAGCGCATCGCCATTTTGCACCCTCGCCCGCCCGACCACGGTTCCCGGTGGAGCAAGCTCGCGTGTCGCGAAGCTGGAAAAGCCCCATTCGAGCAAGGCCCGCGCCGCCTGGTCCCGCGCATCGCCACTCGGGGCGCCTGCCAGCACCATGATCAGCCGCCGACCGTCGCGCTCGCCCGATCCGAGAAATGTGAAGCCGGCTTCGTTGGTATAGCCGGTTTTCATGCCGTCAGCGCCCTGCACCCGCCCGGTAACGGGATCGTGGTTCTGCTGGGTGATATTGCGCCACGTCATCGTGCGATGGCCGAAATAGCGCCGGTAAAGACCGGGATAGCGGGTGACGACTGCTTCGCCCAATCGGGCCAGATCATGGGCGGTGGTGAAGGTGCGGCCGTGATCGGGATAGCCGTTGGCCGATCCGAAATGGGTATCGCGCATGCCCAGGTCCGCCGCATTGGCATTCATCAGGTCAAGCCATGACTGGACCGACCCGGTCGATGCCAGGGCCAGGGCCACGCTGGCATCGTTACCAGATACCGAAGTCGCGCCCAGCAAGATCTCGCCCAGGGTCGGCCGTTCGCCCGCTTTCAGGAACATGGTCGAGCCCACGCCAGACCATTCCTTTTCCAGCTCGGGCGAAATCTCGTACCGGGTGTTCGGCGATATGCGCCCCTCGGCCATCAGGCGGAAGGCGGTGTAGGTGGTCATCACCTTGACCACCGAGGCAGGCATGAAGCGGCGGGCCGGTTCGCGGGCGAACAGTTCCTGTCCGGTGCTGAGATCCACCAGCAGGGCGACGGGAATCTCCGGCGGAACGGGCGCGGTTGCCGCCTGCGCGGCGGGAACCTGCAACAGCAGGGCGCCCAAAAACAATCGGGCAAGCAACACTGTGACTTTCCGCAGATGATCCAAGCTTGCTCCCCGCATGGCCGCGACGGACCGGCAGGGATTACCGGGCTCAACCGCTGGTCAGGATTCGGGCATCGCTATAACCCGCCGCCCGCACATTGGCGAGCGAGGCCTCGGCCTCTCCACGGGTTCTGTAGGGACCGGTGCGGACGCGGTAGAGATCGCCGAACGGTACCACATGGCCGCCCAGCGCGCTGGCGGCGCGGTTGGCCCGTTCTTCCGAGGAAAACGCGGCGGCCTGGATTTCGAATCCGCCAGTGATCGGGGTGACGACCTCGGCCAGTGCCGGTTCTGGCGCAAGTTCTGGTGAAGGCTCCGATTCAAGGGCTGGTTCCGGCTCGATAGCTGCCAGTTCGACCAGTTCGCTGGAGAAGGCCCGTTCGAAGCTGGGTGCTGCTGCTGCCGGTTCGACCTCGGCCAGCGGGGCAAGTGGCAATTCTTCGACCGGCGGCAGTTCCACCGCCGTTTCCGGCATGGCGCGGGCGTGGAGGCTGGCTGAACCTTCCGCCGGAAGGCGGCGACGCAGGACCTCGACCAGGCCCATCGGTGTATCCATCCTCACCGGTGCCGCCTGGCGATCGCGCAGCAGGGCGCGGTGCGCTTCGGGCGCGTTGACCCGCCGCACGCGGACCGGCGTATCGGGCGTGGCGCCAATCTGCTCCATCGCCGCGGGCGACAGGGCTAGCAGGTGGTTTGAATCCATCGGCCCGCGCTGTTCCACCCGGACGAGAATCGTGCGGCCGGTTTCCAGCGAGGTCACTTCGACATAGCTGGGGAACGGCAGGGTGTGGTGCGCCGCGGAGAAGCCCGTCCCGGACCCGGCGGCGAGATAGCCGACCTCGTCATAATTCATCACGTCGGCCGGGCGATAGGTGGTTCCGTCCACCAGATAGGGATCACCAATGGTGACCGGATAGTCGGCCTGAGGCCCGTTGACGGCAATCCCCGCCGGAGCAATCGTAGCCGACGGCGCGCCGCCGCCAACCACGCCACAAGCTGCCAGCGCCGTAGTGCTGGCGAGAATTATGCAGAGGCGGCCAATACGTCCCTGGGCCCGACCCTGTCTGCTGTCACCGCGAAATCTCATCTGCCAGAAGCCCCACACTCATCGCGTAGTAATTCGAGCAGTTATATTCGAGGATAACCCTATAATTCTGGGTTAAGAGGTAGCCGGGATTCGCCGCGCCATCGGGTTCGAACAGCGTGGCCATCACATCATCACCGATGTTTCCGCGCGGTTCCACGCCCATGGCTCGCCATTCGCGCACCGTCATCCAGCGGCTCATCCGGCCATGGACGCGGGGGCAAACCGGTGGCACGACATCGTTAACGATGGCATTGCGATCGACCGAATTGGGGACGAAGGCCCTCACCCCCCAAGGCTCCCCCGTGCGCCATCCGGCATCGCGGAAATAGTTGGCAATGGAGTGGAGCGTGTCGGCGTCGGAGTTCCAGATATCCTTGTCACCATCGCCGTCTCCGTCCTTGGCGAGGCGCAGGTAAACGCTGGGAAGAAACTGCGGATTGCCGAAGGCGCCGGCATGGCTTCCCACCAGATCACTGCGCGGGACACCCTGTTCAACCATTTGCAGCACGGCGAACAGCTCAGGCTCGAACAGGTCGCGGCGGCGCCCTTCCCAGGCCAGGGTGGCCAGCGCCTGCGGCAGGTCGAACCCGCCCTTTACCGCGCCATAGGCCGTCTCGTGGCCCCAGATGGCCAGCATGATTTCAGCAGGTACGCCATATTCCCGCTCCACCGCGGTGACCAGCGGCCCGACGCGGCGCATGGCTGCCACCCCGCCGTTGATCCGAGACTGGGTGTTGTGGCGGTTGATATAGGCCGCCATCGAAGGAAAGCCGGTGCTGGTCGTGGCGCCGGATGAAACATTCTCCCGATCCAGGTCGATCACCCGCTGGCTGACGGTAAGGCCGCCCAGCACGCGGTCGATAGTGGCCTGGCTGATGCCATCGGCCCGGGCGCGCGATGCGACCGACTCAAGATAGCTGGCAAAGCTGCCCTGCTGTGCATGGGCAGCCGGACCGAGGCAAAGGGCGGCTGCTGCAAGCATCGCGGTGCGAAATGGGCGGGAAAATCTCATGCGCGCACAGTGCCATGCAAAAGCGCGGCAGGGAATCCCCCGCCGCGCCTTTTTGCGTCGAATGGTTGAGCTATCCGGTCGAGACCTGCTCAGTCGAGATCGGGCTGCATGTCGGGATTGCGCTCCAGCATCTCGCTGAAGGGTCCGAAGCCGCAGTTTTCCTCGCCCTGGCAGTTGGTGACCGTGTGGATATAGCGCAGCTTGCCGTCCTCGATGCGGAAAGTGTGGCTGTCGGGACGCTCATTGGTTCCCATCTTGAGCAGCACGTTCACTGCGCCAAGGGCTTCGTCCACCACATATATCCGATCGACCATCGCCACGCCCTCGGGCACGCCGACATTGCAGGTGTCGGTCGGCTGGTTGCGGCCGGTATAGATCCCGCCTTCGAGCCTGGCGCAGGGCGTGCCCCATGGCACTTCGGTGGTGGGGTCGCTGAACAGGTCGAGATAGGCATCGGCCGCCGCGATCAGTTCGGCGCGGGTGCTGCGCTGGCCTTCGGGAATCTCGCTCCAGTCCTCGCGGCTGGCGTAATAGGCGGTGCGCTCGGCATCGAACAGCCAGTCACCTTCGCGCGTGGTGATGTTGTTGAACGGGCCCACGCCAAAGAAGCCGTTGCCGATCTGGGTGGCCAGCACCTCCCATTCGTCGCCAGCCTTGGTCACGGCCTGGACATAGACACGGCAGCTCGTGGTGTCCTGCAGCGCCATATGCCACACGACTTCGCGCGGATGGTCGAGGAAGCCACCAAGCGAGCGGCGGCGGAAGTTCTCGTTGTAATCGACCCATTCGCCGAGGTTCATGGTCATCATCGTGCCCTGTTCGAGCGCGGCGATCCAGCTATCGACGATGCCTTGCGTCAGGGCACGATCACACCCGGCCTGGGCGGCGGCAGGGGTGGAAAAGGCGAAGGCCGCAGTGGCGGCCAGGGCGGATATCAGCTTGCGCTTCATGGTGGTTATCGATCCTTGTTTACAGGTTCAGAGGGGGTGATCAGGTTCAGTTGGCAAGTTCGGGTTGCATGGCGGGATTGCCCTCGAGCATTTCGGCAAACGGCGGAAATCCGCAGTTCTCCACGCCCTGGCAATTGGTAATGGTGTGGACATAGCGGATCAGGCCGTTCTCGATGCGGAAAATGTGCGCATCAGGCAAGTCCTCCGGTCCGCCGAAGCGCAGCCGCACGGCCACGCCGCCGATCGCTTCGTCCACGATATAGTCTCGCTCGACCAGTTCCACTCCGCTCGGTACGCCGACATCGCAGCTGTCGGTCGGCAATCCGCGGCCGGTGTAGATACCGCCCTCGAGCCGTGCGCAGGGCACGCCCCAGGCGACTTCGACCGAGGGATCGTTGAACTTGTCGAGGTAGGTATCCGCAACGGCGATAATTTCGGCGCGGGTGTTACGATGCCCCTCGGGGATTTCGCTCCAGTCTTCGCTTTGCGCATATTCCAGCATCTTGGCCGCATCGAACAGCCAGTCGCCCGTGGTGCTGGTGACAACGTCATAGCGGTTGACCAGGCCCCCGCGCGTGGAAATCTTGGTGCCCAGGACCCAGGGGCTTTCCGCGTCATCGACGATCAGCTCGACAAAGATCGTGCAGGTATGGGTGTCCAGGAATGCGCGATACCAGTCCACCTCGTGCGGTGTGGCCAGCACCCCGCCGTGGGTCATCGAGGACAGGGCATAGTTTTCGCGGTACTGGACCCATTCGCCCATCGGCACGCGGAACCCTTCGCCGGCGGTTTGCGCTTCGACATAGGTATCGGCCAGTCGATGCAATTGCGCCCGATCGCACTGCCCTTGGGCCATGGCGGGACTGGCAAGAGCGGCGGCAGCAAATCCCAGTGCTGTGAGAATGGTCCGGTGAAGTGCCATAGGTTGCGTCCTCTCCCTGCCCGCTGCGCGGATCATTGGACAGTGTTAACCCAAGGCATGGCCCATGTCACCCACGTCGCTTTGGACTGGTGACAGACCGGGATTTCCAAGCTAGCGAGCGGCCAGAGGACAGGTGGCCGAGTGGTTTAAGGCAGCGGTCTTGAAAACCGCCGTGGGTGCAAGCCCACCGTGGGTTCGAATCCCACCCTGTCCGCCAGTCACGCAATCTTATGGAGCAAAAAAACCAATTCCCGCTCAGTCGGCTGGACGTTGGATGGGCCGCTCAGATTGGTCACTGGTAGCTGGCAATGCCCCGTCGGATGCAGGCGCTGGGGACGCGGATGGGAGAGCGGCCTGTCTAGCCGGCAAAGTTTCAGGATCGCCAGGGGTTATCGTTGGCTCCGGAACTGGCGCATCAGATTCAATCTGATCTGCACTTGTTGAGACCTCGATTTCGATCTGCCTCAAGCTTTCTTTGGCGCTCTCATTGTGAAAGCCGATCGCATAGAAGACCGGATCCAGGAGCAGGAGAAGGACGAACGCACCAAAGGCCCGAAGCAAGTGTTCATGGGTCACTTTGATGTAGGTCACCTTGAGATTGACCGCGTCCCTTGACCTCCGAGATGCGAGCAGGGTGCTTCGAGCTAGCTTCTGCAATGGCCGGGGAGATCGCCAAGCTGACGCGACCTCGACTTCTCCGATTCGCTGAAATCCCGATACTCGCAACGTGCGAAAGGCGTGATAACCAGCTGCAGCAACGTAGACGACGGCCGCTGCCAAGACTCCAAGCTTAAGCCATGCTGGAGCAGGTCCGGACTTGTTCTCCCAAGTGGCAGCTTGGAGTGTAATGACCAGAGGGACGAAAGCAGCCAAGACGGCCAAGTAGGTGGTCGCCTTGGATTCTGAGACTCTTACGCGCTCCATTTCCGCCGCAGCTACGCGTTGTGACTGATCAAGCGCGCCCTGCTCGTCGGTGCCAAAACGAGCAGCAGCAATCGTTGCTACGTCAGCACGCAAACTCGTCGCCCGATCAGCCCTCTCCTGATCTGTCAGCGGTTCAATGTATGGAAACAGCCTGTCCGCCCATTTTTTCCAGTTCATGCGATAAGCGCCTCAACGATAGCGGAGCTGATGGGGGCACCTGTCCTTTGTTCAATCCATGCCCATTGCCCATTGGGATTGGCCTCCAGAAACCAGTGGGCACCATCTGGATCTTCCACGAGATCAATCGCTGAATAGCGCAGTCCCAGCGCCTTGGTGATGCTTATGCAGGCGGCCTGCACGGACGGTGGCAGCGTGACTGTCCGATGCTCAAGGTCGGTCCTAACCCCCTTTCGCCAGTCGATCGTCGTTTCGTCCCACTCCTGTGAATGAATGCCGGTTGCGAACACATGTTCGTCCACCACAATGACACGCACATCACGTGCCTTTGGGATTTCCTGCTGGAAGATCACGGGCGCCAACTCGATGCCGGCGCTGTCATCTCGGGTAAGGCGGCCTACACGCGAGGTGAAGATAACCCTGCCGGTCTCACCCTCGTCGATCAAGGCATGACGTAATGGCTTTGCAACACAAGCGTGGCGCGCAGTGAAGGCAATTGCACTGTTCTGGTCGTTGGTAACGTTGGTCGCTGGGATATGGAATCCAGATTTCCGGGCCAGCGAGAGCTGTCTGGGCTTATCCTCGGCTCTAAGGATGGAGAATGGGCAGTTCAGCCAGCGACCATCCAGGGCATTCCATAAGGTTCTCAGGACCGCTGACCACTCAGCCTGCAGATAATCGGCGGTCGACTGGCGATGACCATCGAAGCGGGGCGGTTGGGGTCTACGGTAGTAGGCAGCCTTGACATCGCTGATGTTGATCGCCCGCCCGTGCCTTTCAAGCCGAAGCCTTGCCGGATCTCCATCCTGCATCTCCATCCGGTATGTCCCAATATCCTCAACATTCAGCCGGAAAAGGGGGATTCCCCTGTGCTCCATCTCGCGAACGATGAAGTCCGTGGTCACATCCCTCTTGTTCGTAGCCAGCAAGATCATTCAATGACCCCAGTCACAGAACGCCGTCGATCTGGTCATCCGCTTCCTGCTGGACGTCCGTCTTGGTCTGGATTTCGGGCAATCCGAGAGACGCATCCTGATCGTCGGTTTCCTGCCTAACCCGGGTGTAGGTCGAGGTTTCCATCATTGCCCCACGGTTCTGGTCGTCGTCGTCGGCTTCTACATGGGTCATGGTCTTCGACTGGGTAGCCGCGATCACATCGGGAGCGACTTCGATGATTGGCTGCGGGCCCTCATCGGTATCGACGACCCAGAGCTGCCTCTCCTCGCAGTAGCGACCGCCCATTTCGAGACCATCGCAGCTACGGTCCGTCGCAAATCGCAACAGAAACGGGTCAGATACCTTTTCCATCATAGCCACTTCGCACACTCCCCATTTGTTGCTCAATCAAAGCAAACCGTAATATCGCTCAAAGAATTCCGTCAGCTTTTCCATGACCGACCGCTTCCGCGATGCATGCTCCCCGCCTTTAGCGAATCGCGACACCGCCGGCATGATCTTCGTGATTGCCACGCCAGACGTGGGGATGGCGCCGTCGCGGAAGGCGTTGTCGATGAAGCCCCGAGTCTCGTCCCCATTTAGCCCTTCACCGGCAATGATCTGTTCCAGCTCTTCGGTCTTGCGCCCGGCAAGGAACGCCTGCCACTGGGCATCGACCTTCGATTTGGCGGATACGGAAGCGACGAATTGCTCGATCAGATCCTTCTTGTTCCGCAGCGATGGGCTTGAATTGATAGCCCGCTCGATCGTCGCCAGGATCTCCTTGTCCTCGCCAGACCCCTTGGCGGCGAGGTAGCGCTCGACCAGCAGCAGGATGTAATCGACGTTGATCTCGACCTGTTTAACGAGCTCGATTTCGAATACGATATCATCGTTGATGGTTTCGCGATCGGCCTCCGAGGTGCGGCGGAAATCGGCGTAGAAATTGAGATAGAGGCTCAGGTAATCCTGAAACTCGCGCTGGCTAAGGATCTCGTTGCCGGCAAAGTCATCGAACGCCGTCAGGATGTTCTTGAGCCGCAGGATCGCTCCAAACAGCTTGATGAAGGCCTTCTGGGCAGTTTCCCCTACGATTGACTGCCCTAGCGGGAAATCGGTTCTCAGCGCATCTACGAGACGTTCGTATTCGTCGTAATACTCGGCATAGGGCTTGAGAAGGACAATGCCCTTGGCATCCTTGTTGCCGAACAGAGCGAGGGCGTCGTTGGTCTCATCCTCGAGATCACGGAAGGATACGATGTTCCCGTAGGTCTTGACCGAATTGAGGATCCGGTTCGTGCGCGAATAAGCCTGGATCAGGCCATGGGCGCGCAGGTTCTTGTCCACCCAAAGGGTGTTGAGGGTAGTGGCGTCGAACCCGGTCAGGAACATGTTGACCACCACGACCATATCCAGTTCGCGCGCCTTCAGCCGCAGCGACAGATCCTTGTAGTAGTTCTGGAACTTGTCCGCCGAGGTGTCGAAGCTGGTGGAGAACAAGGCGTTGTAGTCCTGGATCGCGCCCTCAAGAAAATCGCGCGAACTCTGGTCCAGACCCGTTGTTTCGAACTCCTCCTCCCCCAGCAGGCCATCTTCGTCGTCCTCGTTGGCGGCAAAGCTGTAGATCAGGCCGACTTTCAGTTGCTGCGCTGCAGGTAGCGATTGCTGCTGGCGCTTGAACTCCGCGTAATAGCGCTTGGCGGCATCGATGGAGGCCGTAGCAAGGATCGAATTGAAGCCCGACAGTCGCTTTCCATCATGGCGGTAGGAGGTGGAGCGCCGCGTCTTCTGGTCGTAATGCTCACGGATATACTCCACGACCCCAGCAATGCGCTCAGGCGCCAGCAGGGCTCGCTCGGTATCGATCGCCGGGACCTTCTTGTCCTTGATCGCCCCACCGGCCTTGATCGTGTTGATGTAATCGATGCGGAACGGCAGCACGTTCTTGTCATTGATCGCGTCGACGATTGTGTAGGTATGCAGCCGGTCTCCAAACGCCTGTGCGGTGGTGCGGCGATTAGGATTGCCGGCGCTGCCGGAATTCTCGGCAAAGATCGGCGTGCCGGTGAAGCCGAACAGGTGGTAGCGCTTGAACGACCGCGTGATCTCGGCGTGCATATCGCCGAATTGGCTGCGATGGCATTCGTCAAAAATGACGACCACATGGGCATCGTAAATCGGATGCTTCTTGTTGGTGGCCACGAAGCGCGAAAGCTTCTGGATCGTTGTGATGATGATACGCGCTGACGGATCGGCCAGCTGCTTTTGCAGCACGGCGGTCGACGTATTTGAATTGGCGGCGCCCTTTTCGAACCGCTCGTATTCGCGCATCGTCTGGTAATCGAGATCCTTGCGATCAACGACGAACAGCACCTTGTCGACTCCGGCGAAGTCCCGGGCAAGGAGCGCCGTCTTGAAGCTGGTAAGCGTCTTGCCGCTGCCGGTCGTATGCCAGATGTAGCCGCCTGCGCTGGCGGTCCCCAGCTGGTTGTAATTGGTCGAAGTGCCGATGCGCAGCATGATCTGCTCGGCGGCCACGATCTGGTAGGGCCGCATAACCAGCAGCTTGCGGCCAACATCGAACACGCAATATCGGGTCAGGACATTGAGCAGGGTGTGCTTGGCGAAAAAGGTCCGCGTGAACCCGACGAGGTCTGTGATCGGCCTGTTCTGGGCATCCGCCCACCAACTGGTGAAAGCAAAGCTGTTCGAGGTAGTCTGCTTTGACCGCTTGCTGCGCTGCTCGGCAAGGTGACCGTCGCGCACCGTGTTGCTGTAGTATTTGGTCAGGGTGCCATTGCTGATAACGAACAGCTGCACGTATTCGAACAGGCCCGAACCTGCCCAGAAGCTGTCCCGCTGGTAGCGGTTGATCTGGTTGAACGCCTCCCGGATATCGACACCGCGGCGCTTGAGTTCGATGTGCACCATCGGCAGGCCGTTGACGAGGATCGTCACGTCATAGCGGTTGGTGCGCGCCCTGGCCTTGTCGCCATTGGCGATCTCATACTGGTTGATGACCTGCAGGCTGTTGTTGTGGATGTTCGCCTTGTCGATCAGGTAGATGTTCTTGATGCTGCCATCGTCCCGCTTGAGCAGCTGGACGTGGTTCTCCTGGATACGGGCAGTCTTCTCAATGATCCCGTCGTTGGCGCTGGCGATGCAGGTGATGAAGAAGCGCTGCCACTCGGCATCGGAGAACTGGACCTTGTTCAGCCGCTCCAGTTGCGTGCGCAGGTTGGCGATCAGTTCAGCTTCCGAAGTGAAGGTCAGGTAATTGTAGGCCTGAGCCTGCAACTGCTTGATCAGCGCCTTTTCAAGTCCGTCTTCCGACTGGTAGCCAGCATCGCGCACGCCCGCCGTTTCGGGGACAAACTCGCTGACGACCGTGCTTTCGCTCGACTGAGCGATCGGGTGGTAGTGAAACGGATGCTGTCCCTCGGTCATGCTGCTTCCTGGAAGGTGAGCAGCCGATCGCGGTAATGCTCGTATTGGCGCCGCCGGGCGTTGATTTCGGCGGGAAGGCCGGTCGATAGGTTGCCTGTCAGCTCGTCGAACCTGTCGAGAATAGCGACAATGCGCTCCTGTTCTTCGAGCGGAGGCACGGGAATATTGATCTTCGCCATGCTCTCACCGGAAATCCGACGAACCTTCGTGCCTGTAACGTGCCGCTTCTTCTGTGACTGAAAATGCTCGGTCTGGAAGAAATAGGAGACATACTTGGGATTGAGCGTATGTCGGAAAATGTAGGCGTCGGTGCTAACCGCCACGTCTTCATCTCCCAACCAGGCAACCGCCTTTGCCACCGCTTCATCGTCTTCGCTGGTTGTGGCGATAACAAGATCGCCCTTGTGCGCCTTGCGCAAGCGAGCGGCGAGTTCCGGCCGGATATACGACTTCGTGGTCTCGGCCGAGGTGCCATAGTGCGTATGGATCTGCCCATAGTGGATGCAGCCAGCACCGACGTCTACAAAGTCGGACTTCTGGATACCAGAGCCTCGAAGGAAATTGCCAACTTCACCCAAGGCCATTATCCTCGTTGCTTGCTTGCTTGCTTGCTTGCTTGCTTGCTTGGCTATCCGTGTGTCCCGGGAAGCTCAGCAGGGCATCGCGATAGTGGCGATATTGCCGACGCCGTGCCTCCAGCTCCGCCTCCAGCTCCGCCTCCAGCTCCGCCTCCAGCTTGGTGAAGCGGTCAAGGATTGCAACGATTTCGTGCTGAATTTCGAGCGGCGGGACGGGGATTTTATATTCACGGACCCGACTATCAGGAATTGACGGATAGTTTCCCGGCACCTGCTTTTCTTCAATGTATTTTCTAAAGGTCTCAGTTCCGAGAAGGTGGGCAAGGAAGTTGGTCAAAACCATTTCCTCAATGGGCCTCAAGACACAGTAGCCCGTGCTTGCAATTTGACCGTCAAATTCAGGTGGAATTACCGCCCAACGCATTTGTGTCGGTCTTGTTGTCGCAAATATCACGTCACCATTTCGCACAATCTGTTGTGCGCGACTTGGCGCATTACTTGAACAAATCGTTGCTGTTTCGCCGATTCTTCCTGTCAGGCGATCTACCGAAGATAGGTCAATATATTGATATTCGGCTCCGCCTACGTTCGCCCAACGAATATTTGAACTGCGGCCGGTAACATCAGCAATATGCTTAAATGCCACCCCATCCCGGCACAGGTCAGCGATGAGATCATCAATCCGACTCATGCCGCTTCCCCTTCAAGTTCGGCTACGATGGCATCGATCTGAGTTCGCAAATCCGACTGACGGGCAACGATCTGCGCAATCTCGGCATTCAGCGCGGTGATATCGACCGCCTGCCGGGTATCTTCCTGCGCGACCCAGGACGACACCGAGATGTTGTAGCCATTCTCGCCAATCGCGCCGTTCTCGACGAGCCTGGCGAAATGGTCGATGTCCTTGCGCGCAACGAATGCATCGAGGATGGTCTTGATGTTGTCGCTGGTCAGCTTGTTCTTGTTGCCGATACGTTTGCATTCCGCGCTGGCATCAATGAACAACGTTGCGTTGTCCGTCTTCGATTTCTTCAGCACGATGATGCAGGTGCCAATGGTCGTGCCGAAAAACAGGTCCGGTGGAAGCTGAATTACGGCATCGACATAGTTGTTGTCGATCAGATACTGCCTGATCTTCTGCTCAGCGCCGCTGCGATAGAGCACGCCCGGGAACTCAACGATGGCAGCGGTCCCATTCACCGCCAGCCAGTGCAAGATGTGCAGGGTGAAGGCGAGATCGGCCTTGCTCTTGGGGGCCAACACGCCGGCCGGCGTGAACCGCGGATCGTTGATGAGGAGCGGGTTGGCATCGCCCTCCCACTTGATCGAGTATGGCGGGTTTGACACGATCGCCTCGAAAGGCTCGTCGTCCCAGTGCGCAGGGTCGGTCAGCGTATCGCCCAGCGCGATGTCGAACTTCTCGTAGTTCACATCGTGCAAGAACATGTTGATCCGGCACAGGTTGTAGGTCGTCAGGTTAATTTCCTGACCGAAGAAACCCTGCCGCACTTTGTCATGGCCCAGCACCTTGCTGAAGCTGAGCAGGAGCGAGCCTGAACCGCAGGCAGGGTCATAGACCTTGTTCACCTCAGTCTTGCCGGCAACGGTGATACGCGCCAGCAGCTCTGACACTTCTTGCGGGGTGTAATACTCGCCGCCGGACTTGCCGGCGCTGGATGCATACATCTGCATCAGGTATTCGTAGGCGTCGCCGAACAGGTCGATGTTGTTGTCCGAAAAGTTGGCGTTGGCCAGAGGAAGATCGCCGATCGCCTCGAGCAGCTTCACCAGCTTTTCGTTTCTCTTGGCGACGCTGGAACCCAGCTTGCTGCTGTTGACGTCAAGATCGTCGAACAGGCCCTTGATATCGTTCTCGCTCTCCGTGCCGTTGGCCGAACCTTCAATGGCGGCAAAGACCTTTGAGAGCGTTTCGTTGAGGTCGGGGTCTTGGCGAGCAGCTTCCATGACGTTACCGAACAGCTGTGAGGGCAGGATGTAGAAGCCCTTTTCCCGGACGGTTTCCTCGCGGCCGAATTCCGCGTTCTCGTCGCTCAGCTTGGCGTAATCGAAATCAGGCGTGCCAGCGAGGCGTTCCTGCTCATTGAGGTAGCGAACAAGATTTTCCGAGATGAAGCGGTAGAACAGCATTCCAAGAACGTAGGTTTTGAAATCCCAACCATCGACGCTGCCGCGAAGATCATTGGCTACCCGCCAAATGGTCCGATGAAGTTCCGCGCGTTCGGTGGCTCCGGTATTGCTCATTGAAATCAATTCCCTGTCAGTCGTTGTTTGGATTGTAGGACGAATTCCGCCCACGGCCAAAGATCTAGTCTGAAGGGGGAATTTTCTTTTTGGCGAGGGTTTGCGCACCACCCTTGGCCGCTCCCTCCTCGATCGATTCGGGGATCTGGATCCAGTCAGCGCCTAGTGCCTTCATGCATTGAAGGAAGAAAACGATGGAAAAGCGGCCGCGCCCGACCTTGTTCCGCAGGTTAGGCTCGTTGTCGAACACGCCCTGCTGTTCGAGCATTTCGGGAAGCTTGGCGAAGGAAACACCCCGCTTCATCATCTCGGCGCGGACAAGGTTCTTGGCCAATTCCTCCCACGATTTCTCGCTCGGGAACTGATCGGGCTGGGTGTCAGGCTCGTTTTCCATGTCAGCCTTATAGGAAGGACCAGTCGGTGGGCAAAATGGAAAATTCATCGCCAACGACGCGCTGCGCATCAAATATGATGCAATTCTCTGGACATAGTGCGCGACACATCATATATGAGGTGTCGGACATCACTCGTGGCGCAACACTTCCTCCTCTCTCTTCCGGCGATCAGCCTAACGATAGGAGAAGTGTGGATGATGACCGAGGATCAAGCCCACGAAAAGCTGAAGGTCCTCAAATGGCCTGACGGCATTCCGACCTGTCCGATCTGCGGATCAAAGCAGTCGTGGCAGGTTGATGCGCGCAAGTGGAAATGCCGCGGCAAGCGCATCGACGCCACGACCGGCAAGGAGCGGTGGTGTTATTACCAATATACCATCACAACACAGACCCACCTTCACAGCAGGAAACGCTCTCTGAAGCATATTCTCGCTGCCTGCCTGAGCTTTGTGAACGGTGTCCTGGGCGCCGCTGCCTTGCGTCAACGCCGGGAGATAAAGAACTCCTACAAGACCCCGTTCGTGTTCCAGCACCGCATCAGGGCCGCCATCGATGCGGCAAACCAGAAGCAGTTGGCGGATGGCCCATTCATGGAAGGGGAGGTCGAGATCGACGGCATGTTCGTGACGGGTCGCAAAGTAAAACTTAAGGCGCCGATCACGGATGAGAAAGAACTAGAAAAGTTCTTTGAAACTTATCGAGAGACACACACGGCATTGGTGGTTGTTCGTGAAAGACGCGCCGGTGGCAGTGATGTTCCTGGAAGGGTCCGGACGATCCATGTAGCCAAAGAGGGGGATTCAATCCCGTTCATCAGGCGCGTGGTCAAAACTGGCACTACGATCCATGCAGATTACAGTTCGCAGTATAACCCGCTGCGCATGTTTTACCCCATGCAACGCGTGAACCACAGCAAGACCTACAAAGAAGGCGATGCCTGCACCAACCAGGCCGAGAGCTTCTTCTCGAGGGTGCGAGCGGCAAAGGAAGGTGTGTATCGATCGTGGCGCAAGAAATACGTCAGCTGGTATGGGGTGGAGATGGCTTGGCGGGAGGAAAACTCCAGAATCCCGAACGGGGACCAAGTCGACCTTGTTCTGAAAGCGCTGCTGCAGCTTGGTAGGTCGCCAATCACCGGCTACTGGCAAGAGCACAAGCGCAAGCCGCTGTTCTGATACTCAGACCGGCGGGCTCGGAATATCCATTTCGTTGTCGGGAATGATCTCCCAGCGTGACGGCCGGCCACCGGTATTTCTGATGAAGGCGCTGGCGTTCCGCAGGCTGTTGTCGAGATTCGATCTGACGCGATCCAGCAAATCAGGATCCTCCGGATCGCTACCGAGCCGAGCTATCGTCAGCCTTGCCAGTTCGAGCGTCGAGATAGGCGCGCTCAGCTCCCGAATGACATCGAAGGCGGTGTTGGTCGTTGCGCCATGTTCCCACGGCAGATGCTGCCGGTTCGTCTTTTGCGGCGCAATCTTCTTGGGATCCCAGCTGGGTTCGAGCTCGGACATCAGTGTTTCGGTGGCATCGGTCAGAACGTCTATGCGTTCGAGGCGCTGCTTCTTTTGCTCGAGAGTCTCGTAAGCCTCCTCGATCTGCTTGATGTCTTTGTCGAGCTGCATCCGCTCACCGAGCCAGCGCGCGTATTGGCGCTTTATGCCGATTCTGTAATTTGAGATCGCCATCCTACAAACGCGGATACAGGCTCATCCGCGATTCTGGAACAGGGAAGGTCTTGGTTTTTTTGCTCCATAAGATTGCAGTCACGGTCCTTCGCGCATTGCCGTTCCCGGGCCTATCGAAGGCTGGAATTTCGGCCGGTAACCACCGAGAATCGATCAAACGAGATAAGCTTGCAGACAACCCAAGGACATGGACCCGGAAAACGGGCGACCAGTGCGATGTTGAGCCTGTTGCTTGCCGGCTGCGTGAACCTGCCCGAGGCAAGGTCTGCCTCTTGCGCCTTGGTGGATGGCCCTCCCATCGCGACTACAAGCGACGGCGATTGGGCCACCACCGAAATCGATGTTCTGACTTACAATATAGAAGGGCTCGGATGGCCTGCGCGAAAGGGTCGCGGACACTATCTTGAGGAGATCGGCAACGAAATGGCGCTGATGCGCATCCGCGGCGATGCGCCTCACATCGTGTTGTTCCAGGAGGTGTTCTCCAATTCTGCGGTGCGAGCTATCGAGGCCGGTCTCTACCCCAGTTCAGTCAACGGACCGCGCCGAACGCAGAGGCGGCCCCAAAACGGTTACGGGAGCCTTGAAGGCAAGAAGCGCCCTGACAGGGGGGAGATCGGACTCCGGATCGTCTCCGGCGGCCTCATGACGGTGTCCGAGTTCCCCATTGTCTCCAGCCACGCGGAACCCTTTCCGCGCGGTAGTTGCGCTGGATTCGATTGCCTAGCGAACAAGGGCATGCTGCTGGCGGAAATCGCCGTCCCCGGCGTGCCTGGTACTGTGCTGGTATTCAACACCCACCTCAACGCCCAGCGCTCGTCCCGCGTCGCCCCGCGCAGGTACCATGCCGCCCATGCGCGGCAGACCGAAGCCCTGGTGCAGTTCATCGAAAAGACGCGCTCGCACCTGCCGGTAATCTTTGGCGGGGACCTGAACATGCGCCATTCGGAGGAGCGGTTCGAGGTGTTTGCCGAGGGGCAGACGCTCGACCTGGTCCATCAGCATTGCATCGACAACGACGACTCGTGCACGGTTGAAATGTCGTGGGATGGTGATGCTCCCTGGATCGATACGCAGGACTTACAACTCTTCGCATCGGGAGCATCCGTCGAGGTCCGCCCTGTTCGGGTTGCAGCGATGTTCGACGGCGCGAAGGAGCCCAAACTTTCGGACCACGACGGTCTGCGGGTCACCTACGAACTGAGGTGGCGCACCGACGGAGTAGGCCCAGAGCCCCACTGTCCGGCCTGACCCAATCTTCAGATCAGCGAAAGGCGCGCTGTCCTAGCCGTCTTCCTGCTCGGGAATGTGCACCGCGTGGTCTGGCCTGGGCTGATCCGGCAGACGGGGTGCCCGATAAGGGACGGCTTGTGGCCAATCGCTTATTTCATATTCCATGGTGGCTCTCCTCGCCCTTTAGAACGAGGAGTTAAGTCTTTGGTTTCCGCCGTTGCCGTCAGATATGCAGTGCCCGCCCGTATGCCGCCAGCACGCTTTCGTGCATCGATTCCGAGATGGTCGGGTGCGGGAATACGGTCTGCATCAGTTCGGCCTCGGTCGTCTCCAGCACCTTGCCGATGGTATAGCCCTGGATCATCTCGGTCACTTCGGCCCCCACCATGTGCGCGCCGAGCAGTTCGCCGGTCTTGGCGTCGAACACAGTCTTGGTGAAGCCTTCGGCCTCGCCCAGCGCGATGGCCTTGCCATTGCCAATGAAGGGGAACGTGCCGACCTTTACTTCGTAACCCGCTTCCTTTGCCTTGGCTTCGGTCAGGCCGACGCTGGCAATCTGCGGGTGGCAATAGGTGCAGCCGGGGATGGCGTTGCGATCAAGCGGGTGAGGATGCACGTCCTTGTTGCCCAGTTCCTGCGCGATCGCCTCGGCGCAGGTAACGCCCTCGTGGCTCGCCTTGTGCGCTAGCCACGGGCCAGGAGTGCAATCGCCGATGGCCCACAGGCCCTTGCTCTTCGTGCGGCCATAGGGATCGATCTGGATGAAGCCGCGGTCCATGTCGGCCAGCTTCTCCACGCCGATGCTCTCGGTATTGGGCACGATGCCGACCGCAACGATGACATGGCTGAACTCGCCGTTTTCGATCTTGCCGTCCTTCAGCTTGATCCTGGCCGATACACCCTTGTCGGAAACCTTCAGTTCCTCGACACCTGCTCCGGTCTTGATTGCAATACCCTGTTTGGTCAGGCTCTTTTCGAGGAAGGCGCTGACGTCCTTGTCCTCGACAGGCACGATACGGTCGAGCATCTCGACCACGGTCACTTCACTGCCCATGTCGTTGTAGAAGCTTGCAAATTCGATGCCGATGGCGCCAGAGCCGATGACCAACAGCTTGTTCGGCATTTCGGCAGGCGTCATCGCGTGGCGATAGGTCCACACGCGCTTGCCATCGGCCGGAGCGAACGGCAGGTCTCGCGCCCGCGCGCCGGTGGCGACGATAATGTGCTTGGCACTGAGCTTTTCATCGCCCTTGTCGCCCTTCACCGTCAGGCTGGTCGGTCCCGTCAAGGTGCCGGTGCCCATGTGAACGGTAATCTTGTTCTTCTTCATCAGGTGCGTGACGCCCTGGTTCAACTGCTTGGCCACACCCCGGCTGCGCTTCACGACAGCCACAAGATCGGCCTCTATCCCCTTGGCAACAAGGCCATAATCCTTGGCGTGCTGCATGTAGTGGAAGATCTCGGCCGAGCGCAGCAGTGCCTTGGTGGGGATGCACCCCCAGTTGAGGCAGATGCCACCGAGCAGCTCGCGCTCGACAATTGCAGTCTTCAATCCCAGCTGCGCACAGCGGATCGCCGCGACATAGCCGCCGGGGCCGGAACCGAGAACGATAACGTCGTAATTTTCAGCCATTTGCTGCTCCATAGGCTTCCCCGACCGCGCGAGGTTTGCCGTGTTCATCAATTGCCACGAAGGTAAACTTCGCTTGCGTGACCTTGCGCGCCACATCCTCGTGCCGGGGCCTGCGCCAGGCCTCGACCGCGATGGTCATCGAAGTGCGCCCCACCCGCTCGATATGGGCATAGACCGAAACCTCGTCCCCCACCTTGACCGGCTCGTGGAACTGCATCCCGTCCATCGCCACGGTAACCGCACGGCCATGCGAAAACCGGGCGGCGGTGAGGCCGGCGGCGCTGTCCATCCAGCTCAGCAACCAGCCGCCGAAGATGTCGCCATAGGCGTTGGTATCGGCCGGCATGGCGGTGACGCGGATGGCGGGATCGCGACCTTCTATGATTTCCGGCATCAGCTCGTCACCAGATGGAGCGAACGCGCCGCAACCCACCCCCATTGGCACGGCCCGGCATAGGCCTGCGGGCTGCTGACTGGCGTGCTCACGCGGCAATCGCCCAGTTCCTGGAACTCACCGCTGGCATAGACGATACCTTGCCACTCGCCCTCCACCTCGCACAGCCACACCAGAGTATCAGACGCCAGGTGGTCCTTCGCCCTCCCCTCGTCGGTCGGCATGGGAAAGACCGGCAGACGCCCGTCGCGCGGCAGGTTCCCCCGCGACACCCGGCCCACGCCAACACAGGCATCGGCTTCGGGGCCTTCCAGCCCGACCTTGGGCACCTGCGGCATCTCGGTCGCCTGAGCAGATATCCCCGCCAGAGCGACCGGCAACAGCAGGATGGCGGCAAGCTTCACCTCAGGCCACCAGCCCCAGCGGTGCCTCGCACAGTTCCTTGAACGCCTTCATCAGTTGCGCCCCGTCTGCCCCATCGATGGCGCGGTGGTCGAAGCTGCCGGTGGCGCTCATCACCGTGGCGACGGCGAGCGCATCGTCCACCACGTAGGGGCGCTTCTCGCCCGAACCGATGGCCATTATCATGGCTTGCGGCGGGTTGATGACCGCATCGAACTGCTTGATGCCGAACATGCCCATGTTGGACAGGCTGGCCGTGCCGCCCTGGTATTCCTCAGGCGCCAACTTGCCTTCGCGGGCGCGGGTGGCGAGGTCGGTCATCTCGGTCGAGATGGCGCTGACGGCCTTGGATCCGGCATCCTTGACGATCGGCGTGATCAGTCCGCCAGGGATCGAGACCGCCACCGAGATATCCGCACGCTTGAACCTGAGCAGCGTATCCCCTGCAAACTGCACGTTGCAGGCAGGCACGGCGACGAGCGACTTGGCCAGCGCCTTGATCAGCAGGTCGTTGACCGACAGCTTCACACCCTGCGGCTCCAGCGCCTTGTTCAATTCGCCGCGCAACTTGAGCAGCGCATCGAGGCGGATATCGACCGTGAGGTAGATGTGCGGGATCTGCTGCTTGGACTCGGTCAGGCGGCGGGCGATTGTCTTGCGCATGCCCGACAGCTTCTCGACCTCGTGCGGGATGCCGACACCCTGCGCGGTGGCGGGGGCGGAAGGTGCGGGAGCCGGAGCTGCTGCTGCTGCCGGAGCACTTGCGGTTGCAGCTGCTCCGGGCTTGGCGCCCTCAACATCGGCCTTCACGATCCGGCCATTGGGTCCGCTGCCCTGCACGGCGGCAAGGTCCACGCCCTTCTGTTCGGCAATCCGCTTGGCCAGCGGCGAGGCAATGATGCGGTCGCCCGTTGCGGCCTTGGCGGCAGCAGGAGCGGGTGCCGGAGCCGGAGTGGGAGCCTTGTCGGCCTTTGGCTCGGATTTCGCCGGTTCCGGAGCCGCTTCGGCTGCCGGCTTGGCTTCAGCCGAAGCCGCAGCATCCACATCCTCGCCCTCTTCGGCCAGCATGGCGATGACCGTGCCGACCTTCACCCCTTCAGTGCCTTCTTCGACCGAAATCGCGGCAATTGTGCCTTCGTCCACGGCTTCGAATTCCATCGTCGCCTTGTCGGTCTCGATCTCGGCCATGATGTCGCCAGCGGCGACCTTGTCGCCCACTTTGACGAGCCATTTGCTCAGCGTGCCTTCCTCCATGGTGGGTGACAGGGCGGGCATCTTGATGGCGATGGGCATGGGTAGGCGCGGTCCCTCGAAAATTGTCTTCGCGGCGCGGGCGGTGAATGCCCGCAATGGCCCCGTGTCCTTGGCCAATTTGGCGCGTGGTAGCAAGGTTCTTGCGCAAGTTCCGCATAACGCAGATAGTCGCTGTCCACGGGGAGAAGAAGCAATGCGGGTCTATCTGGTCATCGTTGACGAGACCGATGAGGCGCATGTCGCCTTGAGATTTGCCGCACGGCGCGCTGCGAAAACAGGCGGAACAGTGCACCTGCTGGCCCTGGTGCCCAAGCAGCAGTTCAGCGCTTTCGGCGCCATCCAGGAAACGATCGAGGAAGAAGCGCGCGACCGGGCGGAGATCCTCGCCAATGGTGCGGCGGGCGAATTGCTGAGCGAAAGCGGCAAGATGCCGCAGATCGCGGTCAAAGTGGGTGACGGCAAAACGGTGATCGCCGAATACTTGGTCGAACACCCCGAAGTGGCCGCACTGGTGCTGGGCGCTGCCCCCGAAGGTGCGCCAGGTCCGCTGGTGGCGCATTTTACTGCCAACGCCGGCAGCCTGCCCTGCCCGCTGTTCATCGTGCCGGGTGGACTGACCGAGGAAGAGATCGGGCGCCTAAGCTGAACTCGCGCTAACGCTTCTTGCCCCGCCCCTGGTGCCTCACATTGCCCGGACGACCGCGCTGGCCGACCTGGTGCTTGCCTGCCGCATCCTTCTGCGGGCCCTTGTTCGGGCTTTTGTTGCCGCTCCGCCGATCGCGTCGTTCAGGCCGCGCGCCGCGCGGTTCGACCGGCTTGCCTTCGCTGTCCACCACTTCGAATTTCAGCGCGCCGGTCAGCGGATTGGCTTCGGCCAGCTTGAGGTCGAGGAAATCGCCGGTGGCATAGCGCTGGCCGCTATCCTCGCCGATCAGGGCCTGGGCTGCCTCGTCATAGCGGAAATATTCGCGGCCCAGTGATGACACCGGCACCAGCCCGTCGCCGCCGAGGCTGACAATCGTGGCGAAAAAGCCGAATTTCTGCACCCCGGTGATGCGTGTGGCGAAGACCTCGCCCACGCGGGCCGAGAGCCAGGCGGCGACGTAGCGGTCGATGGTATCGCGTTCGGCCTCCATCGCGCGTCGTTCGGTCAGGCTGATGGCATCGGTGATGCGGGTCAGGTCCTCGCGATCTTGGTCCGACAGGCCGGTGGCGGGCGGCAGCAGGTCGTACTTCACCTTCCCCTGCTCCAGCCCGAACGAATCGACCAGCGCGCGGTGGACCAGCAGGTCGGCATAACGGCGGATCGGACTGGTGAAGTGGGCGTATGCCCCCAGCGCCAGCCCGAAGTGTCCGGCATTGGCCGGGCCGTAATAGGCCTGGGTCTGGCTGCGCAGGACCGCTTCCATCACCAGAGCCTTTTCGGCCGGTTCCGCGATATCCTTCAGCATCCGGTTGAACAGGCCGGGGGTGATGACCTGGCCCAGCGCCAGCTTCTTGCCCAGCGAATCGAAATATTCGCGCAAGGCCACCAGTTTTTCCCGCGTGGGCGGTTCGTGAATGCGATAGACCACCGGGCTGGCCTTGCTTTCCAGCGCTTTCGCCGCCGCGACATTGGCCGCGATCATGAAATCCTCGACCACGCGGTGGGCATCGAGCCGCTCACGGATCGCGATGCCGGTGATGCGGCCCTGTTCGTCCAGCGTGACGCGCCGTTCGGGGATTTCCAGCTCCAGCGGATCGCGCGCGGCGCGGGCTTCGGCCAGCAGTTTCCATGCCGCCCACAGGTTCTCCAGCGGCTCGCCTGCCGTGCCTTCGTCGATGCGCGCCTGCGCGTCTTCGTAGGCGACGTTCTCGGCAATGCGGACAATGGCGCGGGTGAAGCGCCAGCCTGCCAGTTGTCCCTCTGGCGAGATCGACAGGTGGCACACCATCGCCGCCCGCCCCTCGCCCTGCTTCAGCGAGCAGGCATCGGCGCTCAGCACTTCGGGCAGCATCGGCACCACGCGGTCGGGGAAATAGACCGAATTGCCGCGCTTCCTCGCCTCGCGATCGAGCGCGCCGCCCGGGCGGACGTAATAGGACACATCGGCAATGGCGACGAGCGCGGTGAAGCCGCCCTTGCCGTCAGGCTCGGCCCAGATCGCATCGTCGTGGTCGCGTGCATCCGCAGGGTCGATGGCGACGATGGGCAGGTGGGTCAGGTCTTCGCGCTTCGCCTCGTCCAGAGGCAGGGCGGAAGCGGCTTCGGCTTCGGCCAGCACCTTCTCGCTGAAATGGTGCGGGATGCCGTACTTGTGGATCGCAATGAGCGAATAGCTGCGCGGGGCGAGCGGGTCACCCAGCACCTCGATTACCTTCACGCCCGCGCGCAGGCCGCGCCCCGCAGGCTCTGCCAGCACCAGCTGGCCTTCCTCGGCCTTGCCCAGATCGGCCACCGGCGAGGAATTGCGCACCCGCTTGTCAACCGGCGCCAGCCACGGCTTGCCCGCGCCATCGAACTCGATCACGCCCAGCACCGCGCCTTCGTTGCTAGGCAGCTTTTTCATCGGGTGGGCGATGTAGCCCTTGCCCGCCTCCTCGGTGCGGGCAAGAATCCGGTCGCCCACGCGCAGCGCAGCCTGTTTCTTCTTCTCGATCACCCGCAGGCGCGGCGGCGGCACGGCGTCGTCCGGCTGCCAGGTTTCCGGAATAGCGACAGGCTCGCCCTCGTCGATCTCGACGATGCGCAGGACCGTGACCTTGGGCACCCCGCCCATGCGGTGAAAGGCCGTGCGCTTGCCGTCGATCAGGCCTTCCTCGGCCATGTCTTTCAGCATCGCTTTCAACAGGATCTTGTCCTGCGCGGTCAGCCGGAAATGCTTGGCGATCTCGCGCTTGCCGACCGGATCATCCGATGTGCGGATGAATTCGAGAATCTGCTCGCGCGAAGGCAAGCCGGGATTTGGGCGTTTGGAAGGCGACATGGATCGGACTTGGGCGCACGGCGCCGCAAACACAAGCGTGCAGCATTGCATACTGCCGGTTCTTCCCTATCCAGTTACGTTGAAAACTATCGGAGTCCGATTTGATGCGCGCCTTTGCCTATGCGGCCACCTTCGCTTGCTGCCTGCTGTCCTCCACCTCGCTGGCGCAAACTCTGAGTCCGGCGCAATTTGCGGGCGAGATTCGCGCAGATGCGCCCGATGCTGCAGCGCTCAACGCGCGGTGCGATGAATATGTCAGCGAAGTGGAGGCACGCTTTGCCGCGCTGGAGGCCATGTCTGGCCCCCACCGGGTGGAAACCGCGTTGAAAGCCTATGACGATCTGACTGCGCTGACCTATTACGGCGCGGCTGAATTTTACAGTTTCGGCCAATCGATGGACACGGCTGAAAAGCGCGATGCGGGCCGGGCCTGCTATTCCCGGATTGACGAGATCGAGAGCCGGATTGGCCTTTCCCGCCCGATTTATGAACGGCTGAACGCCATCGATGCATCCGGGGAGGACGAGGTCACGCGCTATTACCTTGGCCAGATACTCGCCGGGTTTGAACGCAGCGGCGTGAATTACGATGATGAACGGCGCGGGCAGATCAAGGCCCTGCAGGATGAAATGACTGCCATCAGCACGAGTTTCAGCACCAATTTCGCCAATGCCCGCAGCGTCATGCGCGTTCTGCCGGCTGCATTGGCCGGAATGCCTGCCGACTGGCTGGCCGCGCGCCCCGCCGGGGTGGATGGGCTGGTGGAAATTTCCACTGACCCCACCGATCTGCAAGCCATTTCTGCCTATGCCGAAGATGACGCTTTGCGCGAAACCCTGCTGCGGTTGGCTTATGCGCGAGCCTATCCTGAAAACAGCGCCTTGCTGGGCGAATTGTTCACCAAGCGCCAGCAACTGGCCGAATTGCTCGACCGGCCCGATTACGCCACGCTGAATTTCGAAAACCGCATGCTGACCACTCCGGCAACGGTGGAGGCGCATATGGCCGAACTGGCCGAGGCATCGGGATCGGCGGCGCAATCCGATTTTGCGATCCTCCAGCAGGCCCTGAATGAAGTTCGTCCCGGCCTCGCTCTCGGCCTGTTCAACCACTCCTTTGCCCGGCAGCGGGCCCTGCAAGGCAATTTTGACCTCGACCCGCAGGAAGTGCGCCAGTATTTCACCTACAACAATGTCCGGCAGGGCATTTTCGACCTGACGCAGGACCTGTTCGCGGTGCAAATCCGCCCATGGGATACGCCTCTCTGGCATCCGGATGTCGAGGCATATGAAATATTGGAAAACGGGCAATCGATTGGCCGTTTCTATCTCGACTCCCACCCGCGCGAAGGCAAGTACCAGCACGCAAACCACATCACCTTGCGCGGCGGGGTGGCGGGCGAATCGCTGCCGGTCTCGGTGCTGACCATGAACTTGCCACGGGGTGATTATGAGACCGGGCTGATGGAGCATCGCCAGGTCGAAACTTTCCTCCACGAGTTCGGACATCTGTTGCACAATATTCTGGGCGGCAACCAGCGCTGGTTCGGGGTGAGTGGCGTATCGACCGAACGCGATTTTGTCGAAGCACCGTCACAGATGCTGGAAGAATGGGTCTATGATTACGATACGTTGGCGCGCTTTGCCCGCAATGCGGCAGGCGAAGTGATCCCGCGTGATCTGGTGGACCGGATGCTGGCTGCGCGCAGGTTCGGCAATGGCATTCACGAGACCACACAGCTTGGCTATTCCAACGCATCGCTGCGCTTTCACCAGGGTGCGCCTGCTGATCCCAGCGCCGAAGGCATCAGCCAGGCCTATCGCGACTATGCCAATGCCTACACCCTGCTCCAGTTTCCTGAAACCACCCATATGGAAGCTACGTTCAGCCATCTGGATGGCTATTCGGCAGGCTATTACACCTATGGCTGGTCGCGCGTGATTGCGGCAGACCTGTTCAGCCGTTTTGAACAGGCCGGGCTGCGCGACCGCGATACCGCAATGGCCTATCGCCATCTGGTGCTGGGGCGCGGCGGGAGCAAGCCCGCTGCCGAACTGGTAGAGGATTTCCTGGGCCGCGCGGTCAACACCGATGCCTTCCGCGCCACGCTGGAACGGTGAGATGACCGATGGCCGGCTGAGGGCGGCGGCGAGTGCCGCTGCCCTCATCAATAGGCACGGGCGACGAGGATCCTCTCGGTCGCGGGAGCTCCGGTGAAGATGCAGGTGCCATCGGCAGGCTCGGCATCGCGCGGCACGTTGCGGATGGTGAGTTTTAGCGCTTTCAGCTGTTCGGTCGCCGCTTCCAGCGCCGCGCTGGTGGGCTTGGACCACTGCACTTCCACCCAGCCCGGACGTGCATGGTTGTCGGCGAAATGGGCGGCGACCTGGTCCATGCTAGTCACGCCGCGGGTGACGTTGGCATCGCGACGCTCGCGCGCCTCGTCGTACAGCGCCTGCTGGATCGCTTCGAGTAGTGCCGGTGCCTGCGCGGAAAAGTCCTCGCGGCTGACGAAGGAGAAGGCGGGCTTGCCGTTGTCCTGGTTCCACAGCCGGTCGCGCCGCAGTACGGCCACGTTGCCTTCGGCCATGTCGCGGGGGCCGACTTCTACGATCAGCGGCGCGCCCTTGCGCACCCAGTCCCACCGTTTCGCTGCCGCCTTGCCCGGCTTCTTGTCGAGCAGCACGCGCACCGGCTCGCCCAGCGCGGCCTGCGCGGCGACAAGCTTGCGCAGGTCCTCGCAATAATCGAGCAGCGCTTCGTCCTCCGGCGTTTCGCGCAGCATGGGGATAATGACGACCTGGTGCGGCGCGATGCGGGGCGGCACGCGCAGGCCATCGTCATCGCCGTGGGTCATGATGACGCCGCCGATCAGCCGGGTGGACACACCCCAACTGGTGGTATGGCAGAACTGCTGGCCGCCTTCCTTGTCCTGGTACTGGATGCCGGCGGCATGGGCGAAATTGGTGCCAAGGTAATGGCTGGTGCCCGCCTGCAGCGCCTTGCCATCCTGCATCATGGCTTCGATCGACCATGTCTCCACCGCGCCGGGGAACCGCTCGTTTTCGGGCTTTTCGCCGGCGATTACCGGCAGGGCGAGGTCATCCTCGGCACAGGCGCGGTACATTTCCAGCGCGCGGTGGGTCTCTTCCAGCGCATCTTCGCGAGTGGCGTGGGCGGTGTGCCCTTCCTGCCAGAGGAATTCGCTGGTGCGCAGGAACATCCGCGTGCGCATTTCCCAGCGCACCACATTGGCCCACTGGTTGGTGAGCAGCGGCAGGTCGCGCCATGACTGGATCCACCGCGCCATGGCATCGCCGATGATCGTTTCCGATGTGGGCCGCACGACCAACGGTTCTTCCAGCTTGGCTTCGGGATCAGGGATCAGACCGCCCTTGCCGTCAGCGATCAGGCGGTGATGGGTGACGACCGCCATTTCCTTGGCGAACCCGTCAACATGGCTCGCCTCGCGCTCGAAGTTCTTCAGCGGGATGAAGATCGGGAAATAGCAGTTCTGCACGCCCGCGGCCTTGATCCGGTCGTCCATCAGGCGCTGGATGCGTTCCCAGATGCCATAGCCCCACGGCTTGATGACCATGCAACCGCGCACGCCCGATTCCTCGGCCATGTCGGCAGCAGAGATCACTTCCTGATACCAGGCGGAAAAGTCGTCGGCGCGCTTGGTGGTCAAGGCGTGGCGGATGGCTGACATGAGTGCGGCAAATCCTGCTGGAGTTATTATGCCGACCCCATGCCGTTGCCACGCGGCCAAGTCGAGGGGCTAATTGTTACGCCTACGGCGGTATCAGCCGCCCATGCGGTCCAGCTTGTCCTGCATCGCCTTCATCTGTGCGCGCAGTTCGGACAGCTCGTCGGACGTATCATTGCCCGCAGCGGGCGTCGCAGGCTTGGCCGTGCTGCCGCCCTTGGGCTTGAGCATGAATGCCTCGGCCGCTGCCTGGAACATCGCCATGTTGGTTTCAGCCAGGCGCGCAAAGCCATCCGGACTCATGCTCGACTTGAACGCTTCCTGCAGCCGGCTCTGGTTGGCGCGGAAATTGTCCATCGTGGCGTCGAGGTAGTGCGGCATCAGTTCCTGCATGGAATTGCCGTACATGCCGATGAGGTTGCGCAGGAAGCTGACCGGCAGCATTTGCTCGCCGTTGGCCTCTTCCTCCATGATGATCTGGGTCAGGATCGCGTGGGTGATATCGCTGCCGGTCTTGGCATCGAGCACCTGGAAATCCACGCCTTCACGCGTCATGCGTGCAAGATCATCCAGCGTTATATAGCTGGATGACTGCGTATTGTAGAGCCGCCTGTTGGCGTACTTCTTGATGATGACTGGTGTGTCACCCGTAGTTTTACTGGAGGCCATTGCCGACGCACTCCTGATATAGCGACGGCAGAGCTTAGCACTTGCAGCATATGCTTGGCAATCTAACCTTCAGGATTGGCGTGAGAAGCGATGGCCGATGGTGGTCAGGAGTTCGTATTGCGAAAGCCCGCTACGCTGCGCTTCTGCGGGCAGGTCGAAGGGAATTTCCACGTAATCCCCAGCACTTAGGCTTGGTATGGCGGAGCAATCCACCACCGTCATATCCATCGAGACCCGCCCCAGCACCGGCAGGTCGATACCTTGATGCTGCATTGCGAAACCCGCACCACGGCATCGCAGGAACCCGTCGGCATATCCGATGGACACGGTGGCGACCTCCATTTCGCGTTTTGCGATGAAAATCGCGTTGTATCCGACGCTCTCGCCCGGTCCGATTCGCCGTCGCTGGAGCACGGTCGCCCGGGGGAACACGACCTGGCCGATCAGCCCTGCAAGCTCCCGCCGGGCAATGCCACCATAGAGCGCCACGCCCGGCCGCGTGAGGTCTGCCGCATAGTCCTGCCCCAAGGCGATTCCCGCGCTGTTGGCGAGGCTGAGGTGGCGGTGCGGGATGGTCGGGGCCAATTGATGCAGGCGGGCAAGCTGCAACCGGTTAAGCTCTGCGTCCTCGTCCGCCGAGGCGAGATGCGACATCAGCACGTGAACATCGAGCGCGGCGAGGCGCGGGTCGCCAGCCTCGTGCGGGGGAATGCCGAGGCGGTTGATGCCGGTATCCAGCATCAGGTCGCACGGGCCCCCGCCGCTCTCCAGCCACAAGGCAGCCTGCCGCAGCGAATTGATCACCGGCCGCGCTCCGGTGGCGCGGGCATAGGCAGTCTCTGCCTCGTTCAGCACACCGTGCAGCACGCTGACCTGTTCGCCCGGCACATGGGCCAGGAGAGGCGCCACCTCGCCCCAGTGCGCCACGAAGAAGTCCCGGGCGCCCGCCGCCAGCAGGGCCGGCACGGCATGGTCAACGCCAACGCCATAGGCATCGGCCTTGACTGCCGCCCCTGCCCGCGCCCCGCCCGACAGCCGGTCCAGCGCGCGCCAGTTGGCGGCCAGCGCGTCGCGGTCTATTCTCAGGCGCAGCGAAGCAGGCGGAGCTTCAGGCAATTTCATCGGCAAAGTCTCGCGGTGGTCCATTCGGCAGGCCCCACCAGGCCACAATAAGTGCCACCACCAGCAGCGCCCAAGTGTACCACAACCCGGCAAAGATATCGCCGGTGCGCGCCACGATATAGCCCGCGATCAGCGGCAGGAAGCCGCCGAAATAGCCGGTGCCGATATGATAGGGGATCGACATCGAGCTGTAACGGATGCGCGGCGGAAACATCTCGGACAGCAGCGCCGCGACCGATCCGAAGGTCGCCCCCGACAAGGCCCCCAGCCCGACAAGGATGACGAATATGCCCGCAAGGTTTATCCTCGGCGGCACCTGCTTTTCGAGGTTGTAGCCATGAGTGGCGAGCCATCCGGTTATCGCGACGCGCCGGTCTGCCCCGGCTTCACCTGCACTGTCGAGATCGAACGCCGAATTCCCAGTAGTCAGCGACAGCGTCGCCCCCGCTTCAACCTGGTAGGGGATGCCGATGGCGGTCATGTCGGCCAGCAACTGCCCGCAGGACGTATCCTGCACCGAGGCGAAGGGATCGTAGTCGCAGGCCGGGCCGGTGATGGTGACAGGCGCAGTGCGCGCGCTGGCGGCAAGGCCGGGATTGGCCAGGGCGGCAATGCCCCAGAATGCCGGGAACAGCACCACCAGGGTCACGGCATAGCCCCAGACGATCGGCTTCTTGCGCCCCACCCGGTCCGACAGCCAGCCGAAATAGACGAAGAACACGCAGGCCGTCAGAGAGGCGAAGCCGACCAGCAGTTCCGCCGTCGTATCGTCCACCCGCATGGGACCTTTCAGGAACGACAGCGAGGAGAACAGCGCGGTGTAGAAGATGATCGTCAAGCCGCAGGCCACGCCGAACATGGCGATGAAGATGCGGCGCTTGTTGCGCGGATAGGTGAAGCTTTCGATGAAGGGATTCTTCGACATCCCCCCTTCTTCCTTCATCGCTAGAAAAACCGGGCTTTCGGACAGCTTCAGCCGCATCCACAGCGATATGCCGAGCAGGGCGATCGACAGCAGGAAGGGCACCCGCCAACCCCATTCGCGGAAGGCTTCTTCCGGGATGATGAAGCGGCAGAACAGCACGACCAGCAGACTCAGCACGAAACCGCCGATGACGCTGGCCTGGATGAAGCTGGTGAAAAAACCGCGGCGATGCGGCGGCGAATGTTCGGCCACATAGATCGCCGCCCCGCCGTATTCACCGCCCAGTGCCAGGCCCTGGGCAATGCGCAGCAACAGCACGATGATGGGGGCGGTGATACCGATGGACTCGGCGCTCGGCACCAAGCCCACACCCGCCGTGGCCACACCCATCAGGGTGACGGTGACGAGGAAGGTGTACTTGCGGCCCAGCCTGTCGCCCAGATAGCCGAACAGGATCGCGCCAAGCGGTCGGAAGCCGAAGCCCACCGCAAAACCAGCCCAAGTGAGCAGTAGGGACAGCGTGGCATTGCCCGAGGGAAAGAACGCCTGGCTGATGAACACCGCCAGCGTGCCGTAGATGAAGAAATCGTACCATTCGAACACGGTGCCGGCCGACGAGGCGGCGATCACCATGCGAATCTCTTTCCTCGTCGGTTCACGCCCGGCCAGTTCGGTCCCGCTTCCCCCGCTGTCGGGCATTCCGCCGCCCGCCACCCCGCTTACAGTCGCCATGCAATCCCCCGCCTTTCAAGCAAGGGTTGGACTAGCTTGGCACAGGGCCGCTGGAAAGAGCCTCTATCGCAGCCTTCCACGGCAGCAGGATCGCACCGTGCCTGCCGGGAAACTCGCGCGCCGGGGCCAGCAGGACCATGTCCGGCCATTCCGCTATCGGCGCCTCGGCGTCGAGCCAGCCTTCGATCCGGTCATGGGCCGAGGTAATCGCCGCAAGATCACGGCCCTTCGCATGGCGGGCGAAGATCGCGGCAGAAGCCTGGCCGACAGCGCAGGCCCGTACGCGCAGGCCAAGGCAATCGATCGCCCCGCCCTCGTCCAGCGCCAGGTCGATGCCCAGGGTGGAGCCGCAGGTGGCCGAACGGGCAGAACCGTGCAGTGGAAGGTTTTCCATCGGCGGCCAGCCCGCCAGTTCCACGGTCAGCCCCAGCAGTTCGGGCGTATAGAGCCTGGCGACGTTCATTCGTCATCACCCGCGCTGCTGCCCAGCAAGGCGGCGCGACGTTCGGCGATCAGTTGCACCATCTCTTCCGAGCTTGCATTGACGAAGGGATAGGTGCGCGCCGTGCTTATCCAGTCGGGCCGTCCGCCCACGCCCCATGTCGAATCGTATCCCAGGGCCACGATGGAGAAGGCGAAGACCACTATGATCGTGCCTTTCACCGCGCCGAAGCCGAAGCCCAGCACCCGGTCAATCGGGCCAAGGGCTGACTTGCGCGCGCTGTTCCCGGCCTTGCGGGCGATCAGCCGCATGGCGGCATAGGGGATCAGCAGCAACAGGGCGAAAGCCAGCAGCGCCGCCCCCGTGGGCGTGCCGATAAAGGCAAAGATGATCTGGGTCAGGTCCGTGTGGAGATAGCGGATGGCGAAGATCGCTAACACCCATGCGGCAAGCGACAGCACCTCGTGCACGAAACCGCGCAGGAAGCCGCCGATGGCAGCGGTACCCACCACCACGAGCACGAAGATATCAAACACTGTCATTGCGCCGCTGAATCTATGCGCTTACCATCACCCGGTCAACGAGGCCCGGCAGTCCGCCGATACCGCCATAGCGCATTTTTCCGGCAGGCGGACTGTCCAGCAGTGGACCGCAGGCCTGGTCGAAGCCCAGCTTGGCGGCTTCCTTCACCCGCAGGTTGGCATGGCTGACCGGTCGGATCTCGCCCGACAGCGACACTTCGCCAAACCAGATAGCGCGCAAGGGCAACGGCTTGTCGGCCAGTGCCGAGACCAGGGCAGCAGCCACGGCAAGGTCTGCCGCAGGGTCCGACAGGCGATATCCGCCTGCCACATTCAAATAAACTTCGGCCGAGGAGAAATTGAGCCCGCAGCGCGATTCCAGCACGGCCAGCAGCATGGCAAGCCGTCCGCTGTCCCATCCCACCACCGCGCGGCGCGGTGTGGCACCCGATTGCAGCCGCACGATCAGCGCCTGGATTTCCACCAGCACCGGGCGCGTGCCTTCCAGCGCGGGGAACACGGCGGAACCGGCCAGCGGCTCTTCCCGTCCGGAAAGGAACAGCATCGAGGGGTTCGATACCTCGGCCAGCCCATGCCCTTCCATGGCAAAGACGCCAATCTCGTCCACCGCCCCGAAGCGGTTTTTCAGCGCGCGCAGGATGCGGTACTGGTGGCTGCGCTCCCCCTCGAAGCTCATCACCACGTCGACCATGTGTTCCAGCACGCGCGGCCCGGCGATCGAGCCATCCTTGGTGACGTGCCCCACCAGCACCAGCGCCACGCCGTTTTCCTTGGCATAGCGGATCAGTTCGAATGCGCTGGCGCGGACCTGGCTGACCGTGCCCGGCGCGCCTTCGATCATGTCGGAATGCATGGTCTGGATCGAATCGACCACCAGCAGCGCGGGCGGCGTGCCGTCGCCCAGCGTGGTCAGGATATCGCGCACCGAAGTGGCAGAGGCGAGCCTGATCGGCGCATCGGCCAGCCCCAGCCTGCTGGCACGCAGCCGTACCTGGCCGGTCGCCTCTTCACCGCTGACATAGACCGCGTCCTTGCCGCTGCGGGCAATGGCGGCGGCGGCCTGGAGCAGCAGGGTCGATTTGCCGATGCCCGGTTCGCCCCCCATAAGGATCGCACTACCCGGCACGATCCCGCCGCCCAGCGCCCGGTCGAACTCCGCAAGCCCCGTGGTGCTGCGCGCCAGCGGCGTAGTTGGCGTGTCGAGCGCTTCGAACTGGATCCGCCGCCCGCCGGTGGCGAGGTGATGCTTGGCCGAAAAGGCGGTCTCGGCCACCTCTTCCTCCAGCGTGTTCCATTCCGAACAATCGGGGCACTGCCCCTGCCAGCGGTGCGAGATGCCGCCACATTCGGTACAGATAAAGCGGCGCTTTGGTTTAGCCATAGGGGCTGCCTAATCGGAACATAGGTGGAACGCAATCGGCTTTGTGGTGATTGCATTCACAGGCGCGCCGCGCCACAAGACGCAGCCATGCGCCAGAAGGAACTCCGCATTGCCCTCATCTGCTACGGCGGGATCAGCCTGGCGGTCTATATGCACGGGGTCACCAAGGAGATCTGGAAGCTCGCCCGCGCCAGCCGCGATTTTCATGGCCTGGCACCGTCAGGGACGGGTTCGGAAGCGATCTACCGCGAGGTGTTCGACACCCTGGCGAGCGAACACGACCTGCGGCTTCGAGTGCTGCCCGATATCCTGACAGGAGCCAGCGCGGGCGGAATCAACGCCGTTTTCCTCGCCCAGGCGATCCATTCGGGCCAGTCATTGGATCCGCTGACGGACCTGTGGCTGGAAACCGCCGATGTCGATCGCCTGCTCGATCCCGAAGCGCAATTGTGGACCCGCGCCGCCAAGTTCTGGGCACCGCCAGTGGTCGAGATGCTGCTCTCACGCCCCGGCAACGTGGTATCCGAAAGTGTCGCCCCGGAAATGCGCGCCGATGTACGCAAGAAGCTCGCCCGCTTCGTGCGCAGTCGCTGGTTCGAACCGCCGTTCTCCGGCATCGGTTTTTCCAACCTGCTCGCCAATGCCCTGCAAGCCATGGCCGATGCGCCATGCGGCACACCGCTGCTGCCAGCCAACCATCCGCTCGACTTGTTCGTGACCGCGACCGATTTCCACGGCCACTTGCAACCGCTCTACCTCAACAGCCCGCCGCTGGTGGACGAGAGCGAGCACCGCCTGCCTATCGGTTTCCGGGCGAAGGTTCCGGCCGAAGCAGGCAAGCCCCTGGCCAACCTGCTCGAACTGACGCTGGCGGCGCGCTCCACCGCCAGCTTTCCTGGGGCCTTCCCGCCCCTCAAGCTGGCCGAGATCGACCGCCTGGCTCGCCAGCGCGGGCTGGAATGGCCCGGCCGAACGCAGTTCGTCGAGCGGGTCATGCCGGTCCACGCGCGCAACGGGGATGTGGACGATGTATCGCTGGTTGATGGCTCGGTGTTGGTCAATGCGCCTTTCTATGAGGCGATGGGGGCGCTGAAGGACCGGCCGGCCCAGCGCGAGGTGGACCGGCGCTTCGTCTATATCGATCCCACGCCCGACCGCCGCCGGGTCATCGGCAACCGGCACGAGGAAGTGGGCTTCTTCCGCGCGATCTTCGGCTCGATCTCAGCCATCCCGCGCGAGCAGCCGATCCGCGACAACCTCGAACAGATCCAGGCCATGTCGCGCGAGGCGATGGACATGGGGCGGATCATCCAGCGCCTGCGCCCCGAAGTGGAACGCGCGGTGGACAGCCTGTTCGGCCGCACCCTGTTCCTCGACAGTCCCACGCCCAAACGCCTCGCCAACTGGCGGGTCAAGGCACAACAGGCCGCCGCCGAGCAGGCCGGGTTCGCCTTCCATTCCTACGCCGAAACCAAGTTTTCCGGCGTCATCGCCCGCTTGGCCAAGCTGGTGGTGGCCCATGCGCCGGGCTTGCAATCGAGCGATGCGCGCAAGGTCGGCCTGCTGCTGCGCGAAAGTTGCGAGGCGTCGGGCATGGTCTCGCTGGCCGAGCCTAAGGGCGGCGCGAACGAACCGGCCATCGAGTTCTTCCGCGCCCACGACATCGGGTTCCGCATCCGCCGCCTGCGCCTGCTCGCCCGCCGTCTGTCGCGCGAGTGGGAGGACGATCCCGAAATCACCGAAGCCGACCGCGATGCCGGGCGCGAAGTCATCTACCGTGCGCTGGCGCTCTACTTCGAGCGTGAAGGAGACCTGGGGCCGGGCGACGAATTTGCCTTGCTGGCCGATGACGTGACCAGCAATGCAGCCGCAGTCCTCGCCGAAATCGCCGCGCGGCGGGACCTACCGGGGCTCGACCGGGAGGTGGAGGTGTTGCTGAGCGCGGGCCTCGAAGTCATGCCCCGGCCGCTTCGACGCCGTATGCTGCTCGCCTATCTCGGGTTCCCGTTCTACGATGTCGCCACCCTGCCCCTGCTGCGCAACGAAGGGCTGACCGAGTTCGATCCTATCAAGGTTGACCGCATCTCGCCCGACGATGCTCCTTCGATCCGCCAGGGCGGCACTGCGGCGACCTTGCGGGGGATCGAGTTCTACAACTTCGGTGCCTTCTTCAGCCGCGCCTACCGCGAGAACGATTACCTGTGGGGGCGATTGCACGGAGCTGAACGAATGATCGACCTGGTCTGCTCAACCGTTCCATCGGCCATTCCGATGGACCAGTGCCATCAGATCAAGCGCCGCCTCTTCCTTGCCATCCTTGACGAGGAAGAGGTGCGTCTGAAGGCCGACCCGGGCCTGATCACCGGTTTGCGTGCCGAGGTGGAGACGATGGGCAGCTAGCCCGAAAACGCATCCTTCAACCGCTCGAAGAAGCCGCGGCTTTCCGGGCATTCGTCGCCGGTTTCGGTCTCGCGGAATTCGCGCAGGATTTCCTTCTGGCGGGCCGATAGCTTGGTCGGCGTTTCCACCTGCACTTCGACCACCAGGTCACCCCGCCCGCGCCCCTGCAGCACCGGCATGCCCGCGCCGCGCTTGCGCAGCTGCTTGCCTGTCTGGATGCCCGCAGGAATGTCGAGAGTGTGGGTGTCACCATCGATCCCGGGGATTTCCACGCAGCCGCCCAGCGCTGCCGTGGTGAAGGTGATCGGCATGCGGGTGAACAGCGCTGTACCCTCGCGCTGGAACACGCTGTGCGGGCGCACGTGGATGAAGATGTAGAGGTCGCCCGATGGCGCGCCCTGTGGACCGGCCTCGCCCTTGCCTGAAAGGCGGATGCGGGTGCCGTTGTCCACGCCTGGCGGCACTTCGACGTCGAGCCGCTGGACCTTGTCCACCCGGCCTTCGCCCCGGCAATCACCGCAAGCCTGTTCGAGCACTTCACCGCGGCCATGGCAGACCGGGCACGGCCGTTCGATTACGAACAGACCCTGCTGCGCGCGGACCTTGCCGTGGCCGTGGCAGGTGTTGCAGCGGCGCTTGCCGGTACCGGGTGCGGCCCCGCTGCCATCGCAGTTGTCGCACTGGGTGGCAACTTCGACTTCGATCGTGGAGTTGCGGCCCAAGAAGGCCTCTTCCAGCCCGATCTCCATGTCATAGCGCAGGTCAGCCCCGCGGCGCGGACGGGCACGACCACCGCCGCCACCAAAGGCGCTGCCGAAGATCGTTTCGAAGATATCGCCGATGTCGCCGAAATCGGCATGCTGGCCGCCGCCGCCATGGCCCTGGGTGAATGCTTCGTGGCCATAGCGATCGTAGGCCGCGCGCTTCTGCGGATCCTTGAGGCAGTCATAGGCCACGCTGATGGACTTGAAGCGCGCTTCGCACTCGGCATCGCCCGGGTTGCGGTCCGGGTGATACTGCATCGCCAGCTTGCGATAGGCGCGCTTGATCGTGTCGCCATCCGCATCGCGGCTGACTTCGAGCAACTGGTAGAAATCGATGGTGGACGAAGACATCAAGGCCCCCTCAAAGCCTGTTCGCCGCCGGTATTGCTACACCGGCGGCGAGGCAGGTCATCTGTCAGGCAATCAGCCCTTTTTCTCGTCGTCGGTGACTTCGGAGAACTCGGCGTCCACCACGTCCTCGTCAGCGGCAGACTGCGAGGTGTCGGCATCGGCAGCACCGGCCTGTGCGGCGGCTGCGTCCTTCTCGTAGATCTGCTGGCCCATCTTCATGGCCGCTTCGGTGAGCGCGGCAGCCTTGGCGTTGATCGCGTCTGCATCGTCACCTTCGAGCGCCGTCCTGACCTCGGCGATAGCACTTTCGACCGCGGCCTTCGTTTCGGCATCGATCTTGTCGCCATTCTCGGCCAGCTGCTTCTCGGTGGCATGAACCATAGAATCCGCCTGGTTACGGGCCTCGGCTGAAGCCCGGCGCTTCTTGTCTTCCTCGGCGAACTTCTCGGCATCCTTGACCATCTGGTCGATGTCGGAATCCGACAAGCCACCCGAAGCCTGGATGCGTATCTGCTGTTCCTTGCCGGTACCCTTATCCTTGGCGCTCACGTTCACGATGCCGTTGGCGTCGATATCGAAGGTCACCTCGATCTGCGGCACACCACGCGGCGCGGACGGAATGCCGAGCAGGTCGAACTGGCCGAGCATCTTGTTGTCCGCCGCCATCTCGCGCTCGCCCTGGAACACGCGGATGGTCACCGCCTGCTGGTTGTCGTCGGCGGTCGAGTAGGTCTGGCTCTTCTTGGTCGGGATCGTGGTGTTGCGGTCGATCATGCGGGTGAACACCCCGCCCAGCGTCTCGATGCCGAGGCTCAGCGGAGTCACGTCGAGCAGCAGCACGTCCTTGACGTCGCCCTGCAGCACGCCGGCCTGGATGGCTGCGCCCATGGCCACGACTTCATCCGGATTCACGCCAGTGTGCGGTTCCTTGCCGAAGAAGTCCTTCACGGCTTCGCGCACCTTGGGCATGCGGGTCATGCCGCCGACCAGCACCACTTCATCGATGTCCTTGGCGGTGAGGCCGGCATCGGCCAGCGCCTTTTTCATCGGCTCCTTGGTGCGTTCGATCAGCTTGGTGACCATCTTTTCAAGGTCCGAGCGGGTGATCGTTTCAACCAAGTGAAGCGGAGTGGTGCTGCCACCTTCCATGCGCGCAGTGATAAACGGCAGGTTGACTTCGGTGGTCTGGGCGCTCGACAACTCGATCTTGGCCTTTTCCGCGGCTTCCTTCAGCCGCTGGAGCGCCAGCTTGTCGGTCTTAAGGTCCATGTTTTCCTTCTTCTTGAAGGATTCGGCCAAGTATTCGACCACGGCGCTGTCGAAGTCTTCACCGCCGAGGAACGTGTCGCCGTTGGTGGACTTCACCTCGAACACGCCATCGCCGATTTCCAGGATCGACACGTCGAAGGTGCCGCCGCCAAGGTCATAGACGGCGATGGTCTTGCCATCGTCCTTGTCGAGACCATAGGCGAGTGCAGCCGCAGTCGGCTCGTTGATGATGCGCAGAACTTCGAGGCCGGCGATCTGGCCGGCGTCCTTGGTCGCCTGGCGCTGGGCATCGTTGAAGTATGCTGGCACGGTGATGACCGCCTGGGTCACTGTTTCGCCAAGGAAGCTCTCGGCAGTTTCCTTCATCTTCTGCAGGATGAAAGCCGAGATCTGGCTGGGCGAGTATTCATCGGAACCTGCCGATACCCACGCATCGCCGTTCTTGCCCTTGACGATGGTATAGGGGACCAGTTCGGTGTCCTTCTTGGTCACCGGGTCATCGAAGCGGCGGCCGATCAGGCGCTTTACCGCGAAAATGGTGTTGTCGCCGTTGGTCACGGCCTGGCGCTTGGCGGGCTGGCCGATCAGTCGCTCACCATCCTTGGTGAAGGCAACGATCGACGGCGTGGTGCGCGCGCCTTCGGAATTTTCGATGACCTTGGGCTTGCCGCCGTCCATGACAGCCACGCACGAATTGGTTGTGCCGAGGTCGATACCGATCACTTTGCTCATGTGTTCCCCACTCTTCCTTACATCTGGACGCTGCACCTCGGTTCCCCGTCCCACGGCAGAACCAGTTGGCAGCTCGGAATACAAACTCACTACTTGAGCCGCGATATAGGAGGGGTTTTGCAGGCGACAAGCCCGCCGGGCAAAGCACATGCTTCACATTGGTCGCAGGGCACTTGGCAGGGCGGGTGCCACGGCATACAAGCGGCGCGACAACAATCGCAGGGGAGGAACGGACATGAAGAGAGTATTCATCGCATCTGTCGCAGGACTGGTCATGGTGGCCGGACTGGCTGCCTGCGGTTCGGAACCGGAAGCCCCGGTAGAGACCGCGCCCGAAGCGCCCGATGGCATTTCGGTAACCGACGGGCGGATGAACCTTCCCGCCGCCACAGGCAATCCGGCCTCCGTCTATTTCAACGTCGTCAACGATGGCACGGAAATGCAGACCATGCGCAGCGTCCACGTTGCCGGCGCGGAAAGCGCCATGTTCCACGAGACTGCCGAGTGGGAGGGCCGTGTGGACATGCAGCAGCTTGAACAGATCCCCGTCATGGCGGGGGAAACGGCGGTATTCGAGCCGGGTGGCAAGCACGTGATGGCGTTCAACCTGGCCGAAGGCATGGAGCCCGGCGGCGAAGTGGAAGTGACCATCACTTTCGTGCGCGGCGACAAGGTGAGCTTCCCGGCACGCCTGCTCGCACCGGGCGATGACGGGTCGGCAAACTGACGGCCGACACTCACCTGCAACCCTGCCCGGCGGGCGGCACACGGGTGCTGACGCCGGGCGAGGTTGCCCTGGCACGGGGCGTCTTCGGCGAGGCGATCGACTATGCCAAAGTTACCATCCGTCGCCGCAAGTTTTTCCCGCTGCAACCGCGCAAGGTCACGATGGCCCCGCGCGGACACCTCCATTTCCATCCGCTGAGCGGATCCTATTGCGATGATTTCGCCCAAGCCCGGCTCAATTCTCGGGCCCATTTCATTCACGAGATGGTGCACATCTGGCAGGTTCAGCAGCGCGGAGACTGGTATCTCCTGCTTCATCGCCATCCGTGGTGCCGGTATGACTATAGCCTCAAGCCGGGCTGGAAGCTGGAACAGTATGGCATCGAACAGCAGGCCGAAATCGTGCGCCATGCCTATATGCTGCGCGAAGGCGCGGTGATCGCGGGGGCGGCGGGGCTCGATACCTATCGCCCGATCCTGCCGCCGGACTTTGCCCTCAGCCGGAGTTGACCCAACCATGCCCCACGCCATCGATCACGCCGCACTGATTGCCCGCATTGCCGAGCGGCGCGGAGGCGTAGCCAGCATATTCGGCTCGCCCGATCCTTCGCGCACTGCCCATCTGGTGGTCGATATGCAGAATGGCTTCATGGAGGAAGGCGCGCCGGTCGAAGTGCCTATGGCGCGGGATATCGTGGACCAGATTAACGCGATCAGCGCCGCCGTGCGCGCCAGCGGCGGGGTCAACATGTTCCTGCGTTACACCACGGCGGATGGCGATACTGCCTGGCCGGTGTTCATGGAACGGATGGGAGATGGCGCGGCCCCACACCGCGCTGCCTTCACGCCCGGCAACCACTACTGGAACCTGTGGCCCACCCTTAATGTGACCAAGCAGGATGTTCTCATCGAGAAACGCCGCTTCAGCGGATTTACGCCTGGCACCTGCCCGCTCCACCAAGCCTTGCAGGAACGGGGGATCGACACCCTGATTGTCACGGGCACCCTCACCAACTGCTGCTGTGAAAGCACGGTGCGCGATGCGATGCAGCACAATTACAAGGTGCTGATGGCGACAGACGCCAACGCCGCCCTGTCCGATGAAGAACACGAGGCGGCGTTGTATTCCCTGGGCTGGATCTTCGCCGATCTCTATACTTCGGACGAGATCGTGGGGCTGCTGTCCTAGTAGCGCCTAGCGCGGACAACGCACTTCATATTCGCGCCCGCGGCGGTCCCGTTCGTAACAGCGGCCGTCCTTCCGGATCAGCGCGCCGCCAATAGCGCCCGCCGCCGCACCGACTGCGGCACTTTCTGCTACATCTCGGCCAGTGACCGCGCCAACGCCGGCACCGAGTGCGGCACCGCCCAACGCGCCTTCACCGGCGTAATTGGTCGAACAAGCGCCCAGCGCCAGCGTCGATGCCAGCAGGGGTGCGATCAGGGTGAGCTTCTTCATGGAGTTTCTCCGGTGTTTTTGCCTTCACAACAGATACGGCCCGCGCGGACCCCCGGTTCCTCGACCGGCCTTGCAGCACGGGCAGTCCGACGCTTCTGTATCCGAATAATTGGTTGCGATGCTTTCAAACCGCGGGCTAAACCTGCTGGCCGGGAACCGGGACCGGACGACCAGGGTTGCGGGCGACTGCGGGGGCACTTATGGATTCTATCGGGAAGAGTGGAACGCTTGTGCTGGCGGCCATCGCTTGCGCAGGCGGTGTTTCGTCAGCAGCCATGGGTCAAGACGCAGCCGCCGTGCCGACCTATGCGAAAGTCGAACTGGACGCCGGATTTACGCCCGATCCGCAATTCTTCAGCGTCACTTCTGGCGGCACCATATCGGCCAATGGTGCCGTATCATCGGCCTGCCGCGGCTTTATCGCCGATGCACCGGACGTGCGCCTGTCCTACTCCGCCGGTTCGCTACCGCTCATCATCTCCACCCGGTCCGATGGCGACACCACGCTTGTCGTCCATGCACCCGACGGTCGCTGGTACTGTGATGACGACAGCGGAGAGGCAGGCCTAAACGCCATGGTGCGGTTCAATTCGCCGATGTCGGGTCGCTACGCAATCTGGGTCGGCTCCTACAGCAGCGGAGCCTATCTCAATTCCGAAGTGGCGATTTCGGAATTGAGCAGCCAGTAAGCCTAACCCCTAATCCGGCTTCTTCGCCACGGCCACCAGTGCCGGGCGAAGGAGGCGGTCCTTGATCATGTAGCCGCTCTGCATTTCCTGCACCACGGTGCCGGGTTCGGCATCGGCGTGGGGCACCTCGATCATGGCCTGGTGCTGGTTGGGGTCAAGCGGCAAGCCGACAGCGGCGATGCGGGCGATGCCGTGAGCGGAAAAGACCTTCTCCACCTCGCGCATGGTCGCCTCGATCCCGGCGACGAGGCCTTTCATCTTCTCGTCCTCGCGCAGGTCTGCCGGCATGGCTTCCAGCGCGCGCGACAGGTTGTCCGATACCGACAGGATGTCGCGGGCAAAGCCGGTCGCGGCATAGGCTTGGGCGTCCTGCTTTTCCTTTTCCAGGCGGCGGCGCACATTTTGCGTCTCGGCGCGGGCATAGAGCACCTGCTGTTTGGCCTCGTCCAGGTCGGCCTGGAGCGCGCCGATCTGCCTGGCCGCCTCGTCCTCGGACTCGTCATCACCCTGGTCGAGGAACTGTTCGGGAATGCCGTCCATTTCCTTGGCCATTTCGCGGGCGATAGCCTCCTCGTCGTTGGTCTTGCCGCTGCCGTTATCTGTGTCGTTCATGTCTCAACCAATTCTCTTGCCCAGCGACTGGGCGGTAAAATCAACCATCGGCACCACGCGGGCATAATTGAGCCGCGTGGGGCCGATAACTCCGAGCACGCCGACCACCCGGCCTTCGCGATCGCGATAGGGAGCGGCAATGACAGAGGAACCCGACAGTGCAAACAGGCGATTTTCCGCTCCGATGAAAATTCGCGTCGCGCCGGCTTCCCGCGTGCTGTCGAGTAGGTCGGCAATCGACTGCTTGTTTTCAAGATCGTCGATCAGCGAACGGATGCGTTCGATATCGCCCAGCGCGGTTTCATCCAGCAGGTTGGCCTGCCCGCGCACGATCAGCACGCGGCGGCGGCTGGCATCCTCGGTCCAGGTGACGAGGCCGCGTTCCACCAGGTCCCGGCTGGCATCGTCCAGCGCCGTCGAATTGCTGCGGATTTCGCCCTGCATTACCTGCACGGCTTCGGCCAGCGTGCGTCCGGCAAGCCGAGCGGTCACATAATTACTGGCCCGTTGCAGTGTCGCGCTTCCGGTGCCGGGCGGCAAGTCGAGCAGGCGGTTTTCGATCTGCCCGTCCTCTCCCACCAGCACCACCAGCGCGCGGGCAGCATCGAGCGAGACGATATTGAGCTGGGCAATGCGCGGTTCGCGGCGCGGAACCATCACCATGCCTGCCGCGCCCGACAGGTCCGACAGGATCGTGCTCGTCGCCTCCAGCGCCTGTTCGATCGGCCCGGCGCGCGCCATCTGCGCCTCGATCGCGGCGCGTTCCATCGCGGTGGGTTCGGCCACTTGCATCATGCCATCGACAAAAAGCCTCAGGCCGCTTTCGGTCGGCATCCGCCCTGCGCTGGTATGCGGCGCAGCCAGCAGGCCCAGTTGTTCAAGATCGGCCAGCACCGACCGGATAGAGGCAGGCGAAAGGTTGATGTCGCCGCGCGCCGCCAGCGCCTTGGACCCAACCGGTTGTCCGCTGTCGAGATAATCCTCCACCACCAGTCGGAAAATCTCCCGCGCACGGGCTGTCAGTTCGGTGATCGGATGCGAGGCCATGACAAGGCCTAATCTAGAGGCTAGGGCGACGCACGCAATATCGCGATCCCCAATGCACTTATCGACCAGGAGATGAATTCATGCGACCTTCCGGCCGCGCCGCAGACGAAATGCGCGCCATTACCATCGAGACCGGCTTCACCAGGCACGCAGAGGGCTCCTGCCTGATCAGCTTCGGCGATACCCGCGTACTGTGCACCGCCAGCGTGGAAGAGAAGGTTCCGCCGTTCCTGCGCAACAAGGGAACCGGCTGGGTGACGGGCGAATATTCGATGCTTCCGCGTGCCACGCACACCCGGGGCAGCCGCGAAGCCGCCAAGGGCAAGCAAAGCGGGCGGACGCAGGAGATCCAGCGCCTGATCGGCCGCAGCCTTCGTGCCGTCACCGACATGCACAAGCTGGGCGAACGGCAGATCGTGCTCGATTGCGACGTGCTGCAGGCCGATGGCGGCACGCGCACCGCCGCCATTTCCGGGGCCTGGGTTGCGCTGCGCCTGGCTGTAAACGGCCTGATGGCCCAGGGCCTGGTCAAGGAAGACCCGCTGACCGCCAAGATCGCCGCCGTATCCTGCGGCATCTGCAACGGCGTGCCGGTGCTCGACCTCGACTATATCGAGGATTCGGCAGCCGATGCCGATGCCAACTTCGTGCTGATCGAAGGCGGCCAGATCGCCGAAGTCCAGGCCACGGCGGAAGGCGCAACCTATGACGAGGAAGGCCTCCTGCGCCTCCTGCGCCTCGCCCGCATCGGCACGGACCGGATCTATGCCGCACAGGACGCTGCGACAAAATGACCCGCAGGTTGGGGGGCGGCAGCCTGGTCATTGCCACGCACAATGCGGGCAAGCTGAAGGAAATCGGCGCGCTGCTCGCCCCCTACGGGCTGGATTGCATCTCGGCCGGCGCACTGGGCCTGCCCGAACCGGCGGAGACCGGCACGACCTTTGTCGAGAACGCGCTGATAAAGGCGCGGGCGGCGGCGGAGGCTTCGGGCATGGCGGCGCTGGCCGATGACAGCGGACTGTCGGTGGCGGCGCTGGATGACCGCCCCGGCGTCTATACCGCCGACTGGGCCGAGCGGCAGTGGTTCGAAGGTCCGGCGGGCCGCGACTGGTACATGGCCATGGGCAAGGTCGAGGGCATGTTGCAGGCGCTTGGCCCGGAGACGCCGCGCGATGCGTGGTTCTCCTGCGTGCTGGCGATCGCCTGGCCCGAAGGGGATAACGTCGTCTATGAAGGCCGGGTGGACGGTACGCTCACCTGGCCCCCGCGCGGCACGGTCGGCTTCGGTTATGATCCGGTGTTCGTGGCAAAGGGCATGGACCGGACCTTCGCCGAGATCGATCCTGCCCAGAAGCACGCCATCAGCCACCGGGCCGATGCCTTTGCCAAGCTGGTGCAGGACCAGTTCCGGGTCTAGACTGCGGCGATGGCCCGCGCGCTTTATATCCATTGGCCCTTCTGCCTGCAGAAATGCCCCTATTGCGACTTCAACTCGCATGTGCGGAGCGGCGTCGACCATGCCCGCTGGCAGGCGGCGCTGATCGCAGACATGCGGGCAGAGGCGGAACTGGCTGGCGGTGAAGCGCTGGATTCGATCTTCTTCGGCGGTGGCACCCCATCCCTTATGCCGCCCGCGCTGGTTGCGGCGCTCTTGGCCGAGGCCGAGAAATTGTGGGGTTTCGCGCCGGGGATCGAGATCACCCTGGAAGGCAATCCCTCGTCGGTCGAGGCTGCAAACTATGCCGCGCTCGCATCTGCCGGGGTCAACCGCGCCTCGCTTGGCCTGCAATCGCTGCATGACGAGACCCTGCGCTTCCTTGGCCGGTTGCATAACGCCGAGGAGGGCCTGAAAGCTCTTGAAGTGGCGCAAGGCGTGTTCAAACGGGTCACGTTCGACCTGATCTATGCCCTGCCCGGCCAGACACCCGCCCAGTGGCAAGCCGACCTGACGCGGGCGCTGTCATTCGACACCTCTCACCTGTCGCTTTACCAGCTCACCATCGAACCCGGCACGCGGTTCGAGACACTGGTGCGGCAAGGCCAATTCCATCCGCTGGATGACGACGCCGCGGCCGACCTGTTCGACCTGACACAGGACCTGACTCGCGCCGCCGGGCTGCCAGCCTACGAAATCAGCAATCATGCCAGGCCGGGTGAGGAGAGCCGCCACAACCTCACCTACTGGCGCTATTTCGACTATGTAGGGATCGGCCCGGGTGCGCACGGCAGGCGCGGCGGCATTGCGACCCAGCGCCATCGCAAGCCCGAGAACTGGCTGACGGCGGTCGTGGATCGCGGCTCGGGCAACCAGGTCGAACAGGCCATCTCGCAAGCCACCCAGGCCTCCGAAGCCCTGCTGATGGGCCTGCGCCTGGCCGAGGGCATCGACCTAGCCGCCCTTTCCGCCCGCGTCGGTATCCCGGCGGATCACCTGTTCGATGCGGCAGAAGCGGATAAGCTGGGATTGCTCGGCCTGCTGCGGCGGGAAGGGCTGCATCTCACTGTCACCCCGCAAGGAATGCCGCTGCTCGACGCGATCCTGCCGCGCCTCATTCCCGATGCCCTGGTAAGCGGATGAGCAAGGCCGACATGCTTGAGCAGTGGCGGGACCATCTGGCCCAGGCCCGCCGCCGCTCGCCCCATACGGTGCGCGCCTACCTTGCCGCCGCCAACCGCCTGCTGGATCGCGAGGTGGCGGAACATTGGTGCGAAGTGGCGCGGATCGAGGCTGGTGCCTTGCGGCAGCACATGGCGGCACGGCGCAGCGACGGGATCGGCAATGTTTCCGCCGCGCGCGAATTATCGGCCCTGAAAACCTTCCTCGCCTTCGCCCGCGAACAGGCAGGCCAGCCCGATGCAACACCGCCCCGCATGCGCGGGCCGCGCATCAAGAAGGGCCTGCCCCGCCCCGTTACGCCCGACGATGCGAGCAACATGGCCGATCTGGTGGAATCGAGCGCCGCCACCGGCTGGATCGGCGCGCGCGACCGGGCGGTGCTGCTGCTGATGTACGGCGCGGGACTGCGCATTGCCGAGGCGCTGTCGCTGACCGGCGCGGACCTGCCGCTGGGCGAAGTGCTGCAAGTCACTGGCAAGGGAGGCAAGCAGCGCGTGGTGCCGCTGATCCCCGTCGTGCGCGATGCCGTGGCGGATTATGCGCGACAGAACCCATGGCCGACCGGCCCGGAAGACCCGCTGTTCCGCGGCGCCAAGGGCGGCGCGCTGGGCCAGGGCATGGTGCAAAAAGCCATGGCCCGCGCGCGGATCGCGCTAGGGCTGCCTGCCAGCGCTACCCCGCACGCCTTGCGCCATTCGTTCGCCACGCACCTGCTGGGTGCAGGGGCGGACCTCAGGAGCCTGCAGGAACTGCTCGGCCATGCCAGCCTCGGATCGACCCAGATCTATACCAAGGTCGATGCCGCCACCCTGCTCGACACCTATCGCAACGCCCATCCGCGCGAGCAGGACTAGTCGGCGTTGTCTGGCCGCTCGCTGCTGGGTGGGCGTGGCTGCCAGGTCATCACGCGCCAGACATAGCCGATAGCGGCCAGCCCCACGAAGCCGAGGATGATCCAGGCCAGCACATCCTGCGATTCCTGCAGGTAGCGCCCCAGCCATTCGCCGCCCTTAATCAGCAATGCATTCCAGATGAGCGATCCGGCAAAGGTAAAGGCGAGGAACTTGCCCAGCGGCATATGGGCCAGACCTGCAGGCAGGGAAATGATCGTGCGCAGGAAGGGCGAGAAGCGCAGGAAGAATACCACCCAGTGACCGTGCTTCACGAAGAACAGCTGTGCCTGGACGATGTGGTGCCAATCCACAGTCAGCCACCGCCCCCAGCGGTCCACGAAGGGCTCGAGTCGGGCAAAGCCCCAAGAGTTGCCCAACCAATACCAGAAGTAATTTCCCGCAGTGGTCCCCAGCGTGCCGATCAGCAGCAGGGGCCAAAAATCCATCGCCCCGCGCGCCACCAGCAGGCCGCCCACGCCCATGATGACTTCGGAAGGTACTGGCGGAACAACGTTTTCCAGCACCATCAGCAGGAAAATTCCGATATAGCCGCCCTGCTCGATGGCATCGATAATCAACTGGTCCATGGAAGCTCAACGCTGGAGTGGGACGACGGTTCTCGAGGGGGTTCTTGAGGGTTTTCCCCTATACCTCAAGTTATCTTGAGTTGGCTATCATCTCCGCGTGCCGCCGTTCCAGCGCCTGCCAGATAAGGGCCGGGGTGTCGGTCCCATTGAACTTGTCGATGGCGACGATGCCGGTCGGGCTGGTGACATTGATTTCGGTGAGCCATTTGCCGCCGATCACGTCGATGCCCACGAATACCAGCCCGCGCCGCTTCAATTCCGGACCCATCGCTGCGCAGATTTCCGCCTCGGCATCGGTCAGGTCGGCGGCCTCGGCATAGCCGCCCTGCGCCAGGTTGCTGCGGAACTCGCCCTCGCCGGGACGGCGGTTGATAGCGCCTGCAAATTCACCATCGACCAGCACGATACGCTTGTCACCCAGCGCCACTTCGGGAATGAACGGCTGAACCATGTGCGGCTCGGGCCAGGTCTGGTTGAATACTTCGAACAGGGCGGAAAGGTTGGTGCCTTCGGCATCGATCTTGAAGATCGCCTTGCCGCCGTTGCCGTGGAGCGGCTTGACCACCACCGCGCCATGGCGGGCGTGGAATTCGCGCACATCTTCCAGGTTTCGCGCCACCATCGTGGGAGGCATGAAGCGCGCATAGTCCAGCACGAACATCTTTTCCGGCGCGTTGATCACCTCACGTGGATCATTGGACACCAGCGTGGTGCCCTTGAGCCGGTCGAGCAGCAGCGCCGCACTGATATAGCCGAGGTGGAAAGGCGGATCCTGCCGCATCAGGATCACGTCGATATCGGCGGCAAGGTCGATCCTGCGCCGCTCCCCTGCGGTGAAATGGTCGCCCACTACGCGCTGCACCGTCACCGGCGCGGCCCATGCCGTAAGCCGACCGCTGTCATAGGCGATGCTGGAGACATCGTAATGCCACACCGCATGACCCCGCTCCTGCGCCGAGAGCATCAGCGCGAAGCTGGAGTCGCCCGCGATATTGATGCTCTCCAGCGGATCCATCTGGACGGCGACGCGCAAGTTCATGGTATTTCCTAAGGCTGCCAGGCGTTGGTGATGTGGCGAGGGAAGGCGCGCGGCGCAAGCAGGATCACGTCCACCGTCAGGTCTTCGCCGTTGAGGGCATACTTGTGCGCCACTGCTTCTGCGGCCGCCGCCACGCGGCGCAGGCGGTATTCGTCGATCGCCAGGTCAAGGTCGGCCGCCTTCTTGCGCCATTTGACCTCGACGAAAGCTACCAGCGAACCTCGTTTTGCCACGATGTCAATCTCGCCCACCGGGGTCTTCACGCGGGTGTCGAGAATCGACCAGCCTTTCAGCCTCAGCCATGCTGCCGCCCGCGCCTCACCTTCGCGACCGCGCTTTTCGGCCTGCTGGCGGATCATGCGCCTTTAAGCTCCATCGCCCTGGCATAGAGCGTGCGGCGATCGAGCCCCGTCGCCTTGGCCACCTGCCCTGCCGCCTGGCTCGGCTTGTCGTGCTCCATCGCGGCGAGCAGCAGGGCATCGGCATCGATGGCACCCGCTTCCGGTGCCACGGGCGGCCCGATCAGCAGCACAATTTCTCCACGCGGCGGGTGGGCGGTGTAATGGGCAATCAGTTCCTCTGCCGAACCGCTGCGGCATTCCTCGTGCATTTTGGTGAGTTCACGCGCCACGGCCACTTCGCGCCCCGGCATCTGCGCGGCGATGGCGGCGAGCGATTTGGCAAGGCGCGGTGCAGTCTCGAAGAAGATCAGCGTTGACCGAAGCCCAGCCAGTTCATCGAGCATGGCCGCGCGCGCCTGATCCTTGGCGGGAAGGAAACCGGCAAACAGGAAGCGGTCGCTTGGCAGGCCCGAGAGCGCCAATGCCAGCAGCGGAGCGCTGGCGCCGGGAAGGCCGGTGACGGTGACGCCAGCCTCGCGCGCCGCCCTGACCAGGCGATAGCCCGGGTCCGATACCAGCGGCATCCCCGCATCGCTCACCAATGCGATGGCCTGGTGCTGCATCGCGGCCACCAGGTTCGCCCGGTCGGCTTCGGAGGCGTGATCATCGTAACGCCAAAGGCGGTTCGAAATGCCCAGCAGCTTCAACAGCTTGCCGGTTACGCGCGTATCCTCACAGGCAATCGCATCACAGCGCGCCAGAATGTCCTTTGCCCGCAAAGTGATATCGCCGAGATTGCCAATCGGGGTGGCGGCGATATAGAGGCCGGGAGATAGTTTTTCGGGTTCGGCTGCACTGGTCACGTGCGCCTCATGAACCAGATCGATCGGAGGCAGCAAGCATGTTCGGTATTTGGCGGCGCGGTTTGGCCGTGGTCTTCGTCACCCTGGCCCTCGCAGGCTGCCAGGTCATCCCCGACGGCGGGGGCACGGGTGCGGTCACCACTGTGCCGGTCGATGGTCCGGGAGACCTGCCTTCGGACACTGCCCTGCCGCAGGACGAAGGCCGCCATCGCGTAGCCCTGCTGGTGCCTCTGAGCGGGGAAAACGGCGCCGTGGGCCAGTCGATTGCCAATGCCACCACCATGGCCCTGCTCGATACCAATGCCGAAAACCTGCGCATCACTACTTACGATACCTCTGCCGGGGTCGCCCGGGCAGCAAGCCGGGCGATTGCCGATGGCAACCGGCTGATCCTCGGGCCGCTGGTGCGTGACGATGTTTCCACCGTGCTGGCCCAGGCGCGTCCGGCGGGCATTCCGCTGATCACTTTCTCCAACGATGCGGGTGTGGCCGCTGCCGATGTCTTCGTGATGGGCCATGTGCCCGAGCAATCGGTGGAGCGCACAGTGCGCTTTGCTGTCCAGCAGGGCGCGCGCCGTTTTGCGGCATTGGTGCCCGCCGGTGAATACGGCACGCGCGCCACCACTGCCCTGCGCCGCACGGCGGAAAGCGCCGGGGCCAGCGTGGTCGTGGTCGAAACCTACGATCGCGGCAATACCTCAATCATCAGCGCCGCCTCGCGGCTCAACGCCCGTGGCGGCTTCGACACTGTGCTCATCGCAGATGGCGCCAGGCTGGCAGCCATGGCGGCGAGCGAATTGAAGGCGGCGGGCTCGGACCTGCCCTCGATCATCGGCCCAGAACTGTGGAGCGGCGAAACCACCTTGACCCGCGCCGCGGCGATGGAGGGTGCGTGGTTCTCCTCGGTTTCGGACAATCGTTACCGCCAGTTCTCCACGTCCTATGAAACACGTTTCGGCGGCCAGCCTTACCGCATCGCGACCCTGGGCTATGACGCTGTGCTGCTGACCTTGCGGGTGGCGCGGGACTGGACGCCCGGGCGGCCATTCCCCACCGGGCAGATGATCGATCCCGGCGGCTTTCTCGGCCTCGACGGCCCCTTCCGCTTCCGCAGCGACGGCGTGGGCGAGCGGGTGTTCGAGGTGCGCGAAGTGGGCGATGGCACCTTCCGCGTGGTCGATGCCGCCCCGACGCAATTTTGATCGCCCGTCCCGACGGTAGATAAGTCGGCAAGTCGCGCTTGAAGCGGCGGATTCCGCCAGCCTATAGCAGGTGTCATGAGCCAGGACCTGTTCGACGCGCTTCCCGCCGGTGGCGGTGATTACGATTCCTCATCCATCGAGGTGCTGGAGGGGCTTGAACCCGTGCGCCGCCGCCCCGGCATGTATATCGGCGGGACGGATGAACGCGCCTACCACCACCTCGCCGCCGAAGTGCTCGACAACTCGATGGACGAGGCCGTAGCCGGTCATGCCAACCGCATCGAGATGGTGCTGGATGAAGGCAACAGGCTGACCGTGATCGACAACGGTCGCGGCATGCCGGTGGACGAACATCCCAAGTTCCCCGGCAAGTCCACACTGGAAGTCATCATGACCACGCTGCACTCGGGCGGCAAATTTTCCGGCAAGGCCTATGCCACCAGTGGCGGCCTGCACGGCGTTGGGGTTTCGGTGGTCAATGCCCTGTCGAGCGACACGCGGGTGGAAGTGGCGCGCAACAAGGAGGTTTTCGCCCAGCACTTCGTACGCGGGGTGCCGCAGGGCGGTCTGCAACGGCTCGGCCCCACGCCCAACCGGCGCGGCACCAGCGTGTCTTTCGTGCCGGATACGGAAATCTTCGGCGACCGCAGCTTCAATCCCAAGCGCCTGTTCAAGCTCGCCCGGTCGAAGGCCTACCTCTTTGCCGGGGTGGAAATCCGCTGGAAATGCGCGCCCTCGCTCGCCAGCGAGGAGGTTCCGTCCGAAGCGGTGTTCCAGTTCCCCGGTGGCCTGAGCGACCACCTGCGCGAACAGATCGCCGACCGCGAATGCGTGACGGCCGATTTCTTCGCCGGGCAGCAGGATTTCTCGCCCCAGCACGGCGAGGCGCAGGGCCGGGTCGAGTGGGCCGTGGCCTGGCCGCTGTGGTCCGATGGCTCGACATCGTGGTACTGCAACACCGTGCCCACCCCCGATGGCGGCACCCACGAACAGGGCCTGCGCACCGCGCTCACCCGTAGTTTGCGTGCTTTCGGCGAACTGGTCGGCCAAAAAAAGGCCAAGGATATCACCGCGGATGACGTGATGACCGGCGCGGAAATCATGCTCAGCGTCTTCATCCGCGATCCGCAATTCCAGAGCCAGACCAAGGACCGCCTCACCAGCCCAGAGGCCGCGCGCCTGGTGGAAAACGCCGTGCGCGACCATTTCGACCATTTCCTGGCCGACAACATGGAGCGCGGTCGCGCCCTGCTCGGCTCTGTTATGGAGCGGATGGACGAGCGGCTGCGCCGCAAGGCCGAGCGCGAGGTCAAGCGCAAGACCGCCACTAGTGCCAAAAAGCTGCGCCTGCCCGGCAAGCTGACCGATTGCAGCGGCGAAACCGATGCCGAGACCGAACTGTTCATCGTTGAAGGCGACAGCGCCGGCGGCAGTGCCAAGCAGGCGCGGGACCGCAAGACCCAGGCAATCCTGCCCATCCGCGGCAAGATCCTCAACGTCGCCAGCGCGAGTGCCGACAAGATCCGCGCCAACAGCGAAATCGCCGACCTCGCCCTTGCGCTAGGGTGCGGCACCCGCAAGGACTGCGATCCGGCGCAACTTCGCTATGACCGTATCGTCATCATGACTGACGCCGACGTTGACGGTGCCCATATCGCCACCCTGCTCATGACCTTCTTCTTCCAGGAAATGGCCGAAGTCGTCCGCCAGGGGCACCTCTACCTTGCCCAGCCCCCGCTCTATCGGCTGACAGCGGGCAAGGAGAGCGCCTATGCCAAGGACGATGCCCATCGGGCCGAGCTGGAGGCGACGAAGTTCAAGGGCAAGAAAGTGGACGTGGGCCGGTTTAAGGGCCTGGGCGAAATGAACCCGGGACAGCTGCGCGAGACCACGATGAACCCCGCCACCCGCAGCCTGATCCGCATTACCCTGCCAACCGAACACGAGCAGCGCTATGCAGTGAAGGAACTGGTCGAGCAGCTGATGGGCCGCAACCCCGAACACCGCTTCAATTTCATCCAGAACCGCGCCGGAGAGATCGACCGCGAGATGATTGACGCCTAGGCTGCGGTGATGGCTACCGGAGGAGCAACCCCAGATGATCCGCTTGTTTCTCGCCCTTTTTGCCTTGCTGACTCTCACCTCGCCTGCCGTGGCACAGGATTTGGCCGTGCTTGAGCAGCGCGCCGAGGATGTAGCCTCGGTGTTCCACGGCGAGGCCGCCTATACCGATGTCTTTACGCCCGAATTCGTGGCGGCCGTATCGCAGCAGCAGTTCGAAGCCCTGAAGGAACAGCTTGCCGTCCAGATGGGTCCCTTCGTCGGGCTGGAGGGCGTCGAGCCGGGAAGCGCGCCGGGCTCGGGCCAGATATCGCTGCGGTTCGAACGCGCCCTGGTCGGCGGCCCCATGCAATTGGAAGACACTGCGCCCTATCGCGTGGCGGGCCTGCTCCTGAACGATATTGCGCCGGTTAACGACGAAGGGCTCTCGCTGGAGGAACGGCTCCAGGCCCTGCCCGGTGAAACTTCGATACTGTTCGCCCGGCTCGAAGGCAGCGAGGTGCTGGCCTCGCACAATGCCGCGCGGCAATTCGCCATCGGTTCCACCTTCAAGCTCTATGTCTTGTCCGCCCTGTCGCAGTCGATCGCCCGGGGAGAGCGGCAATGGTCCGATGTGGTCGCACTAACAGAGCGCAGCTTTCCCAGCGGGCAATTGCAGGACTGGCCCCAGGGTTCCCCCTTGACGCTGCACACGCTAGCGGCCGCGATGATCTCGATCAGCGACAACACCTCGACCGACCAGCTGATCGCCCTGCTGGGCCGCGATGCGGTGGAGGCGGAACTGCGCGCCTCGGGCCACAGCGATCCCGCCGCCACGCTGCCGTTCCTCACCACGCGCGAGCTGTTCCTGCTCAAGCTGGGCGCGGATGAGGGCCTCGAAGCCTATCGCGCCGCCTCGGCGGAACAGCGCCGCGCCATGCTGGCCGCGCTGCAGGACAGTGATCTCGACATGGCCGATGTCCAGCGCGTGTTCGCGGGCGGCCCGCGCTTCATTGATATCGAATGGTTCGCCAGCGCCGAAGACATCGCCCGCGTCTATGCACGGTTGGCCGAGGACCAGGTTGCGCGCGAGATACTGGCGATCAACCTCGGCATGGATCGTGCGCGGTTCGATGCATGGGACTATGCCGGTTACAAGGGCGGCTCCGAACCCGGCGTGCTCAACTTCAGCTGGTTTCTGCGCGACGGGACCGGTGATTACTGGGTCCTGGCGATGAGCTGGAACGATGCCGCCGCCGCCGTTTCCGAAATGCAGTTCCTCGGCCTTGCCCAGGCTGCGCTGACAGAGACCAGGGCGCGCTAGGCCTTTTCATTTCCGCGGTTTGCTGCGTCATCGGCTCCCGGAAATTGGGGGATTGCCATGGTGCGGTGGTTCCTGGTTATCGGCGCGCTGGTGCTTTCTTCTCCGCTGACCGCCCAGACCGTCATTCCGCTGGATCGTGGCGACAGCTTCAGCCACTTGCGTACCGGCATCACCCTGCCAGCCAGGATCGGCGACCTGCGGCTCGACCGGATGACCGATTTTGGCGACAGCCAGTTCGACATCTCCGGCAACTATGTCAGCCGCGATCAGGAGGTAATGGCCACGGTCTATATCTACCGTGCGGGTCGGTCCATAGCCACAGAAAGGCGCCCACCTAAAACTCCCGCGGGACCTCGGCGAAGACGCGCTTCACATTGGGCCGCTCGTTGATCTGTTCGATCCAGCGCACGAGGTGCGGGGTGTCGTATTCGTTGACCTGGTCGGCAAAGCCCAGCTGCATGCCGTTGGCGATCGAGAAGTTGCAGATGTCGGCCAGCGAATAGACGCCGCCGGCAAGCCACTCGTTATCACGCAAGTGGTCATCCAGCTTGCGCACCGACACCCCGATCTTGCGCATTTCCTCGTCCAGCATGTCCTGCGGGAAGCCCTCGCGCGCGCGGCGCCATTTCACCTGCTGTTCGGGGATCGGCACGCGGGCGACCATTTCGTCGAACTCGGCATCGCTGAGGTGCTGGACCATCTTTGCCACGTGGCGATGCCACCCGATAGTGGAGACGCACCAGCAGAAATGCTCGTCCACCCACTTGGTCCAGACCCGCATCTGCGCCACGTCGTAATGGTCCGCGGGGCGCAGCTTCACCGCCGTGGGGTGCGCGTCCTCGAGATACTCGCAGATAACCGTGCTTTCGGTAACGATCCGGCCGTTATCGTCCAGCGCGGGGACCTGGCCGCGCGGATTGACCTTCTTGTACCATTCCGCATGATGCTCGAACACGCGGGGGTTTAGCAGCTTGTGATCGAACTCCAGCTCCTTCTCGTACAGCGCCAGCATGGGCTTCAGCGAATTGGCCCCGGGGCCGAAACTGTAGAATTTGAGCATGTCTTTTCTTCTCCGCCTCAGGTCTAGCCGTAGCCGCAACAAGGTGGAAGGTCTCAATCGTCCTGCACCGTCGCGGCGAGGTAGAGCCAGTCGCCCTGCCCGATCCACTTGCCCAACAGTGCCACCGGGGCAAAGGCCAGGGCATAGGGAACAAGTTTGGGGCTAGCCTTCCAGCTTGAGGGTGTGCCGAACGAATAGTCGAGACCGATCATCGTCCGGTCGGCCCGCGTGATGCGGTATCCAGCCTGTTCGGTCATGGCCGAAAGGGTTGCGCGCGAGAACTGGTAGAGGTGCCACGGCGGCTCGGGATGCGGCCAGTAATCGACCAGCTTCGCCACCTTGTAGGACAGTCGCGGAAACAGCCCGTCGATATCGGGCGTCGATTGCAGCAGCACGCCGCCCGGCTTGAGCAGCCGCCTCATCGCGGCGAGTTCGGCGGCAGGATCGGCCAGGTGTTCGATCACATCGAACAGGGTGATGACGTCGAACGAGGCATCGGCATGGCCCGCATCGCGCCAGTCGCCGGTGTGGACCGGCAAGCCGAAGTGATCCCGTGCGAAGGCCGAGGTTTCGGGCGAAAGTTCGGCCCCATAGGCATCGAACCCCGCCGTGCGCGCCTCGTCCAGGAAGAGGCCCGTGGCGCAACCGATGTCTAGCAGTTTCAGCCCTTGCCGCGCCCCGGTGCTGCGGCGGAGCATGGCCACGTGCTGGCGCGCAATCCCCCGCATGCGGTCGAATGCCGGAGTGGCCGGATCGAGCAGTTCGTCGTGATAGGCAGCCTTGGCCGTGTAAAGCGCGGCGATGGCTGCGGCATCGGGCGGGTTGGCGATGAAGGCGAGGTCACAACCACGGCACCGCACGAGGCGATAGCCCTGCTTGGTGAACAGGTATGCGTGATCCTGTCCACCGCACATGTTGCAGTGAACGGAGTTGCCCGCAATGGAAGGGGCCGCAACGATTGCACCAGCCTGGTCCATGCCTCCTGGATAGAGTATATCTGCAAATAGACGGTTAACTGCTCAGTAAAGCAGCAGGTCAGCCACCTCAGTGCGCCAACGCTGTTCGTCACTTGCCGCCATCAGGTCGAGATCGGTCGGCGACGCTTCTGGATCGTCAACCCATTCTCGCAGGGCTGGTCCCCCGTTGATTACGTCGATTGCCAAACGGTCGAATTCGTACTCATAGGGAAAATCGCGCCACAGCGGATATTGCGGGTGGAGGTTGCGGATCGCCTTGAAGGCGAGCGCCTGCAAGCGCCAGGGGCGGAATTGCTCATGGGCGTAGAAGCTGCCCTCGGCATGGACCATCAGCCCGTTGCACAACTCGCCCGCGTGCTTGTGGAAGGTGGGCGTGAACCAGCATTCGCGGATCGCGCAACCGGCCAGCCATTCGGGAGCAAGGCGGCGCATTTCGGCCAGCACGACCCTGGCATCAAGATCGGGCGCGCCGAACAGCACTTCCAGCGGTCGCGTGGTGCCGCGCCCTTCGCTCAGCGTGGTGCCTTCCAGCATGACCGTGCCGGCATAAGCGCGGGCCATGTTCAGGCTGGCAGCATTGGGACTGGGATTGATCCAGATGCGGCTCTCTGGCCAACCGAAGCCTGGCCCCGCTTCGGGCAACCAGTCGTGCATGGCGATAACGCGGTATTCCACGTCGAGCTGGAAATGCCGGATGAACCACTGGCCCATCTCACCCATGGTGAGGCCGTGGCGCATTGGCAGCGGCCCCGCGCCGACAAAGCTCTCCTGCCCAGCCAGCAAGGTCGTCCCTTCGACCGGGCGGCCCGCCGGATTGGGCCGATCGAGCACCCACACTTCCTTGCCGTGCTTTGCCGCCTCTTCCAGCAGGTAGAGCAGCGTGGTGACGAAGGTGTAGATCCGGCAGCCGAGGTCCTGCAGGTCGAACAGGAAGACGTCGGCCGTGTCCATCATGGCAGGCGTGGGCCGACGCACTTCGCCATAGAGGCTGAACACCGGAATACCGTGGACGGGATCGAGCTCGTCCAGCGTTTCCACCATGTTGTCCTGCTTGTCACCCTTCAGTCCGTGCTGCGGACCGAAGGCGCTGGTCACAGTGATTCCCGCAGCGATCAGCGCGTCGAGCGAATGGGTGAGGTCCGCCGTGACCGAGGCTGGATGGGCCACCAGAGACACGCGGCGGCCCGCCAGTTCCGCTTGCAATTGTGGTTCCGCCAGCAGGCGATCAATGCCGAATTTCATCGCCATCGGGTGCCGCAAGAGTGGCGGTGAAGCAAGCCGGATCATGGAAATCGGGCTGGTCCTCGTCCCCATGGGTCATCGCCCAGAACGACTTCACCCCACCCTCTTCCTCGATCACCGCCGTCAGTGACAGGGCGGCGGGCAGCGCGGGCAGGTCTGCCAAGGGCAGTGCCACATCGAAAATCAGCGTCTGGCGTCCGCGACGCGGGGTGATGACCGGATCGTGGCTCATCTCCCGGTTTGCCATGCCCTCGCGCCGATCGCTGAAATCATAGGCCGCCCAGGCCTCCGACGGGCTGAAGTTGAATTCGGCATAGGCATCCCCGCCCTGCGGCCGGACGAACATCTCGAAACAGGTCGTTTGCCACAGGCCATCCTGGCGCACCCGCCCGGCAAAGCGCGGCAGGACCAGCTTTCCGGCCCCCTCCACCCGCCAGCGCAAGTGCAGCCACGGCCCCACAATTTCCCACTTTGCTTCCACCATGGTGACTTCCAGCGGGGCAAAAGCGCCGTGGTATGCCAGTTCGTGCGTTTGCATGCCGCGCTCCTCGTGCTAACCGCCCCGCCTTCCATCAAGGCCGGTCAACGGCTGCCGACTGAACGAGAGTGCCATGAGCGAATACACCTCCGACCTCCTCACCCTGCTTGAACAGCGCGGCTATATCCACCAGGTGACCGATGCCGGTGCGCTGGATGCGCTGGCGGCCAAACAGGTGGTGCCTGGCTATATCGGTTTCGATGCCACCGCGCCAAGCCTTCATGTCGGCCATATGGTGCAGATATTCATGCTGCGCCGCCTGCAGCAGGCCGGGCACAAGCCGGTCGTGGTAATGGGCGGCGGCACCACGCGCATCGGCGATCCCACCGGGCGCGACGAAAGCCGCAAGATGCTGACCGATGAAGCCATCGAGGACAACATCGCCGGTATCCGCACCGTGTTCGAGCGGTTGCTCGTGTTCGGCGACGGGCCGACCGATGCGGTGATGGTCAACAACAATGACTGGTTGGGCAAGCTGGGCTATATCGAGCTGCTCCAGGAAGTCGGCACCCATTTCACCATCAACCGCATGCTTACATTCGATTCGGTGAAGCTGAGGCTAGATCGCGAGCAGCCGATGACCTTCCTCGAATTCAATTACATGATCCTGCAAGGCTATGACTTTCGCCACCTGGCGCGCGAGATGGGCGTGCGGTTGCAGATGGGCGGATCGGACCAGTGGGGCAATATCATCAACGGGATGGAATTGACCCGGCGGATGGACAGCACCGAGGTGTTCGGCCTCACCACCCCGCTGCTGACAACGGCCGACGGCGCGAAAATGGGCAAGACCGCCGCAGGCGCCGTCTGGCTGAACGAAGACCAGCTCCCCGCGTGGGATTTCTGGCAGTACTGGCGCAATGTCGATGATCGCGACGTGGGCAAGTTCCTCAAGCTGTTCACCGACCTGCCGCTGGATGAGATTGCCCGGCTGGAGGCGCTGGAAGGCAGCGAGATCAACGCGGCCAAGGTCGTGCTGGCCAACGAGGTGACCAGGCTGGTGCGCGGCCGCGATGCCGCTGCCAAGGCCGAGGCGACCGCCACCGAAACTTTCGGCGCAGGTGGACTTGGCGGTGACCTGCCGGTGCTGGAGGTGACATCGGAAGGCGTACGCATCGGATCGGCGCTCACCGCTCTCGGCTTCACCGCATCCAATGGCGAGGCCAAGCGCAAGGTTGCCGAAGGCGCGGTGAAGCTGGATGACGAGCCGGTGCACGATGCCGGGCAGCTGGTGGAGCTTGCCCCCGGTGCCGAAAGCAAGCTGACGCTGGGACGCAAGAAGTACGCGATCCTGCGCGGTACCTGAAAATTAGATCGGCAGCCCTTTACCCTTTGTGCAGCATTTTGCGGCATTGCGTCTCTTCGGACCGCGAAACACAAATGGAAAGGACACCGATCATGGGTAACGGAGCATCGCTTTCCGTAACCGACATGCGGCGCTCGACGCGCCACCCGGTGGATTATCCGGTCATTGCGGAGCACCGGGTCACGGGCGACATGAAGCTGCATGTCTGCAACATTTCTGCCCATGGCTTCATGATCGACCAGGCACCGTCGCTCGCCCGGGGTGACCGGCTTATCGTGCGCCTGCCGGTGGTGGGCCGGATCGAAGCCTATTGCATCTGGTTGACTGAGGATCGCGCGGGCTTCCAGTTCGAACGCATCATACGGCTCGACACCTTCATGGCGATGATCCGGGAACTGCAGCCGAACCCCGCCCTGCGCCGCCGGAGCTGATTGGCGCCGCGTGCATGTGGGGCTTTAACCGCCTCAACACCTAATTTGTTGGCAAGACTGCATCACGCTGCCATTCGGGCGGCGTGAGCGAAGCCCTGACCATCCCCAAATCCCCGTTCCGAATCGCCAACTTCCGCGCCTATTGGGTCGCGCGACTGTGCATGACGCTGGCGCAGTATGCGATGCTGCTGATAATCGGCTGGCAGACTTACAACCTGGCGCGCGAAGGCGGGATGAGCGTGGGTGGCGCTTCTGGCCAATTGGCACTGATCGGCCTCTTGCAATTCGCCCCGCTGTTCATCCTGACGCCGTTCTCGGGCCTGGCCGCCGACCGGCTCGACCGGCGCAACGTGGCTCGACTGACGATCCTGCTGCAACTGGCCTGCGCTGGCGTGCTCGCCTGGCTGACCTACACCGATGCTGTGTCGATTGGCGCGATGTTCGGGGTGGCCGTGGCGCTGGGCGTGGCGCGGGCCTTTTCCGGGCCGTCGCTCGGCGCCCTTGCCCCCAACCTTGTGCCGCCCGCCCTGCTGCCCCAGGCCATCGCCCTGTCGAGCATCTCGTGGCAGGTCGGCATGATCGTGGGTCCGGCGGTTGGCGGCTATTTCTACGAGGTCGCGCCGTTCCTGCCCTATGCCGTGGCAGGCGGACTGTTCGTGGTGTCCATCATCGCCCTCAGCCTGATCGGCGAAGTGCCGCGCTCGCAGATAAACCGCACCCTGAAACCCATCGGCCAGATCCGCGAGGGACTGGCCTATGTGGTGCAGAACAAGATGGTGCTGGGCTCGATCACGCTCGACCTGTTCGCCGTGTTCCTGGCCGGGGCGACCGCACTGTTCCCCGTCTATGCCCGCGATATCCTGCAAGTCGGCGCGCCGGGCCTGTCGCAGCTCGCTATGGCTCCTGCCATCGGCGCGGCGGTAACGGCGCTGTGGTTCAGCTTCCGCCCGCTCAAGCACAACGTCGGCCCGCGCATGCTGTGGGCAGTCGCCATTTTTGGCGTGGCGACGATTGTGTTCGGTCTCAGCACCTGGATGCCGCTGAGCCTGGTGATGCTGTTCATCATCGGCTGCGCGGACATGTTCTCGGTCTATATTCGCCAGTCGCTGATCCAGTTGCACACGCCCGATGACAAGCGCGGGCGGGTGTCGGCGGTGTCGCAGATGACCATTTCCGCCTCCAACGAGTTCGGCGACTTCTTCAGCGGCGGCCTCGCCTTCCTGATCGGCCCTGTCGCCGCCGTGGTGCTGGGTGGCGTCGGCGCGGTGATAACGGTCGCCACCTGGTCGCAGATCTTTCCGGTCCTGCGCACCACGAAAACCTTCGACCGCCCCGATCATCTGGTAGAAGAAGACAATACCAGCGATTCCCCAAGTCGCGAAACCAAGGGAGCCTGAGCGATGAAGTTCGACAACGTCCTCCAGTCCATCGGCAACACGCCGCACATCCGCCTTGCACGCCTGTTCTCCGATCACGAGGTCTGGGTGAAGAGCGAGCGGGCCAACCCCGGCGGATCAATCAAGGACCGCATCGCGCTGGCCATGGTGGAAGATGCCGAGGCTTCGGGCGCGCTCAAGCCCGGCGGCGTGATTGTCGAGCCGACCAGCGGCAACACCGGCATCGGCCTCGCCATGGTTGCAGCGGTCAAGGGCTACAAGCTGGTCCTCGTCATGCCCGAAAGCATGAGCGTGGAGCGCCGCCGCCTGATGCTCGCCTATGGCGCCAGCTTCGACCTGACGCCCAAGGAAAAGGGCATGAAGGGTGCGTTGGAGAGGGCCGCAGAGATCGTGGCAGAAACCCCCAATTCCTGGATGCCGCAACAGTTCGAGAACGCTGCCAACGTCGCAATCCACGCCCGCACCACGGCGCAGGAGATCATCGCCGATTTCGCCGATGCCCCGCCCGCCCTGCTCATCACCGGCGTCGGCACCGGCGGCCACCTGACCGGTTGCGCCGAAGTGCTGAAAGCGCGCTGGCCCGATCTCAAGGCCTATGCGGTGGAGCCGGCGCTGTCGCCGGTCATTTCCGGCGGCCAGCCCGGCCCGCATCCGATCCAGGGCATCGGCGCGGGCTTTATTCCCGGCAACCTGCACACCCGCTCAATCGACGGCGCGATCCCGGTCGATGCCGACGAGGCCCGCGAAATGGCCCGTCGCTGCGCACGCGAGGAGGGCCTGCTGGTGGGCATCAGTTCGGGTGCGACGCTGGCAGCCATCGCCACCAAGCTGGCCGACATGCCTGCCGGAACCCGCGTGCTCGGCTTCAACTACGACACCGGCGAACGCTACCTGTCGGTGCCTGATTTCCTGCCGACCGAGTGATGGCAGGGATGGAGAAACTCGCCTATTCCGACGGCGACACCGCGCTGACCGGCCTAGTGGCGCGTCCCGCAGGTGCGCCGCGTGCGGCGGTCGTCGTTTTCCCCACGATCATGAACGCCACGCCATCGGTCATTGCGAAGGCGCAGGATCTGGCGGCGAACGGCTACCTTGCGCTGGTTGCGGACTTCTATGGCAAGACGCCCGCCAGCATGGATCAGTCGGGCGAATTCGCGATGGAGATTCGCGGCACTCCGCAGTCCTATCGCCAACGCCTGCGCGCGGCATTGAAGACCCTGGCATCGCTGCCCGAAGCAGCAGGCCTACCCATCGGCGCGATCGGCTTCTGCATGGGCGGCCAGGCCGCACTGGAACTCGCCCGCGATGGCGCGCCGCTGTCTGTCGCCGCCAGCTTCCATGGCCTGCTCAATACGGACCAGCCCGCCGAACCGGGCGCAATCAGCGCCCGCATCCTCGTCTGCCATGGCGATGCCGACCCGATGGTCCCGCGCGAACAGGTCATGCGCTTCTGGGAAGAGATGGACGCGGCCCGGGCCGACTGGCATTTCCATTCCTATGCCGGGGTCAAGCACGGTTTCACCAACTCCGGCCCGACGACCAACCCCGCCACCGCCTATGACGCCAGCGCCGACCGTCAGAGCTGGGCGGCGATGTATGCGCTGTTTGACGAGGTGCTGGGCTAGCCCCGCAAGAACTGCTCCGCCGACAGCCCCATCATCGCGCCTGCCCCTGCTTTCACCCGGTGGCGCAGTGCGGTGCACAGCGGCAACTGCTGCTCGGCATAGAACCGGGCGGTAATCAGCTTGGCTTCGAGAAACGCCTTGTCGCCCTCGCCCGCCGCCAGTTGCCCGTGCGCCACCGTGGCGAGTTTCAGCCATGACCAGCCAATCGCCAGCGTCCCAATCAGTTGCATATAGGCATAGGCCGCGCCCGCCATATCGTCCGGATTGGCGCCAGCCTGCTCCAGCAGCGATTTAACCGCCGCCTCGCCATGATGGACCGCCTTGCCCAGCGGATCGGCGATGAACGCCAGGTCCGTAGGCGCGGCATCGCATTCGCCTGCGATCATGTGCAGGAAGCCCAGCGCCACCTTGCCGCCGTCCTTCGCCGTCTTGCGGCCCGCCAGGTCCAGCGCCTGCACGCCGTTGGTGCCTTCGTAGATCATGGCGATCCGCGCATCGCGCACGATCTGCTCCACGCCCCACTCGCTGACATAGCCATGCCCGCCCAGCACCTGCTGCATGTTCACCGCACATTCGAAGCCCCGGTCGGACCCGAAGGCCTTGATAACCGGCGTGAGGAACGAGACCAGCGCTTCGGCCCGTTGGCGCTCGGCAGGATCAGCCGCGCCATGGGCCACATCCAGTTGCACCGCAGTCCACAGCACCAGCGCGCGGAAACCTTCGGCAAAGGCGCGGGCATCCATCAGCATGCGGCGCACGTCGGGATGGACGATCAGCGGATCGGCGGCGGCGGCAGGATTGCTCCGCTGGCCCATGGCGCGGCCCTGTTTGCGCTCCAGCGCATAGGCGGCGGCACGCTGGTAGGCATGTTCGGCATGGGCAAGCCCCTGCACGCCCACGGCAAGCCGCGCGGCGTTCATCATGATGAACATGGCAGCCAAGCCGGCATTCTCATCGCCCAGCAGCCAGCCCGTCGCGCCATCGAAATTGAGCACGCAGGTGGCGCTACCGTGCAGCCCCATCTTGTGCTCGATCGATCCGACCGACACGCCGTTGCGGCTGCCATCGGGCAGGACTTTCGGCACCAGGAACAGCGATATCCCGCGCGTTCCCACCGGCGCCTCGGGCACCCGGGCCAGTACGAGGTGGACGATATTGTCGGTCAGGTCATGGTCGCCGCCCGAAATGAAGATCTTCTCGCCGCTCAGCGCATAGCTGCCGTCACCGTTGCGGGCGGCGGCGGTCTTCATCAGGCCAAGGTCGGTCCCGGCGTGGCCCTCGGTCAGGGCCATCGTCGCCAGCCATTGGCCGCTGACCATTTTCGGCAGATAGGCCGCTTTCAGCTCGTCCGTTCCAGCAGCATCCACTGTCGCCACGGCCCCGGACAGGATGCCGGGATACATCATGAACCCCGCGCAGGAGGAATTGAGGTACTCCTCGATCACCGTGAACAGCGCATGGGGCATACCCTGCCCGCCCCACTGCTCGGGTTGAGAGAGCGTGCCCCAACCCGATTCGGTCCAGGCGCGATAGGCCGCGGGAAACCCCTCGGGCGTAGTCACGCTGCCATCGGGGTGGCGGGTGCAGCCGCGGTCCGATGCCGGGTTAAGCGGCGCGACAATGTCGCGGCAAAACCGCCCCGCTTCGTGGATCACGGCATCAATGATGTCCTCGTCAATCACGGCATAGTTCGCCGGATCGGTGCGCTCGCCCATGCGCAGGACATGCTTGAGGATGAATTCGACATCCTGTGTCGGCGGAGAATAGGTCGTCATGCAGCTATACTCGTCAATCGATGGGGGAAAGGCCGTCAGGGCCCAGCTGGCGGTAAAAACAGCTGCGCTGGCCGGTGTGGCAGGCAGGCCCGGCAGGGCGGACCTTCAGCACCAGCGCGTCCTGGTCGCAGTCGACCAGCACCTGTTCGACATGGAGGACATTGCCGCTGCTCTCGCCCTTCTGCCACAGCCTGCCACGGCTGCGCGACCAGAAGTGCGCCAGGCCCGTAGCCCGCGTTTCCGCCAGGGCCTCGGCATTCATGAAGGCGAACATCAGTACTTCGCCAGTCGCGTGGTCCTGCACGATGGCCGAGATCAGCCCGTCTGCATCGAATTTCGGCAGGAAGGCCGTTCCTGCCTCGCGCTCGTTGTTCGGATCAATTCCCGCCACTCTGGCCCCTCTTTGTCTGCTGGCAGCCCCATAGCGCCTTGTTGCAGGATTGGCACAGCAAATCCGCAAAATCCTGGTCATGGAACATGGACTGTTTGAGTCTTGCTCCATCGGTGGAATGTAACGCCCTGCGGCTGGACGGGCCGCCTGCTGGATGAGGACCGCACCAGCGTGCAGGGCCAAGGACGGGAGGAGCTGGCACTGCCCAAGGCAGGCCGTTCATGAGGGTTTGGAGCGCGCCTCGTTCGGGGGGGGCAGAGCGCAGCTCCAGCGATATCGTCACGCGAACGCCCGGGGTAGCCCCCCGGGCGTTTTGCTTTTCAAGGCCTAAAGAGCCTCATCCAGCACTCGCGCAAAGCAGGCGATACGCACCCGTACCGCCCCCGCCCTGCGCAATTCCCTGAGGCAGGCATCGGTGGTGGCCCCGCTGGTCATCACGTCGTCCACCAGCAGCACCTGCCCGCCGCTTATCCGTGCAAGCCGCGACGGATTGGCCTTGATCGCGCCCTTCAACACCCTGGCCCGCGCCCTGCGCCCCAGCCCGCCCAGCGGTGGCGTGGAAGTGGTGCGGACCAGGCCATCGACCACCAGTTCATGCCCGCGCGCCCTGGCGATCTCGCCCGCCAGCAGGGCCGACTGGTTGAACCCCCGGCTCCACAGGCGCCGACGGTGGAGCGGCACCGGGATGACCAGCCATTCGCCTTCGAGCACCGGCAGCCGCGCCAGCATGAGGCGGCCCAGCAGATTAGACAAGGCTATCCTCCGCCCGTGCTTGAATGCCAGCACCAGCTTGCGCGAGCCTTCGGTATATAGCGTGGCGGCGGTAATCCCGTCATGCTCTGGCGGATGGGCCAGGCATGGCGCGCAGAGCGATCCTTCCCCCACCGCCGCGCTGCCGAACGGGCGCTGGCAGGCGGAACAGCATGGCTCGCCCGGAATGACCAGTCCGCTCCAGCAGGCGTGGCACAGCGCGCCGTGCTCGCCGATCGCATCGCCGCAAATGGGGCACCGCGGCGGGTAGAGCAGGTTGACCAGCGGGGCGAACGATTGTTTCAGCATCGGGGGGAAGCTGGCACGCGGCAGGCCATGGTGGCAAGCGCTGTTGCACGCGCGGCGACGACGCGGCATGGCGGGGCCGATGTCTGTCCCCCGGATCTTCAGCCCGTCACGCCGCGCCGCCCGCACCTCGCGTCACCAGCGGCTTGCCCTGGCCGATCCGTCAGCGCAGTTCCTCGCCAGTCACCTGGCCGACGACGTGCTCGACCGGCTGGAGTTCATGCGCAAAGCTCCGGGCAAGGCGCTGGTGCAGGGCGATCCAGCGGGCCTGCTTCGTGCGCCTCTTGCCGGGCGCGGCCATGCCGTCAGCACCTACCGGTTCGACGAGGAACAGCCATGGCCCGCCACCGGTTTCGACCTCGCCATTACCCTGTGCCAGCTCGATACTGTCAACGACCTGCCCGGCGCGTTGATCCATGCACGCAATGCCCTGGCACCCGACGGCCTGTTCATCGCCGCCCTGACCGGGGCCGGCAGCCTTCCCGCTCTGCGCCAGATCCTGCTCGCCGCCGATGGGGAGCGGCCCGCCGCGCGGATCCATCCGCAGATCGACAACCTTGCTGCAAGCGGCCTGATGGCCCGCGCCGGGTTCTCCCGGCAGGTAGTCGATTCGTATAGCCTCGCGGTGACCTGGCGCAGCTTCGCGGCCATGGTGGCCGACCTGCGCGCCCAGGGGCTGACCAATGTGCTGGCCGATCCGCCCCCGCGCCTGACCCGTGCCGCCCTTGCCCGCGCCAATGCCGCCTTTGCCGCAATGGCCGACGATCAGGGACGGGTGAGCGAGACTTTCGAACTGCTCACCCTGACCGGCTGGAAATAGATCAGCC
>NZ_JAMFLH010000006.1 GCF_023501975.1 Altererythrobacter sp. KTW20L | reverse complement strand
CTTGAACCCTAATGACGCAATCAACCGCTACATTGAAAATGCTTGCCTTCGGCATCATCGCCATCTCAGCGGTGTTTTCCGGCGACGCTTCATGGCCCATCCGACTTCTTTGGTGGGCTGTTGCCGGTTATAGTGGTGTGCGATACATTTTGATCGCTGGGAAGCGCCGAACATGCGGACACGGTATGGTATCGCAGTCTGGACCATTCTGGTATCCGTGGATCATCGACCCTTGTCCCAAATGCGGCGCGGCAAGTTTCGACAAGTGACGCGATGCTGCAAGGTTCGGCGTCAGCTTTCCACCGCGCGACTCCAGAACTGACCGTTAGCGGAATGGCAGTTCCCGCGTGGATCTGGAAAAAAGCTGTCGGTCAGGAAACGACCCATTGCGGTCGTTCAGAACCATCGGCATAGTTGGCAAATGAAGTTCGTTGAGCGCATCTTGCTGATATCGGCTGGGGCCCATTTCTCTGCTGGGGTTATTGGTCGAGACGACCTTGAATGGCGAGCCGTCTACTATGGCGCATTCGTTGTCGGCGCAATTGCAGCGATCGCGCTGATGTGGCTGCAAAATCGCCGCGCAAATCTGGATGGCAGCTAACCACCCCCATTTCCTGCCGTCTGGCCTTTAAGGGATTTACGCCAAGAGCTGCCATTCAGCCAACTGCCCCCAAAGCTATGGCATGAAATGCGTTGCGCAGTCCGCTTTCCTTTGGCAGGAATTATCTTTCAGATCAAAACGTCGTCGGCTCACAACTTCACAGAGCGCTGGCATTGTTATGATAACCCGGCGCTCTAAGGCCCCGCCCTTCCCTTTTCCCCTACGCATCCCTAGCTGTCACCCCTGACCAAACGGGAGCAATCATGACCACGCCAACCATTGGCACCGCCGCCAACCTCGTCGCCAACGTCCCGCTGATCCCGCGCGAGGACCTGTTCGGCAATCCGGTGCGCAGTGGCGGCAAGATCAGCCCCGATGGCCAGTGGCTGAGCTGGATGGCCCCGCACGAAGGCGTGATGAACGTGTTCATGGCTCCCTATGCCGCCCCCGACAATGCCCGCCGCATGACCAGCGCCAAGGACCGGCCGATCCCGCAGTACTTCTGGTCGCCCGACTCCACCGCGCTGCTCTATGTCCAGGACAAGGCGGGGGACGAGAACTACCTGCTTTACAAGGTCGATGTCGCGACCGGCGCGGAGACGTGCCTGACCCCGTTCGAGAACACCCGCGTGCAGATCGTCGGCGCATCGGACACCATCCGTGACCGCATCCTGGTGGGCCTCAACAACCGCGATCCGCAGTGGCACGATGTCCATTCGCTCAACCTCACCACCGGCGCGCTGGAGCTGGTGCTGGAGAACAACGAATGGGCAGGGTTCGAAACCGATGATGCCCTGACCCTGCGCTGGGCCATGCGGCAGAACGAGGCGGGCGGTACGGACCTGCATGAAATCACCGATGGCGTGATTGCGGAAAGTCCGCGCGAAGTGATCGCGATGGACGATTCGCTCAGCACCCACATGGCGGGTTACACGACCGACGGCGAGACGCTCTACTGGCTCGACAGCCGCGGCCGCGATACCGCCGCGCTCTATGCCGAGGAAACCGCCACAGGCCAGCGCACCCTGCTGGCCGAGGATGCCCGCGCCGATATCGGCGGCACCATGCGCCATACCAGGACCGGGGTGATCCAGGCATGGTCGGTGACCTACCTCACCACCGAATGGCACTGCGTGGACGAGGGCATCAAGAGCTCGCTCGACTGGCTGCGCGAGCAGCTCGACGGCGATTTCGGAGTGATGTCGCGCACCGATGATGACCTGAAGTGGCTGGTCTGGAACGACCCGCTGGTGGCCCCCATGCGCTGCTATATCTACGACCGCGCGGCGGATAGCCTCAAGCTGTTCTACGTCACCAAGCCCGCACTGGAAGGCGCTCCGCTGCAGCCGATGCAGGTGCACGAGATCCCTGCGCGTGATGGGCTGACCCTGCCGAGCTACCTCACCCTGCCCGCCGGTGCATCAGGCCCGGTGCCGCTGGTCCTCGTGGTCCATGGCGGCCCCTGGGCACGCGACGGCTATGGCTTCAACCTCACCCACCAGTGGCTGGCGAACCGCGGCTATGGTGTGCTGTCGGTAAATTTCCGCGGTTCCACCGGGTTCGGCAAGCACTTCATCAATGCGGGCAACCTGCAATGGTCCAAGGCCATGCACGACGACCTGGTCGATGCGGTCGAATGGGCCGTGGCACAGGGTTATGCCGCGCGCGACAAGGTGGCGATCATGGGCGGCTCCTATGGCGGCTATGCCACGCTGGTGGGCCTGACCTACACGCCCGAGCTTTTCGCCTGCGGGGTGGACATTGTCGGGCCGTCGAACCTCGAGACCCTGCTCGAAACGATTCCGCCCTACTGGGCGCCGATGGTCAAGCAGTTCCATGACCGGATGGGTAACCCGACCACGCCCGAAGGCCTGCAACTGCTCAAGGATTGCAGCCCCATCCACAAGGCGGACCGCATCGTGCGCCCGCTGCTGATCGGCCAGGGCGCCAACGATCCGCGCGTCAAGCAGTCCGAGAGCGACCAGATCGTCGCTGCCATGCAGGGCCACGGCATCCCCGTCACCTATGTGCTGTTTCCCGATGAAGGCCACGGCTTCCACCGCCCGGAAAACAACATCGCCTTCAACGCCATCGTCGAGGGCTTCCTCGCCACCAATCTCGGCGGCCGGGTGGAGGATCTGGGCGAGGTTTTGGGCGCCTCGACCGCGCAGATTCCGGCAGGGCGGGAATTTATCGCCGGGCTTTAGGCCATCCGGTCAATCACCTGCGCCAGCGTGATATCGCGCATGGTCAGTCCGCCTGCCTCATGCGTGGTCAGGGTGATGTCCACGCGGCTGTAAACATTTGACCAGTCGGGATGGTGCCCCAGCCGTTCCGCCGCCAGGGCCACCCGGGTCATGAAGCCGAAGGCGGCGTTGAAATCCTTGAAGGCAAAGGTGCGGCTGATTGCGCGGCCATCGGTGCGCAGGGTCCAGCGCGGGATGCAGGACAGGGCTGTCTCTTGTTCGCTATCGGTCAACCGGTCCACTTTTACCCCTGCCTTTCACTTGCTTGTCGCCGCGCGAACAGTGCCCTAACGCGGTGGCCGATGGAAGCCTGCCGCATCACTGCCCGCGATCTTGCCTGCCGCCGGGGGGACCGCGTGCTGTTTGCCGGCCTCTCGCTGGACCTTGCGGGCGGCGAGGCCTGCCAGGTGGTCGCGCCCAACGGCATGGGCAAGTCGAGCCTGATCCGCATCATCGCCGGCCTCTTGCGCCCCTTCGCCGGGTCGGTCGAGCGGCACGGCATGGCGGGCCTGCTGGACGAGCGGCCCGCGCTGGACGAACACCAGCCGCTGGGCGCTGCTCTCGACTTCTGGCACCGGCTCGATCCGCAATCCGCCCCGCTTGACCAGCTTGGCCTCGCCGACCTCACCGACGTGCCCGTGCGCTATCTCTCCACCGGCCAAAGGAAGCGCGCCGCGCTCGCCCGGCTGATCGGCCAGCAGGCGCCGATCTGGCTGCTGGACGAGCCGCTCAACGGGCTCGACACCAGGGGCGTTGCCATGGTCGAGGACCTGGTGGCGGGCCATGTCGCGGCAGGAGGGCTTGCCCTGATCGCCAGCCACCAGCCCTTCGCCCTGCCCGACCTGCGCCGGCTCGACCTTGCGACCTACACCCGATGAGCACGCTTGCTGCCCTTCTGCGCCGGGATCTTGCGCGGCTGCTGCCGGGGATGCGCGGCGGCGGATCGCTGCTGCCGCTACTGTTCTTCCTCGCCGTGGCCATGCTTTATCCCTTCGCGATCGGCCCCAACCCCACCCTGCTCGCCGCGACCGGCGGCGGGGTGATCTGGGTCGCCGCCCTGCTCGCCGCGATCCTGCCGCTGGACCGCCTGCTGGCGAGCGATGTGGAAGCGGGCTTCTTCGACCAGTGGGCCCTGCGCGGGGTGTCCGAAGAACTGCTGGTCGCCGTTCGCATGGTCGCCCATTGGCTCAGCTTCGGTCCCTTCATCATGCTCGCCGCCCTGCCCGCTTCGGCGCTGGTGGGGATCGACGGGGACAAGCTGCGCACCGTTGAACTGGGCCTGCTGGCAGGCACCCCCGGTCTTGCCGCCATCGGCGTGATCATTGCCAGCGTTACCGTGGCTCTGAAAGGCGGCGGGGCGGCGCTGTCGGGCCTGCTGCTGATTCCGCTGGCCGTGCCGCTGCTGGTGTTCGGCGCAGGATCGCTGTCCACCGGCGGCGAGGGCGGCCTTGCCCTGACCGGCGCGATCAGCCTGCTCTTGGTCGCCATCGCGCCCTTTGCCGGAGGGGCCGCGATCAGGGCCGCGCGCGAAGGCTAGAGCCGCAAAGGTTACACAAGTGACACCCTGTCACTTTCCCTCAAGTCACATTTATCGCCTGATTACAGTCACCTGCCCCGCTAAACGCCCGGGCGGACAAAGTGACACCTCCCCGGGAAAAACACCCCGCATCTGCCATCGATTGGAAAGAGCCGCCACGCCCTTAGGCGCGCGGCGACCCTGTAGGAAAGCGCGAAGCCTAAAGGCTCGGCGGCTCATACCCCTCGCGTCGCAGGCCCAGCATATAGCCGACCAGGTCCGACACCTGCGGGGCATCGAGGTCGAAATCCATTTCCTCGGGGTAATTGTGCGCATCGACCAGCCAGCGTTCGAGCGAGGCCGAGGTCAGTCCCGGGGTGTTGACGATGCGCGGCCATTCGGGCGCCAGCGGATTGGGCGAGAGCATGTCCTGCTCCACCGCATGGCACCCGCCGCAGGCCGCTTGCGCAAAGGCCAGCACCTCGTGGTCCACCACCGGCGGCGGCGTAGCTTCGGCAACAGAGTCCAGCGGCTGGCACGCGCCCAGCATGGCGGCACAGAACACTGTCGCCAGCCGGGCGCGCAAGGTCATCACTGGCTGCGATCCACCCACACGTCGCGGTCGAGCACCCAACCGTCTTCGTCCAGCACCCAGATATGGGCGAACCGCCCGCTGCCCAGCGGCACGCCGAGGAAGCGGTCGAGCACCTGGTAGTTGCCGTGGACCAGCATCATCTCGCTATCGACCACGGCGTCGGTCACATTGAGCACGGTAATGGGGTTGGCGCGGTTCATGTCCGCCGCCCAGTAATCGCTGATCGCCCCGCGCCCGATCACGCGGCCTTCGTGGTGGATGTAAAGCTCGGCATCGTCGGCATAGAGAGCAGCCAGCGCGGGAATATCGACCGAATTGTAGGCCGCAGTCCAGCGGTTGGCCAGTTCCTGCACGGTGACATCTTCCTGTGCCGCAGCAAGGCCCGGCAAGGTGGCAACGGCAAGTGCGGCGGCAGTAGCAATCATACGGAATGACATGACGATCCTCCTATCCATAACTGCAGGGCTTCAGCGGGCGGAAGGCGAGGATCGCCTGGGGCCCTGTGTCCTGCAGGATGGGGATAGGGGTCCATACCACGCCCCTTCATTGACCGCCATCAATAGGGCGGCTTGTCGAGACCCTTCGGGCTGGCGGTGAAAATCTCGCACCCATCCTCGGTAATTCCGATGGAATGTTCGAACTGGGCGCTCAGGCTCTTGTCGCGGGTCACGGCGGTCCAGCCGTCGCTCAGCATCTTTACCGGCGCTTTCCCCAGATTGATCATCGGTTCGATGGTCAGGAACATGCCGGGCTTCAGTTCTGGCCCGGTGCCTGCGCGGGCGGCGTGGACCACTTCGGGCGCATCGTGGAACAGGCGGCCGAGGCCATGGCCGCAAAATTCGCGCACCACGCCATAGCGATTGGCTTCGGCATGGGCCTGGATCGCCGCGCCGATATCGCCCAGCCGCGCGCCGGGCTTGGCCTTGTCGATCCCGATCATAAGGCATTCGTAGGTCACATCGACCAGCCGCCGCGCCTTCAGCGGCACATCACCCACCAGGTACATCCGGCTGGTATCGCCGTGCCAGCCATCCAGCAGCGGGGTTACATCGATATTCACGATGTCACCGTCCTTGAGCACCTTGGAGCCGGGAATCCCGTGACACACCACGTGGTTGATCGAGGTGCAGCAGCTATGGGTAAAGCCGCGATAGCCAAGGGTGGCAGGCACCGATCCGCCATCGAGCATCATCTGGCGCACATGGTCGTCAATCTCGCCGGTGGTCACGCCGGGAACGACGAATGTGGTCAGTTCATCGAGAATCTGTGCAGCCAGTTTCCCGGCGGCGCGCATGCCGGCAAAGCCTTCCGGCCCATGCAGCTTGATGGTGCCGTCGCGATAGACGGTCGTGTCGGCGGTGACGTGCTGATATTGTACCATGACGGGCGATGTAGCGATAATGGCCGCGAATTGCGAGGGCCGAGCGCTATCCGCGCGCCGCAAAGGCGCTGCGGTATTCTTCTTTCACCACTTCCAGCACTTCGGCATCGACCGGCACGGTGAATTCATAGCTGCCTTCGGCATAGGGTCCGGCCACATAGGGCCCCATCATCACGCCCAGCCGGTTGAACACCCGCCCATTGGTCGAGCCGAGCAGTACCGTCGTGTCGGTCAGCGGCACGCATTCGTTGAACGTATCGCCGTCCAACTCCTCGCCCCCACGCCGCACGGCGCGTTCGCGGTCGAGCAGTTCGCACAGTTCGGTGCCGATGGCTTCTTCCAGCGCTTCTGCCGAGGTGAAGAAATCGATCGGTTCGACCGACGTGTCAGCCTCGCGGTCCCATACCAGCGCATCGAACCCGGCATTGCCGTGCGCGCCGCCGCTGTAGGACGTGATGCTGGCCGACAGGCTGAGGAAGCGCGGCGTATCGGCCACGACCGACCAGGCGATGCCGGTGGAATACTTGTTAAAGGGGAAGCCGTTGTCCCGCGCCGCCTCGCGGCCAGCGCGGCTTTCACGCACCAGCCCTGCGCGCACGCGTTCCAGCCGGGCATTCAGCAATTGGGCCAGTTCGGGCACGTTGCCCGCTTCGGCGGGATAGGAATATTCGAACAGGAAGTCGTCGGTTTCCTCTGCCACCGTCCGCGCGCCGCTGGCGGGTTCCGCCGTGGCGCTGGCTGTCGCGGTCGGCTCCGGAGTCGGCTCGGGAGCGGGCGCCTCCTCCCGGCAGGAAGCAAGCGCAAGGGCCGCAGTCATCCCCAAACAAACATTTCGAGAAACCTTGAGCATGCGCTTCGATTGCCTTTCCAAATCGGCCCGGCTTGGGCAGAAGCGCTCTTATGAGCGTAAAAGCGGATCTGATCCAGCCGGATCGTGGGCAGGATGCCATTGCCATCCATCTGGTCAACAAGGACTTGTTCGAACAGTTCGCGCAAGGGCTGAGCGGCCCGCAGCGCAGCGCGCTGGCGGCGCAGAAGTTCACCGGTGGCGGCTACCAGGTGGCCATCGTGCCCGATGGAGAGGCGTGGTTTGCAGTCGGCGGAGTGGCCAATCCGGCCGATCTTTCAAGCTGGTGCATGGCCAAGCTGGCGAGTGCTCTGCCCGCCGGAACCTATCGCCTCGCCAGCGGCGATCCCGGCCCTGCAATATACGGCTGGCAAAGCGCGCAATATGTGTTCGACCGCTACAAGGCAGATCCCGATGCACCCGGTCCGCGCGTTCTGCTGACCGGCGAAGTGGGCCGCATTCCCGCCGTGGTGGCCGAAGTCCAGGCAGCCGCCCTGGTGGCCGACATGGTCAACACCGCTGCCGAGGACATGGGCCCCGAAGCGATCGAGGCCGAAGCCGCCCGCATTGCCGAGGCCCATGGCGCGACGATCAACGTGGTGCGCGGCGATGCTCTGGCAACGGGCTTTCCGATGGTCCACGCCGTGGGCCGCGCCGCTGCCCGCCACCATGCCCCGCGCCTGATCGAGCTGAACTGGGGCGACGATGCCCATCCGCGCATCGCCATCGTGGGCAAGGGCGTGGCTTTCGATACCGGCGGGCTGAACATCAAGCCGGGCAACGGCATGTTGCTGATGAAGAAAGACATGGGCGGCGCGGCCCATGCGCTGGCGCTCGCCTCGCTGGTCATGGCTTCGGGCCTGAAGGTGCGGCTGCAATGCCTCGTCCCGGCGGTGGAGAACGCCATCGCGGGCAATGCCTTTCGCCCCGGTGACGTGCTGAAAAGCCGCAAGGGGCTGTCGGTCGAGATCGGCAATACCGATGCCGAGGGGCGGCTGATCCTGGCCGATGCCCTGGCCTATGCCAGCGAGGCTTCGCCCGAACTGGTGATCGACTTCGCCACCCTGACCGGCGCTGCCCGCGTGGCCGTGGGGCCGGATCTGCCCGCGCTGTTCACCCGCACGGATGAGACTGCGGACGCCCTGCTGAAAGCTGGCAAGGCGCAGGACGATCCGTGCTGGCGCCTGCCGCTTCACGCGCCCTATGCCGAATATCTCAAGAGCGACATTGCCGACCTCAACAACACCCACACCAACGGCTATGCCGGGGCCAGCGTGGCGGCCAGCTTCCTCGACCGGTTCGTGGGAGAGGACATCGATTGGGCGCACTTCGATACCTTCGCCTGGCGGCCAGCGGCCAAGCCGGGGCGGCCCAAGGGCGGCGCGGCGCTGGGACTGCGTGCCTCTTTCCACATGCTCAAGGCGCGGTTCGGGTGAGTGGCCTGACCGGTGGCAAACTTGCCCTCGCGCCAAGGCGCGGCTAAGCGCGCCGCAAAACCATAGAAAGACAAGCCCACGCCTGTGTCCAAGCCTGCACCTGCCAGCCTTACCTCGACCCATCCGCAAGGGCCCTTCGTCCTTAGCGGACCTGTCGTGCGGCCGGATGAAACGCGCGTGCCGATCCGGGGTGACCTCGCCCATGTCGGCCTGGCGGGCCGCTATTTCGTGCCGCATTACGCCGTGCCCCAGCCGCGCAGCGTGATGCCCGGCGGCGCACCGCTGCTCGCCTCGCCCTCATCCACTGCCGCGACCTTGTGCGAGCTGGCGGAAGGCGACAGCTTCGAACTGCTCGACATCACCGGCCAATGGGCCTGGGGCTGCCTGTCACTGGAAGGGCCGGTTGGCTATGTCCATATCGACCGGCTGGAACAGGTCGTCTGATGGCGCAGACAGTCTTCATCGACGGGGCCGCGGGCACCACCGGCCTCGAAATTGCCGACCGGCTGGCTGGCCGCAGCGAATTCGAGCTGATCGTGCTCGATGATGCCAGCCGCAAGTCCTCTGCTGCGCGGGCCGATGCGCTCCAGGCCGCCGACTTCGCCGTTCTGTGCCTGCATGACGATGCCGCGCGCGAGGCGGTGGAACTGGCAGCTGGCAGCAAGGTGCGCATCATCGATGCCTCCACTGCGCACCGTGTCGCACCCGGCTGGGTCTATGGCTTCCCCGAAATTGTCGGGCGCGAGGCAGTGGCTTCGGCAACCCGCGTAAGCAATCCCGGCTGCTATTCCACCGGCTTCATCGCCCTGGTCGCCCCGCTGGTCCGCGCCGGGCTGCTGCCCGCCGACTGGCCCTATAGCTGCAATGCCGTCAGCGGATATTCCGGCGGCGGCAAAGCGCTAATCGCCCGGTTCGAGGACGATGCCGACATTGCCTGGCGCGGATATGCCCTGGCGCTGGGCCACAAGCACGTGCCCGAGATGCAGGCCCGCTGCGGCCTCGACCTGCCCCCGCTGTTCACCCCCGCCGTGATCCCCGCGCACCGCGGCATGGTGGTGGAAGTACCGCTGATGCTGGCCGCCATGCCGGGCGCGGCCGCTCCCGACAGGCTTCGCGAAGCGCTGGCTGCGTTCTATGCCGACAGCCCCGTGGTCCGCGTGGCCGATGCCACAGTGCCCGACGAACTGCTTCTGCGGCGATCCAATGGTCCGAGCGATGCGATGACCCTGCACGTCTTTGCCAATGCCGACGGATCGCAGGCGCGGCTCGTCGCCATGCTCGACAACCTCGGCAAGGGTGCCAGCGGAGCAGCGGTGCAATCCTTGAACCTGATGGCCGGCCTGGATGAAAAAGTCGGGCTGGCGCTCTGACCCTGCCTAATAATCAGGCACACCGATGCCGAAATATTGGGCAATAATCGAACACGAAAACGGCGTTATAGTTTTCCAATCTTGCGAATCCGCCCTTTCGGTTTGCCGCGCGATTGTCTAGGCCTACTCCCTGACCTTGGCATGATTCTTGATACATCGTTTCCAAACAGGTCCGGGCGCCAAGACAAAAGCGTCGTGCAACAAGACGGGATAGACGTGAAAAAGATCGAAGCCATCATCAAGCCGTTCAAACTGGACGAGGTGAAGGAAGCCCTGCACGAAGTGGGCGTATCCGGCATCACCGTGACCGAAGCCAAGGGTTTCGGCCGCCAGAAGGGCCATACCGAACTCTATCGCGGCGCCGAATATGTCGTCGATTTCCTGCCCAAGGTGAAGCTGGAAGTCGTGGTATCCGATGCCCAGGCCGCCGCCGTGGTCGAGGCGATCGCCGGCGCAGCGCAAACCGGGCGCATCGGTGACGGCAAGATCTTCGTCTCCGATATCCAGACCGCCCTGCGCATCCGCACCGGCGAACAGGATGATGCGGCCATCTGACCGGCGCACCACCACCAATCAACCGGGGCCGCTGACCCGCGCCCGACAACACCAACCGACACTCATGATCTTGTGATCCGAAGAAGGGAAAAACCATGGCTAGTGCAGCAGACGTCTTGAAGCGCATCAAGGAAGAGGAGATCGAGTGGGTCGATCTTCGTTTCACCGATCCTAAGGGCAAGTGGCAGCACCTGACCATCTGCGCCTCGGCCATCGACGAAGACAACCTTGAAGAAGGCCTGATGTTCGACGGTTCCTCGATCGAGGGCTGGAAGGTCATCAACGAGAGCGACATGATCCTGAAGCCCGATCTCGATGCGGTCTGGGCCGATCCGTTCAGCGCCACCCCGATGATCAGCATCAACTGCGACATCGTGGAGCCCTCCACCGGCGAACTCTACGCCCGTGACCCGCGTTCGACCGCCAAGCGCGCCGAAGCCTACCTCAAGTCCACCGGCATCGGCGACACTGTGTTCGTCGGCCCGGAACCCGAATTCTTCATGTTCGACGACGTGCGCTTTGAAGACGGCTATTCCGGTTCGGGCTTCGCGATCGACGATATCGAACTGCCGACCAACACCGGCAAGGACTATGAAGGCGGCAACCTGGGTCACCGTCCGCGCGCCAAGGGCGGCTATTTCCCCGTGGCTCCGGTCGATAGCTGCGTCGATATCCGCGCCGAAATGGTCTCCACCATGATGGAAATCGGCCTGCCGATGGACAAGCACCACCACGAAGTGGCCGCTTCGCAGCACGAGCTGGGCATCACTTTCGACACCCTGGTGAAGACTGCCGACCACGTGCAGATCTACAAGTATGTCGTGCACCAGGTGGCCCAGGCCTATGGCAAGACGGCCACCTTCATGCCCAAGCCGATCCGCATGGACAACGGCAGCGGGATGCACACCCACATGTCGATCTGGAAGGATGGCAAGCCGACCTTCGCGGGCAATGGCTATGCCGGCCTGTCGGAAACCTGCCTGTTCTACATCGGCGGCGTGATCAAGCATGCCAAGGCGATCAACGCCTTCTCGAACCCCACCACCAACAGCTACAAGCGGCTGGTGCCGGGCTTCGAAGCTCCCGTGCTGCTCGCCTATTCGGCGCGCAACCGTTCGGCCTCGTGCCGCATCCCCTACGGTTCGGGCGAGAAGGCCAAGCGCGTTGAGTTCCGCTTCCCCGATCCGCTGTGCAACCCCTACCTCAGCTTTGCTGCACTGCTGATGGCCGGGATCGACGGGATCGAGAACAAGATCCATCCGGGCGACGCGATGGACAAGAACCTGTACGACCTGCCGCCGGAAGAGCTGGCCGAGGTGCCGACCGTGTGCGGTTCGCTCCGCGAGGCGCTGAATGCTCTCGAAGCCGATCACGACTTCCTGCTCAAGGGCGACGTGTTCACCAAGGACCAGATCGATGCCTACATCGAGCTGAAGTGGCCCGAAGTGTACCGCACCGAGCAGACTCCGAGCCCGGTCGAATACGACATGTACTACAGCAGCTAAGCTGTTTGCCTGATCAAGGAAAAGGGGGCGTCCGGAACATTCCGGGCGCCCCTTTTTTGTAGCTAGTACTGCTGCTAGGGGCAGCGACCGCTGCAAGTCAGGATCACCATGCTCACCACATACCTCATCCTGGCCGCTGGCCTTGTCCTGCTGGTGATCGGCGGCGAGCTGCTGGTGCGCGGCGCGGTGAAGATCGCCGCGCGGATGGGCCTGTCGCCGCTGCTGGTGGGGCTGACCGTGGTGGGCATGGGCACCTCCACCCCTGAACTGGCCGCCAGCGTGCAGGCCAGCCTGGCCGGTTCGCCGGGCCTGGCCCTGGGCAATATCGCAGGTTCCAATCTTGCCAACCTGCTGCTGATCCTGGGCATATCGGCGCTGATGGCACCCATGATGGTTCCGCGCGGCGTGCTGTGGCGCGATGGGGGCGTGGGCGCGCTGGCCGTGCTGGCGCTGATCGTGGCTGGCCATACGCTGGGCCTCAACCGCGTGGCCGGACTGGCCCTGCTGGCAGCGCTGGTAGCCTATCTCGTGTTTGCCTACCGCCAGGAGCGCGTGGGCCAGGGCCATACCGCCGCCTTCGACCGCGCCTCGGCCATGGCCGAGGCCGACCCGGCGCTGACGCCGCACGAACGGGGTCCGGCCGACAAGCTGTCCGTCGCCCTGCTGCTGACACTGGCCGGCCTCGTCTGCATCGTTGGCGGCGGCAACCTGCTGGTGACTTCGGCCATCACCATCGCGGCAGACCTTGGCGTGGCGGACGAAGTGATCGGGCTGACCGTGGTGGCCGTGGGCACATCGCTGCCCGAACTGGTCACCTCGGTCATCGCCGCCATCCGCAAGGAAGGCGAGATCGCGCTGGGCAACGTGCTCGGTTCCAACATCTTCAACGTGCTGTTCATCGGCGGGTTGACCGGGGTAGTCGCCCCCACCGTTATCCCACCGTCGATCCTGGCCTTCGACCTGTGGGTGGTGCTGGCAGCAGCGCTGGGCGTGATGCTGTTTGCCTGGACCGGGGGACGGCTGAGCAGGCGCGAGGGGGCCGTGCTGCTGGCGATCTATCTGGGCTATACCGCCTATACTGCGGGGCTGGTCTAGGGCCGTCGCTGAGGGCTTTCCTACAGCCTCGTCACTTACCTAAGCACCCTTGCGAATCGTCGCAATCAAGGTGTCCGGCTCATGCTTCCCTTCCTTCAACTCCCCCGCCGCCGCGTATCCGCCGCCGGTATCGCGCTGATCAAGCAGTTCGAAGGCTGCCGCCTTGCCGCCTATCCCGACCCCGGCACCGGTGGCGATCCGTGGACCATTGGCTGGGGCGCAACGGGCAAGGGCATCGGGCCGGGCACGGTTTGGACGCAGGAACAGGCCGATGCGCGGCTGGTCGCCGACGTTGCGCGCCACGCGGCAGAAGTGCTTCGCGCCATCGGCAAGGCGCCCACCACGCAGGGCCAGTTCGATGCCCTGGCCAGCTTCCATTACAACACCGGCGCGATTCGCAGGGCCACGCTCACCCGGCTGCACGTGGCAGGCGACAATGCCGGGGCAGCGGCGCAGTTCGCCCGATGGGTCTTCGCAGGCGGCAGGGTACTTAGGGGACTGGTGCGGCGGCGCGAGGCCGAGGCCGCACTCTACCGCAGCTAGTAGTCCCGCGAATACTCCGCCGCCACGCCCGATCGTCCGACCGTGTTGATCGTGGCCAGCAGCGAAAGCCAGCCCGTTAAGCGGTATTCAAGTTCGGTGGCGTTGTAGCCCTGCCCGTCGGTAATCAGTTCGATGTAGAACCGCCGCGTCACGTTCTTGCCCAGCGCCACCGATGTACCGCGGTTGAGCGCCGGATCGGCCGGAACAATCCGCAGCCGGTCGAGCCCGATGGCGCTCCGCAGCCGGTTGATCGGATCCATCCCCGATCCGCCGCGCAACGATGCCAGCGCCGCGCCCAGTTGCAGCGCATCTGTGGCCGACAGTGTGGAGATCGAGCCGCCGAAAAGCAGCCGGGCGAGCAGCTCTTCCTGCGGCAGGGCGGGCACCGAGGCAAAGTCGATCTCCGGCTGGCTGGCCGTGCCGCGCACCGTCACGTCCACGGCCAGGCCATCGACATCGGATTCGGCCAGGATGTCGAGCCGTGGGTCGATCGGCACGCTCTCGTCGAAGTCGATGCGGCCGCGGGTGATCTCGAACCGCACGCCCGCAAAGCTGTAGAAGCCCTGGCGCGGGACGATCTCGACCTGGCCGCCGATGCGTGGATCGGCCGTGGTGCCACGCAGGCGGATTTCCCCGCCCCATTCGCTATCGAGGCCCATGCCGTCCACCTCGATGCCGCGCGCGGCCGTGGCATTGATGAGATAGCGCCAGGGCCGCGCCGCGCGGCGCGGGGGCGCGATGTCTGCGGGAAGGTTTACCTCGGTAATTTCCAGATCGGGCAGGTCCACCGCCTCGTCCGCCGTGCCCAGCCGCCACTGCGCCTCGCGCACCTCAAGCCGTCCGGCGATGGTGCCGTTGATGCCATCGGACACGATCCGCAGCGGGCCGGTAACCGTGGCGCCCATGCCGGGCAGTTGCAGGATGCGTGCGTTGCGCGCCGCTAGCCGCACATCCATCTGCGGCCCGCGATCGGCAGACATGTTGGAAAAGTCGATGAAACCGCTGCCACTGACCCGCCCGCCATTGGTCGCGGTACCGGCAAACGAGGTCAGCCGCAGGCGCGATCCGTCGAACCGCCCGCGCGCCGATACGTCGTTCAGATCGGAGCCGGTGATCGCCGCCTGGACGCGCAGCCCATCGCCTGCCAGCGAGCCCTGGACCTGCGGATTGCCGAGCGAGCCGCGCACATTGGCGGCCACGTTGATCCGGCCCGAGATATCCAGCAGGTCGATCGCCGCCAGTCGCCACAGGCCTTCGGCTGGTCCATTGTACCGCAACTGCGCGAACAGGTCGCCGGCATAGAGCCGCTCGCCCAGCGCCCCCCCTGCGGGCAGGTTGGATACCGTCATGTCGAGGCGGCCATTGGCACTGCCCTGGTCCTCGATCACCGCGCGGGCCTGCAGCAGGCTGGGCGAAAGGTCGGCCACCAGCGCGATATCGACCGGGCGCGAGGTCAGCACTAGGCCCGACCGGGTCAGGCCATTGGCGAGCAGCCGGGCCTGTCCGGTGGGCACGCCGCTGTCGCTGCCGGCAAAATCGACCACGCCCGAAACCGTGCCGCCCAGCCCCAGCTCGCCGACCACATCGGCCAGGGCCAGCGGCATGCGCGACAGGGCAAGGCGGCCTGCCATCGGCTGTTCGCCGCCGAACCGTCCGCTGGCGATGGCGAATCCATCGGCATAGGAAAGCTGAGCGCGTTCAAGCTCCCACCCGCCATCGTCGGTCCGCGCCAGCACGGCGCGGCGCGGCATGGCAATGCGCTCACCGGCATAGGATCCGCGGACCGCCAGTGCGATCTGGTCCAGCGTGGCCTCACCATTCAGCAGCAGTTCGAACCGGCTGCCGCGCTGCCCCGCCATGGCTGCATTGAACGTGCCCACTCCGCCGCGCACCTCGGCATTGCCAGCCATCCGCCCGAGAAACAGGTTGCCATAGCCGATGCCCTGCGCGCTCATCGTGCCTTCGATCGTGGTGGCACTGCCCCCTTCGGCATTGGCGATAAACCCGCGCGCATCCACATCTGCCTGCGACACGGTGAGCTGGGTGGTCCCGCCGAACCGGGCTTCGCGTGCGGTCAGGGCAACATCGAAGGCCTGCCCTTCGGGCCGCGCGGCAAGGCCCACCCGGCCATCGACACCACCGCCCGACAGCGCGAGGCCGCCATCGACTCCGCCTTCGACCAGCCTCAACTGCCCGCTGATCCGCGTCAGCGCCACATCCAGCCGGTTGATGGCGATGCTGACCGCCCCGCCCGCAGGGGCCACGACAAACAGGTCGCCATCGAATTCGCCCAGCGTCGATTGCCCGGTGGTGGCAATGGCAAAGCCGTCGCCTTCAGGCTCCAGCGCCACGCGCACGTCGCGCAGGCCCGCTGCGGGCAGGGGATCAGCCAGCACCAGCACCACGCGCGGGCCATCATCCGCCAGCGTCGCTTCCAGCGTGAAGGGGCCATATTCGGTATGGCTGCCGCTGCCGGCGATCGTAGTGGTCGAGCCTTCGACCTGCCCTTCCAGCGTGGCTTCCAGCTTGTCGGAATTGATCGTCAGGCCGTTGAAGGCAATCGGCCGCGCCGCGCCAAGCGCGATACCTCCGGCAAAGCGGATATTGCCGCCCGCCACGTTCTCCAGCGTGGCATTGGTCACGTCGCTGACGCGGCCATCAAGCTGCGCTGCAAGGCTCCACGGCCGGTCACCGCCCAGCGTCAAGTCGATCCGCGCCATGGTGTCCACCCGGCCCACGTCGTCAAACCGCAGGTTGTCTGCCTGCACCGGCCCGACAAGGCGCACCTGCCCGCTGGCAAGGTTGGCATTGACCGCAAGGGCCGCGGTGAGGCCGGGGAAGGTCACGCCCAGCCGCTCGACAGACAGGCTGTCGCCCGCCCACACCAGCGTGCCGCCGAGCCGCCCATTGACCAGCCGGGGATCGGCCAGGGCAAGGCCGCTGACCACCCGGCCCACCCGCACATCCAGCGGCAGGACAAAGCGCCCGTCATCACCCTGCAAGGTTCCGCTCTGGGTCAATCCGGTCAACACGATATCGCCTGATACAAGCCGCCCCACACTGATTTCATGCGGCACGGCCATTCCGGCAAAGGGCCCGTCGAGCCGCGCCGACAGCCGCGCATTCTCCAGCGCCACGGCATCGCCGAACAGCATCGAATCAAGCAGTTCGGCATCGAGCTGCAATCCGTCGAACTCGTTGTTCGCCAGGTCGATCGCGCCGCCGCCATCGAGGTTGAAGCCCTGCGCCCGTACGGCCAGACTGCCTTCCAGCACACTGGCCTCCAGCGTACCCGACGCGGTGAAGGCAACTTCACGGCCCAGCGCGCGGGCGCTCATCCCTTCCACCAGGTCACCCGGCAGCGCCGTGCCGACCAGCCGGTACTGGCCGTCCTCGTTATAAAGTTGGGCATCGAGCAGCGGCTCGCCACCGCGCCGGGCGACCAGTTGCCCGACCCACGAAATCCACGTGCCATCGCCTTCCAGCGCGATCGCCAGGTCCTCGTCCGATCCGGTCAGGGTGGCAAGGAACCCGCCTGCCGGGGCAACATAGTCAAGGTCGAGATCGAACACATTGCCATCGGGTTCGGCATTCACCAGGAAGGTGAACCGGTCACCCCCGCCCAGTTCGCCGGCGGCATCAAGATAGACATGGCCGTTGCGGATGTCGGCCTCGGTGCGGAACTGCACCACCCGCTCCTCGCCCAGCACGCCTTCGACCACGCGCAGGTCTTCCACCACCAGCCGGTCCACGCGGATATTGAAATCAGGCAGGATCGGCGCATCGGGATCGCCGGGGACCAGTTCGGGCATGGCATAAAGCGTGCCGTCGCTCAGCACGAGGTGGCGCACATCCAGCCCGGTGAAGAACCACTTCCAAGGCCGCCAGTTGAGATCGACCTCGGGCACTTCGAGGAACAGCACATCGTTGGCATCGCGCAGTTTCACATCGGTGAAAGTCGCGCTCCAAAGTACCGAGCCTTCGATGCCGCCCACTTCCACCGACAGGCCCGATGCGGGCGCATAGGCGCTGACCTGGTTGAGCAGGAATTGCCGCCCCGGCGCAGTATGGAGGAACACGCCGAACGCCACGATCACCGCCAGCAGCAGGGCCAGCACCCGCCCGCTCCACACCCACACACTGCGAGCGGTGCTGCGCCGCTGCGGGGGCTGCTGTTCAATCGGGGCGCCGGTCTCGTCCATCAGAACGCCTGGCCCAGTGCGACATAGACCGCCACCGGCCCGTCACCCGGCTGGCGGTTGAGGGGCACGCCCACATCGAGGCGGATCGGGCCAAAGCCGGTCGCATAACGCACGCCCAGGCCCACGCCGAGGCGGATGTCGCTGAAATCGGGCACGGAACCTACATTGACAACCCCGGCATCGACGAAGGGCACGACCGAAATGGCGCCGTCCAGGAGGCCGGTTTTCACCCGTGCCTCGGCCGCCAGCTCAAGCAGCGAGCGACCGCCATTGGGCTCGCCCAGTCCATCCCGCGGGCCGATCGAGCGGAAGCCATAGCCGCGCACCGAACCGCCGCCACCGGCATAGAACCGCCGCGACGGGGCGATGCTGGTGATGTCAGCACCGGCAATGGTGCCGGCCCGCGCACGCGCCGCCAGCACCACGTTCTCGCCCGCACTCTGGTAATAGGACAGGTCGAACTGGACCTTGAGATAGGTCGAATTGGTCCCATCGACGCGCGACAGTTCCGGGCTGATCGCGCCGCGCAGGCGGAAGCCTTCGGTAGGATCGAGCAGGTCGTCGCTGGTGTCGAGCTGGGCAAAGGCAGGCAGCGCGGCGATCAGGAAGGTGTTGTTGGGCGTGGCGAAATCGCGCTTCTGCTCGCGCTCCTCGGTTGCCACCAGTTCGAACCCGGCACCATAGGACAGCGGCTTCTGGAACAGGAGGGTCGAGACCCGTTCATAGGTGCCGATGAGCGAGGCGGTGCTGGCTTCGAAGGCATCGTTATCGAGCGTGGAGGCAAAGGCATCCAGCGTCAGGATGCGGTCGCGGCCCTTGAAGTTATTCTTGCGGAAGGTCACCCCGGCCAGCTGTTCCTGCGTGCCAAGGATGCCGCGCACCCGCAGCATGCCTTCGGGCGGGAACAGGTTGCGGTGTTCCCAGCTGCCCGCCAGCCTGATGCCTTCCTCGGTCCCGAACCCGACCGATCCGGCCAGCGTGCGCAAGGGCGCAGCCGTGAGGCCCACGGCCATGTCCACGGTGCCCGGCTGGTCGCCCATCGGCGGGGTGACTTCTACCGGCGTCATTGTGACCGAGCCGACCAGCCCCGTCGCTAGGATAGCGCGGCGCAGGTCCATCTCGTCGCTGCGGCGGTAGAGGTCGCCCGGCTCGAACCGCGCGATGTTGGCCAGATGGTTGGCGGGGAGGAAATCCTCCATGTCGCTGGTGACATTGCCGAAGACATAGCGCCCACCCGGTTCCACCGGCATGGTCACATCGCCTTCGAGCCGGGCATGATCGACCAGCAGTTCGGGGTCCTCGATTGCGGCAAAGGGATAGCCGCTTTCGCCCAGCGCGGTGTCGAGATCGAACCGTTCGTCGGTCACCGCGTCAAGCGACAGCAGGTCGCCCGGGAAGACCTCGTAGGTCTGGCGCAGCATGTCGTAATCGCTACCCGCCGCCGCTAGGTTGCCCAGATCGACCTCGCCCACGGTGAATCGCCGACCGGGGATCACATCGAACCGGGCAACCGGGTCTTCCGAAGCATCTTCGCGATCTTCGGCGATTACGATCGAGCGGATCACCTGGGCATCGAAATAGCCATAGGTCCGCAGCAGCCGGACCAGCAGGTCTTCGTCGGCGCGGGCCTGGGCGGTGAGGCGGGCCTGGCTGCCGTTGGAATCCAGATCGACCACGGTGGAAAGCGACCTGAACCGGTCGATGAATTCATCGCGGATCGGGAACAGCGAGGTATCGGACGGGAAGGCCAGCACCAGCTCGCTCGAAATCCGCTCCTCGCTCACTTCGGGCAGGGGCGGGATAACCTCGTCGAAGGTGGCGAATTCGATCGGCTCTTCGGCTTGCGGCAAGGGTTCGATCTCGGGCAGCGCGAGGTTTTCCGGCAGCTCGATCGTCAGGAAGGGATTGGGCTCCATCGGCGAATCGGCGGCAAGATCGTCGGCCCCGGCCTCGTCGCCCGGACCGCTACCCTGCGACGCCCAGGCTTCGGGATCGTTGACCGCTTCGGGCGGAATCAGGTCGTCCAGCGTCGGCAGGCCCTGCGCGGATAACGGCGCTGACCACGGCCCGGCCAGCAAGGCGAGGCACATGGCCATCGCCGTGACACTGCGGTTCATCGGGATAGCGGCAACGGACCTAGACGAAGCGGTATTGCCGCTGTTCGCCCGGCGCGCCGTCCTTGGTTGCACCTTCGAGCGGCTCTGCGGGCTGTTCGGCTGCAATGGCGGCGATACGGGCGTGCTGTTCGCCATCGCGCATACGGCTCCACCCGTCGGGCCCCAGCTGTTCGAGCGGACGATAGCGGACCTTGTATTGCATGCGCGGCGAACCATCGACCCAATAGCCGAGATAGACGTAGGGCAGCCCTGCTTCCCCCGCCCGGCGGATGTGGTCGAGGATGACGTAGTTACCAAGCCCGCTGCGCTCCCCGCACTCCGGATCATAAAAACTGTAGATCATGGAGAGCCCATCCCCCTGGCGATCGGTCAGGCAGGCTGCCACCAGCTTGCCGGGCCGACCATCATGACCGGGTTCCCTGTATTCGATTACAAAGCTGGAAACCGAAGTATGTTCCACCATGTCAGCATAATCCACCTCGTCCATCGCGGCCATGCCGCCGCCGGGGTGCCGGCTGGCGAGGTATTTCTGCAGCAGGGCATACTGTTCGGACGTGGCCCAAGGGCGGCATTCGCTGACCACCAGGTCATCATTCGCCCGCAGCGTGCGGCGCTGGGTGGCAGAGGCGCGGAACTCGCTGGCGACAACACGCACCGACACACAGGCGCGGCAATCAACGCAGGACGGGCGATAGGCAACGGTCTGGCTGCGGCGGAACCCGATGCGGCTGAGGGCATCGTGCAGCTGTTCGGAATGCGGCCCCTTCAGTTCGGTGAAGACCTTGCGTTCCGTTTTGCCGGGCAGATAGGGACACGGCGCAGGGCTGGTCACGAAGAACCGGGGAAATCGAACGGGCGCCGTCACCTCTTCGCTGATCCTCTTGGCCAGATGGTTTGATCCACTTTCAGACATGCCCCGCTATGAAGCGGGGATTCGTCGGTTGAAACGATCTTAACCACAATTCGGTCCAAGGTCAGGGTTAATTTGCACAAGCCTGCGGGTAACTGCCGCAAGCCGCCCCGAAACGGATCAGTTCAGTTCGACGTGGCTAACCGAATAGCCTGTACGCCTGAGGTCGGAGATCAACGCTTCGAGCTGTTCGCGGTCGCGCGCCTCGCACTCGATATCGGTCACCAGGCCCTTGGCGGGCAGGTTGGTGAAAATCCGCTGGTGGTAGATTTCGAGGATGTTGACGTTGTGCCGGTTGAACAGGTCCATCACCTTGAACAGCGCGCCCGGCCGGTCCTGCAGGTTGATCTGCAACCGCGCCAGCCGGCCCGACCGCGCCAGGTCGCGCAGCAGCACGTTGGCGAGCAGCCGCGTGTCGATATTGCCGCCGCACAGCACCAGCCCGACCTTGCGCCCCTGGAACCGCGCCTTGTGCGCCAGCACCGCCGCCAGCCCGGCCGCGCCCGCGCCCTCAACCACGGTCTTTTCGATCTGTAACAGCAGTGCGACCGCTTCTTCCAGGTGCGGTTCTTCGACCAGCACGATATCGTCCACCACATCGCGGATGATCTGGCGGGTGTAATGCCCCGGCTCCTTCACCGCGATGCCTTCGGCCAGGGTATCGCCGCCGCAATCCAGCGCCTCGCCCCGGATGTGGCCATACATCGACGGATAGAGCGCGGCCTGCACGCCGACCACTTCCATTTTCGGGTAAAGGTGCCGCGCCACGGTCCCCATGCCGGAGATCAGGCCGCCGCCGCCGATCGGCACTACGATTGTATCGAGATCGGGCGCGTCGGCGAACATTTCCAGCGCCACCGTGCCCTGCCCTGCGGCCACCAGCGGATCGTCGAACGGGTGGATGAAAGTCAGGCAGAGCTGCTGCTCCATCGACCGGGCATAGGCATAGGCTTCGTCGAAGGTCTCGCCTTCCAGCATCACCTTGCCGCCGACGCTTTCGGTCTGCATCACCTTCACCGTGGGCGTGGTGCGCGGCATGACAATGGTGACCGGCACGCCCAGCCGGGTGCCGTGATAGCTGAGCCCCTGGGAATGGTTACCGGCGCTGGCCGCAATCACGCCCTTGGCGCGCTGCGCCGCATCGAGGTTGAGCAGGGCATTGAGCGCGCCGCGTTCCTTGTAGGCCGCAGTGAACTGCTGGTTCTCGAACTTGAGCCAGATCTCCGCGCCGGTAATCTTCGACAGCGTGCGGCTGTGCATCGTGGGCGTGTGGACCACGGCATCGCCGATCCGATCCGCGGCGGCGCGGATATCGGCGATGTCGAGTTTTGCGGGCGGTGTTGTCCCCTGGTTCATGGGGCACGGCCTATCGCATTTTTTCGCGCAAAGGGAACCCTCGTGCACATTCGGGAGTGCAAAGATTGCTTTAGCGGGCCTTAGTTGGCAGTCAGGCGGCGATGAACACTCCCCTCGATATCGCATTTCTGGGCCTGGGCACGATGGGCGCCCCGATGGCCCGCCACCTCGCTGCCGCCCGACACCGCGTAACCGGCTGGAACCGCACCCCCGCCCGCGCGCAAGGCTGGGCCGATCATTGCCGCACGCTGGGGCTGGAGGTGAATGTCGCCCCGTCCGCAGGCGATGCCGTGGCGGGCGCACAGGTGGTGCTGTCGTGTCTTGGCAACGATGATGACCTCGCCGATGTGATGCTGGGCGATGATGGCGCGCTGGCGGCGATGCAGGCGGGCGCACTGTTTGTGGACCACACGACTGTCAGCCCGGACATCGCACGGCGGCTTGCGGCAGAAGCAGACACGCTCGGCCTGCTCGCGCTCGATGCGCCGGTTTCGGGCGGACAGGCGGGCGCAGAGAACGGCAAGCTGTCGATCATGTGCGGCGGCAGCGTGGTGGCGATGGACGCCGCGCGCCCGGTGATGGAAGCCTATGCCCTGCGAATGGTCCACATCGGCCCGCCCGGCGCTGGCCAGGGGGCAAAGGCCGTCAACCAGGTGTGCATCGCGGGAGTTCTGGCCGGTTTGTCGGAAGGGCTGCGGCTGGCCGAGGCGAGCGGGCTCGATCTTGATGCCGTGTTCGAAGCGATCAGCGGCGGCGCGGCGCAAAGCTGGCAGATGGACAACCGCTGGAAGACCATGGCGGCAGACGAGTTCGATTTCGGCTTCGCGATCGACTGGATGCGCAAGGACCTGGCCATTGCGCTGGCCGAAGCGCGCGAATACGGCCTGGACCTTCCGGTAACCGCGCAGGTGGATGGCTTTTATGCCGAAGTGCAGGCCATGGGCGGTGGGCGGCAGGATACCAGCGCGCTCGTCCGCCACCTTGGCAATGGAGGCGAGGCATGAAGGGCCGGATGATCCTCCCCGAAACGGGGAGGGGGACCATGCGCAGCATGGTGGAGGGGCGCACCGCCTCTCGCCCCACCACCACCCTTCGGGCGGTCCCCCTCCCCATTCTGGGGAGGATGCTGGCCGCGAGCGCGCTGCTCGTCGCTTCGCCCGCGCTGGCCGATACCCATTTCGACAACCTCGCCGGGCTCTCGGTCCGCGCCAATGGCAGCGTGGACCGCTTCGCCGGCATGGTGGTCGATGACGATGGCCGCATCGTGCAACTGCTCGATTTCGGCGACCGGCCGACAAGCGAGGTCGATTTCTACGTCGACCTGCAGGGCCGCGCCGTGGTGCCGGGCTTCATCGATTCGCACGCCCATGTGATGGGGCTGGGGCTGTCGAAGCTGACGCTCGACCTGTCGGGGGCCACCAGCCTCGACGAGGCGCTGGCCATGGTGCGCGCCTATGGTGCCCAGTATCCCGGCCGCCCCTGGCTGGTCGGGACCGGCTGGAACGAGGAGCGCTGGGGCCTTGGCCGCCTGCCCACCGCCGCCGATCTCGATGCCATCAGCGATGGCCGCCCGGTCATGCTGGAGCGGGCGGACGGGCACGCCGTGTGGGGCAATTCCCTTGCACTGGAAACCGCACGGATTACCGCGCAGACTGCCGATCCCGCGGGCGGGCGGATCATCCGCCAGGCCGGATCACGCGCACCCGCGGGCGTGCTGGTGGACAATGCCATGGCGCTGCTCACCGCCCATGTCCCCCCGCCCCGCCCGGGCGATCGCGACCTTGCCCTGCACCAGGCACAGCGCGCCTTCTTCCGCCACGGAGTGACTGCCGTGGCCGACATGGGCACTTCAATCGAGGACTGGATGACCTTCCGCCGCGCAGGCGATGCGGGCCGCCTGTTGTTGCGGATCATGTCCTATGCCGACAGCGTGCCGACCATGCTGCTGATCGGCGGGCCGGAACCGACCGGCTGGCTCTATGAGGACCGGCTGCGCCTCAACGGCGTCAAGTTCTGGCTGGATGGCGCACTGGGATCGCGCGGGGCCATGCTGAAAGCGCCCTATACCGACGAGGCGGGCCATCGCGGCCTCGCAGTGCTTGACGGCACGCAGTTGCGCAATTCGATGAGCCGCGCCTCGATGGACGGGTTCCAGGTGGCGATCCATGCCATCGGCGATGCTGCCAATGCCGATGCCCTGGCGGCGATTGACCAGCTTTCGGAGGACTTCAAGGGCGACCGGCGCTGGCGGATCGAACATGCGCAAGTGGTCGATCCGGCGGACTTCGCGCTGTTCGGCCAGCACGGCATCATCACCTCGATGCAGCCGGTCCACCAGACCAGCGACCGGCTGATGGCCGAAGCGCGGCTGGGGCAGGACCGTCTGGCGGGGGCCTATGCCTGGGACTCGATCATGGCCACCGGCGCGCGCATGGTGTTCGGATCGGACGCGCCGGTGGAAGTGCCCGATGTGATGGAAGGCATTGCCGTGGCGATCAGCCGGGTGGACGCCAATGGCGAGCCTGTGGGCGGATGGCAGCCGGGTGAAGTTGTCAGCCGCGAAGCCGCGCTGGCCGCTTTTACCGCTGGCGGCGCCTATGCCGGTTTTGCCGAAGGGCGCTTCGGTTCATTGCAACCCGGCGAACGGGCCGATTTCGTGGTGCTGGACGACGATCCGCTGGTGTCGCGCGCAGAGGATATCCGCCGCATTACCGTGCTGGAAACGTGGATTGCCGGGCAGCGGGTGTGGTCGGTGGAGGACGGGGAGTAGCTGGCCGCTAACCCTGCTCAACCGGCGGAACTTCGGCTTCCGTCTCCGCCTCGGCCGCCTGCTTCGCGGCGCGCTTCTCGGTCACGGACATGATCACCAGCGATCCCTCGAACAGCAGGATCAGCGGGATCGCCAGCATCAGTTGCGACACAATATCGGGCGGCGTGGCAAAGGCCGAGATTACGAAGATCGCCACGATCAGATAGCGTCGCGCTCCGCTCAACTGCGCCCGGCTGACGATGCCCGCCCTGTTGAGCAGCAGCAGCAGCACCGGCAGCAGGAAGCTGATGCCGAACGCCAGGATGAACTGCATCACCAGCGTCAGGTAGTCATCGGTCCCCGGCAGCGCCTCCATCGACAGGCCGCCCATGTCGCCTTCAAAGCCGATAAACCAGCGGAAGGCCGTGGGCATGACGATGTAATAGGCCAGCGCGGCCCCGGTGGTGAACAGCACCGGCGTGGCGATCAGGAAGGGCAGGAACGCACCCTTTTCCTTGGCATAGAGGCCCGGAGCGATGAAGGCCCACATCTGGTTGGCAATCACCGGGAAGCTGACGAAGAAAGCGGCAAACAGCGCCACCTTGATCTGCACGAAGAACGCCTCGTACAGCCGGGTGAAAATCAACCGCCCCTCGCCATCGGGGAAAGCCTGGACCAGCGGCTGGACCAGGAAGCCGAAGATCTGGTCGGCGAAATAGAAGCACACGACAAAGGCCAGCGACAGCGCGACCACGCAGCGCACCAGCCGCCGCCGCAGTTCGATCAGGTGATCGAGCAGCGGAGCCTGGCTCTGGTCGAGATCCTTGAGCTTGAACGCCACGGTCACTCGCCCGCCTTGTTAGGCGTGGGTGCCGGAGCGGGTGTTGCTGTCGGCGGGGGCGGAGTGACGCTCTCGGCACTGGCGACGGGCGGTGCGGGAGTAGTCGGCGTCATGGCGGGCGGCGGCGAAGGATAGGCCCCCGTCTGGGCCGCATCGGCGGGGCCGCCATTGGGATGGAGCCGCATCACCTTCTCGTTCTGCTCCTTCCACTTCTTCTCCATGTCCTCCATCTCCGCCTCGCGGATCATGGCATCCAGACCGGTACGGAAGTGGGTGGACATGCGCCGTGCCTTGCCGATCCAGCGGCCCGCCTGGCGAAGGGCGGCAGGCATGTCCTTGGGGCCGATGACGACAATCGCCACCACGGCTACCAGCAGGACTTCGGACGCGCCGATATCGAACACCGGCTGCTATCCCGCTTACTTGTTGCCGGAGGTATTGGCAGTGGTGTTGGCAGGCGTTTCCGTGGGAGCAGGCGCAGCTTCCGGCGACGCAATCTGCGCCGGCGGTGCCTGCGGGGCGGCGGGCTTGTCCTCGCCGGTCTCGCTCATGCCCTTCTTGAAGCTGTTGATGCCCTTGCCGAAATCACCCATCATTTCGGAGATCCGCCCGCGCCCGAACAGGACGAGGATGAGGATGGCGATGATTGCAAGCTGCCAGGGTCCAAGACTCATTGGTTTACTTTCGATTGGGGTGGTGCGCCCGATATAGGCACATTGTCGCCGGTATGCCACAACCTTGGTTTCGTCAGTCTTCGTCGGCATCCGGCTCGGCAGGCTCCGGCTCGTGCGCGGTGTCGCTGCCAATGGCGACATCATAGGCTTCATCCACCGGATCGAGCAAGCCCGCTGCCTTCAACTCGTCGATTCCCGGCAGGTCGCGGCGGCTCTTGAGGCCGAAGTGGGACAGGAAATCGGGCGTGGTGGCATAGATCACCGGGCGGCCCGGCACTTCGCGCCGCCCTTCCACCCGCACCCAGCCCGCTTCCATCAGTACGTCCAGCGTGCCCGCGCTGGTCTGGACGCCGCGGATCCCCTCGATCTCGGCGCGGCTGACGGGTTCGTGATAGGCAACGATGGCCAGCACTTCGGTCGCCGCACGGGACAGGCGGCGCAATTGCTCCTTCTCGCGGCGCAGCAGGTGGGCCATGTCGGGCGCGGTCTGGAACTGCCAGCGCTTGCCGCGCTCAACCAGGTGGACGCCGCGCAGGGCATAGGTCGCCTGCAATTCGGCCAGGGGGCCGCGCACCTCGGCCCCTTCGAGGTGCGCGGAAATCTCCTCGGCCGTCATCGGTGCCTCGGCGGCGAACAGCGTGGCTTCCACCGCGCGCACCAGGTCGTCAGGGGCCTCCATCAGGCTTTCACCCGCCTGAGGTGGATCGGGCCGAAAACCTCCTCCTGCCGCATCTCCGCCCGCCCCATCCGCGCCAGTTCCAGCGCGGCGACAAAGCTGGAGGCGAGCGCGGAACGGCGCAGGCGCGGGTCGGAATGCACCGGCAGGAAGCTGCGCAATTCCATCCAGTCGAGGCTGACGCCGAGCATGGCGGACACCCGGTCGATCGCGGCATCCAGCGTCATCACCGGGCGGTCGCGCACCATGTGGACCACCGGCTGGGTGCGCAGCTTCACCTGGCCATAGGCGTGGACCAGCCCATACCAGTCGCACTGCCACTGGTTCTTCTTGAGGATCTTCAGGCCTTCGGGCGCGCCGCGCACAAACACGTCGCGCCCCAGCCGGTCCCGCGCCATCAGCCGCGCGGCGGCATCGCGCATCGCGCCCAGCCGTTCCAGCCGGAGTTGCAGCCGCAGGGCAAGTTCTTCGGGGCTCGGGTCCTCCTGCTCATCCTTGGGCAATAGCAGCGCGCTTTTGAGGTAGGCGAGCCAGGCGGCCATCACCAGATAATCGGCGGCAATCTCCAGCTTCAGCGCCTCGGCCCGCTCGATATAGTGGATATACTGGTCCACCAGCGCCAGGATCGAGATGGCCTTGAGGTCCACCTTCTGCCGTCGTGCCAGGTCGAGCAGCAGGTCGAGCGGCCCTTCCCAGCCATCGAGTTCGAGATAGAGCGCGGCGTCATTGGCCGAAGGTGCGGCGGGGCCGTCCCACTCGTCTGCCGTCGCTTCGTCGGGCGCAGAGAGGATCAGGCCGTCGTCCGTCATGCCGCCTGCACCTGGGCCAGCAGTCCATCACGCGTGGCGAGCAATTGCGCCCGGTCGGCTTCCTGCCCTTTCGGATAGGCCAGTGCGGCATCGAGGCGGGCAGAGGCTTCGGCAGTCATGGCGGGCAGGCGATCGGCGATGCCCTGCATATCCTCCATCCTGCCCCAGCAGTTGAGCACCACGTCGCAGCCTGCCGCAATGGCCCGCTCGCTGCGTTCGGGGATTGTGCCCTGCAAGGCCTGCATGTCGATGTCGTCGGTCAGCAGCAGGCCGGAAAAGCCGATCCGTTTGCGGATGATGTCAGCAATGATTCGGCTCGACAGCGTCGCAGGGCGGTCCGCATCCCATGCCGGGTAGAGCACGTGGGCACTCATCCCGATGGGCGCATCGTTGAGGCGGGCGAAGGGCGCAAGGTCGGTTTCCAGTTCCTCTGCGCTGGCCGTGACAATCGGCAATTCCTTGTGGCTGTCGGCCATGGCGCGGCCGTGGCCGGGCATGTGCTTGATGCAGCCGGTCACCCCTGCCCGCGCCAGCCCGTCGAGCACCGCGCGGCCCAGCGCCGCCACGGCCAACGGCTCTGCCCCCAATGCCCGGTCCCCGATCACGTCATGCGCGCCCGGCTGCCGCACGTCGAGCAGGGGGGCATAGTCCACCGTTATGCCAACCTCGGCCAGGTCCTGCCCCAGCAATTGCGCGTTAGCCCGCGCCGCCTCGATAGCGCTGGCCGGCGCCACCTGCCACAGGTCGGCAAAGGCCCAGCCGCAGGGGTATGCAGGCCAGACCGGCGGTTTCATCCGGGCAACCCGTCCGCCTTCCTGGTCAATCGAGACCAGCAGGCGCTCGCGCCCGTGGATTGTGCGCAAGTCGTCGGTCAGCGCGCGAAGCTGATCGCGGCTTTCCACGTTGCGGCCGAACAGGATGTAACCCGCCGGATCGGCCTCACGAAAAAACGCCCGCTCATCAGCGGTCAGCGCGGTTCCGGAAAGGCCGAAGATGGCGGGTGTCATAGGCGGAAGGAGTCGCAGGAATATGCGCCTGCTTCAAGCGTAAGCCGCGCAGATGGTGTGGACAGCCCTAGCGTTTGACCTGGCAATCCCCGCCTGCATTGCGGATCGATCGACATAATGCATCAGCCGCCGCGCCGTCGCTTGCCACGGCCTGCAGGCGATAGATCGTCCCGCTGTCCGCCGTGCCTTCGAGAATCCGGTGGTTGAGGCCCGACAGCGCCTCGAACCGGCCGCGCAACTGGTTCCATCCCGCCTCGGCCGAAGCGCGGCTGGAATAGGCGCCAACCTGGACGCCCACACCGGTCACGCGCGCCTGTGGGGTGGGGGACGTGCCGGGAGTGGCAGCAGTGGTCGGTGCAGCAGCCTCGATATCGATCGACGGGGCGGGATCATCGCTGGCCAGGCGGCTTTCGCGGCCCTCGCCCTGGCCCACTTCGAAGCTGAGATCGCCAGTGCCTGCCACCTGGGTGCCGCCGGCATTCTCGGGGCGGACCTTGTATGCCTCGTCCGGTGCGGCAATGGTGCTGCCATCGGGTTCGACTCCACCGGTGCGGCCGGAGAAGAAATAGTTGGCGCCGAACAGGATCGCGCCTAGCGCCACCACGGCCAGCGCGGCGAAGATCAGGATGCGGTAATCGCTGCCCTGTTCGACATCCTCGTCATCGGTTTCAAGCCAGGGGAGGGCATCGTCATCATCGGTCAGGGTGAGCTGTTCACCGGCTTCATAGGCTTCGCCTTGCGGCAGATCGCCGTCATTTTCTCCGCCAGGAAAGCCCATGATTACAACTCCTCCACCGCCTCCACGCCCAAGAGGGCGAGCCCGTTGCGGATTACCTGCCCGATTTGCGTGACGAGGAAAAGCCTCGCCGCCGACAGTTCGGGGGCCTGTGCCACGATGATGCGCTTTGCCTGATCGTCATTCCCCAGGTTCCAGAAGGCGTGGAATGTCGCCGCCAGTTCATAGAGATAGAATGCGATCCGGTGCGGCTCGCGCGCCTTGGCGGCGGCTTCCACCTCGCGCGGGAACTGCGCCGCCTGCTTGATAAGGGCGAGATCGTCCGCCGTCAGCAGGTCGAGATGAGCATCGGAGGGCACATAGCCTTCGGCCTCGCCCTTGCGCAGGATCGAACGGATCCGGGCATGGGCATATTGCACATAGAATACCGGATTGTCCTTCGATGCCTCGACCACCTTGGCGAAATCGAAATCCATCTGCGCTTCGGGCTTGCGGGCCAGCATGGTGAAACGCACCACGTCCTTGCCCACTTCGTCCACCATGTCGGCGATGGTGACGAAGTTGCCGCTGCGCTTCGACATCTTGGCGGGCTCGCCATTGCGGAGGAGCTGCACCATCTGCACCAGCTTGACGTCGAACGGGATTGCGGTCCCCTGCCCTTCGCTGAGCGCCATGACCGCTGCCTTGATCCGCTTGACCGTGCCCGCATGGTCCGCGCCCCACACGTCGATCAGTTCGTCGGCAGTTTCGGCCTTCTGCATGTGGTAAGCCAGATCGGCGCCGAAATAGGTCCACTTGCCGTCGGACTTCTTGATCGGGCGATCCTGATCATCACCGAATTTGGTCGAGCGGAACAGCGGCAGTTCAACCGGCTCCCAGTCGTCCAGCGTCTTGCCCTTGGGCTGTTCCAGCACGCCATCGTAAACCAGGTCATGGGCGCGCAGCCATTTCTCGGCCTCTTCCGGCTTGCCCGCCGCCTGCAGTTCGGCTTCGGACGAGAACACATCATGCTCGATGCCCAGCAGGGCGAGATCGGCGCGGATCTGTTCCATCATCCCGGCCACGGCGCGGGTGCGGAAATCGACCAGCCATTCGCTTTCGGGCGCGCCCACGAACCGCCCGCCCAGCTCTGCCGCCAGCGTCGCGCCGATGGGTTTCAGGTAATCGCCAGGGTACATGCCCGCCGGAATCTCGCCGATATCCTCGCCCAGCGCTTCGCGATAGCGGAGGTGGACCGAACGGGCGAGCGTATCGACCTGGCTACCGGCATCGTTGACGTAATATTCGCGGATCACCTCGTGACCTGCGCTTTCCAGCAGGCTGGCCAACGCATCGCCCACCACCGCCCCGCGGCAGTGGCCCATGTGCATCGGGCCGGTCGGGTTGGCCGAGACATATTCGACATTGACCCGCCGCCCCTGCCCCATGGTGGACTTGCCATAGCCATCGGCCATGGCGGCAATCGCCGCCAGTTCGGCCAGCCAGTTGGCAGGTGTCAGCTTGAGGTTGATAAAGCCGGGTCCGGCAATTTCGGCGCTCTCCACCAGCGGATCGGCGGCCAGCTTCTCGACAATCATTTCGGCCAGCGCGCGCGGATTGGTGGCGGCGGGCTTGGCCAGCACCATGGCGGCATTGGTGGCAAGATCGCCATGCGACGGATCGCGCGGCGGTTCCACCGCGACATTGCCGCGCGGACATCCGGCCGGCAGGTGGCCCTCGGCCTCCAGGGCAGCCAGTACGGCGTCGATCCGGGCCGCATAGGCGGCGTAAAGCGTGTGAATAGCGTTCATGCCCGCGCCGTTAGCCTGTTTGCCCAATCAACGGAAGACCGCCAACGGAAGGCGGCGCGGATCAGGTTTAGCGCGTGGCGTTGTACTGCAGTTGCGCGTCGGTCAGCTGGAAACCGACCAGCAGCTCGAAATTGGCGCGGGCCAGGGCAGCGCGCACGTTGGGCAGGGTAAGCGGATCGACCGCGGCATCGTCATCGCCAGCCTCGCGCGTGCGGGTGATGCGCTCGCGGATGTCGGCCGGCAAGGTCGCTTCGGCGCGGTCGATCAGCGCGCCCGCGGTGCCCGTGGCGCTGGCGCGCGCCTGGCCATCGGCGAATTGCAGCGTGACCGTGCGCAGACGCTTGGCAATCACCGCATCGCCGCCGCGCAGGACAGTGCCGAAATAGGTAAGCTCCACCGTGCGTGCGCCCTCGGTGTTGCGGCGCAGGGCCTGGATGTCGAACGTGGCGTCGCTGCGCACTTCGGCGCCGGTATCGTTGCAGGTGCTGCGGACATTGGTGATGACCGCGGTCAGGTCCATCGCATCGGCAGTTGTGGCGCTCGCAGGCGAGAACAGCGTGACATCGCCCGTATGCTCGGCAATGCCAACCGCCGGGCAGACGCTGCGCAGCGCGGTAATGCCCACGCCCTGCTGCACCACGATGTCACCTGCGGACTTGCAGCCAGCCAGGCCAATCGAGCCCAGAGCGGCGAGTGCGACGATCGAAGCAGTGCGGAGGTTCATTCCCGGTCCTTAGTACTTTACCAGGAGCAGCCCCTACCCCTTTCGCTTGGCGCCGACAACCGCTAGTGGCGTGGATATGAACGCTCCCTTTCCAAATGCCGCCACGCCTGCAGGCGGCACAGTCGACAACGCGGTGCAGAAGCGCCCGCTGACCGTATTGATCGCCGCCCCGCGCGGTTTCTGCGCCGGAGTGGATCGCGCGATCGAGATCGTGGAGCGCGCCCTCGAACGCTATGGCGCGCCGGTCTATGTGCGGCACGAGATTGTCCACAACCGCTATGTGGTGGACAGCTTGCGCGCCAAGGGGGCGGTCTTCGTGGAGGAACTGGACGAAGTCCCGCAGGGCGTGCCGGTGGTATTTTCCGCCCACGGCGTGCCGAAAAGCGTGCCCGCCGAGGCCGAGGCGCGGCAGATGATCTATGTCGATGCCACCTGCCCGCTGGTATCCAAGGTTCACCGCCAGGCCGAACGCCAGATCGAGGCCGGACGCCATATCGTGTTCATCGGTCACCGCGGCCACCCCGAAGTGATCGGCACGTTCGGCCAGGTGGCAGAAGGCCAGATGACGCTGGTGGAAACCGTCGAGGATGTAGCCACGCTGGAAGTCCCGCAGGATGGCAGCCTCGCCTTCCTGACGCAAACCACCCTGTCGGTGGACGATACGGCTGAGATCATCGATGCGCTGAAGGCCCGCTTCCCGCAGATCGTGGCACCCAAGGCGGAAGACATCTGCTACGCCACATCCAACCGCCAGGCGGCGGTCAAGGAGATCGCGCCCGAGGCCGAACTGGTCTTGGTGATCGGCGCGCCCAATTCATCCAATTCGCTGCGGCTGGTCGAAGTGGCCGAACGGTGCGGCACGCCCGCCAAGCTGATCCAGCGTGGCAGCGAGATCGAGGAAAGCTGGCTCGACGGGGTGACCACCCTGGGCCTCACCGCCGGTGCCTCTGCCCCCGAAGCCCTGGTGCGCGAAGTCATCGCGCGGCTGGGCGAATGGCGCGAAGTGGAAGAACGCGCCGTGCTGACCGCGCAGGAAACCATGATCTTCAAGCTGCCGCGCCAGCTTACCGAGTAAGCTTTCCCCGTGGCCGTCTATACCCAGCTTTCGTCGCACGACCTGGCAGCACTTGTCGCGCATTACGATGTGGGCGAACTGGTCAGCGCCAAGGGCATTGCCGAAGGCGTGTCCAATTCCAACTGGCTGCTGGAAACCACCGGCAAGGACGGTAGCGGTGCGCGCTTCATACTGACGATGTACGAACGGCGGATCGACCTGGCAGACCTGCCGTTCTTCCTCGGCCTGCTCGATCACCTCGCCGCCAAGGGCTGCCCGGTCCCGCGCACGATCCATGATCGCGATGGCGCGGCCTCGCGCACAATCGGCGGCAAGGCCGTGGCGCTGATCGAGTTCCTGCCGGGCGTGTCGATCGACAAGCCGACGCCCGTGCAGGCGCGCAATGTCGGCCGGGTGCTCGCCCGGATGCACCTCGATGCGATGGATTTCCCCGCCACGCGGAAGAACGACCTCGACATTGCCACATCGGCCCGCGTGCTGGCGGAATGCGGCGCGGCGGAACTGGCGCGAATCGATCCGGCGCTTCCCGAAACCATCGGCCACGCCGCCATGGTCGCCGCCGCCTGGCCCAGCGGCCTGCCCCAGTCGGTGATCCATTCCGACCTGTTTCCCGACAACGTCCTGATGCGCGGGGCCGAGGTGACCGGACTGATCGACTTCTACTTCGCCTGCAACGATGCCATGGCCTATGATCTGGCCGTGACCCATGCCGCCTGGAGCTATGCCGATCATGGCTGCACTTTCCGGCCCGAAGTCGGCGAGGCGCTGGTGGCAGGTTATGCCGAGGTGCGCCCGCTTTCTGCCGAAGAACACGCTGCGCTGCCGCTGCTGGCCGAAGCAGCCTGCCTGCGCTTTGTCTCCAGCCGCGCGCAGGATTGGCTCGACACGCCAGCCGATGCCATGGTCACGCGCAAGGATCCGATGGATTTCGTGCGTCGGCTCGATTGCTATCGTGCCCGGGGCCCGGCTATCTTTTCGGCATGAAAAAGGTCGAGATTTTCACTGACGGGGCCTGCAAGGGCAATCCCGGACCGGGCGGCTGGGGCGTGTTGTTGCGGATGGGCAAGCACGAGAAGGAAATGGCGGGCAGCGAGCCCGATACCACCAACAACCGGATGGAAATGACCGCCGTCATCAAGGCGCTGGAAGCCCTGATCGAACCGTGCGAAGTCGTGATCCACACCGACAGCCGCTATGTGATCGACGGCATGACCAAGTGGATCGCAGGGTGGAAACGCAACGGCTGGATCAATTCGAGCAAGAAGCCGGTGCGCAATGCAGACCTGTGGCACGAGCTGATCGACGCGATCAAACGGCACAAGGTCGAATGGCAATGGGTCCGCGGCCACAACGGCCACGTGGAGAACGAACGGGTCGACCGCCTCGCCAGCGATGCCGCCAGCGAAGCGGGTCGAGCCGCGAGATGAACTCTTAGCTGTTGTCTTCGACCGGCGCGCCGGGGCCGTTCTTCTGGATCGAAGCGATGGCGTTCTTGGCGCTTTCCTTGCTGGAATAGCCTTCGGTCGAGAACATGATCTCGGAATTGTACTTGAAGCGCACGCGGAACTCGCCGGCCTTGTCCTTGTAGATTTCAAACTTGTGCGCCATGCGGCGATCCCCTTCTTCTAACTGCAGGCGTCCTCCTGCCGGACAAGGGCTAGCCAAAGCGGGCGGGAGAGTAAACACCTGCATCGATGGCTGCGGTCATGCCATCGCGCCCCTCACCGGTGAGCAGTTGCGCCGCCAGCCGCGCGGCGGCGGGCGCGGTCTGGATGCCGAAGCCGCCCTGCCCGGCAAACCAGAAAAATCGTGGCATATCAGGGTCCGGGCCATAGACCGGCAGCCGGTCGGGCGCGAAACTGCGCAGGCCCGCCCACTTGCGTTCGACCGCTTCGATTCGCCAGCCGACCACCTGCTGGAAGCGGTCGATGGCTATGGCCACGTCGATCTCCTCGGCCGCCACATCGCAGGCTGCGCTCGGCGTTTCGTCATGCGGGCTGAGCCACATCCGCGCGCCATCGGGCTTGAAATAGAACGATCCGTCGATCCCCAGCACCAGCGGCAGGGTGGGGTCTGGCGCGGGATCGGTGCGAAGTTGCACCACGGTGCGGCGATAGGGCGTGATCCCGACCGGGCGGCACCCGGCGATCCGCGCCACCTCGTCGGCCCAGGCCCCTGCGGCATTGACCAGCGTTCCGGCCGTCACCTCGGTCCCGTTTTCAAAGGCCAGCAACCAGCCCTCGCCGCTGCGTTCGGCGTAGACGAGCCGGTGGCCGGTGAGGAGCTTCACCCCGCCCCGCTTGCCCGCCGCCAGGTAATGCTGGTGCAGCGCGGCCACGTCGATATCGGCGCAAAGCGGCTCGCGGATGGCCGTGTGCCATTCGGGCAGGATGCCGGGGACCAGCGCCTCCATTTCGGCGCGCCCCACCCGTTCGATCGTCGCTCCGGTATCGGCAAAGGCCCGCTCGAAGGCATCGAGCGCGTCCTCCTGTCCATCGCGCGCGATATGCAATGCGCCACGCGGGCCCAGAAAGCCGCCCTGACGCAGCCACGGCCCCGAAGCCAGGGTCAGCGGCACGACCTTCGGGCCGCCATAACACTCGTCCCAGAACGCCGCCGAACGGCCCGTGGCGTGATAGCCCGGGAACTGCTCCGCCTCGGCCAGCAGGACCGAGCCATGCGCCGCCAGTTCGGCAGCAATCGAGGCACCGGCAATCCCGGCACCGATCACGGCAATATCGACATGCTTGCTCAAGAATTTACTATCCGGGTAAGAAAACTGTCGATCGCCGCCAGCGCCTTGTCCCGCACCGGATCGCACTCGCGCAGGATCTCGTGCGCGGCTTCGGGGCCCAGTTCAAGGAATTCCACATCGGGCAGGCGAGCGGCGGCGCGGCGGCTGGCGCGCCACGACACCAGCTTGTCGCCGGTGGTGGACAGCAGGAACACCGGCAGGCGCACCGCTTCCAGCACACCCGGCCGCGCCAGTTTCCGCATCGAGCGCGAAGCCGCATCGACCCAGCCCCAGCTCCCCGGACCCATCACCAGCTCTGCGCGGGTATCGCGCCAGTATCCCTCGTCGGCATAGCGGGCGGGATCATGGGTCAACAGGGCCTGCCGGTCGAGCGGCAGTTCGCCCGGCTTCTCGCTCCACTTCCACGCCGGTCGGCGCGGATCGCCCAGCATGGTCATCAGGCGCGATGCCGCGCCTTGCAGCCAAAGCGGCAGCCATTGCGGATGGACGCCCAGCATCGGGGTGGACAGGACCAGCGCGGCCGGTTCGGGCGAGAGCGCGTTCTCCGCCACTGCTCGCAGCACCAGGTGCCCGCCCATCGAATGGCCGGCCAGTACCAGCGGGCCCTGTTTGCCGGTGGCCCACTGGCTCCACAGCGCCGCCAGGTCATCCACCCAATGGGTAAAATCCCCTATGTGCCCGGTCACCGGATCATTGCCCAGGCGGCCCGATCCAGCCTGGCCGCGCCAGTCCGCCCCGCTGACCTGCCAGCCCTGCCGCCGCCAGTGTTCGAAGGTTTCCAGATATTTTTCATAGGCATCGCCCCGCCCGGCCATGAACAGGATCGCGCCGCGCGGGGGAGCCCCGGCGTCGGGCGCAGGCCAGTCGATCAGGCGGATCGCGTGCCCGTCTGCCGCGCGCCACTTGCGCTCGATCGCGCCGGACGGAATAGCCCGACGATCAAACTCTGTGCCGCTCTGCCCCGCCGCGTGATGAATACCAGCCTCCTGCCCGTGGTTACTATTTGGTAAGTGATGGCCGCTAGCAAGCATGCCGTGGGGAACCTGTTGGGGGGAACCCGTGGGGATTTACGATGCTGGACGATCCGATCAAGTACGGACTGCTTGCCATGTTGGCAATCGCGCTGCTGGTTGCAGCCTTCACCGATCTCAAGAGCCGCAGGATAGCCAACTGGCTGAACGGCGCGATCGCGCTGGGCGCCCCGGTATTCTGGTGGGCGAACAACATGGCCCTGTGGCCCGACGTGGCGATGCAGCTTGGCCTGGCCGTGACAACTTTCCTTGCCCTGTCGATCCTGTTCGCACTGAAGGCCATGGGCGGAGGCGACGTGAAGCTGCTGACCGCGCTGGCGCTGTGGATCGCGCCTGCCCATTTCCTCCAGTTGCTTATCATGATGGCGCTGGCAGGCGGCGTGCTGACCCTGGCCTTTGGCGGATGGCACATCATCCGCCGCCAGAAAGACAAGCTCGCCATTCCCTATGGCGTGGCCATCGCGGCCGCAGGCCTCTGGGTCATCGCCAGTTTTTACGTTCCGGCTTCCGCGCTCAACAGCCTTAACGGCTGAGTAACCGGGAAGCCGCCCCAGGAAACCTCATTTTAACCACTTGCGACCTATGCCGGACAAATCGTTCCGCAAGGACCACTAAGGGGGCTTGACGCACCATGGACAAGAAGAAGCTCATCCTGCTTGTAGGGGCGCTGATCATCGCGATCGGCACTGCCCTTGCTGCCCGGAGCATGTTTGCCGGCGACTCCGCCCCCGCAGTGGAAGCTGCTCCGGTCGAGCCCCAGGGACCCAAGGTACTGGTTGCCAAGCGCAGCCTGCCGCCGGGCACCATCATCACGGCAGACGCCATCGCGTTCCAGCTGTGGCCCGAAGAACTGGTGCAGGACGCCTATTTCATCGACGGCGAAGCCAACATGGAAGTGCTGCTCGGCACGGTGGTCCGCCACCAGGTTACGGCCGGCGAACCGGTGACCCAGGGCTCGCTCGTGGCTCCCGGCGATCGCGGCTTCCTGGCTGCGGCCCTTGGACCGGGCATGCGGGCAGTGACCGTGCCGGTGTCGGCACGGACCGGCGTGGGCGGCTTTGTCTTCCCGGGTGACCGGATCGACCTGGTGTTGACCCAGACCGTGGAAGGCGATGACGGCGCGGGCCTGCAGGCTTCGGAGACCATCCTCACCAACCTGCGCGTTCTGGCCACCGACCAGTCAACCGAGACCACCACGACCGACGACGGCCGTACCGTGGTCCGCGCGTTCCGCACGGTGACTCTGGAAGTTACCCCGCGTATCGGCGAGAAGATTGCCGTGGCCCAGACCATCGGCACGCTCAGCCTGTCGCTCCGTTCGATTGCGGACAACCAGACCGAGCTTGACCGTGCCATCGCTTCGGGTGCCGTTGAAATCCCCGAGGGCGCGAGCCGTTCGGAAGAGGAACGCCTGCTGCGCCAGGTGGCAAGCCGCCCGCGTGACGGAGCCACCACCTATGTAACCGGCGGCGACGTGTCGCGCTTCCAGCGCCGCACCATGCCGGCAACCGGTGCGAACGCTGCGCCTGCGGCACCCGTCATGGGTGTTCCGGGCGCCGCCCAGCCGGCCCGTCCGGTCGGGCCCAGCGTGCGGGTGACGCGCGGCAAGACCACGACCGAAGTGCCGGTGGCACGCGGCGAAGGCGCGCTGCTCGACCGGCCCGCCGGCACCACAAGGTAATGGCCATGACCCGCAAGAGCAATGCGCTGAGTGTAGACCAGATCGCCACTTCCACCGGATCCGCCGCCAGTCGCGGAACCACATCCAGGGGCAAGACAATGCAGAGCCGCCTTATCAAGTCCGTGCTGACCGCCGCCGTGGCGCTGGCACCGCTGGCTGCCATCCCGGCCGGTACGGCACAGGCCCAAACCACACAGGCCCAGTCCACCATCAGCCCGGCACAGGATATCGTCCTGTCGATCGGCCGGGGCGAACTGATCAACGTGCCGGGCAACATGGCCGACATCTTCGTCGCCAACGAAACGATTGCCGATGTCCAGGTGAAATCGCAGCGCCAGCTGTTCATCATGGGCCTGTCGGGCGGCCTGACCACGATCTACGCCAGCAACTCTGCCGGCGACATCATCTGGTCGGCCAATGTCCGCGTGGGTTCGAACATCGACAGCGTTGACCAGATGCTGGCAATGGCGATGCCGGAAGCCAACATCCAGATCGCTACGATGGGCACCAATACCGTGCTCCTGACCGGCACCGTGGCCGCGCCCGAAGACGCTGCCGAGGCCGAGCGCCTGGTGTCCGCCTTCGTGGGCGATGCCACCAATGTGATCTCGCGCCTGCGCATGGCTACACCGCTGCAGGTCAACCTGCGCGTCCGCTTTGCCGAAGTCAGCCGCTCGCTGGTCCGCTCGCTGGGCGCCAACCTGACCACGATCGACAGCTCCAGCGGCTTCCAGTTCGGCATCGGCCAGGGACGCCCGCTGGGTGCCACCTTCGCGCCTGGCACGGCGGTCTGCACCACGCCCACATGCGCAGTGACACTGGCTGACGGCACCGTGGTTCCCGGTACGGTTATCGACCGGATCAGCCCCGGCACCACGATTGGCGGCGTTACCCGCTTCCTGGGCCTCGATATCGGCGCCGCGCTCGACCTTGCCGAGCGCGAAGGCCTGGTGACCACCCTGTCGGAACCCAACCTCACCGCCCTGTCGGGCGAGACGGCCGAATTCCTCGCCGGTGGCGAATTCCCGATCCCGCTGAGCCAGGGCCTGGGCACCACCACCGTGGAGTACAAGAACTACGGCGTCAGCCTGGCCTATTCGCCCACGGTGCTGGCAAACGGCCGCATTTCGATGCGCGTCCGCCCCGAAGTGTCGGAACTGTCGAGCCAGGGGGCGGTCACACTCAACGGCTTCCAGATCCCGGCGCTGACGATCCGCCGTGCCGAAACCACGATCGAGCTGGGCTCCGGCCAGAGCTTCATGATCGCCGGCCTGCTCAGCAACAATTCGCAGAACACCATCGACCGGGTGCCGGGCGTGGGCGAGTTGCCGATCCTGGGCAACCTGTTCCGCTCGACCGAGTTCCGCCGCGGCGAAACCGAGCTGGTGATCATCGTGACGCCCTATCTCGTCCAGCCGGTCAACGACCGCGACATCCGCCTGCCTACCGACGGCTTCAACGCGCCCAACGCGGCCGAGCAGTTCCTGCTCAACCGCGAGCACAACGGCGTGAGCGGCCAGTTGCGTCCGATGCCGCGCGCTGCGGATGAAGGCCCCTCGACCAACCCGGCGATCGGCCTGATCGACCAGGGCGGCGAAGCCCTGGCCGGTGGCGCTCCTGCCGGACCCGACACCCGCACGGCCGAGGCTTCCACGCCCGGCTTCAGCCTGAACTGAGAGAGGTGACAGTGATGACCCTTTATACCAAACGCATCGGCACCACGGCTCTCGCACTCGTCATGGCCGCGGGCCTTTCGGCCTGCGCCACTCCGGGCGGCGGAATGACCAATGCCTCGCTCAACAGCGTCAACCAGCCGGTCGTGCAGCGCCACAACTACACGCTCGACCTGCGCGCCGACTCGACCGGGCTTTCCGTGCCCGAAATGTCGCGCCTGGCCGGCTGGTTCGAAGCCATGGACCTGGGCTATGGTGACCGCATCTCGATCGACGATCCGATGGCCAGCGCTGCGGTGACCGAGGACGTCGCCGCCGTTGCCAGCCGCTATGGCCTGCTGATCGAGGATACGGCTCCGGTCACGGTCGGCTTTGTCGATCCCGGTCATGTCCGCGTGGTCGTGACCCGCTCGACCGCCCATGTGCCGAACTGCCCCAACTGGTCGGGCAAGAGCAATGGCAACCTCGCCAATGCGACATCGGCCGGTTTCGGCTGCGCGGTGAACAGCAACTTTGCCGCCATGGTGGCCGATCCGCAGCACCTGCTCGAAGGCGCTGCAGGTTCCGGCGAGACCGTCGTGATGAGCTCGACCAAGGCGATCGAAACCTATCGCAATGCCCCGAACACGGGTGGCGGCGGCCTGCCGACCGTGTCCAGCTCGGAAGGGAGTTAAGTAGCATGAATGCTCCGTGGAAAGCCGGACCGATGGGCAACCGCGATCCGTTTGCCGCCTATATCTGCGACGAAGCCGCGCTCGACGTGCTGCGTCCGGTGGTGGTCGAAATGGGCTGGCAGCCCGAGAAGTGCAACAAGGGTGGCCTGCGCAACGCGGTCCAGTCGCTGTCGATCTCGGCCAGCCCGGCAATCCTGCTGGTTGACCTGTCGGAAAGCGGCGATCCGTTGAACGACATCCATGCCCTGGCCGAAGTCTGCGAGCCGGGCACGGTGGTGATTGCCACCGGCCAGGTCAACGACGTGCGCCTCTATCGCGACCTGCTGACCAGCGGGATCCACGACTACCTGCTCAAGCCGCTTTCGGCCGGCCAGCTGCGTGACGCGCTGACCAGCGCCCAGGCCGTCTTCTCGGCGCCCCGCGCGGCGGAAGGCGATGGCGACAAGCAGCACATTTCCACCGCCGTTGTCGGCGCGCGTGGCGGCGTTGGTGCCAGCACCATTGCAACTTCGATCGCCTGGCTGTTCTCGATGGAACACAAGCGTTCGACCGCACTGCTCGATCTCGACGTGCACTTCGGCACCGGCGCGCTGTGCCTTGACCTGGAACCGGGCCGCGGCCTGACCGACGCGATCGAGAACCCCAGCCGCATTGACGGCCTGTTCATCGAACGCGCCATGATCCGCGCGAACGACCGGCTGGCCATCATGAGCGCCGAAGCCCCGATCAACGCCCCGCTAATGACCGACGGAACGGCTTTCGTGCAACTGGCAGAGGAATTCCGCCAAGCGTTCGAGATGACCGTGATCGACCTGCCGCGCAACATGCTGATCAACTTCCCGCACCTTTTGTCCGAAGTGAACGTGGTGACACTGGTGACCGAGATGACCCTGGCATCGGCGCGCGATACAATCCGCATCCTGTCGTGGCTCAAGGCCAATGCGCCCAACGCCGAGCCGCTGATCGTGTGCAACAAGTTCCACGCCAGTGGATCGGAGATCAACCGTTCGGATTTCGAAGCCTCGATCGAGCGCAAGATCAACTACCTGCTGCCGTTCGACCAAAAGGCATCGGTCGGTGCTGCCAAGCTGGGCCAGACGCTGGCCGAAGCGAACAAGAACAACAAGGGGCTGGCCCCGCTGCGCGAGATGGCTGCCGCCATCGTGGGCGTAGCCAGCGATGACGGCGCAGGCCTCAAGGAAGCCGGCAAGAAGGGTTCGAAGTTCGACCTGATGTCGCTTCTGGGTTCGAAAAAAGACAAGGCCGACAAGGCTTCCGCAAACGCGACTGCCGGCTGATCCGGGTACGGTCGGCCTCCCCGGGGGCCGACCACCTGATCCGCTGTTCGGACCGCGAGAAAGCAAGGGCGAATTATGAGCATGTTCCAGCTATTGCTTGCCAGTGGAGGCCTGATGGGGGTCCTCATCCTGGGCTACATGCTCGTGGCCGGACCGTCGGCTTCCAAGCAGAGCCAGCGGCGCCTCGAAGCCGTGCGCTACCGCCACTCCGAAAGCACCGGGGTGAGGGTGGAATCGCAGCTCAAGAAGGCGATTGCCGCGCGCAAGCCCAAGCAGTTTGCCAAGGCCGGTTCGGGCTCGCGGGCAGAAGCGCTGGCGCTGCGGCTGGACCGTACCGGCATGCCGTGGACGGTGATCCAGTATTTCTATGCATCGCTAGGCCTCGGCCTGACCATCGCCGCGCTGATCTATCTCAAGACCGGCGCCCTGTTGCTCGCCCTGTCGGTTGGCCTGGTGGCCGGTGCCGGCCTGCCGCACTGGGTCGTCAACAAGCTGATCGAGCGGCGCACGAACGCCTTCACCTCCAAGTTTCCCGATGCGATCGAACTGCTGGTCCGTGGCCTGCGTTCCGGCCTTCCGGTCGGCGAGACGCTCGGCGTGGTGGCCAGCGAAGTGCCCGGCCCGGTCGGCGCCGAATTCCGCGCCGTCACCGAACGCATCCGCATCGGCCGCACGATGGAAGAAGCGCTGCAGGAAACCGCCAACCGGCTCGGCACCGCCGAATTCCAGTTCTTCGTCATTACCCTGGCGATCCAGCGCGAGACCGGCGGCAACCTGGCCGAAACGCTGTCGAACCTGGCCGAAGTGCTGCGCAAGCGCGCTCAGATGAAGCTCAAGATCAAGGCCATGAGCTCGGAATCGAAGGCCTCGGCCTATATCATCGGCTCGCTGCCGTTCATCGTGTTCGCCATGATCTACTGGGTCAATCCTGAATATGTCGGCGGGTTCTTCGAAGACCAGCGGCTGATCGTGGCCGGCCTTGGCGGGATGGTGTGGATGTCGATCGGCGCCTTCATCATGGCCAAGATGATCAACTTCGAAATCTGAGTGCGGGAAGGTAAGTTGACATGATTACTCCTGATGCCTCCCCTACCCTCCTTGGCGTGGACATCTACCTGGCCGGCACGGTCTTGGCCTGCATTGCCGCAGCCACTGTGTTCGTCTTCATCAATGCCGCAATCACCATCAGCGACCCGATGGTGAAGCGCCTGAAGGCACTCAACACCCGCCGCGACGAGCTCAAGACGGGCATGATCACGAGCAAGTCCAAGAAGCGCCAGAGCCTTGTCCGCCGGACCGACACCACGGACAAGATGAAGGAAGCCATGGAGGGCATGAAGGTCCTCCAGGAAAGCCAGGTCAAGATCATCCAGCAGAAACTGGCCCAGGCCGGCTTCCGCAACAAGGAACTGGCCGTCGTCGTGCTGTTTGCCCGCATGGTTCTGCCGGTCGTGATGGGTCTGATCGGCGTGGCCGTGTTCTACTGGTCCGACATGTTCCCTGAATGGGGCAGCATGAAGCGCTTCATGGGCTTCGCCGCTTCGATCATCCTGGGCTACAAGGGTCCGGAAATCTATCTCAAGAACATCGCGGACAAGCGCACCAAGGAAATCCAGAAGGGCCTGCCCGATGCGCTCGACCTGCTGGTGATCTGCGCCGAGGCCGGCTTGACGGTGGACGCGGCCTTCAACCGCGTGGCCAAGGAACTGGGCCGGGCCTATCCCGAACTGGGCGACGAATTCGCCCTGACCGCGATCGAACTGTCGTTCCTGACCGAACGCCGCCAGGCTTTCGAGAACCTCGCCTACCGCGTTGATCTCGATGCCGTGCGCGGGGTGGTCACCACCATGATCCAGACCGAACGCTATGGTACGCCGCTGGCTTCGGCCCTGCGCGTGCTGTCGGCCGAGTTCCGCAACGAGCGCATGATGCGCGCCGAGGAAAAGGCCGCCCGCCTGCCGGCGATCATGACCGTGCCGCTGATCCTGTTCATCCTGCCGGTGTTGTTCATCGTGATCCTTGGTCCGGCCGCCTGCTCGATTTCGGACGCTTTCGCAGCCAATTGACGAGCACAACAAAAAGGGGCCCCGCCGGACTGACCGGCGGGGCCCCTTTTGCTGTTGCGGCGGATCGCCCGGCTCCTAGCTTTCGCTGAAGTTCCCGCTATCGACCCCGTCGCTGTCCAGTTCGCCAACCTGTTCGCGCACACGATCAAGCAGGTGACGGAACTGTGAAAGTTCGTCCGGCTGGAAACCGGCGAACACGCGGCCTTCCATTTCCACCGCCAGCGGCATGATCAGGCCATGCATCTTGCGCCCGTCTTGGGTCAGGTCGAGGTGGTGCGAGCGGCCGTCCTGCGCATTGGGCGTGCGCGTGGCCAGGCCGCGTTCCTCCAGCACCTTGCAGGCGCGGTTGACGGCCACCTTGTCCATCAGCGTGCGCTGGGTCAGGTCGCGCTGGGTCAAGGCGCCCGAATCGCCCAGCACCGCCATCACGCGCCATTCCGGCACGCTGAGACCGAAACGCTGGCGATACTCCTGCGCAATCCGCCCGCTGACAGCGTTTGACGTGATCGAGAGCTGGTAAGGCAGGAACTTGGAGAGTGGTGTTGTCGGTTGCATGGGCAACCATTTGTTCCAGCCTGCAGCGCAATGCAAGCGCTTCGCACGATTTTTGCTATGGCTGACCTATTGTGAAACCGATGGCAGCCATCGGGCGGCAATTGCATCGAGCCGGGCGGTGGCCTCCCTTGTCCAGCCGCCCTGCGGGGTGACGATGGCCCGGTCAAGCACTGTATCGATCGGGCTGGGCGGGCGTTCTGCGGGCAGCAATCCGGCAATTGCCTGCAGAGTGCCCCGCGCCATATCGGCATTGGCAGCCACTACGGCGAGGATCTCCGCCACGTCCACATCGGCACCCGGATCCCGCCAGCAATCGTAATCGGTCACCATGCCCAGCAGGGCATAGGGCAGCTCGGCCTCGCGGGCGAGGCGCGCCTCGGGCATGGCGGTCATGCCGATAACCTGCGCGCCCCATGACCGGTAGAGCAGGCTTTCCGCGCGGGTGGAGAACTGCGGGCCTTCGATCGCCACATAGGTTCCGCCCTGGTGCACCGTAGCTCCGGCAGCGCGGGCAGCATCGGCAACCAGACCCGACAGGCGCGGGCAGACAGGATCGGCCAGCGGCACGTGGGCCACGATCCCGCTGTCGAAGAAGCTTGCGGCGCGGCCAGCGGTGCGGTCGATGAACTGCTCCACCGCCACGAAGCTGCCGGTAACAAGGTCTTCCTGCAGCGAGCCGATGGCCGACATGGCCAGCACATCGGTCACCCCGCAGCGCTTGAGCACGTCGATATTGGCGCGATAGTTGACCTTGCCGGGCAACAGGTGGTGGTGCGGCCCGTGGCGGGCGATGAAGGTGAACCGCACAGCGCCGATGCGGCCCATCGTGACCGGACCCGAAGGCTCGCCAAAGGCGCTGGCGACAGGAACTTCCTGCATGTCTTCCAGCACGCCGGGAGCATAGAGCCCCGAGCCGCCGATCACCCCGATATGCCAGTCGGCCATCTGCTCCTCCTGCCTGTGGATCAACGCGGTCCCATGCGGATGCCGCCGTCAAGCCGCACGCATTCGCCGTTGAAATAGCCGTTCTCGATCATGGTCAGCACCAGGTCGGCATATTCCTCGGGCTTGCCCAGGCGCTTGGGGAACGGAACCGCGGCAGCCAGGGCATCGGCCACGTTCTGCGGCAGCCCGGCCAGCAGTGGGGTATTGAAGATGCCCGGCAGGATGGTGTTGATGCGGATGCCTTCGGACATGAAATCGCGCGCGATCGGCAGCGTCATTCCGGCCACACCGGCTTTCGAGGCGGAATAGGCGACCTGCCCGATCTGGCCATCGACCGCGGCCACGCTGGCCGTGGTGACCATCGCCCCGCGCTCGCCATCTTCCCGCCCTTCGAGGTTCATCATGCCTGCAGCCGACTTGGCGACGCACTGGAAGGTGCCGACCAGGTTGACCTTCAGGGTCTTGAGAAACAGGTCCACCGGCATGTGCGAAGGCGTGCCGGTTTCCTTGTCGCGGCGCACGGCCTTGCCGATCGTGCCGATCCCGGCACAGCAGACCAGCACCCGTTCCTGACCGTGGGCGGCGCGGGCAGCGGCGAACCCGGCATCGACCGATGCCTCGTCGGACACATCGACACGGGCGAACATGCCACCGATCTCGGTAGCGACCGCTTCGCCACGCTCTGCATTGAGGTCGAACAGCGCGACCCGCACGCCCTTTGCCGCCAGCGCACGCGCGCTTGCTTCGCCCAGGCCGGATGCGCCGCCCGTCACCACTGCCGCAACTGTCGAATCAAGCTTCATGACCGATCGCTCTCCAAGACGCGGACTTCGAGCCCGCTTTGCCGATGTTCCCTATAGGCGCACGGACAAGGGTCAAGCCCGCCTCTTCTCCAGCTCTTTCTCTGGCCCTGAAGCGCTCTTTACGCCTCTGCAACCTATCTGTGGTTAAACTGCAACAGGACTGCAACAAAGCTGGCGCGAAAGTATAATTGGAATTGAAACTAGTTCGCCCTTCAAGCAGGTCCGATCCCAGCACTTTGCTATCCCTGTCTGGTCGCCCGGGGTTATCTTGCGATCAGATGGAACTGCCGATTTCCTGGCCGCCCTGCGGCCCTTTGATGGGGACTAACCTGTGAACTTTCGAACCGCTCTGAAGGGTGCGAGCGCACCCATTGCTCTTTCCGTGGCACTGTTGTCCGCTCCCGCCGTGGCGCAGGACGTGGACACCACCGGTGCTGCCGCCAGCGACGGTGGGGACATTATCTTCGTGACCGGCAGCCGCATCGCGCGCCCGGAAACGGACAATGCCGCGCCGGTCGTTTCGATCACCGCGCAGAACATCGAACAGTCCGGCCTGACCAACATCACCGAACTGCTCACGCAGACCCCTTCGCTGTTCAACTCGGAAGACAACTTCGACGCAGCAGGCTCTCAGGCCCGCTTCGGTGGCGCGGGCGTCAACCTTCTCAACCTGCGCAACCTGGGTGCAAAGCGCACGCTTGTCCTGGTGGACGGGCGTCGTCACGTCGCTGGCGCGCCGGGCGAAGCTGCGGTCGATATCAACACCATCCCGACCGCTCTGGTCGAGCGCATCGACGTTCTGACCGGCGGTGTTTCGCCCATCTATGGTGCGGACGGCGTGTCCGGCGTGGTCAACTTCGTCATGAAGGATGACTTCGAAGGCCTCGATTTCCGTGCGCAGCAGGGCATTTCTGACTTCGGTGATGCGGAAAGCACTTTCGTTTCGGCTACAGTCGGTCGGCAGGTCCACGGTGGACGCGGCAACATCGCCCTGTCCTATGAATTCCGCCGCGACGAGCGCGTGGCTTTTGGCGATCGCCCCAACGGCCGCTTCGACGCGCTGTTGCTGGTGCGCAACCCGGACGACCAGCCCGATGATCCCAACATCCCGGACAACATCCCGCTGCCGTTCATCGGCTGGGCGGATAGCGCGCCTGGCGGCGCGCTGGTCATCGACAGCAGTTTTGCAGCGGTGTTCCGCGGTGACGGCCAAGTATACAACCCCGGCACCTCCCTGCCCGGTTCCGGCTTCCGCTCGGCCGGTACGGCCAATACCGACGATACGCCTGTCGCCAGCTACCAGGGCGATCTTCAGGCGCAGACCGAACACCATAGCCTGAACTTTTTCAGCCATTACGATGTGACGCCAACCGTGCGCTTCTTCGCGGAAGGCAAGTATGTCGATACGCAAACCTTCACCATATCGCAGCCAAGCTTCGATTTCTTCACCTTCGTTTCCAACGACAATCCGCTGATTCCGCAGAACGTCCGCGATGCGGTGGATGCCATTGCGGCAATTGATGCGGCGAATGCAGGCGACGACGACTATGAGCCGATTGGTTTCGGCGGCGTTCTGTTCAACCGCGACAATTTCGACCTGGGCACGAGGGGCGAGTTTGTCGATCGCGAGGTGTTCCGCACCGTGTTCGGCATCGATGGCGATCTGACCGACAACGCCCAGTTCGAACTGAGCTACACTTTCGGCCAGAACAACACCAAGTACACCAGCCTGAACTACCGCATCGCAGACCGCTATTTCGCGGCTCTCGACGCAGTCGATGAAGGTCAGTTCCTCAACGGCACCCCTAACGGGAATATCGTATGCCGGGTCAGCATCGACGGTAGCGGGATCGTTGACAGCGGGAACTTCTCCTATGGCGAAGCTCCGCAGACCTTCGCTCCGCAGGATTGTGTGCCGCTCAACGTGTTTGGCGAAGGCGTGGCATCGCAGGCTTCACTCGATTTCATCAATGCCGATCTGCAGAACCGCTTCACAATCACGCAATATGTGGTGAACGGCTTCGTTACCGGTGACTTCGGACATCTGTTTGAGCTTCCCGGGGGAGCCATCGGCTATGCCTTTGGTGCAGAGTACCGGGAGGAGAGGAGCAAGTCGCTGTTCGACCCGATCTCGAAGCAGGTTGCTGACTTCGATCCGGACACCGGGGTAATGGCAGATCTTGCCTTGCTGGCCGACGAACGCGGCGCGTTCAATGTCTATGAGGCCTTCGGCGAGATCAACATCCCGCTGCTTGCCGACATGCCCCTCGCCCACCTGCTGGAGGTTTCCGCCTCTGCGCGTGTTTCAGATTATTCCATTTCCGGTTATGCCGATAGTTGGGCCGTGTCCGGTATCTATGCGCCGATCGAAGATGTCCGCTTCCGCGGCAGCTATTCCAAGTCCACCCGCGCGCCGAACATCACGGAACTGTTTGCACCGCGCACGGGAACATTCTCGTTTATCGAAGATCCGTGTGACCCGAACAATATCGACAACGGCACGGAATTCCGCGTGGCCAACTGCCGTGCATTGATCGAAGGTCTGGGAGCCGACTTCGACGATTACGATTACGAATCGGAAATCGATTCGAGTGCGTCGCTTCCCGGTTTCAATTCCGGCAACACCAATCTCGCGCAGGAGCGTGCGACCACCTGGACTGCGGGCGTAGTCGTCAGCCCGAGCTTCATCCCGAACCTCTACCTGAGCTTCGACTGGTTCGATATCGAACTCAATGAGGCAATCAACACCACCAGCCTGACAAGATTGGCGGAATTCTGCGTCGATTCGCCAAATCTCGACAATGTTTTCTGCCCACTCGTAGATCGAGCCCAGGGAACCGGTTATGTCGAGAGCTTCCAGCTTGCTCCGGTAAACGTGGCATTCTTCGAAACCAGCGGTGCCGACTTCACCGTCAACTATTCGACGAGACTCGGCGCAGGCAGCGCACTCTCCTTCCGCGGAACTGTCGGCTATCTCGACAAGCTGAACTTCCTGCCTGCCAATGGCGGCACGGTAAACGACGACCGTGGGGAATCGGGCGCTCCGAAGTGGAACGGCAATGCCGACCTCACCTGGAGCAACGACAACTGGAGCATCAACTATGGTCTTCAGTATATCGGGCGCCAGAGCCGCTACGCAAATGACGTGATCGCGGGCAACCCCGATATCGCTGCGCCGGAGTACATCTACTTCAATGAGCGCTTCATCCATGACGCGCGCATCCAGTACAACACGGCAGGTGAACGGTTCGGCGTCTATGCCGGTGTAAACAACTTCACCAACGAACTGCCGCCGCTGGGCTCGATCAATGCCCCGACCGGTTGGCTGGGCCGTTACTTCTATGCCGGCCTGCGTATCCGGACCGACGCGCTGTCCTTCTAAGGGCTGCGCAAGAAGTCAAAACCAATGTGAGGGGGCAGAGGAAACTCTGCCCCCTTTTCAATTTACAAGCCGGGATCCGTTGGTGACCTGATCGGTCAGGAGACCACCATCTCCAACGCACCGTCGCCCTCGTCGATCTTGACGGTCGAGCCATCGGGCACTTCGCCCTGCAGCAGCTTTTCGGCCAGGGGGTCGGACAGGTAGCGCTGCACCGCCCGCTTCAAGGGCCGTGCGCCATAGACCGGATCGTAGCCCACCCGGCCGAGCCAGGCGAGCGCGCCCTCTGTGAGGTCGAGCACGATCTTGCGGTCCTTCAGCAGCTTCTGCACCCGCCCGACCTGGATGGTAACGATGGGTGCCATGTGTTCCTGCGCCAGGCGGTGGAACAGGATGATCTCGTCCAGCCGGTTGAGGAATTCGGGCCGGAAATGCCCGCGCACCACGTCCATCACCTGCGGCTCCACGTCGGACACGCTCTGCCCGTCCGCCAGGTTGGCGAGATACTGGCTGCCGAGGTTGCTGGTGAGGATGATGAGGGTGTTGGAGAAGTCGACCACGCGGCCCTGCCCGTCGGTCAGGCGACCATCATCCAGCACCTGCAACAGCACGTTGAACACGTCGGCGTGGGCCTTCTCGACCTCGTCGAACAGCACCACCTGATAGGGGCGACGGCGCACGGCCTCGGTCAGCACCCCGCCCTCGTCATAGCCGACATAGCCCGGAGGCGCGCCGATCAGTCGGGCGACAGCATGCTTTTCCATGAACTCCGACATGTCGATGCGGACCATGGCGTTGTCATCGTCGAACAGGAATTCGGCCAGGGCCTTGGTCAGTTCGGTCTTGCCGACGCCCGTTGGGCCGAGAAACAGGAACGAGCCCAGCGGTCGGTTCGGATCCTGCAGGCCCGCCCGCGCGCGACGCACGGCCCTGGACACGGCACGCACAGCGTCGGCCTGGCCGATCACCCGCGCACCGATCACTTCCTCCATCCGCAGGAGCTTCTCGCGCTCGCCCGCCATCATCCGGTCCACCGGGATGCCGGTCCACTTGCTGACCACGCTGGCGATGTCGTCCTCGGTCACTTCCTCGCGCAGCAGTGCGTTTTCGGTGAGACCGGCAGCTTCGGCCAGCTGCTTTTCCAGCGCCGGGATCGTGCCGTATGACAGCTCGCCCGCGCGGGCGAGGTCGCCCTGCCGCTGGGCCTGTTCCAGTTCGATCCGCGCCTTGTCGAGGTCTTCCTTGATCCGCGCCTCGGCATGGATCTTGTCGCGCTCGTTCTGCCAGCGCGTGGTCAGCTCGCTCGACTGCTGTTCAAGGTTGGCCAGTTCCTCGCGCAGGGCGGCAAGGCGGTCCTTGGAGGCCGTGTCGGTTTCCCGGCCAAGCGCCGATTCCTCGATCTTGAGCTGGATGATCCGCCGGTCGAGGCCTTCGATTTCCTCCGGCTTGCTTTCCACTTCCATGCGGATGCGGCTGGCGGCCTCGTCCATCAGGTCGATCGCTTTGTCGGGCAGGAAGCGGTCGGCAATGTAGCGGTTGGAAAGCTGGGCTGCGGCCACGATGGCGCCATCGGTGATGCGCACGCCGTGGTGCAATTCGTACTTCTCCTTCAGCCCGCGCAGGATCGAGATCGTGTCCTCCACGCTCGGCTCGTCCACGAACACCGGCTGGAAGCGGCGCTGCAGGGCCGGGTCTTTCTCGACATATTTCTGGTATTCATCGAGCGTCGTCGCGCCGATGCAGTGCAGCTCGCCGCGGGCAAGCGCGGGCTTGAGCAGGTTGCCCGCGTCCATGCTACCTTCGCTCGCTCCAGCGCCGATCAGGGTATGCATCTCGTCGATGAACAGGATGATCTGGCCGTCGGCGCCCTTCACCTCATCGAGTACACTCTTCAGCCGTTCCTCGAACTCGCCGCGATACTTCGCGCCCGCGATCATGCTGCCGAGGTCGAGGCTCATCAGCGTGCGGTCCTTCAGGCTGTCGGGCACGTCGCCATTGGCGATGCGCAGCGCCAGCCCTTCGGCAATCGCGGTCTTGCCGGTGCCGGGCTCGCCGATCAGGACAGGGTTGTTCTTGGTGCGGCGGGCGATGATCTGGATCGTGCGGCGGATTTCCTCGTCACGCCCGATCACCGGGTCGAGCTTGCCGTCACGCGCGGCTTGCGTGAGGTCGCGGGCGAACTTCTTCATCGCATCATAGGTCGCCTCGGCATTGGCGCTGTCGGCGCTCTTGCCCTTGCGCAGGGCTTCGATGGCAGCGCTGAGCGTTTGCGGGGTGAGGCCCGCGCCCGCCAGCGCCTTGCCCGCCGCCGTGGTAGTGGCAAGCGCCAGGGCGAGCAGCATCCGCTCCACCGTGACATAGGCATCGCCCGATTTGGTGGCGAGCTGCTCTGCCTGGTCGAGCACACGCACGGCATCGTTATCCAGCCCCGGCGTCTGCTGCGCGCCCGAGCCCGAAACGGCCGGCACCTTGGCCAGCGCGGCATCGACGGCTGCAACGGCCAGCGGTGCGGAACCGCCCGCGCGGCTAATCAGCCCGGCGGCCATGCCTTCGCTGTCTTCCAGCAGGGCTTTGAGAATGTGGTCGGGTGTGATCCGCTGGTGGTTCATGCGGATCGCCACGGTTTGCGCGGCTTGCAGGAAGCCCTTGGCGCGGTCAGTGAATTTTTCGAGGTTCATGTCGTCTGGCCCCTTGGTCCCATTTCCACCCCAGATAGTGTTGCAATGTTGCAACACAAGACCTGTCGTTCGGCAAGTGTGTTAGCCCGTTAGATCGGCTGGCCGACACTACGATGCAAGACCTGCCGCGAAGTTCCTTGCCGCGCCAGTTTCACCCTTCGTCGATTTACGCACAATGATGTGGGTCAAGTGGTGCGAACTGGTGGCCGAAATGCTTGCCGAAACGCTGGACAGTCCATTCCACGGTGGTAGTTGATACAGATGAAACCGCTTCGCTATTTCTCCGCCCTCGTCCCCGCGATCCTGCTGGCCTCCTGCGCCACCCCGCAAGGTGCCGCGCCAATCGCTTCGGCACCGCCAGCAGTAACGCCCGCAGCGGACCTCGCCGCGCTGGTCGAGCAGGTAGACATTCCCTACGAGACCTTCACGCTCGACAACGGCCTTGTCACCATCGTCCACACCGATCGCAAGGCCCCGATCGTGGGGGTCACGGTCTATTACCGCGTGGGTTCCAAGCACGAACCGCGCGGCCGCACCGGCTTTGCCCACCTGTTCGAACACATCATGTTCACCGGCAGCGAGAACGTGGAGAATTTCGACATTCCGCTGGAAGGCGCAGGGTCCACCCCCACCAACGGTTCCACCTGGTTTGACCGCACGAACTATGTCGAAACCGTGCCGACCAGTGCGCTAGACTTGGCACTGATGATGGAAGCGGACCGCATGGGCTACCTGCTCGGCGCTGTCAGCCAGGAGCGGCTCGATGCCCAGCGCGGCGTGGTGCAGAATGAAAAGCGGCAGGGCGACAACCAGCCGTTCGGCTTGGTCGATTACCGGGTGAGCGAAGTGCTGCTGCCGGTGGGCCATCCCTATCGCCATTCCACCATCGGCTCGATGGCCGACCTGTCCGCCGCGACGCTGGAAGACGTGCGCAACTGGTTCCGCGACAACTATGGCCCCAACAACGTGGTGCTGGCGCTGGCGGGCGATATCGACGTTCCCACCGCGCGCGCCGCAGTGGAGCGCTGGTTCGGCGACATTCCGCGCGGGCCCGATGTGGTGACGGTGGATGCGGCGCCGGTCGATCTGCCAGCGCCCATCACCGAGGAAATGGCCGACCAGGTCAGCCAGGTCCGTGTGATGCGCAGCTGGACCGGCCCGGACCTGAACCATGCCGATGCCGTCCCGCTGCAGGTCGGCATGCACATCCTCGGCGGCCTCGCCACCTCGCGGCTCGACCTGTCGATGGTCTATGACGCGGAACTGGCAACCAGCGTCTATGCCAGTTTCCTCGCGTTGGAGCAGATCGGCTTCCTGTCCACCCAGTTCGACCTTGTCCCGGGCGAGGACCGCGCTGCGGCCGAAGCCTTGTTCGATGCCGAAATCGCGCGGCTGGTGGCCGAAGGACCGACGGCCGACGAAGTGCGCCGCGCGGCCACCCAGATCATCGCCGGTTCTGTCGGCAGCCTGGAAAGCGTGGGCGGCTTTGGCGGCAAGGGCATGGTCCTGGCCGAAGGGCTGCTCTATTCGGGCGATCCGGCGTTCTATCGCACCCAGCTGGAGCGTGTGGCAACAGTGACCCCGGCAGAAGTGCGCGATGCCATGCAACGCTGGCTCAACCGCCCGGCCTATACTCTGGCCGTGGTGCCGGGGGATCGCACGCTGGATGGCGGAGCAATGGGCGGCTGGGGTGACGAGGCGACCAATCCCCCGCCCGCGCCCGATGCCGGCGGCGGCCAGGTTGCCGCCCGCTCCGGCCCGCCGCGCGACCTGCCCGCCGTGGGCGAGGTTCCCGCGCTCGATTTCCCCGCCGCCCAGCGCGCCACGCTGTCGAACGGCACGCCCGTCACCCTGGTGCAGCGCGAAACCGTGCCCACCGTCACCATCGCCCTGACATTCGATGCAGGATCCGTGGTCGATGGCCCGGGCGAGGAAGGACGGCACCAGATGATGGTGGATATGCTGGCCGAAGGCACAACCACCCGCGACACCTTCGACATCCTGATCGCGCAGGAGGAACTGGGTGCCAGCGTGAGCGCGAGTGCAGGCGTCGATACGACCACGGTCAGGCTGACATCGCTGACCAGCAGCCTGCCGCAATCGCTGGGCCTGATGGCCGACATCACGCTCAACCCCAGCTTCGCTGAAGATGCCTTCGGCCGCGTGCAGACCCAGAGGCTGGCCGAAATCGACGAGGAGCGCACCCAGCCGGGCGAGCTGGCGAGCCGCGCCATGGGCCGCCTACTGTTCGGCGAAAACCCCTATGCCATGGCCTCGACCATCGGCACCAGCGAGGTGGTCCAGCGCCTGACCACGGCCGACCTGCGCGCCGAGCACAGCGAATGGTTCCGCCCCGATCTTGCCAGCTTCACCGTAGTGGGCGATATCGACATGGCCAGCCTCCTGCCGCTGCTAGAGGGCGCTTTCGGTGACTGGGCCCTGCTGCCCGCCGCCCGCCCCACCAAGGCCATCGACACGTCGATCCCGGCAGCCCGCCAACGCCTGGTCGTTATCGACCGGCCCAATTCGCCGCAATCGGTGCTGCTCATGGCCCGCCTGCTACCGCTGACCGGCCTGGCCCGAGGGACCGAGCCGCTGGAACTGGCGAATGAAGTGATGGGCAACGGCTTCCTGTCACGCCTCAACATGGACCTGCGCGAGACGCGGGGTTGGACCTATGGCGTACGCTCGAACCTGCCGGGCCGCGTGGGACCGCAAGCCTTCACCGTTTCCACCGCAGTCCAGGCCGATCGCACGGCGGATTCCATTCGCGCCATTGTCGAGCAGATGGAGGCCTTCCCGGACCAGCGCCCAGTCGATCAGGTGGAACTGCAGCGCGTGACCGACGGCAACGCGCGCGGCCTGCCTAACCGGTTCGAAACCAACGACCAGGTGCTCGAAGCCCTGCTGGCTAACAGGCTGTTCGGTCGACCGGACGACTACCAGGAACGCCTGCCGGAAATCTATCGCTCCATCGAAGCTGCCGATATCGATGCCGCCGCCGCGCAGTACCTCCACCCGCGCGATATGGCGATCGTGGTGGTGGGTGACCGCGCAGTGATCGATGACCAGATCGCCACCCTGGGCATGGAGGTGGAATACCTGGCAGCGGGAGAGCTTTAGTTTCGCGCATTGCGCAGCTAGTCAGGCAGCCTGAGGAGCCTGCATGACCCTGCCCGACAACAAGCTCCCGGCCGCACCACCGCAGATATCGCTGCCAGCCCTGTTCCTGAAATTCCTGCGCTTCGGCTGCCTCGCATTCGGAGGACCGATCGCGCAGATCGCCATGGTCAAGCAGGCGCTGGTGACAGAGGGGCGCTGGATCGAGCTCGAACGGTTTAACCGCCTGCTGGCGGTGATGCAGATCCTGCCCGGCCCGGAAGCGCACGAACTGTGCGTCCACATGGGCATCATTGCGCGTGGACGGATCGGCGGGATCCTGGCGGGGCTTGGCTTCATGCTGCCGGGCTTTATCCTGATGCTGGCTTGCGGCTTTGCCTATTCAACGCTGGTCGCCGGGCGCGACACCTTCGACAGCGTATTGCTAGGCGTGCAGGTAGCGGTGCTGGCGGTGATCGCCCGCGCGGTCCAGCGGATCGGCGGTCACGTGCTGACAGACAGATGGTTGTGGGCGCTGGGCTTCATCGCGGCAGCCGCCACCCTGGCGGACGTGCCGTTCTGGCTGCCCCTTGTGGCCGCCGCTTTTGCCTATGCCGGAAGCACTCGGCCGGGCCTGCGCGTTTTATTTGCCGCGCTCGCCATGGTGGCGGCCTATGCGCTGTTGCCAGCGACAGCTCCTGCACCCACGTTGCCTGGCGGTCCCGCGCAGGATGTCACCCTGCTGGCGCTGTTCGTGGCGGGGCTGAAAGGTGGGCTGCTGACCTTCGGCGGAGCCTATACTGCAATCCCCTATGTCAGGGAAGACACCGTGGGTCGCGGCTGGCTTGGCGACGGGGAGTTCCTTGACGGGGTCGCCTTTGCCAACATGCTGCCCGCCCCGCTGGTGATCTTCGCCACCTTCGCCGGCTATATCGCGGGCGGCGTACCGGGCGCTCTGGCCATCACGGCTGGCATGTTCCTACCCGCCTTCGCTTTCTCGCTGTTGCTGTTTGAGCGGCTGGAGGCCGTGATCGAGAACCAGCGCCTCCACCGCACGCTGGATGGCGTGGCTGCCGCTGTCGTGGGGGTCATTGCCGCCACCTTGTTACAACTGGGCGCCGCGGCGTGGGCTCGCCTGCCTGATCCGCTGCTGTCCGCACCGGTCTTCGTGCTCGCGCTGGCAGCCGCGTTTTCGTTGAAGGGCGGGTGGGTCGCCCCGGCGATAATTGCTGCTGGTGGCGCGGCTGGATGGGCGCTGTTCGGCTAGAGCTTGCCGCGTAGCGCCTGGTAGGCCGCCGCCGCCACGGTGTTGGCGAGGTTCAACGAGCGGATATGCTCCGACCGCATCGGCAGCCTGAACAGGCGGTCCGCGTGCTGCTCGATAATGGCTTTGGGCAGGCCCTTGGTCTCCTGCCCGAAAACCAGGATCGCATCGTCCGGATATTCCGGTTCATAGAAGCTGCTGCTGCCGAACTCCTCGAACAGGAACAACTGGTCATCACGCGGCTGGCGTTCTTCCAGGAAGGCAGCCCATGAACGGAATTCCACCAGCCGCACATGGGGCCAGTAATCCAGCCCCGACCGCTTCACTCGCGCATCGGTGATGGTGAAGCCGAGCGGATGGATCAGCACCAGTTCCATATCCAGCGCCACGCAGGTGCGCCCCACGGCGCCGGTATTGCCGGGGATTTCGGGATGGACGAGGACGATGGAAGGGCGCAGGGTCAGCCCAGCTTCGCCTTCAGCACGCTGTTGACCACGCCGGGGTTGGCCTTGCCCTGCATGGCTTTCATCGTCTGGCCCACGAAGAAGCCGAACAGGGCTTCCTTGCCGCCGCGATACTGTTCGACCTTGTCGGCATTGGCGGCGAGGACGGCATCGACGGCTGCCTCAATCGCGCCAGAGTCGCTCTGCTGCTTGAGGCCTTCGGTATCGGCCACCTCGGCGGGATCGCGGCCGGTTTTCAGGACGATCTCGTAGATCTCCTTGGCCTGCCCGCCGCTGATCTCGCCCTTGGCCTGCATGTCGAGGATCGCGGCCTGCGCCTCGGCGGTGGCGTGGGCGGGATTGGCTTCGTCGCCCAGCGCCTTCATCACGCCCGGCGCGACCGAGAGCGACCAGTTGGCGACCTGCGTGGCCACCTCGTTCTCGGGCTTGCCGATACCCCTGGCGGTGGCCGCCAACAGCGTTTCAAAGCGGGCAAACACTTCGACATCGGCGGTCAGTTCGCGCGCATTGTACTCGCTGAGGCCCAGTTCCTCGATATAGCGCTTGCGCTTGGCATCGGGCAGTTCAGGCAAGCTGGCGCGGCAATCGGCCAGGAACTGGTCATCGAGTTCCAGCGGCAGCAGGTCGGGATCGGGGAAATAGCGGTAATCGTGCGCGTCTTCCTTGCTGCGCATCGACCGCGTGGTGCCAGTGCCGGGATCGAACAGGCGGGTTTCCTGCACGATCGTGCCGCCATCCTCCAGCACGTCCACCTGGCGGCGCGCCTCGTGCTCGATCGCAGCCATGACGAAGCGGACGGAATTGACGTTCTTGGTCTCGGTCCGCGTGCCAAGCTCGGGGTCGCCCACCTTGCGCACCGACACGTTGACGTCGGCCCGCATCGAGCCTTCTTCCATGTTGCCGTCGCACGATCCGACATAGCGCAGGATGGCGCGCAGCTTGCGCACATAGGCCCCGGCCTCGGCGGGCGAAGTCATGTCCGGGCGGCTGACGATCTCCATCAGCGCCACGCCCACGCGGTTGAGGTCCACATAGGACATGGTCGGATGCTGGTCATGCATCAGCTTGCCGGCATCCTGTTCGATATGGATGCGTTCGATACCGATGATCTTGTCGTGCGGAATACCCGCCTTCTCGTCCGCCTCGATCAGCAGTTTCCCTTCGCCCACGATGGGGTGGTAGAGCTGGCTGATCTGGTAACCCTGCGGCAGGTCGGCATAGAAGTAGTTCTTACGGTCGAACCGGCTCCACTTGTTGATCTCAGCCTCGATCGCCATGCCGGTACGCACTGCCTGGCGGACGCATTCGGCATTGGGCACGGGCAGCATGCCGGGCATGGCGGCATCGACGAGGCTGACCTGCGCGTTCGGCTCCGCGCCGAATTCGGTGGAGGCGCCGCTGAACAGCTTGGCCTTGCTGGTGACCTGCGCATGGACCTCAAGGCCGATCACGACCTCCCAATCGCCCGTTGCGCCGTGGATGCGGTAGTTGCTCATACGTCCATCAAGTCCCTTGAGATTTCGGCATACCCGGACAGCTTTCGTTTCCCTTCGCTGTCCTGCATCAACACGTTTACCAGCCCGTCAAATTCGCCTGCATGGCGCTTCGACATATCTAATCTCCAACCCATATATGGGCCGTCCTCCACCTCACCAACCCAACCCTCGCCGTGCGGAAGAAGGTTGGCCCGAAATGCGGCAGGCTCATCAACCGTCGCCTTGCCATCGGTCCAACCCCACCCATTTTGTGGCCGGACGATCAGCGAACGTTTCATTAATTCGCCTCGGGCTTGGTGGCAGTCCACCCCTTGATACGGGCGGCAAATTCTTCCGCCACCCGCTCCCGGTCCGCATCGTCGTAATCATCCGCGCCGTAGGCAAGGAACGGCGGTTCGTAGGCGAAGTGGCTCTGGTTGGCGGTGCATTCCCACGGGCGCAGCAGTTCCTCCAGCGGATAGAGGTTCTGGCCACCGGGGCGGTAGGTGTCCTTGCCCTGCCCTGCGGTGGCCGCCACGAAGAACGGCAGCCCCTTCAGCCGCTTGCCCTCTTCCTTGTGGGTGAAGAACATGCGGTTCAGCACCAGGTCCTGCCACGCCATCGCCCGCGGGGTGGCGGCGAACCAGTGGATGGGGAACTGCACGCAGAGGCGGTCGGCCTGATAGAGCCGCTCGATCTCGGCATCCTCGGCGGCCTTCAGCTGCTCCTCGTGCGGGTAGAGGGCGTACATATCCACCGTCTCGACCCCATCCAGCCCCTCAACCGCAGCCGTCATCGCGGCATTCACCTTCGACGGCACATAGCCGGGGTGGAACTTGAGGATCAGCGTGCCGGGCATGCTACCACCAGCGCTCCGGTGCGGCGGTAAACCCAGCGCGCTGTTCGATGGCGAGGCCAGCATTCAGCACGCCCTGCTCGTCGAACACGTTGCCGATCAGTTGCAGGCCCAGCGGCAGGCCATCCTTGTTGAGGCCGCACGGAACGCTCATCGCGGGCAGACCAGCAAGGCTGGCAGGCACCGAGAACACGTCGTTCAGGTACATCGCCAAGGGATCGTCCACCTTGTCGCCCAGCGGGAACGAGGCGGTGGGCGTGGTCGGCGCGAGGATCACGTCGCACTTCTCGAAAGCGGCATCGAAATCGCGGCGGATCAGGGTGCGGACCTTCATGGCTTGCGTGTAGTAGGCGTCATAGAACCCGGCGCTGAGCACATAGGTTCCAATGAGGATGCGGCGCTTCACCTCGTCGCCGAAACCGGCGGCGCGGGTGGCGGCGTACATGTCCTGCAAGCCCGCACCATCGGGCAGGTCGCGCAGGCCGTACCGCACACCGTCATAGCGGGCGAGGTTGCTGGAGGCTTCGGCGGGCGCGACGATGTAGTAGGCGGGCAGCGCATACTTGGTGTGCGGCAGGCTGATTTCGACCACTTCGGCCCCTGCATCCTTCAGCCAGGCAATGCCATGGTCCCACGATTTGAGGATTTCCTCATCGGTCCCGTCCATCCGGTATTCGCGCGGAATGCCGACTTTCTTGCCGCGCAGGTCCGCGTTGAGCGAAGTGGACCAAGCGGGCACAGGCATGTCGAGGCTGGTTGAATCCTTGGGATCGAAGCCTGCCATCGCCTCCAGCATGATCGCGCAGTCTTCCACGCTGCGGGCCATCGGGCCTGCCTGGTCGAGCGACGAGGCGAAGGCGACGATGCCCCAGCGCGAGCAGCGGCCATAGGTCGGCTTGATGCCCGCAATGCCGGTGAAGGCGGCGGGCTGGCGGATCGATCCGCCGGTATCGGTGCCGGTCGCTGCAGGGCACAGCCGCGCGGCAATGGCGGCAGACGAGCCGCCGGAGGAGCCGCCGGGAGCAAGCGCGGCATTGCCGCCGTCATTGCGCCGCCACGGCGAGATCACATTGCCGAAATAGCTCGTTTCGTTCGACGAACCCATGGCGAACTGGTCAAGGTTCAGCTTGCCCAGCATCCCTGCTCCCGCGTCCCACAGCTTCTGCGATACGGTGCTTTCGTACTGCGGCGTGAAGCCTTCCAGGATGTGGCTGGCCGCCGTGGTCTGCACGCCGAGGGTGGCAAACAGGTCCTTCATGCCGATGGGCACGCCGGCCATCAGGCCCGCAGGCTTGCCCGCGGCGCGGGCTTCGTCGGCCTGCTTGGCAGCTTCCAGCGCGTGGTCGGGCGTGGTGACGATGAAGGCGTTGAGCGCCGAAGCGGCCGCGACATTGGCGTTGAACGCCTCTGCCACCTCAACCGCGGAAAACGCGCCCGAGGCCACGCCATCGCGGATGGCCTTTACGCCGAGATCGGTGAGGTTGGTCATTATTCGATCACCTTGGGCACGCCGAAGAAGCCGTGTTCGGCGGCAGGGGCATTGGCGAGGATGGCATCGCGCCTGCCGCCGCCGGTCAGGGGGTCGGCATCGACCACATCGGCGCGCAGGCGCAGCTTCTGCTCGATCACTGCGGTCATCGGCTCGACGGAGGACGTATCGACATCGCCCAGCTGCTCCACCCAGGCGAGGAGGTTGTTGAATTCGGGCACCATGCGGTCAAGCTCGTGCTCGTCCACATTGATGCGCGCCAGCGCGGCAATCTTGGCCACTTGTTCTCGGGTTACGGACATGGGCTGGCACTAGCGGCGAGCCTCAAAGCCTTCAAGCTATTCGGCGTCCTGGATAGTGATGAGCAGGCTTTCCATCGGTTGGCTGTCCACCGGCTCGCCGACCTTCTTGCCATCCACGTATATGTAACGGGTCATTTCCTCCCGCACTTCGACAACCGAATCCTCTGACAACGGGCCGGGATTCTCTGCCGCAACTTCACGTGGGTCTGCGGGCACAGCCGCAATTGTCTCCCCGTCCGCACCTACTGCTGGCAAGTCTACGGTTTCGTAACCGTACCGCTGGACCAACGCGATCCGATGGCTGCCTGCGGGCAGTTCGCCAAGATCAAGCGCGACACAGTAATCTGCGCAGCGCCATGGTTCGTAATCGAGGAATGCCTCGACCCGCCCGCGCAAGGCTGGATCGTCAGTCTCTAGGCGCAGGGTGCCGACAAAGCCCCTTCCAACCAGATCGCGATTCCAATCCCACACCCGCTCGGTCTGCGCGAGTGCCGCCGTGGCCAGTTCAGCCACGTCGCCCTCACCCTCGGCCAGCCGCGCCAGCGCCCGCCGCCCGGCATCGCCGAAATCCCAGCGCAGCGCGGTGAAATCGAACTCCTGCGCGCTCACCCGCCCCGATTCGAGCCGGGCCACCTGCTGGCGCGCCGAAATCGCGCCGAAATCGAATAGCGGCAGGGCCAGGATTAGGGCCAGCACGCAGGTCGCAGCGGCGAGGTGGAGGTTGGCGTCACGCAGACGCGCAGCCCAGTCCTTCCTCAAACCGCGCACGAGGCCAGCCCAGTAAGCCAGGCCATAGGCCACGGCCACGATCACCGCGATCAGGCCCCAGATCCGTTCGGGCGACAGGCCGTGCTGGTCGATGCGGATGCCCATGGAAACCGCCGCGAACAGGGCCAGCGGCAGCACGCCTGCGGCCAGCACCACGCCCACCACGCGCAGCACACGGTTGCGGCTGATCGCCTCGCCATCGTCGCGCACGATCGAATTGGCCAGCACGAAGCAGCCGACCGCGCAGGTGAGCAGCACCGGGGTCGCCGCATCGGTCGCATCCCACAGTGCCTGCCCGCCGGACGCTGCCAGCGCGACGAGGAACACCGCCAGCGCCAGCGCCAGCGGCACGGCCAGCAGCGAAAGCACGATCAGCACCACATTCTGCAAGGAACCGATGATCTTGAGGTTGTTGCGCAGCACCCCCAACGCCGTGCCGAAGGCCCCGCCGCTCCAGACCCAGCCGAACCATTCCTCGCGCACAAGGTTCTCGATCACGTCGATCCCCACCAGCCCCAGCAACTGGTCGAGCAGGAGCAGCATCAGCCACGACAGGCCGGTAAAGGCCAGCGCGCCCGCGCCGCTGATGGCGTCGGTCCAGACGTGGAAATGGGTGAGCTTGTAATCGGTGGCGAACCGCGTGCGGTGGAACTGCGCCTGGAACAGCGGCAGCGATATGACCACGGCGAAGACGCCGGCGGCAAAGGCGAACTCGCGCCCGGCCCAGACGTTCTCGCTGCGCAGCACCTGCCAGGCGATCCCGCTCATGACCAAGCCGACGATGAGCGCGAACACGGAAGCTTCAACCCATCGACGCGGACCGAGGGCGAAGGCGGCAGACATCGCACCGAAGAACACGAAGGCCGCGCCCGCACCATCGATCGGGTCGGGCGTGTTGCCGTCGAACAGGAAGTGGAGCAGCAGCCCTGCAGACGCAAGAATGGCCGCCAGCACCCAGGGGCGCGGCGGCCAATCTTGAAGGACAACCTCGGGGTCGGGCGCGCTATCCACTGCCGCGCCCCCCTCTGCCATGGCTTACTGTGCCGGAGCCGGAGCCCCGCCCTCCCCGTCGGCAGCGCCTGCCTGGGCCGCCATCATCGCTTCGTTGATCTGCTGCGAGCGTTCCTGCACCTGTGCGGGCGTCAGGAAATCATGCAGCGTGACTTCGAAGGTCAGTTCGGCATTGGGCGGAATGGGCGAGCCGGGAGGCGGCGTGGCGCCATAGGCCAGGTGGCCCGGAATCGTGACTTCGTAGGTGCCGCCCTTCTGCATCTGCATCAGCGCCTCGCGGAAGCCGGGGATCGCGGTGGACAGTTCCATCGGCACGCCGGTCGGGATCAGGTGGTCGATCTCGGGCGGGATGCCGCTGCGCGGGGGCGACTGGTCGAACACCGTGCCGTCTTCCAGCTTGCCGACATATTCGATGAAGGCCAGGTCATCCTCGGCCGGGCTGGCGCCTTCGCCGGCCGTCACCACATCGACATCGACTGTCTCTTCGCGGGTCAGGAACCACGCCACCGCGCCGGCCAGCAGCGCGCCGACGAGCACGCCGAGCCAGAACTTCATCATCGAGCCCGAAGCGATGGGCTGCAGCGGTACGCGGGTAACTTCGGTCATCGGGGGGTGATCCTGAAAAGAACGGATTACGTGGGTATTCGAAACAAACAAAAAGGGGCGCGAGAGATGCCTCTCCACGCCCCTGTTTGAAATGCTTGCGCTAAAGGCGCAAGCTCAGCCGTCACGCTCCAGGCGCTTGCGCTCCATCTTGCGGGCGCGGCGCACGGCGGCGGCCTTTTCACGGGCGCGCTTTTCGCTGGGCTTTTCATAATGGCGGCGCAGCTTCATCTCGCGATACACGCCTTCGCGCTGCAGCTTCTTCTTGAGAGCGCGCAGTGCCTGCTCGACATTGTTATCGCGAACCATGATCTGCATAAAACCAAGCCACCTTTTCTAATCGGTCAAATGGTCCGAATCCCGCTTGCAACTGGCGCGGGGCACTGGACCCGTAAAACAAAGGATGTTGCGCCGAATCCGGTGAAGGAACGGCAATATTGGGCGCGCCCTAAGCGAATTCGTGGGCAAAGGCAAGCGCCGGAAAGCACCTGCGTGCTCGCCGTCGCACGCGCCTGCGACAAGCCTTCCGAAACCGCGCACATCAGTCTAAGGCACAGACCATGTCCATGTCTTCCCCATTTGCCGCCACCCTCTATGTCGCTGTCGGCGGTGCCGCAGGATCGGTGCTGCGCTACCAGCTAGGCCGCCTGATGACAGTCTGGCTCGGCCCTGTGCCGATGTCGGTCTTTCCCTGGGCCACGCTGGCGGTCAACACCATCGGCAGCCTCGCCATGGGTTTCCTGGCGGGCTTCCTCGTGCGGATGGGGGCGGAAACCGATGGCTGGCGGCTGCTGGTGGGCATCGGCCTGCTGGGCGGCTTCACCACCTTTTCCGCCTTCAGCCTGGAAATGGCCATGCTGATCCAGCGCGGGCAGGTCGGGATTGCCGGGCTCTATGCCCTGCTGTCGCTGGGTCTGGGCGTCAGCGGCCTGATCTTCGGCCTCGCCATCGCGCGGCTCGGCACATGAGCTACGATCCGCACGACAACGCTGGCGAGGGTGCCGAGCGTCCGAAGGCCCAGAAGGCAAGAACCGAAGCGCCCGACGACAAGAACGTGCGCCAGTTCACCGTCCAGCAGGATGATGACGGCGTCCGGCTCGACCGCTGGTTCAAGCGCCACCTGCCGCAGGTCGGCTTCGGCACGGTATCGCGCTGGGCGCGCACCGGTCAGCTCAGAGTCGATGGCAAGCGGGCGAAGCCCGATGACCGCATCGCCACAGGCCAGGTCGTGCGCGTGCCGCCGGGTGGTGACGATCCGGCCAAGAAGGGCCCCACCCGCCACGTTCTTTCGCCAGAGGACGAGGCCGAGGCCGAAGCCATGCTGATCCGCCGCAGCAAGTCGGCCCTGGTGCTCAACAAGCCGCCGGGCCTGGCCACCCAGGGCGGCACCAAGACATCGCGCCATGTCGATGGCCTGCTCGATGCATATGCCGAGCCCCACGAACCGCGCCCGCGCCTCGTGCACCGGCTGGACAAGGATACGTCCGGCGTGCTGCTCGTGGCCCGCAGCGCTGGCAGCGCGGCGTTTTTTTCCAAGCGCTTTTCCGGGCGCAGTGCCAAGAAGATCTACTGGGCGCTGGTGGTCGGCGTCCCGCAGCTGAAGGCGGGTACGATCGAGGCGCCAATTGCCAAGCAGCCGGGCAGCGGCGGCGAGAAGATGCATGTCGATCTGGAGCACGGGCAAGCGGCCAAGACCCTCTATCGCGTGGTGGACAAGGCGGGCAACCGCGCCTCGTGGGTGGAACTGCAGCCCATGACCGGCCGCACCCACCAGTTGCGCGTCCACATGGCGGCCATCGGCCACCCGATCGTGGGTGACGGCAAATACGGTGGGCCCGATGCCTTCCTGACCGGCACGATCAGCCGCAAGATGCACCTCCACGCGCGCCGCCTGATCATCGAGGCACCGGATGGCGAACTGATCGACGAGACGGCCGAACTGCCCGAACACTTTGCCGCCAGCATGGAACAGCTTGGCTTCGACGAACTGATGAGCGATGCCGAGCCCGAAGCCGGCCGCCAGCCGCGTTCAAAGGAAGAGGAAAAGCAGGCCTCGAAAGCCCACGCCAAGCTCTACCGCAAGGAACGCCGGGGCGAGCGCAAGACCGGCGAGCGGCGGCCGGGCGAGCGCGGCAAGGCGCCGGGTGATCGCAAGGGTGCGGGCGACCGCAAGACCGCTGGTGATCGCAAGACCACAGGTGATCGCAAGCCAGCCGGTGCGCGAAAGCCCGCAGGCCCGCGCAAACCCGCTGCTGCGAAAAAGCCGGGAGGGGCACCGAAGCCGGCAAGGCCGCGCAAGTGAGGGCCTTTCGCCCGAACGCCACTCGTCTCGCGATCTTCGATTGTGACGGCACCTTGTCCGATGGCCAGGCTGCCGTGTGCCGGGCGATGGATACGGCCTTCGACCTCGCCGGCCTGCCCGCGCCAATTCCCGCGCAGGTCCGCCGCATCGTCGGCCTCAGCCTGCCGCAGGCCGTGCTGAGCCTAGTGCCCGACGCGCCGGAAGAACAGCGGCTACACGCGGTCGATGCCTACAAGACCGCCTTTCGCGCAGCCCGGCTGGATGGATCACTGCACGAACCGCTGTTTCCCGGCGTGGAAGCGCTGGTCCGCTCGCTCCATGCTCGTGGCTGGGTGCTGGGTGTCGCCACCGGCAAGAGCGACCGGGGCCTGCGCGCCACACTGGCCGCCAACGGCCTGCTCGATTGCTTTGCCACGCTGCAGACTGCCGACCGCCACCCCTCGAAGCCCGATCCCGCCATGCTGCTGGCGGCGATGGACGAGGTTTCCGCCAGCCCTGCCCGGACCGTGATGATCGGCGATACCGCCTATGACATGCTGGCCGCCGGGGCCGCAGGAACCATGGCGCTGGGCGTGGGCTGGGGCTATCATGAGCCGCACGAACTGCTTGGTGCCGGAGCCAGCGCGGTCGCCGGTTCGGCGGGGGAACTGGAGGAGATGCTCGATGCAATCGGAGAGTGACACGGCGGCCGAGAGGGAAGCGAAAGCCAGGGGCCGGTTCATGGCGATCGCCGCCATGCGCTTTGCCGGGGTGGCGATGATCCTGCTGGGCATCGCAATACTGCAACGCATGGTCGACCTGCCCGACTGGGCCGCCTACCTGCTGATCGTGCTGGGCATGGTGGAAACCTTCGTCATGCCGCAAGTTTTCGCCCGCCTGTGGCGCACCGGCGACAGGCTGCCGCCCAGGAAATGAGGCGGGCTGACAAATGAAGCGTTTCTACTCCGAAGTGTCCGTGGCGCAGGCCGATGGCGGCTGGCGGATCATGCTCGATGGCCGGCCCATCCGCACTGCCAACGGATCGCCACAAGTCCTGTCGACGGCGCCGCTGGCCGAATTGCTAGCCGGCGAATGGCGCGTCCAGGGCGAGGAGATCGACCCGGCAAGCTTCATCATGCGCGACATGGCGGACTATGCGATCGACGTGGTGCGGCCAGATCGCACGGCCACGCTGGCCAAGCTGATGTCCTATGCCGAAACCGACACCCTGTGTTACCGCGCCGACCCGGACGAGCCGAGCTATCAGCGCCAGCGCGAGCTGTGGGAGCCGCTGGTGACGGGCTGCGAGGCCCGGCTGGGCGTGTCGATCGTGCGGGTCAGCGGTGTGCTCCACCGTCCGCAGAAGCCCGAAGCCCTCGCCGCTATGCGTGCAGAGCTGGAACCGCTGGATGATTTCGCCCTGGCGGGGCTGGTCAACCTCGCCTCGCTGTCGGCCTCGCTCATTACCGCGCTGGCAGCGCTGGAACCCGGCGCCGATGCGCCGAGCCTGTTCACCGCGTCCAATGCTGAGGAGGACTGGCAGGCCGAACTGTGGGGCTGGGAACACAACGCCGAACAACGCCGCGCCAACCGGGCGGAAGCATTCGGGTTGGCGCTAGACTTTATCAGGGCCGCGCGGACCTGATTACCCCACCCAGTCCGCCACCTGCGCCGCCACGTCGTTGGCCGCGCGATTGAGGGCGGGGCCAACCAGGGTGGCATCGGCGGGTACGCCGGTTACTTCGCTCTCGAACCGGCGGGTGCGGACCGTGCCATCGGGCAGGCGCAGCATGGCATCGTAGCGCACGATCACGCGGCCACGCGTCGCATCGTAACCCATCGCAAGCAAGTCACCGCCCAGTGCGGTCTGCGCGGCATATTCAAGCTCTCCCGCGCCCACCACCAGCCGACCGCCGCGCGAGCGGATGGTCTCGGCCAGCACGCGCTGGAACAGGCGGGCGGGCTTTTCCGACCAGACCGCGTCCTGCAGGTAGGCGAGCGAATTGGCATTCACCTGGACCGGCACGCGCAATACGTCGAGGTGATGCGGCACCGAAGGCTCGGTCACGGCCAGGGCACCCGCCACGTCACCCTCGGACGTGGCGCCGGCAGCCACCGTGGCCACGGAGGTCAGGGTGTAGAGCTGTTCAGGTGGCTTGCCGCCCGCCCCTATGCTGACACAACCGGCCAGGAGCATTGCACCAAGGGCGGCAAGAACGGGCTTGATTGGCATGCAGGATGCTCCTGTCGCGCGCGGGACCGGGATGATCATGGCTTGTAATCCGGCAGGGGCCTGGAGTTCAGCAGGGATCCGGCGCCCTCGCTGGCGAGTGTATCGGTCAACCCGCGCAGGGTTTCGCTGGTCCGCCTGAGGTCGCGCATCGTGGCTTCGGCGGCGGGCAGCGTGTTCTCGTTCAACTGGCGTGAGATTGGCTCAACCTGGCCTAGCGTGGTTTCCAGCGCCGCGGCTGCCTGGCGGGCCGAGGCGAGAGTCTGCCGCAGGTCGGCCGCGAGCGGCTGGCCTTCGTTCTCCAGCAGGGCATCGGCGCTGTTCAGCGTATCCTCGAACGCCGCCAGCGTCAGCGTGGACTGGGCCAGCGTCGATTGCAGTTCCACCATTGTCCGGCGGATTTCCGGCGAGGCGGAAGCCAGTTCGGCGCTGATCGCATTGGTATTGCGCAGGATGCCGCCGATCGATGCCTGGTTGTCATCGTCCAGCACACGGGTCAGCCGGTCGGTCAGCGTGGCCAGCCGTTCCAGCAGCAGCGGCGCGCTCGAAAGGATTTCGTCGATGGCCCCGCCCGCAGGCGGGATCACCGGCACACCTTCGAGGCAGGCCGTCGTCTCGCAGGTGATCGGTGCCGCACCGCGCCGGGCGCCCTCGAGGTTGAGCGTGGACACGCCGGTGAAGCTGAACGAGATTGCCGCCGTGGTGCCAACCAGTACCGGCACGGAATCCTCCACCCGGATGCGCACCCGGACATATTCCGGATCGCGTTCCCACAGCTCGATCTCGGTCACCTGGCCCACCGGCACACCGCTGAAGGCGACCGACGATCCGCGCGCCAGCCCGCCGACCGATTGCTGGAAGAAGATGTCGTATTCCTTGCGGTTGGTATCGCCCAGTCTGGCCAGCCAGACAAAGAACACCGCCGCCAGGGCCAGCAGCAGCAGGGTGACGACCCCGACCCAGATATGATTGGCGCGTGTTTCCATGGTGCCCCCGCTATGCCCCGCCTGCCGCTGGCTTGTCTATCGCTTTGGCCGGTCCCGTTGTTTTGGCGGATGCCCCTGCCCCCTTCGGCCTCTGGCTGCCCGCATGGGCCACCCGCCCGCGCGGACCGTTGAAATATTCCTGGATCCACGGATGATCGCTTTCCATCAGTTCCTCAATCGGACCCACCGCGATCACCTGCTTGTCGGCCAGGACGGCGACCCGGTCGCAGATGGCGTGCAGGGTATCGAGGTCGTGGGTAATGAGGAACACTGTCAGCTCAAGCGTATCGGCCAGTTCGCGCAGCAGTTCATCGAACTTGGCAGCGCCGATGGGATCGAGCCCGGCGGTCGGTTCATCGAGAAACAGCAGTTCAGGGTCGAGCGCCAGCGCGCGGGCGAGGCCAGCGCGCTTCTTCATCCCGCCCGAAAGCTCGGACGGATACTTGCTGGCCGTTTCTGCCGGAAGGCCGCTCAGCACGGTCTTGTAGCCGGCGATTTCGTCAAGCAACTGCTGCGACAGCTCGGGGTAAAACTGCTTGAGGGGAACCTGCACATTCTCCCCAACGGTCAGGGTGGAAAACAGTGCCCCGCCTTGGAACAGGACGCCCCAACGATTGCGCAGGCCGATCTCGTCATCATCCTCTTTGGCGCGGATATCCTTGCCCAGCACCTCGATGGTGCCTTCGTCGGGGATCTGCAAGCCGATGATCGAGCGCATCAGCACCGATTTGCCCGTACCCGATCCGCCGACCACACCAAGGATTTCCCCGCGCTTCACCTTGAGGTCGAGATTTTCGTGGACCGCGAAATCGCCGAAGCGGTTGACCAGCCCTTCGATCACGATCGTGTATTCGCCGTCGAAAGTCTCGTCCGACAGGTCGGGATTGACCGGCAGATCATCAATGTCCGCCATCATGCCCAGCCGATCTTGGTGAAGAAGATGGCGAAGAAGGCGTCGAGCACGATGACCATGAAGATCGCCTGGACCACCGCCTTGGTAGTGCGGGTGCCCACTTCCTCCGCATTCCCTTCTACGCGCAAGCCCTGGTAGCAGCCCGCCATGGCCACGATCAGGCCGAACACCGGCGCCTTGGCCATACCGACGTAGAAATCATAGACCGGCACCACTTCCTGGATGCGCGACAGGAAGGTGAGGAAGGGAATGCCGAGCGAGACATCGGCGAGCACCGCGCCGCCCAGAATGCCCATGCAGGCCGAATAGAAGCCCAGCAGCGGCATCATGATCACCGCCGCCAGGATCCGCGGCACGACCAGCGCTTCCATAGGCGAGACGCCAATCGTGCGCATGGCGTCGATTTCCTCGGTCAGCTTCATCGTGCCAAGTTGCGCGGCAAAGGCGCTGCCCGAACGACCCGCCACCATGATCGCGGTCATCAGCACGCCCAGTTCGCGCAAGGTGATGCGGCCGACAAGATTGACCGTCAGCGTCTCGGCCCCGAACTGGGCAAGTTGCACTGCGCCCTGCTGGGCGATGACGATGCCGATCAGGAAGCTCATCAGGCCGATAATCGGCAGGCTGGTCACGCCGACCAGCTCCATCTGGTGGACCACTGCGCGCAGGCGGAAGCGCGACGGGTGGCGGATCACCCCGGCAAACGCCATGATCACCGCACCCAGGAAGCCCAGGTTGTGCTTGCCTTCATGCACCGCCCCGGTCACGAAAGTGCCGACCTGTTCGGGCACGCGGGTTATCAGGCGGTCGAGTACCGGCGAGATCGGCTCGGCGCTGGCACTGCCGGTCACCGTGTCGATCAGGATCTCGGCCTGCTCGCTGGCGCCCAGCACTTCGGCCTGCTGTTCCTCGGCAAAGCGGTGGATGACCCAGGCCCCCACCGTATCGATCGGCGCGGCCTTCGAAATGTCCACGAATTGCACCGGACCTTCCACCGTCCGCAGGGCGGCATCGAGCTTGCCGATGGTCGAGACCAGCAAGGGCCCGGTCACCACCAGTGTGGTTCGCCCCCCCGCTTCCTCGATGGTGTAGTCTGCCCATTCACGCATGATTGCACCAGCTATGCTGGCAAAAGGAGGCGCGGGCAAGGCATAGAGGGGACATGAGCCCCATTGCCCTTGTCTGCCCGCGCTGGCAAAGGCGGCCCGCTATGACCCGCGAACTCGACAAGACCTTCGACCCCGCCGCCATCGAGGCGCGCTGGTATGCCCACTGGGAAGAAAACGGCCTGTTCCGGCCTGAACGCCCGGATGCGCAACCCTTCACCATCGTCAATCCGCCCCCCAACGTTACCGGCAGCCTGCATATCGGCCATGCCCTGGATAACACTCTGCAGGACATTGTGATCCGGTATGAGCGCCTGAAGGGCAAAGATGCCCTGTGGGTGGTGGGCACCGACCATGCCGGGATCGCCACGCAGATGGTCGTCGAACGCCAGCTGGAGCTCGCCCAAGACAAGCGCACCAACTACAGCCGCGAGGACTTCATCGCCAAGGTGTGGGAGTGGAAGGAAGAAAGCGGCGGCCAGATCACCCGCCAGCTCCGCCGCCTCGGCTGTTCGATGGACTGGAGCCGCGAGCAGTTCACCATGGACCCGCATTTCACCCGCGCAGTGGTGAAGGTGTTCGTGGACCTCTATGACCGCGGTCTGATCTATCGCGACAAGCGGCTGGTCAACTGGGACCCCAAGCTGAAGACCGCCATTTCCGACCTCGAGGTGGAAACGCGCGAGATCAAGGGCAGCTTCTGGCACTTCCGCTATCCGCTGGCCGATGACGTGCGCCTCGGCAGCGGGCAGGATTACATCGAGGTGGCCACCACGCGCCCCGAAACGATGCTGGCCGACATGGCCGTGGCGGTGAACCCGGCGGACGAGCGCTATGCCAGCGTGGTCGGCAAGTTCGTCACCCTGCCGATTACCGGACGGCGCATCCCCATCGTGGCCGATGAACACGCCGACCCGGAACTGGGTTCAGGTGCGGTGAAGATCACCCCGGGGCACGATTTCAATGACTTCGAAGTGGGCAGGCGCGCCGGGATTGCGGCGGGTGACATGCTCAACATGCTCGATGCCGATGCCAACCTCTGCCAGACAGCGGACGGCCTGATCCCCGAACGGTATCTCGGCATGGAGCGCTTCGCCGCCCGCGCCGCCGTGGTGGCCGAACTGAAGGAACTCGGCTGCCTGATCCCGCACGTCGTCGAAAAGGATGGCGAGCGGGTGGAACACGATGCCGAACCGCGCACCATCCAGACGCCTTATGGCGATCGCGGCGGCGTGGTGATCGAACCGTGGCTGACCGACCAGTGGTATGTGAACGCCGGCGAACTCGCCAAAGCCCCGATCGAGGCGGTGAAGAGCGGCGCGGTGGAGATCGTCCCCAAGACCTGGGAAAAGACCTTCTTCAACTGGATGGACAACATCCAACCGTGGTGCGTTTCGCGGCAACTGTGGTGGGGGCACCGGATCCCGGCGTGGTTCGCCGATGATGGCCGCATTTTCGTGGCCGAGACCGAGGAAGAAGCCCAGGCGCAGGCCGGAGCTGGCGTGAGCCTCACCCGCGATCCCGACGTCCTCGACACCTGGTTTTCCTCCGCCCTGTGGCCCTTCGCCACGCTCGGGTGGCCGGAACAGACTGACCTCGTCCAGCGTCACTATCCCAACGACCTGCTCGTGTCCGGCTTCGACATCCTGTTCTTCTGGGATGCGCGGATGCTGATGATGGGGCAGGCGATGACGGGGCAGAACCCCTGGCCGCGGCTCTACCTGCACGGACTGGTGCGCGCGCCCGACGGGCAGAAGATGTCCAAGTCCAAGGGCAACGTGGTCGATCCGCTGGGCCTGATCGACCTCTATGGCGCCGATGCGCTGCGCTTCTTCATGGCGGCGATGGAAAGCCAGGGTCGCGACATCAAGATGGATGAGCGGCGGGTGGAAGGTTATCGCAACTTCGCCACCAAACTGTGGAACGCCACGCGGTTCTGCCAGGCGAACGGCATCGGTGCCTCGCAAAGTCTCGCCGCGCCGCAGGCCACCAGCGCGGTCAACAAGTGGATCGTGGGCGAACTGGTCGAGACCCTCGCCACGCTCGACCAGGCCATGGCGGACCTGCGCTTCGATGCTGCCGCCAATGCCGTATACCACTTCACCTGGGCCACGTTCTGCGACTGGTACATCGAACTGGTGAAGGGCAACTTCGACGAGGAGACCAAGGCCGTCGCCGGATGGGTGCTCGACCAGATCCTCGTTATGCTGCACCCCTTCATGCCCTTCATCACCGAGGAACTGTGGCACGCGCAGGGGGACCGGCCCTACGAGCTGATTCTCGCCAAATGGCCCGAACCTGCCGCCTGTGTCGATGCCGAAGCCAAGGCCGAGGTCGACTGGCTGATTGCCCTGGTCGGCAACCTGCGCACGGCCAAGAACGAACTGGGCATTTCGCCCGGTGCCAAGCTCGATGCCTTCCTGCCCGATCCCTCGCCCGCCACGCGCGGCGTGATCGAGCGCAACCCGGCGGTGATCGAGCGGCTGGCGCGGTTGAACGGCATCCGCTTCGAAGCTGCGCCTGCCGGTGCTGCCATGCAGATCGGTGCAGGCGATGCCAACCTGGTGGTGCCGCTGGAAGGCGTGATCGACATCGCGGCCGAAAAGGCGCGGCTGGCAAAAGCGCTGGAACTTTCCACCAAGGAAGCCCGCAGCCTTGAAGGGCGGTTGAACAACCCGTCGTTTGTCGAAAAGGCCAAGCCCGAAGCAGTCGAAAAGGCCCGCGCCGATCATGCCATACACGCCGCCGAGGCCGAACGGCTCAGCGCAGCGCTGGCGCGGCTGGGGTGATGATCCTCCCCAAATTGGGGAGGGGGACCACCCGCAGGGTGGTGGAGCCTCGACACAAGCGCAGCCTATCGCTGACAGCCCCCTCCACCACCCTGCGGGCGGTCCCCCTCCCCGTTCCGGGGAAGATTTCATGCTGACCCTTGCCACCCAATCCCCCGGCGAACCGGAGATTTTCGCCAGCCTGCAAGGCGAAGGCCCCTCTGCCGGAATGCCGGTGGCCTTCCTGCGCCTCAGCCGCTGCAACCTCGCCTGCACCTGGTGCGATACCCCCTACACCTGGCACTTTGCGGGCGATAACCGCCCGCATCGCGGCGGCCAGACCTACGACCGAAAGGCCAACCAGCTCAGCCTCGAACTGCCCGACGTGGCCGCACGTATCCTCGCCCTCAGCCAGAAGCGCCTCGTCATTACTGGCGGCGAGCCATTGTTGCAGGCGGGACGGCTGGCGGATCTGCTGGATCTGCTGCCCGACATGGCGATCGAGATCGAGACCAACGGCACGGTCGACCCACCCGCCCGGCTCGATGTGCGGGTGGACCAGTACAATGTCAGCCCCAAGCTGGCGCACAGCGGCAATCCGGCGGAGCTGGCGCTCATCCCGCACATGCTCGACCGCTGGGCGACCGACCCGCGGGCGTGGTTCAAGTTCGTGATCGCGGCGCCTGAGGACGTGAACGAAGTGCTCGCCCTCCAGCGCGCCCATGCCATCCCGCCAGCGCGCACATTCCTCATGGCCGAGGGGACCGACAGCCCCACGCTCGCCATGCGGGAGAAGTGGCTGGCCCCCCTATGCCTGGAACATGGTTTCCGGCTAAGCCCGCGCCTCCACATCCATCTCTACGGGGACACGCGCGGGACATGAGCGAAAGCGCACCGGCAGTACCGGAAACCGCGCCCAAATCACCCTTCCGGGGCGACCTGACGCAGGGGCCGATCCTGCGCACCCTGCTGCTGTTCAGCGTGCCGACGCTGGCCTCCAACGTGCTGCAGAGCCTGAACGGCACGATCAATTCGGTCTGGGTCGGGCGGCTGATCGGGGAGGAGGCGCTGGCGGCCACGGCCAATGCCAATATCATCATGTTCCTGATGTCGGCCGCCGCATTCGGCGTGGGCATGGCCGGCACGGTGAAGATCGGCCAGCGGTTCGGGATGCGCAACCTCGATGGCGCGCGCCGCACTTTCGGCACGGCGGTGGGGTTCAGCTTCGTCGTGATGACGGTGATTGCGGTCATTGGCTTTGCCTTCACCGGCCCGCTGCTGGACCTTTTGGGCACGCCCGGCGCGGCGCGGGGCCTCGCATTCGATTACCTGCGCATGCTGTTCGTTTCGATGCCCATCGTCATGGCCTCGATCATCCTGCAGATGGGCCTGCGCGGATCGGGCGATGCGCGCACGCCGCTCATTTTCATGGGCGTGACGGTGGTGCTGGATATTATCCTCAACCCGATCCTGATCACCGGCTGGGGGCCGTTCCCCGAACTGGGCATCACCGGATCGGCGCTGGCCATGGTGATCGCCTCTGTCACCAGTTTCATCCTGATGGTGATCTATGTCTATGCCCGCGACCTGCCGCTGAGGCTGCGGGGCAAGGAAGTGGCCTATCTCAAGCCCGATCGCGAGGAACTGGGCTATATCCTCGCCAAGGGCGTGCCGATGGGCGCGCAGATGCTGATCATGAGCGCATCGGGCATCATCGTGGTGGGGCTGGTCAACCGCGAAGGCATGATGATGACCGCCGCTTATGGCGCGGCCATGCAGTTGTTCACCTATATCCAGATGCCCGCAATGGCCATCGGCGGGGCAATCAGCGCCATGGCGGCGCAATATATCGGCGCGGGCAAGTGGGATGCCTTGTCACGCCTGACGCGCAACGGCGTGTGGGTGCAGTTCGCCATGACCGGGATCGTTACCGTCCTACTGCTGGCCTTCGACCGGCCCGCGCTGGTCCTGTTCCTCGGGCCGGACAGTCCGGCGGTGCCGCTGGCCCGGCACATCCAGTTCCTGGCCGGATGGAACTTCATCATCTTTGGCGTCACCATGGTGCTGACCGCCACGATGCGCGCAGGCGGCGCGGTATGGGTGCCCCTCGTGATCCTGTCAGTCGCGCTCTATCCTGTGCGGCTGGGGTTCTATTACCTGACCTATGACTGGCTGGGGTCGGATGCGATCTGGTGGAGCTTCCCGGTCTCGGCCCTGGCCGCCCTGCTGATGGCTTGGTGGGCCTATGCCAAGACCGACTGGCGCGAACGGGCCAAAGCCGAAACCGCGCGCGAGGCGGCGGAACAGGTCCAAGCCGATGGACAGCCCGCGGGTCGGTTCAAACCGGAAATCTGAGGAAGCACGCACCTTAGTTTTCCGCACGCCCATCCGGGCGAGCGGTCCTCGGTGCCATTCCCTCCGGCTACGCCTGCGGGGGCACCTGCGGGCGGCCGGTCGGCCTATGGTTCGGCTTACCGCCGAACAAAGCCGTATCTTGTAGAAGCTGGAACGGGCATCGGCCCGCAAGCGCGAACGCGCGCCCGCAGGTGCCCTGCAGCGTAGCGGAAGGATCGGCACCGAGGACCGCTCGCCTGGATGGGTGAGCGGAAAACGAAAGCTCAGTTGCCCTGCGTTCTCCAGCGCTGGACAACGCGCTCGACCTGCTCTTCCTCGCCGCCTTCCTCGCTCCACAGGTCCACGAAGCTCGGGTCTTCCGAGGCCGGGCGCTTGGACTCTTCGAGGTTGTCGAAGCTGACGCGCATCGGGATCGACACGCCTTCGCCGCAGATGATGCATTCGCGGTTGCGCAGCGCGGGGATCGAATCGAGGAAACCGCGCGCGCCCTCGGGCATGGCGGCCTTCACGAAGGCCTGGTCGCGGTCGTTGTTGAGGCGCATCGAGATGATCGTGCCGCACTGCGACAGCACGCCTTCGGCCAGGTCGCTCGGCCGCTGGGTGATAAGGCCCAGCGAAATGCCGTACTTGCGGCCTTCCTTGGCGATGCGGCTGAGGATGCGGCCCACGCTGGAGCCATCGGCATTGCGCTCGTTCGGCACGTAGCGGTGGGCTTCTTCGCAGACCAGAAGGATCGGCCGGGTCTTTTCGTTGCGGCCCCAGATGGCGAAATCGAACACCATGCGCGACAGCACGGCCACCACGGTGGAAGTGATATCGGACGGCACGCCCGACACGTCGATGATCGAGATCGGCTTGCCATCGCCCGGCATGCGGAACACCTGGCTGATGAACTGCGCCATCGTATCGCCCACCAGCATGCCGGAGAACATGAACTGGTAGCGCGGATCGGCCTTCAGTTCCTCGATCTTGGTCTTGATGCGCATGTAGGGCGCACTGGTCGTGGCCTTGTCGAGCTTGCCCATCTCGTCCTGCAACATGTTGGTCAGGTCGCTGAGGAGATAGGGAATGGGCGAATCGACAGTGATCTTGCCCATCTGCTGCGCCAGCCGGTTCTTCGAACGGGCGTGCAGCAGGCACTTGGCGAGGATGTCCTTGTCGGCCTGCAGGTCATCGCCGCTCGATTTCAGCAGCACTTCGCAGTGCTCCTCGAAGTTGAGCAGCCAGTAGGGCATCTGCAGGTTCGATACGTCGAAGATCGTGCCACTGGTGCGGAAGGCGGCAGAATATTCGCCGTGCGGATCGATCATCACGATGTGGCCCTGCGGCGCTGCCTGGCAGATGCGGTGCAGCAGCAGGGCCGCACTGGTCGATTTGCCGGTGCCGGTGGAGCCGAGCAGCGCAAAGTGCTTGCCCAGCAGCGCATCGATATAGATCGCCGCCCGGATATCGGTGGTGGGATAGACCGTGCCGATCTGGATCGAGGAGCGTCCATCGCTCGAATAGATTTGCCGCAGGTCTTCGGTGCTGGCCGGATAGACCAGCGCGCCGGGGATGGGATAGCGGGTCACGCCGCGGCGGAAACCGTGGATCTTGCCGGTCAGGCGTTCCTCCATGCCTTCGCCCATGAAATCGATATTGGCGACCACGGCGTTGCTTTCACCGCCGCGCCGGTCACGCTTCTGGTTGCGCACGCTGGCCAGCAGCCAGCCATCCTTGGTACGGATCTTGATCTGGCTGCCGACTTGTCCGGCAAGCGCAATCGACGGATCGGCATCGTCCATGCATTCGCTGAGGCGCAGCATGTCGAGCGCGATCTGCGAGCCCGAACCGGCGATTTCCAGCACCACGCCGATGGGGTTCTGCGCATTGTCGGATAGCATCGCGGCAGGGGCAGGATGTGCCGCCGTGCCGGCTTCATCGCGCAGGCCGGAAGTGCCCTTGCCCATGAGATCGGCAAATGCAGGCCGCGTCATCTCGTTCATAATCGCTGCTCACTCCATGGTAGAAAGCGAGGGCAGGCATAGGATTACGAAGTTAAGATCGCGTCAAGATTGTGGCTATTGCGCTGGAAACGCAAGGAGTGCTGCGGCATCAGACAAGGGCGTAGAGGCGGCCCGCTGCCCAGCCCATGAAGACCGACAGTGCCACGGCCAGCAGGCCATAGGCGAACGAATTCTCGCGGCTCTGTTCGGCCACCACCCGGTCGAACCCTTCCTTGCGCACCTGAACTTCGGTGCTGGCCGATGCGACCACCCGCCCGTCGCGCACGGCGAAGGTTTCGGCCACATAGCGGCCCACGGTGACGTTGGACGGCAGGGCGATGCGCGCCTGGAACAGCACGTCCTCGGTAATGCCCACGCCCGCCTCGTTCTGCTGGAACAGCCCCTGCCGCTGGCGCAGGTCCACCAGGCCCGCGGTGAAGCGATCATACTGTTCCTGGTCGATCGAGCCGGTCGGCGAAAGCTGCAACTGGTTGAGGCCGAATTCGTAGATCGCGGCCGTGCGCTCATCGACGATATCGGCCACCGGCGCGGAACTGGCGAGGGCAAAGAAGCTGGGGACGGAACGGAACGAGCTGGCCTCGGCATTGATCCAGATGCCGGCAAAGCGCTGCTTCTCGCGGACCTGGATCGCCTGGCCGGGTCCGCGCAGGATCACCACGATCTCGTAATCGTCGGCCGCGCGCCGCCCGTCGGGTTCGAGGATCGCGCCGAACAGCAGCAACTGGGTGCCGGTGAAGCCCTGCCGCACGAGGACCTCGTGCTGGCTGACCTCGGTCACCAGGATCGGGTCACGGCCCTGCGCATGCGCCGCCCCGGGCAGTGCGAACAACACCGCAAGAATGGTGAACAGGCGCGCGATCATAGCGGGACCACCGTATAGACCTCGTCGGGCACCACACCCAGGCGGAACAGCATCACCGCCGCCACGGCCAGCACGATGGCGGCCAGCCCCAGCCGCAGGTATTCAGGCTTGATCGCCACGGCCATGCGGGTGCCGATCTGCGCGCCGGAAACCGATCCGATCAGCAGCAGTCCCGCCAGCACGATATCGACCGCCTCGGTCGTCAGCGCATGAACCATCGTGCTCATCATCGTGACGAACAGGATGTTGAACAGGCTGGTTCCCACCACGACATTGGCGCTCATTCCCAGGATATAGAGCATGGCGGGCACCATGATGAACCCGCCGCCCACGCCCATCAGCATGGTCAGCACGCCCACCACCATGCCCAGCAGCAGCGGGGCGAGCGGAGAGATGTAGAGGCCCGAACGGTAGAACCGCCAGCGCATCGGCAGGGCGGCGATCATCGGGTGGTGGCGGCGCTTGGCGGCGCGGTGCTTGTCCTCGGGCTTGCGGCGCATGGTCTGGATGGATTCGCGCCCCATCAGCGCGCCGATCGAGCCGAGCAGCAGGACGTAGAGGATCGAGATCACCACGTCGATCTGGCCCAGCGATTCCAGCAGGTTGAAGATTACCGCCCCCAGCAGCGCGCCGACCAGCCCGCCGGCCACGGTCACCCCGCCCATCTGGTAATCGACCCCGCCGCGCCGCGACTGCGCGATCACGCCCGACACGCTGGCCCCGGTCACCTGGGTAGCCGCCGATGCCGCCGCCACAGTGGGCGGGATGCCATAGAAAATCAGCAGCGGCGTGGTGAGGAACCCTCCGCCCACGCCGAAAATGCCCGAAAGAATACCCGTCGCACCGCCCAGCAGCACGATCAGGAGACCGTTCACCGCAAGGTTGGCAATGGGCAGATAGACATCCATGCACAGCGCCTATCGTATCGCCGCGCTGGATAGAAGGTGAATGGGCGCCTTTACTTAAAAACCGGCGGATAGTGTTATCGCCGGGCCACTCGCAGGCTCGGCATCGCCTGCCACGCGGAAGCGGTAATCGGCCGCCAGCCTGCCGCGTGTCGCGCCCACCTGGAAGCCCAGCGAAGCCGTCGGCCCAACGTCAAGCCGTGCCCCCTCGCGCTGGGCCCCGCCCCAGGCGGCAGCGCCTGCCCGCAGGTCGAAACCGGCGGCAGACGCCAGCGAACGGTCAAGCCGCGCCTGGCCATCAACAAAGGCCGTAGGGACCTGTCCGCCGACATAGCCTGCCTGGGCATAGCCCTCCGCCACCAGCCCCGCGGGCAGGCTTTGCGGCGCCAGTTCGGTGACCACATAGCCTGCAGGGCGCACCTCGCTGCCGCTGGCCCGGTCGCTCGCCCGCAGTTCCGCCGCCATGCGCAGCGGCACGCGCGCAAGCGGGCGGGCGGAAAGGCCGGCGGCCAGTTCCTGCTCGCGCGCGCCTTGCAAGGCGGCCGATGCGCGCAAATAGGCTTGCGGGCGCTGTGCCGCGCCGGGGGCAAGTTCATAGCGGACCACCGCGCCAAGCTGGCTTCGGCCATAGGACGGGCGGCCCGATGTGATCGGCGTGGTCGTATCGTCACGCCACATCAGCCAGCCGTCGGCGCTCCAGCGGCTCTGGCGCGCTGCTGCGGGGCTGGAAGAACGGGCAGGAGCGGCGGCGGGAACGCTGGGTGCCTGCGCCAGCCTGGCCTGGGCGGAAGCAGCGGGTGGGTCGAAGAAGGCGGCGATCTCGGGCGGCACCCGCATATGGGCGAAACCGGCTGCCAGCAGCATCGCGTGACCGGCTGCCAGACGCGGCGGAACCGCCGCCCGGGGATTTGCCGCGGTGGTGTTCACGGCGGCCAAGGGCCCGGCGGACGGTTCCTCGATCGGCGGCACCTCGACCGGCAGCAGCGGAGCTGGCTGCAGCGGCAGGGCAGGAACAGGCGGCGCCTGCCAGGCTGGAGGCGCAGGGCTGTCCTGCGCTTCGGGCGGCTGCTCGTCGGCGGCGGGCATCGGCTGTGTCGCGGCGACAGCGGCAAGGTCGGCCCCGTCCTCCGGCAGAGGCGAGGACCAGGTCGCCGCGCGCACCAGGGTCCAGCAGGCCACCAGGGCCACCAGCACCACCAGCGGCTGCCCGCGCATTGTGCGCCGGGAGGAAGACCTGCTGGCCGTCATATCGCCAAGCTAACCCGGGCAGCGACGGGCACGGCAACAGGCTCACCCGCCGGTGCTGCCGGATGGCTCTCATGGCTGGTCTTGTCCCACAGCGGGATCGCCCCGCGCAGGCTGCGGAAATAGGCCATGACAGCGCGCCGCCCGGCCATGATGGCGATCACGTTGCTCACTGGTATACGCAGCACGGCGCGCAGCCCTTCGGCCCAGCCATATTCACTCGCGGTAAAGCCGAACCGCATCACCGCGCGCCAGGCGAAACTGCCGAGGTTGATCATCACCAGCCAGAACAATACCGGATCGGCCTTCCACGGCCGTTCCACCCCGACACCGCCGAGCAGCAGGAACAGCGCGGAGATCATGAAAAAGGTATAGCCGCAGGCCAGCACCAGCGCCGCCATCGGCCCGCGCCTGTCGCGCAGCCGCATCCAGCGTTCAGCCAGTCCGCCGCTCCAGCCGAGCCGGTCCCAGCCCTGCAAGGCGATCCCGTGGACCCAGCGCGCCTTCTGCCGCACCGCTTCGTCCAGCCGCGAAGGGAACAACGCCCGCGTGGCGACCAGCGACCCGTCCTCGCCCCGCACCCGCAGGAACCGCGAGCGTCCGCCCGCTTCCTTGATGCGCATGCCGAATTCGTAATCCTCGGTCAACGACCGGATCGAGAACGGTCCGCCAGCTTCGGCATGACCCTCGGCGTCGGCCATCTCTGCCAGCTTGCGCAGCATGCCGCGCTCCAGCGCGCAGCCGACCCCGGCGGACGGCATGCAGGTACCCAGCCAGTCGCGCACGACCATGGTCTTGCCGTGAGCCTCGGCAAATTCCTCGCAGTAATGGCTGCCGATCCAGCGGCTTTCCGGCTGCGGCAACGGGATGACCGGGATTTGCACGAATTCGGCCCGGCCCAGCGCCTTGTCCATCAAGCCCAGTTCGGCCGCATCGACCATGTCTTCGGCATCGTGCAGCACGACCATGCGCACGTCGCGCCCTTTGCGCGCCTCGTCCACCTCCAGCGCACGGTAGAGGCGGTTGAGGCAATCGGCCTTGGTGCTCGGCCCGTCGCAATCGTGCACCACCAGGCGCACCCGCCGGTCCGCCCCGGCCCCGCGCATCGCGGCAACGAGCGTAGCCATGTCGTTGCGGTAAACCCCTACGTAAATGACATAATCCTGGTGCGGCCACGATGCCAGCGCATGGGCAATCGTGTGCTCGATCACACGGTCTTCGTGCCATGCCGGGATGAACACCGCTGCCGCGCCGGAAAGACGGTGGGCGCGCATGTCACGGCGGTCGAGTTCGAGCTGCGGTGTCCGGCCGGTCAGCCGCATCCAGCCCCACAGTCCATCGACCAGCAGTTCGTCCACCGCCCCCAAAAGAAAAAAACGCCTGCAAAAAGCAACAGCTCGCGCTCAACAAGCGCCAACCATTGCAGGACGGTCCAGTCTACCATCGGCCCCCTGCCGTAATGCGATCCCCGCAATTATCCTTATGCCGAAACGGAACGGGCGTGCAATGGTTTGCTTGACCCTGGCAAAAAGGTCCAACGATTTGGAGGATGGGCCAAGCCTTGCCGGATTAAGCCTTGGCGGATGAAGCCTTGTCGCTCGGAACCCTGTTCACCGGCGCATCATCGCCCAGGTCCTGATACCAGGCTTCGACCGGGCCGTTGAGCTTGATGGTCAGCGGACGGCCCTTGCGGTCCATCGCCTTGCCGGCCTGCACGCGCACCCAGCCTTCAGATACACAGTATTCCTCGATATCGGTCCGCTCGCGCCCCTTGAAGCGGATACCCACGCCGCGCTGCAGCTTGTCGGCATCGAAAAAATCGCTCGACGGATTGATCGCGAGGTGATCGGGCGGCGTATCGCCTGTCGGCGCGCCGGAGGGATTGGGGTTGTTTTCTTCGCTCATGCCGAAGCGCTTAGCCCCGGCAGTGCAGCAAGATCAATCCGCCTTTCGCGCCGCGCGCTGCAATGTGCCAAATTCTGCAGACCAGAATCCGCAGACCGGCCGCCCATGGCCGCTTGCCCTTTGTGCCGGTCCCCTTTAAGGGCGCTTGCCTGTTTGTCGGGCACATGCCCGATCATCATCGTCGGCTCGCGGGCGTGGCGGAATTGGTAGACGCGCTGGTTTTAGGTACCAGTATCGCAAGATGTGGGGGTTCGAGTCCCTTCGCCCGCACCAGTTCCGACGCAATCGGGGCCGGCAGCACCGTTTTGTATAGAAAGCTCGTATCATGCAGATCGTCGAAACCACCAACGAAGGGCTCAAGCGCGCCTATACCGTGACCATTCCGGCCAAGGACATCGAAGCGCGCATCGATACCGAGGTGAAGAAGATCGCGCCGCAGGTGAAGATGCCCGGCTTCCGCCCCGGCAAGGTGCCTGCCAACCTGATCCGCAAGATGCACGGCGACGCGCTGCACAACGATGCGCTGAACGAATCCCTGCGCGAATCGGTCAATGGCCTGATCCGCGAGAAGTCGCTCCGCCCCGCCCTCCAGCCCAAGGTCGACATGACCCCGGGTTACGAGCAGGGCAAGGATGCCGAGCTGACCGTCGAAGTCGAAGTGCTGCCCGATATCGAGGCGCCTTCGGTCGATGGCCTGACCCTGGAAAAGCTGGTCGTTCCGGTCACCGACAAGGAGCTGGACGAAGCCCTGGCCAAGTTCGCTGCCAACCAGAAGAGCTGGAAGGACGCGCCCAAGACGAAGAAGGCCGCTGACGGCGACCAGCTGATCATCGATTTCGTCGGCAGCATCGACGGCGTGGAATTCGAAGGCGGCAAGGCCGAAGGCACGCCGCTGGTTATCGGTTCGGGCCAGTTCATCCCCGGTTTCGAGGACCAGCTGACCGGCGTGAAGGCGGGTGACGAAAAGACCATCACCGTTACCTTCCCGGCCGATTACCAGGCAACACAGCTTGCCGGCAAGGACGCCCAGTTTGCCATCACCGTGCAGTCGATCAAGGTCGAAGCCGAAACCAAGGTTGACGAGGACTTCGCCAAGACGCTTGGCCTCGACAGCCTCGACAAGCTGAAGGAACTGGTGAAGATCCAGCTGGAGCAGGAAACTGCCGGCCTCACCCGCACCCAGATGAAGCGCCAGCTGCTCGACACCCTGGCTGCCGACCACGATTTCGCCGTTCCGCCGACCATGGTCGAAGCCGAGTTCGAGCAGATCTGGCAGCAGCTCCAGGCGGAAACCGACCGCGAGGACGATCCTGCCGCCGCCAAGGCCGAGATCGAAGCCGAGAAGGACGATTACAAGCGCATCGCCGAGCGCCGCGTGCGCCTCGGCCTGCTGCTGTCGGAAATCGGCCAGGCCAATGGCGTGGATATCACCAGCCAAGAAATGTCGATGCTGATCCAGCAGGCGGCCCAGCAGTACCGTCCGGAAGACCGCCAGCGCTTTGTGGACTATGTCCGCAACGAGCCGATGGCCCAGGCCCAGCTGCGCGCTCCGCTGTACGAGGACAAGGTCGTCGATTTCCTGTTCGACAAGGCCGAAGTGACCACCCGCGAAGTGACCCGCGAGGAGCTGGAAGCCGCGATCGAAGCCGAGGAAAGCACGGCCGAAGCCAAGCCTGCGGCCAAGAAGCCCGCCGCCAAGAAGGCCCCGGCCAAGAAGGCAGCGGCGAAGGACGCTGATGAAAAGCCGGCAGCTGAAAAGAAGGCTCCGGCCAAGAAGGCACCTGCCAAGAAGGCCGAGCCCAAGGAAGCAGAAGCCAAGCCTGCTGCCGCCAAGAAGGCTCCGGCCAAGAAGGCTGCTGCCAAGAAGTAAGGCCGCTACGGCGCGCCAACGAAAAAGGGCGGCTCCGCAAATCGCGGGGCCGCCCTCTTCGTTTGGGCTTTCAGCGCTGCGTCAGAAGCTGCCCTTGACGGTGAAGTTCACCACCCGGCCCACTTCGCGCACGCGGAATTCGCTGAACAGCAGCGGTGCGCCGCTGCCGCGCGGTCCGGTGAAGACCGAGCGATCGAGCACGGATTCCTTTTCCAGCAGGTTGCTCACCCGGCCCTGAACGGTCAGCCCGAACACGTCCTTGTGCTCGACAAAGACCTGCAGGTTCTGGCCGATGTTGTAGTCCAGACCCACTTCCGACACGCGGTAATAGGGGTTGCGGCCCGACTTGCGATAGCCGCCGCCATAGGCCCAGTTGCTGCCCGCCACATCGTGCCGGTAATTGACCTCGAAGCCGTAAGGCTGGGCAAACTGGACCGGCAGGTAGTCTCCGGTCACCGGATCGATATAGCGCGAATCGCGCCGCGAAGCGTTCAGGTCGATCCGGCCTCCGGCAATGCCCAGCGGATCGAGTTGCAGCGTGCCGTTGAGCTCCACGCCCATGACCCGCGCCCAGTCGATATTGCCGCGCGCCTCGCCGCCGGTCGCGGTGGGCAGGAAAGTAACGAAGTCCTCGAACCGGCGGATGAAGCTGCGGGCCGTCAGGCTGCCCCAGGCACCCAGGTCGCGTGTGACCTCAAGTTCCGCGCCCCAGCTCTGGTCCGGGCGGAGGCGGTTGTTGCCGGCGTTCTGGTTGTTGTCGTTGAGATTCACCGAGGCGAGGAAATCGCCGAAGTTGAGCTGGCCGACCCGGCGGTCGATCCTGAAGCTGACCCTGGTGTTGGGTGCCGCCGCCCAGGCCAGGTTGAACGAACCCTTGGGCCGCTGGAAGGTGCGCGACAGGGCATTGTTGCCCGACTGGCTGATGGCCGAATATTCGCCTGCCAGGATCAGCTGCATGGTCAGCCCCGGCGCGAGCGGGCGGCCATAGGATATCGCCGCGTCATAGCGTTCCTCGCGAACACCTCCGGTGCCCGAAGGAAAGGGCAGCGGCACGAAATTGCCCGCCGCATCGAGCAGCGAAAGCTGGCCCGCCTGGTCCAGCCGATTGAACGCCGCTTCAAACGAGAACTGCCAGTCGGCATCCCACATGGCCCACGAGTATTCGCCCCGCCCGATGCGCTCGCCCCGCTGGGTGTCGAGCTCGAAACCAAAGCCGGTGGGGTCCGCGCCGGTGGCCGGATCGTTGACCGATTGCGAACGGTTGGTCTGGGTCGCCCGGGAATCCAGTGCGATCAGCTTCAAGCGACCCGGCCCGAGGGCAAAGTCGATATCGCCGCCCAGTTCGAAATCGTGGCCACGGTTGCGCTGGTTGAACACCTCGCTGAGCGGCGGCACTCCGGCCGGGCCGATCACTGTCTCGTCCTCGAAACTGTGGAAGCGGCGGTGGAGGTAGGCGGCGTTGATGCTGGCCACGGTGCCGCCGTTGGTCTCGTACCGCAGCGAGCCCGACAAGCGCTTGTCGTCACCGGCGGAGCGGGTCAGGCTGAAACGTTCCTCGAAGCTCCCGTCTCCATAGGTGATGAGATTGAGCCCGCCGTTGCCGTTGCGGAAGGGGCGGCCTTCGACCGCCACGGTATAGTCCAGGTTGCCACTGCTGCCCGAAACCGAAACGATGCCTTCCAGCCAGCGATGATCGGAATATTCGGCGGCAAGCTGGGGGCGCCATTCGAACTGCACGGAAAGATCTTCGGTTGATTCGGCGATGACATTCGCGACACGGCCGGACAGGCCGGGGATATTGAGCGTGGAGCCTTCTACCAGCTCGATGCGGATGACGTTTTCCGCCGCGATCCGCGCCAGTTCGTCGGTTACCGAACCGGCCTTGGTGACTATGCGCTGGCCGTTCAGCAGGACATTGCCACTGGCCTGGCCCAGCCCGCGCGCCTGGTTGAAATTGCGCCCGCCGCCCTCGACCGAAAAGCCGGGAATCTGGTTGACCATGTCGAGCGCGGAGCGCGGCGATACGCTGGCAAAATCGGCGGGATAATAGACGCGGGGAGCACCGGCCAGGGCCAGTTCGGATGCAGGAGCGGGTTGCGCAGTGTCGGCACCCGCCAGCAGGTCGCCAGGATTTGCTGGGGTCTGCTGCCCTGCTGCGGGCACGGCTGCGCCCAGCATGGCGAGGGCCAAGGCAATCCGTCCCGACTGAACCAGGCAAACCCGCAAACCGATATCCCACCCTGTTGATTATGTCCGAAAGTATTAGACCTTAGCAATTTGGGCCACAACCAGACATCGTGTAACAAACTGTCTCGCGCTACTCGGCGCTCCAGGGCTCGAAAGAGGGCACGGGAACAGCGGCAGAGCGCGCCCGCTCGTAGGCGGCACCGGCTTGTAGCACAAGTTGGTCGGCCCATGCAGGACCAATAAATGACAGGCCCACCGGCAGGCGCTCCATCGCCCCCATCGGCACGGTCAGGTGGGGGTATCCGGCAATGGCCGCGAGGCTGCCAGCGCCGATGCCGCCGGTGAAATTGTCACCCAGCACCAGATCGATCGGCCAGGCCGGCCCTTCGGTCGGCGCGACGAGCAGCGCCACCTCGTGTTCCGCCAAGAGCCGGTCGATGCCTTCCGGCCCTGCCAGCCGCAGCGAATTGGCCCGGGCGCGGGCATATTCCGCCCGGTCGGTGGTCATGGCGGCAAGTTCGAAAATGTCCTGCCCGAACCAGCGCATCTCGCGATCGGCATTGGCGCGGTTGTAGGCGATCACATCGTCGAGGCTGCGCACCGGGATATCGGCGGGCGATCCGGCGAGGTAGGCATCCAGCCCCTCGCGCAGTTCATAGAGCAGGACGGTATATTCGTCGGCATACATGCTCTCGTCAGGCTCGAAAGCGACATCGACCAGCACCGCGCCCGCCGCTTCCAGATCGCGCAGCGCCTGTTCGAACAGCGCGGTCAGCGGGGCCAGATCCCCCACCTGCCAGCGCATCACCCCGATCCGCACGCCCGCCAGCGAGGCCGTGGCGAGGCTTTCGGTAATATCCACCGCATGGCTATCGGCACCCGCTGTGGCCGGATCTAGCGGATCGCTGCCGGCAATGGCAGTGAGCAGCAAGGCGGCATCGTGCACGCTGGTCGCCATCGGCCCTGCGGTGTCCTGGCTGGCGCTGATCGGCACCACATGGGTGCGGCTGACCATGCCCACGGTGGGCTTGAACCCGACAATGCCGTTGACGCTGGCGGGGCAGGTGATCGAGCCATCTGTCTCGGTGCCGATGGCCGCCCAGGCAAACCCTGCCGCCACCGCCGCCCCGCTGCCACTGGACGATCCGCAGGGGCTGCGGTCCGTTGCGTGCGGGTTGCGCGTCTGCCCGCCTGTCGCGCTCCACCCGCTAGAGGAATTGGACGAACGGATATTGGCCCATTCGGACAGGTTGGTCTTGCCCAGCACCACGCCGCCATTTGCGCGCAGTCGAGAAATGAGAGGTGCATCGCGCAGTGTCATGTTGCCCGCCAGCGCCAGCGATCCGGCGGTGGTCGGCCACTCGGCGGTTTCGATGTTGTCCTTCACCAGCACGGTGCGCCCCTCCAGGAGGCGTTCAGTATTGTTGATTGCCTCAAGCCCCGCATCCTCGCGATAGGTCAGCACGGCATTCAATTGCGGGCCGGAATCGTCGAGCGCGGTAATCCTCGCCACAAAGGCATTGGCAGCATCAACCACAGGCCGGGGATGCACCAGGACGATGAAGCTTTCCCCATCCGCATTCTGTTCGATGCGCGTGTGGTTCTGCCGGTCAGGCTGTTCAGCCAGGGCAGGTGATGCGACCATCAGGAGCGGGGCGAAAAATGCGGCTTGCCTTGCTATCATTCTCCGATCCTGCTCCCACCCTTGCGCCCGCGCAATACCGTCCGAAATCCCGCCTGCGGACGGCCCGCGCATCCAGCTTGTCCCCAACCGGCATCCACAAGCGTGGTTAAGCCCCTTGAACATCACGCATACAGGCGCGACATAGGCCTTGCTTATTTTCACGAGAGGGCATCCATGTTCGACCTGTTCGGCGACAGCCGCGACCGTTTTTCCACCGATCCTGTCACCGGCATGCTGGTGCCCGTCGTCGTCGAATCGACCAGCCGCGGCGAACGCAGCTTCGATATCTTCAGCCGCCTGCTGCGCGAACGGATCATCTTCGTGTCCGGCCAGGTGGAAGACAACATGGCCTCGATCATCGTCGCCCAGTTGCTGTTCCTCGAAAGCGAGAACAGCCAGGACATCTCGATGTATATCAATTCGCCCGGCGGCGTGGTGACGGCCGGCATGGCGATCCACGACACCATGCAGTACATCAAGCCCAAGGTGCGGACCGTGTGCATCGGCCAGGCGGCATCGATGGGCAGCTTCCTGCTCGCCGCGGGTGAACCCGGCATGCGCGTGGCCCTGCCCAATGCGCGGATCATGATCCACCAGCCTTCGGGCGGCGCGCGCGGCATGGCCTCCGACATCGAGATCCAGGCCCGCGAAATCCTGCGCATCCGCGCCCGGATGAACGACCTTTACGTGAAGTACACCGGCAAGACGCTGGACGAGATCGAAAAGGCGATGGACCGCGATACCTTCCTTGAGGCTGACGAAGCCAAGGCTTTCGGCCTGGTCGATGCGGTCTTCGCGCACCGTCCCAAGACCGATGCCGAGGATGGCACCGGTAGCTCGGGCGAAGGCACCGGCGGCGCGCCGGAATAACGAAAAGGTCATGCCGGTCAGGTTATTGTCCGGACATGAACCTGTAGCATTTTGGCAACCCTGCTCCTTCACGCTGGATCAATGCAGGGCTATGTAGGATGCGCAAGATTGATATTGCCCGCGCCGGGCCTACACTGGCGCAGGCTGATAACGAGCTGATTCCTGTGCCGGCATTCCGGCGCTTCTGGGTAGATTATGACAAAGTTGAGCGGATCCGATAGCAAGAGCACCCTGTACTGCAGCTTCTGCGGCAAGTCGCAGCACGAGGTGCGCAAGCTGATTGCCGGCCCCACCGTGTTCATCTGCGATGAATGCGTGGAGCTGTGCAACGACATCATCCGCGAGGAAACCAAAGGCGGCATAGCGGGCAAGAAGGATGGCGAAATCGCCACTCCGCACGAAATCTGCGAGACGCTGAACGACTATGTCATTGGCCAGGAACGCGCCAAGCGTGTGCTGTCGGTCGCCGTGCACAACCACTACAAGCGGCTGAAATATTCGGGCAAGGCCAACGATGTCGAACTGGCCAAGTCCAACATCCTGCTGGTCGGCCCCACCGGCAGCGGCAAGACGCTGCTGGCCCAGACGCTGGCCCGCACTTTCGACGTGCCCTTCACCATGGCCGACGCCACCACGCTGACCGAAGCCGGTTACGTGGGCGAGGACGTGGAGAACATCATCCTTAAGCTGCTGCAGGCCAGCGACTACAACGTCGAGAAGGCGCAGCAGGGGATCGTCTATATCGACGAGATCGACAAGATCACCCGCAAGGCGGAAAATCCCTCCATCACCCGCGACGTATCGGGCGAAGGCGTGCAGCAGGCGCTGCTCAAGCTGATGGAAGGCACGACCGCCTCTGTCCCGCCGCAGGGCGGTCGCAAGCATCCGCAGCAGGAATTCCTGCAGGTGGACACGACCAACATCCTGTTCATCTGCGGCGGCGCCTTTGCCGGCCTCGAAAAGATCATCGGTGACCGGCTGCAGAAGCGCTCCATCGGTTTCGGCGCGAACATCTCCGATCCCAGCAAGGCGCGCGTGGGCGAGATGCTGCAGAAGTGCGAGCCGGAGGATCTGCTGAAGTTCGGCCTGATCCCCGAATTCGTCGGCCGCCTGCCGGTGATCGCCACGCTGCACGACCTCGACGTGGAAGCCCTGGTGACCATCCTCAAGGAACCGAAGAACGCGCTGGTGAAGCAGTATGCCCGCCTGTTCGAGCTGGAAGACGTGGTCCTCACCTTCACCGACGAAGCGCTGGAGGAGATCGCCAAGAAGGCCATCACCCGCAAGACCGGCGCGCGCGGCCTGCGTTCGATCGTGGAGGCCCTGCTGCTCGACACGATGTTCGACCTGCCGTCGATGGACGATATCAGCGAAGTCGTGGTCGATGCCGATGTGGTTGCGGGCCGCAAGGAACCGGTCCGCGTGATGGAAGGCAAGAAAGCCAAGCGCAAGGACGAGGCTGCCTGAGGCAGCCGCCGTCCCCGCCAGCCCTGCCTGTTAACTCGCCCTTACAGGAACGATAGCAGGAACTTCGCGCCATCGCGCAGGTCGAAGACCAGCGATATGCTCAATTGCGCGATCGCAAGGGTTATCCAGACACCGAAGCCTGTCTTCTTGTCGATCTGCGGCCATGCCCGGATCAGGAGATAGAGCGGGACGGCCCACAGCCAGTGGCTCAGGGCCGCAAAACCGACCGATACCTTGTCCACCGGCACGAACGGCAGCAGCGCGAACAGGAAGATGTGGCTGGCAATCGGCCCCAGGGCATAGATCTGCGCCTCTTTCCGCCACAGGACGAACAGCAGGCTGGCAAAGATGATATAGTCCTGGAAGGTCATCCACAGCACCACATGCGGCGGAAGGCTCGTCATGATCGCGCCCATGACCGAGGCGGACGTGGCCGGTCCTTCCAGCGGCGGCCGGTCGATCAGCGGCATTGCTGCCAGCATGATCATCAGTCCCAGCAGCACCAGACCGATAAGCAGGCCGAACTGCCAGGATCCCAGTTTCAGCATTCACATATCCCCACCCCTTTTCATCGCAGGATGCGCGAAAGGGGAGGAAAGTCAATTTCGCTGCGGGGAATCCTTCGCCTCGCTCAACTGCATCCCCCGCAACCCGCTCCATCAGTTTCGACCTGTACCGTCGCATGGCCGATGGCGTGATGGTGCTCCAGCTCTTCGGCGAGGTCGTGGAGAAACGTGTCGCCCGGATGGCCCTGCGGCATGACCAGATGCACCGACAGCGCAGTTTCGGTGGTGCTCATCGGCCAGATGTGGAGATCGTGCACCCCTGACACCCCCGGCAGGCCGCACAGGAACCTGCGTACCGCCGCCTCGTCCACGCTGTCGGGCACGGCGCCCAGCGCCATCCTTACGCTATCCCGCAAGAGCCCCCAGGTGCCGACCGCGATCACTGCCACGATCACCAGGCTGACAATGGGATCGATCAGCACCGCGCCGGTCAACAGGATCGCCACGCCTGCAAGCACCACACCGACCGAGACCAGCGCGTCTGCCGCCATGTGCAGGAAGGCGCCGCGGATGTTGATGTCGTGCTTGCGGCCGCGCATGAACATCAACGCGGTCACGGTGTTGATGACGATGCCGACGCTGGCCACCCAGACCATGGTCCAACCCTCGGGCTCCACCGGGTCGATCAGGCGGTTGATGGTCTCGTAGGTGATTGCGCCGATAGCCAGCAGCAGCATGGCATTGGCCAGCGCCGCCAGGATGGTCGAGCTTTTCAGCCCCCAGGTATAGCGCGCACTCGGCGGCTTCCTGGCCCAGATGCTGGCCGCCCAGGCGATGAGCAGGGCCAGCACGTCGCTGAGGTTGTGCCCCGCATCGGCAATCAGCGCCATCGAGCCGGACATGATCCCGAAGGTCGCCTCGACCACCACGAAGGCGGTGTTGAGCACCACGCCCACGGCAAAGGCGCGGCCGTGGTCCGCCGGGCCATGGTGGTGGTGGTGGTCGTGGTTATGCGAGTGCGCGCCGCCCATGCGTCAGTCGTAAACGCAGGCGTCGAGGCCGTCGCGCCGCACCACGCCGATCCGCGCCTCGATGGTATTGCCATAGCGGCGGGTGAAGCCCGAGGGATTCACCACCTCGCGCGTTTTCGGGCTGGGCAGCGCGGCAGCAATCCGGCTTGCCTCGTCCCGGCTCAGCCGCGCGGCGGACTTGTTGAAATAGCGCTGCGAACCGGCCTCCACCCCATAGGTGCCGATGCCGGTTTCCGCCACGTTGAGATAGACTTCCATGATCCGCCGCTTGGTCCACAAGGCCTCGATCAGGAAAGTGAACCAGGCCTCCAGCCCTTTCCTGAAAAAGCCCCCGCCCTGCCACAGGAATACGTTCTTGGCGGTCTGCTGGCTGATCGTGCTGGCCCCGCGTTCGCGCGTGCCGGCCATGCGCTCCTCGATCGCCTGCTCGATTGCTTCGGTATCGAAGCCGCTGTGCGAACAGAACTTGCTGTCCTCCGCCCCGATCACCGCGCTCACCATGTTGCGGTCGATCCGGCTCAACGGCTCCCAGTCGCGCGTCACCGCATTCTCGTCCATCAGCATGGTCATGGTATAGGTGACCGGCACAAAACGGAACAGCACGACCAGCACTAGGCTGAGCGCGATGAAAATGGCGATAGCCTTGGCGATCCAGAGAGCAATGCGGGCGACCATGAGGCGGCTGTAGCGAACGGCGCGCCAAAGCAAAAGGGCCGGACGTTACCGCCCGGCCCCCCTGGTGATTTCATTCCGCGAGACTTATGCCGCGACCGGCATCAGCCTCTCGCCCGCGATCCGCTGCATGGCCTTCTGCAGCTTTTCGAAGGCGCGCACCTCGATCTGGCGGATGCGTTCGCGGCTGACGTCGTAAACCTGGCTCAGCTCTTCCAGCGTCTGCGGGTTGTCGGTCAGGCGGCGTTCGGTGAGGATGTGCTTTTCACGGTCATTCAGGCTGCCCATGGCTTCAACCAGCATCTCGCGGCGCATGTCTGCTTCCTCAGCATCAGCCACGACCATGTCCTGCAAGGGGCGGTCGTCGGTCAGGAAATCCTGCCATTCGCCGCTGCCTTCCTCGCCCTGCCGCATGGTGACGTTGAGCGAGCCATCGCCGCCCATCATCATCCGGCGGTTCATGTTGACCACTTCCTGTTCCGGCACGCCCAGATCGGTGGCGATCTTGGTGACTTCGGCCGGAGTGAGGTCGGTGTCCTCATAGGCTTCCATCTGGCGCTTCATCCGGCGCAGGTTGAAGAACAGCTTCTTCTGCGCAGCGGTGGTGCCCATCTTGACGAGGCTCCACGAGCGCAGGATGAATTCCTGCATGCTCGCCTTGATCCACCACATAGCATAGGTGGCGAGGCGGAAGCCGCGTTCGGGCTCGAACTTCTTCACGCCCTGCATCAGGCCGACATTGCCTTCGGAAATGAGGTCGCTCACCGGCAGGCCGTAGCCGCGGTAGCCCATGGCAATCTTGGCCACGAGGCGCAGGTGGCTGGTCACCAATTGCGCGGCGGCATCGGAATCCTCATGCTCGCGGTAACGCACCGCCAGCATGTATTCCTGCTCGGCCGTCAGAACGGGGAATTTCTTGATCTCCGACAGGTAGCGGTTGAGGCTCTGCTCTCCGCTCAAGGCCGGCATCGTGGTAGGTCGCTTGGTAGTCACTGGTTCCTGAACCTTTCTTGCGTCAGCCGCACGTTGCAGGCCCCTGCTGGGCACCGTGCCGTTTGCAGCCACTTTTGTTGGTCAACCCATAAGGCGATTATTAGCCATATAGACGAACATTGGGTGAGATAGGACGCATTTCATCGATTGGAATAACCTGTTTGGTCGATCAGTTCCCGCATATCTGCCGGCATGGGGCTTTCGAAGCGGTGAACCGCGCCTGTCACCGGGTGGGTGAACCCCAGCACGGCGGCATGGAGAGCTTGCCGCTCGAAGCCCAGCTCCTTCAGGATCGGGCGCAATTGCGAAATGGTCTTGCCGTACACAGGGTCTCCCACTAGCGGATGACCGATTGACGCAAGGTGAACCCGCACCTGGTGGGTTCGCCCGGTTTCCAGCCGGCATTCGATCAGTGTGCAGTGGTCCAGCCGTTCCAGCGTGCGGTAATGGGTGACCGCGTGCTTCCCGCGGCTAGAATCGTCCGGCAGCACGGCCATCTTCTTGCGGTCATGGTCCGACCGGCCCAGCCGCGCACGGACAGTGCCCGCAGGCGGCATGGGAGCGCCGTTGCACACCGCCAGATAGGCCCGCTCCAGCGAATGATCGGCAAATTGCCGCGCCAGCCCCTCATGCGCCTTGTCGCTTTTCGCCACGACCAGCAGGCCCGACGTGTCCTTGTCGATCCGGTGGACGATCCCCGGCCGCGCCACGCCGCCGATGCCGGAAAGCTGGCCCGCACAGTGATGGAGCAGCGCGTTGACCAGGGTACCATCGGCATTGCCCGCCGCCGGGTGGACGACCATGCCCGCTGGCTTGTCCACCACGATCAGGTGCTCGTCCTCGAACACCACGGCAACGGGGATATCCTGTGGACGGGCCTGTGGATCATCCGGGGGCGGAATGTGGATGGCAAAGGCCGCGCCCGCCTGCGCCTTGGCCGAAGGGCTGGTGGCCGGCACGCCATCGATCGTCACCCGCCCTTCGGCAATCAAAGCCTTCACCCGCTCGCGCGACAGCTCGGTCACATCGGCCAGCGCCTTGTCGAGCCGGGCAGCGGCGGCGATAATGCCGGTGAGGAGGGTTGGTTGTGACATGGCATCGCGCAATAGCGGCATTTCATCGCAGCGCTAAGCGAAAGCCTTTCCTACAATGGCGGGCAGGGCTAAGGCCTTGATCCAACGGGATGGAGCCTGGCGAGCGCTTTCTCCGGGGGTGGTGTCACTTTGTCACCCTGCGGACACCGCACTGGAATCGCTGGTAAAATCCCTTCTGACAAAAGTGACACCCTGTCACTTCTGTCACCTTTGATATTCATGCTGGCATACGGAAACCTGAATGACATCCTCGCTCGATCTCGCCGCCCTGCTCTGTTCGCGCCTGTGCCATGACCTCTTGAGCCCGGTGGGTGCGATCAACAACGGGCTGGAGCTGCTCAGCGACGAGAAGGATCCGGAAATGCGCGACCGCTGTCTCGAACTGCTGGAGCAGAGCGCGCGGATTTCGGCAGACAAGCTGAAGTTCTTCCGCCTGGCCTTCGGTGCAGCCGGCGGCTTTGGCGAGATGGTGCCGACCGAAGAAGCGCGGCAATTGATCGGCGCGCTGGTGGCAAACAACGAGCGCCTGCAGCTCGACTGGGCCGTGACCGAACGCAGCCTGCCCAAGCCTGCGGTCAAGGTGCTGCTCAACCTTGCCGCCATCGGCCTCGATTCGCTGGTGCGCGGCGGAACGCTGGCGGTGGGTGCGGAAATGCGCGCCGGACCCAGTGGCAGGATCACCGAAATCGCCATCCGCGCCAGCGGCAACCGCGTGGCTTTCGATGCCACTATCGGCCAAGCGCTCGACGGCACGCTCGATCCGGCCGAACTGTCGGGGCGCACGGCTCCGGCCCACATGGTCCACCTGCTGGTGGCGCAGGAGGGCGGTACCCTGCAGGCCGCTCATGCGCCCGAAGCGCTGGTGCTGGGCGTGACCATGCCCGCGCCCGATGGCCTGATCGGCTGATCGCGGGGACGGGGCGCGGCGATGATCGATCCACTGGTCCACCGCGAGATCGCCTCGCCCAACTGGAACGAGCGGCAAGTGCCGGTCTCGATGGTAGTCCTGCACTATACCGAGATGAAGCCGGTGGATGAGGCGCTGGCCCGCATGTGCGATCCGGCGGCAGAGATTTCCGCCCATTACTGCATCACCGAAGAAGGCGAGGTGATCCGTCTGGTGCCTGAAGACAAGCGCGCCTGGCACGCCGGGCGGTCGCGCTGGCGGGGGATCAACGATGTGAATTCGGCCAGCGTGGGGATCGAGCTGGATCATCCCGGCCATGCGCTGGGCTATCGCCCCTTCGCCGAGGCGCAGATCGAGGCGCTGCTGCCGCTGCTCCACCGGATCGTGCGGCAGTATGACGTGCCGCGCGCCAACGTGGTCGGTCATTCGGACGTGGCCCCTGCCCGCAAGGTCGATCCGGGCGAGCTTTTTCCGTGGGAACGGCTGGCCGATGTGCGCCTGTGCCTGCCCTGCCCCCACAAGCTGACGCTGGGCGATCCGTTCGACAACCAGGGCGCCTTCCTGCTGGCGCTGGAGCGGTTCGGCTATGACATTACCGATCCGGTCAAGGCGATCGAAGCCTTCCAGCGCCGCTGGCGTCCGCGCACGATCGATGGCCTGCCGGATGGCGAATGCGGCGCGATCCTGTTCCAGTTGTTGTTGGACAGGGACCGGGGAATTGCTAGATAGCCCGCGCCAGGGGGCCGGGCAGCCGCGGTATTCTTTGCTTTGGGCAAAGATATCGAGGAAAGTCCGGGCTCCACGAAGCAAGGGTGGCGGGTAACGCCCGCCGGGCCGACCGAGCAATCGGAAGGTCAAGGGAAAGTGCCACAGAGAGTATACCGCCGATGGCCCCTAAAGGGCACAGGCAAGGGTGAAAGGGTGCGGCAAGAGCGCACCGGGGTTCTGGCAACAGCGCCCGCATGGCAAACCCCACCCGGAGCAAGACCAAATAGGGGTCTCGCGCCGGCCTTAAAAACCGGCAGGGGTGCTTCGCCCCGAGAGACCCGGGTTGGTTGCTAGAGCGCGCCCGGCAACGGGCCGCCCAGATGAATGGCTGCCGCCGCCGATACGGTCCCATCAGGGATACCGTCGGCGGTACAGAACCCGGCTTACAGGCCCCCTGGCATTTCAGGCCTGATGTTGAGCCGATGGCCCCTAGCCGATGGCACGCGGAGCGGCGCCGACCTTGCCCTCCACCGCGACCGCCTCGATATAGCGGCGGCGGGTGCCTTCGAGGACCAGGGCAGTCAGCCGGCCGCTGCCATAGGCCCCGGTATCGATGCCGATGCGGTTGCCGCGATCCTCGGGCTCCTCGCTGATGGTATGGCCATGGACAATCACCGGGCCATGCGCCTCTGCATGGGAGAGGAACGGTTCGCGGATCCACCTGAGGTCAGACCGGCGCTGTTCGGCCAGGGGCACTGCAGGATCGATCCCGGCATGGACGAACACATAGTCGCCGATCCGGATCATGTCCTCGAAAGTGGCCATGTAGTCCCGATCGGCCTGCGGCACATGGCTACGCATCGCCTCCTGGATCTCGGCCAGGTCTGTCGAGGCCAGGATACGGCGCGGGACACCGAAGCTAAGGATCGTCTGCTTGCCGCCGTGGCGCAGGAAATGACGCAGCATTTCGGCATTGTCGAAACTGTTGAGGAACATCTCCTCGTGATTGCCCGCCAGTATCCGCACCTTGCGCTGCTGCTGCCACTCGCGGGCCGCACGCAGCACACCGGCCGAATCGGGTCCGCGGTCCACCAGGTCGCCGAGCAGGATCACCGTGGTATCGGCCACCCCGCCGGCTTCATCGTCCTCTTCGATCGCGGCAACCATCACCTCGAACAGGTCGAGCCGGCCGTGCACGTCACCTATGGCATAGACCCGCTGGCCGGGCGGAACCGCGGGCAGGTCCTGCTCGGGCGTTCCGGGCGCAAAGAGGGAGCGGATAAATCGCAGCATGGTGTGAAATGCTAGGCCTTGTCCTCGCCAACCATGTCAATGGCCCAAAGCGAACTGGGGGTTTGTTGCCAGGCCCTTGTGGCGAAAATACCTGTCTGGCCTATGAATGTGGTGCGCAAAATCAACACATGGAGGCAGAATGCGGCCAGACGCGCAATAAACCTTGTGCGATGCAGCTCAAATAGGCACTTTCCTTTCGTGATTGCGAGAACTGGCCCACCAACAAGAGGCCGGACCGCACCACGCAGGTAGGGACGAGGCATCCAGTTCAACCAGCAATTGAGGAAATTGCCCATGCTTACGTCCGTCCGCAGCCTGATGGCTGCTACTCTTCTCGCCGGTTCCGTGTTCGTCGCTGCCCCTGCCGCAGCGCAGGACATCGAAATTTCCGGCAATGCTTCCATCGTCAGCCAGTACCGCTTCCGCGGTGTGGATCTGTCGGGTGGTGATCCCGCCATCCAGGGCGGCATCGACTTCGGCCTTCCTTCCGGCTTCTACGTCGGCACCTGGGGCTCCTCGCTTGACGAGAACACCGTAGGCTTCGGTCACACCGAACTGGACATCTACGGCGGCTGGTCGAGCGAAATCGCCCCCGGCGTGACCTTCGATGTCGGTGGCCTGTATTACCTGTTCCCGAATGCGGGCCCGGGTGATTTCGACTACTACGAACTCTACACCTCGCTCGGCTTCGAGTTCGGTCCGGCTGGCCTGGAAGTGGGCGTTGCCTACTCGCCGAAGCAGGATTCGCTCGGCGGCACCGACAACTTCTACATCTACACCGATGTGGGCGTTGGCATCCCGGATTCGCCGATCTCGATCAACGCTCACCTCGGCTACACCGACGGCTTCCTGACCTACACCGCCAATTCCAAGGCGTGGGATTACTCGATCGGTGTCGATGTGGCCCTGACCGAGAACCTGTCGGTCGGCGCGGCCTACATGGATGCCGAAGGCAACTCGGCTCCGTACAACTTCGTCGACGATGCCTTCGTGGTCACGCTCGGCGTCAGCTTCTGATCCTTCGATCGGTTGCACAGAATTGGGCCCGCTCCGGCAACGGGGCGGGCCTTTTCTTTTGCGCCGCTTCAGTCGAGATAGAAATCGACCGTGGTGACCACGCGGACCTTCTTGTATGGCGTATCGGCCACGCCCCACCCGCCGCCGTCGCCATCGCGGGCGTAGATCTCGAAGTAGCCCTGCGTGGCATGGCGGATACCGCCCACGCCCGCACCTGAATCCTCGGCGAACTGTTCGGCAGAAGCGCGCGCATCCTGCGTGGCCTCGGCGACCATCTCGGGCTTGATCGCGTTGAGGCCGGTGAAGGTATAGGCCATCCCCGAACCTTCCTCCAGCATCACCCCGCGCCGCACCAGGTCGAACTGCTGGCGCACGGCACGCTGGGCGCGCTCGATATCGGTGGTGCGCAGGGTCATCCGCTGGCGCAGGGTGAAGATCGGCACGCCATCCTGCATGTAGCTCGATACGTTCACGCCAATCGGCTGCAAGGCATCCTCAGGGAAGCCAAGTCCGGCGAAGAAGGCCTGGATGGAGGCGGTATCGCGGTCAACGCTCGCCTGGGCGCTGGCCATGTCCTGCGCGGTGGCGGAATAGGAAATGGTCCAGGTGGCCAGATCCGCCATCACCTCGCGCTCGGCCAGGCCGCGCACGGTGACGGAACGTTCCGCCATTTTCATCCGGGTCAGGCCATCACCCAACAGGTATCCGCCCGCGACCAGGCCGAACGCGAGGATGCCGGCGGAAGCGAGAACCAGCGGGCCGGGAGGACGGCGCCAGAAAGGGGTGGCGACATGATCATGATCTTCGCTAGAAAGGAACATTGGATGGTTCTCCCGACAGGGTGCTGGTGCCGACTGTGGCCTGCTGCACCCTTCGCGATGAACCGTGCCTGACCAGCGACGAACGGAGTTTCACCCTGTGAGTATTTCCTACCTTCATACCATGATCCGCACTGCGGACCTCGATGCCGCACTGGCGTTCTTCAAGCTGCTGGGGATTGAGGAAGTGCGCCGCAAGGAAAGTGAAAAGGGCCGATTCACCCTGGTCTTCCTCGCCGCGCCGGGGCAGGAAGACGTGGCCGAGGTGGAACTGACCTACAACTGGCCGCCGGAGGATGGCAGCGGGGGCGAGACCTACACCGGGGGGCGCAATTTCGGCCACCTCGCCTATGCGGTGGATGACATCTACGGCACCTGCCAGCGCCTGGCCGATGCCGGCGTCACCATCAACCGCCCGCCGCGGGATGGCCACATGGCTTTCCTCCGCACGCCCGACGGAATCTCGATCGAACTGCTGCAAAAGGGCGGCGCGAAGGAGCCTGCCGAGCCGTGGGCGAGCATGGAGAACACGGGTAGCTGGTAGGTTCCGCTTGCCAAAGCGGTAACCCAAGGCCACCTGCGCCCCTATGGTACAGCGCAAATATCCCCAGGTGGTCATCATCGGCCGCCCCAATGTCGGCAAGTCGACGCTGTTCAACCGGTTGGTCGGCAAGAAGGTCGCGCTGGTCGATGACCAGCCAGGCGTGACGCGCGACCGGCGTTTCGGCCTGGCGGGGCTGCTGGGGCTGGAGTTCGAAGCGGTCGATACCGCCGGCTGGGAGGACGAGGATCCCGAAAGCCTGCCGGGCCGCATGCGCGCGCAGACCGAGGTTTCGGTCAAGGGTGCTGACGCCGCGCTTTACGTCTTCGATTCCCGCGTGGGAATTACCCCGCTGGACGAGGAAGTGGCCCGCTGGCTGCGCGGCCAGGGCGTGCCGGTGATCGTGCTGGCCAACAAGGCCGAGGGCCGTGCGGGCGATACCGGTATCATCGAGGCCTATTCACTCGGCTTTGGCGAGCCGATCGGCATTTCGGCCGAACATGGCGAGGGCATGGCCGAGATCTATACCGCCCTCATGCCGCTGCTGTCCGACAAGGCCGAGCGGCTGGATATCGAGGCCGAAGCCGTCGCCGCCATTGCCGCCGATGAAGCGAAGGCTCGCGCGGCGCGCAACGAAGCCCGCGTCGAACGCGCAGCCGCGCGCGCCATTGCACTGGAAGGCGACGAAGAGTGGGACGACGACGAAGAAGAGGATGACGAGGAGGAGCACGATCCCAAGGCTCCGCTCAGCCTCGCCATCGTGGGGCGCCCGAACGCAGGCAAGTCCACGCTGATCAACAAATTGTTGGGCGAAGACCGCCTGCTGACCGGCCCTGAAGCCGGGATTACCCGCGATGCAATCTCGATCGAATGGCTGTGGAACGATCCCAAGTCCGGCGAAGCGCGCGAGATCCGGCTGGTCGATACCGCCGGCATGCGCAAGCGCGCCAAGGTGCAGGACAAGCTGGAAAAGCTGTCGGTCTTCGATGCCCGCCGCGCCATCGACTATGCCGAGGTTGTCGTGCTGCTGCTCGATGCCACACGCGGGCTTGAAGTGCAGGACCTGAAGATCGCCAATCTCGTGCTGGAAGAGGGTCGCGCGCTGATGATCGCGATCAACAAGTGGGATATCGCCGAAGACCCGAGCGGATTGTTCAATGGTGTTCGTGCTGCGCTGGACGAAGGGCTGGCCCAGTTGAAGGGCGTGCCGCTGCTGGCGGTGTCGGGCCTTACCGGCAAAGGTCTGGACCAGATGCTGAGCGCCGCGTTCGAAATCCGCGATGCCTGGAGCAAGCGCGTGCCGACTGCCGCGCTCAATCGCTGGTTCGACGATGCGCTGTCGGCCAATCCCCCGCCCGCGCCTGGCGGTCGGCGGATCAAGCTGCGCTATATCACCCAGTCGAACACCCGCCCGCCGCGGTTCGTGATCTTCGGCACCAGGCTGGATGCCCTGCCCACCAGCTACGAGCGCTATCTCGTCAACGGCATCCGTCGCGAGTTGGGATTCGGCGCGGTTCCGGTGCGGCTCACGCTGAAAAGCCCGAAAAATCCGTTCGACCGAAAAGGCGGATAACCTCCGTTCACACGCCTGCCGCAATGTCGTGCTTTAAGCAGGGCGGGTGAAGGAGCAGGGTGATGCCGCATTACCGTATCGAGTATTTAAGCCAAGGCCTCAATCCGGGTGAGCGGATGTCCATGCCGGTACCCGACCTGCGCACTGCGCTGATCGTGGCCGACATCAACCGCCCGACAGGCGACGTGGAACTGTGGGACGGCCAGCAGCAGATCGCCCGCCTGCACCGCGAGGACGGCGGCAGGTCGGGCTACTGGCAAATTGGCTGATCAGCCCTCGCCGCCATCTCCGGCAGCGCTGGAATTGAGCTGCACATAGTTCTGCAGGCCCATCAGGGCGATCATTTCGAACTGCTTCTCGATGAAATCGACGTGCTCTTCCTCGCTTTCGAGGATGTCCTCGAACAGCTCGCGGCTGGTATAGTCGCGCACGGTCTCGCAATAGGCGATGGCTTCCTTGAGCTGCGGCAGGGCTTCCATTTCCAGCGCCAGGTCGGCGCGGAGGATTTCCTCCACCGTCTCGCCCACCTTCAGCTTGTGCAGCGCCTGGAAGTTGGGCAGCCCTTCGAGGAACAGGATGCGGTCGGCCAGCCGGTCGGCGTGCTTCATCTCGTCGATCGATTCGTGGCGTTCATAGTCCGCCAGCTTCTTCACGCCCCAGTTGTCGAGCACGCGGTAGTGCAGCCAGTACTGGTTGATCGCCGTCAGCTCGTTGGTGAGGGCCTGGTTGAGATATTCGATGACCTTGGCGTCGCCCTTCATGGCGCAATTCTCCTGTTGATCCGGTTGGACCTACTAGGGGCGACAGGCGACCTTATGGCAAGCGAAACCGACCGGTGGAGAGGCAAAAAATGGCGGAAAACTGCGCTTTTGCGAATGCGTTTCAGGACAGCCGCCGAAACGGCAGGATCAGGCCGCGATGGTGACCGGGCGGGCCGCTTCGCGCTCTTCCTCGATCATCATATCAGCATCGTCGAGGCACTGGCCGCAGTTGGGCCGCTTGCCCAGCGCGGCATAGACGCTGCAGGCATCGCCGCCGGTCCGCCGCGCGGTTTCGCGCAGGTCGGTTTCACGGATGGCATTGCAGATGCAGACGAACATGGCGGGGCGACTCTCCGGCTTGTTCGCCACAGTTAATGCGAGTCGCTGTCAATAGCAAGTCTAATGCGAGCGATTATCATTCGCTCACCGGTTGCGCACTGCGCCGCAGGGGAAATCGCCGCCAGTAGGTCAGGCAGCGCCACAGCCATTCGAGCGGTCCTTGCCGGTATCGCGTCAGCCACAGGTGCGAGAACCGCAGCATCATCAGCCACCCCATGACCACCACCAGCAGCAGTTCCAACCGGTCCAGCTGGCCGAACTGTCCGCCCGCCCAGCCATGAAACACCAGGACCATCACCAGCGAGGTGCCGATGTAGTTGGAGAACGCCATGCGCCCCGCCTGCCCCAGCCGCTCGGTCAGCCAGATATCATGCGGACGCGCTGCCCAGTGCGCCAGCAGCCAGGCCCCACCCAGCAGCAGCGGCAGGTTGGCAAGGTTCGACAGGCCGAAGAAGGCCAGCTGGGTGACATAGGGAGGAAAGCCCAGCGACCAGACCCACAGCCCCGCTGCCAGGTTCAGCCCCAGCCCGACCACCACACCCGCCCAGGCCAGCGCCCGGTGCCGCACACCCTCTCGCGTCGGTGCATAGATGCCGCAACGATAGAGCCCCATGCCGACCAGCATCAGCGGAATGGTCTCGAACAGCGCGTAGTTGGCATAATTGGCGAGCAGGTGACTTTCCTCCGCCACACGATAGCGCAGGATCTCGCCATAGCTGCCACCTGCCATCAGCCTGCCCTGGTCCGCCGCTTCGGACACCTGGTCCTGCCAGAACGCCTGGTAATAGGTCAGCACATCCCCGCTGGCTGCCTGGCTCCCCAATTCGACCAGCGCGGGAGTAAGATAGGCCATGGATTGCAGCGCCCCTCCCACCAGCGCCCAGATCACGCCCAGCGCCAGCAGGCGCTCAGCCTCCATCCGCAGGAACAGCAGCGCCACCAACCCGCCACAGGCATAGCTGAACAGGATATCGCCCCGGAACAGCAGGAAGAAGTGGGTCATGCCGAACAGCGCCAGCCAGCCAAGCCGCCGCACTTGCAGGATCACCGCCCGCTCGGCACCGCCCGCCCGTTCGAAGAACATCACGAGGCCAGCGCCGAACAGCAGGGTGAAAAGGCCGCGGAACTTGCCGTCCACCACAACGAACTGCGCCAGCCACACCATGCGGTCAGCCTCTGTCCCGCCATCTGGCAAGGCTGGTGGCCAGTAGTAGGCCACATCGACATGGGCAAAGCCGGTGATATTGGCGAGCAGGATGCCCAGCACAGCGATCCCGCGCATCAGGTCGAGCGAACCCAGCCGCTCCCCGCCGGTGACCGGTGCAACTGGCTTGTGGGGTTCGGGGTCCATGCGCGCCTCTCCGTAAGCGGGAGGCTTTAGCGGCTCAGTTGCGCGTCACAAGGCAATCCTGCCCACTGCGCTGCAGGCTGGAACAGGCGCTCTGTGCCTCGGACTGGCTAGCATAGCCGCCCACCTGGAGTCTGACCACGCGGCCTGTTGGCACCAGCAGCCGCTCGCGCCCGGCGATTTCAGAGCGGCTGGAAAGCCGGGCCCACAACTGTTCTGCATTGCTGCGCACCGAAAAAGCGCCGAGCTGAACGCGCCAAGGACCGCCGGTGCTGGCGCGCGCCACGGTGGCTGCCGGGGCGGGATTGCGCGCCGGAGCTGGAGTTGGTGCTGGCGCTTGTGCGCGCGGTTCGGCGTAGGCCACGCCAGCGCGGGCCGGATCATCGGTACCCGTGGCGCGGCTCGCTTCCTCGATGGCCGCGCGTGCAGCCGCGACGGACGGGGACACAGCGACAGTGGCGATCGGCTGCGGAACCCGCGATTGCGGCGCGGCAGCGACATGGGCCGGGGCGCCCGCCTCAGCCCCCAGATCGGCGGCGGCAAATTCTGCCGAACGGATCGAGTCTGCCTCTGCCCGCATCGTTTCGGCGAGGCCTGCGGCCTGCTGGCGGTCGGCCAGTTCGATAAAGCCGTCCATCTGCGATATCGCGGGTGCGGCCTGCGGCAGGCCGGCCGAATTGGCGAGCGTGAGCAGGGCATAGGCGCGCACCCAGTCACGTTCCACCAGATCGCCGTTGAAATGGGCGATGCCGAGCAGGTATTGTGATCGCGGATCCCCGCGCCGGGCGGCGTCTTCGACGAATGGCAGCGCTTCCTCGCGGCGGCCGGCCTGGAACAGCATCAGGCCATAGGTATCGGCCGCCTGGACATGGCCGCTTTGCGCAGCCCGGAAATAGAGTTGCTCGGCGCGGACCTCGTCCTGTGCCACTCCGCGACCAAGGCGATAGGCCTGGGCAAGGTTGAACATGGCATCGGCATCACCGGCAGCGGCCGGGCCTTCCCATTGGGCTACGGCGGCGGCGTAATCGCCCCGGCTCCAGGCATCGACGCCTGTGCGCACGTCGGCGGCGGCCGGAACGGACAGGGCCGCCATGCCCAACGCCAGCGCACCCAACAGCCCCCTGGCCAGCCCTGCACTTTCAAACCGCTTCATATGCCTGCCCTTTCGCCTCGCATGGCAATCACTGGAACTTCCCATAGTAAACGAGCCGTTAGCAAAAGATTTATGGCCCCTGGCGCAAATGACGCCCCGCGGGTGGCAAAGCGGCATCGCCCGAAGCCACCCGCCGCAGCAATCTGCAATTGGTTTGGCTGCCTTAACCCAAAATAAAGGGTGATCTGCGAACTGCTGTTTGGTGAAGGACCGGAGTGCTCTCTCTGCCGGTTCGTTTTTCTAGGGGGATTGCGCCGTGCGCGTATTGGCATTGGCATCTCAAAAAGGCGGATCGGGCAAGACCACTCTTGCCGGACACCTGGCCGTGCAGGCGCAACGCGCCGGTGCCGGGCCGGTTGTGCTGATCGATATCGATCCTCAGGGTTCGCTGGCCGACTGGTGGAACGAACGCGAGGCGGACATGCCCGCTTTCGCCCAGACCACCGTGGCCCGGCTGGCCAACGATCTGGCCGTCCTGCGCCAGCAGGGCTTCAAACTGGCCGTGATCGACACCCCGCCCGCCATCACCATGGCGATCCAGTCGGTCATTGCCGTGGCCGAACTGATGGTCGTGCCCACCCGTCCCAGCCCGCATGACCTGCGCGCCGTGGGGGCCACGGTCGATCTGTGCGAAAGGGCCGGCAAGCCGCTGATTTTCGTGGTCAACGGTGCCACGCCCAAGGCCCGGATCACTTCGGAAGCCGCTGTCGCGCTGTCGCAGCACGGCACTGTTGCCCCCATCACCGTCCACCACCGCACCGATTTTGCCGCCTCGATGATCGATGGTCGCACGGTGATGGAAGTGGAGCCGGAAGGCCGCAGCGCCCAGGAAATCGTCGCCTTGTGGCACTATGTCGCCGACCGGCTGGAAAAGAACTTCCGTCGCACCGTGTTTGCCGCTCCGGGCTCGAAGATGGTCCAGGCCAACGGCATGCCGCGTCCGGCCCAGGGCGGCTTCGGTCGCCGGGTTGCGCAGTAGGATGTCCGGGCTGGCCATGAGCGATAGCAAGCCTGCCGCAGCCCCCAAGGGCATGGCGTCCCTCGGCCCGCTGCTGCTGGCCCGCAAGGGCACGGCCAAGCCCGCCATGCGCGCCCAGCTCGAAGCGAATGCGCGCGGCAACGCAGACCAGTTGATCGACGAACTCGACGAACTCGCTTCCAGCCAGGAAGATCTTGGCTGGAACGACATGGGTGAAAGTGACTTAGGTGTCGGAGAGACTCCGGTCGACGACCTTGCCCTGCCCGCCGCACCGGCCGAACCTGCCGTGCGCCGCCAGCAGGTGGACCTGCTGCATCGCATCGCCGATGCCAACCTGGCAGCATTCCAGGCTGCCGAGAATCACAACAGCAGCGCGTCGCCGGAAACGGGTCGCCGCGCCGCCTTCACCCTGCGGCTCGACGAGGAGCGCCACTTGCGGCTGCGCCTTGCCAGCACGGTGCAGGGCGAAAGCGCCCAGGCGCTGGTGACCCGGGCACTGGACAGCCTGCTGTCGCAGATGCCCGAAATCGAACAACTCGCCACGCAGGTGCGGCCACTCGGCCGTCGCGGCAAGACCAAAGCCTGAGGGAGGCTAACGCATCATGGACAAGGTAGAAATCAGCTTTCGCATGACTGGCCTGGCAGTTGGGACTGCCATGGCAGGCGTGCTGCTGGCAGGCTGCACGACCGCTGCCGCCCCCCGCGCAGACCTGAGCGCCGCCTCGGCTGAAACCGCCCTTGCCGAAGGCCGGACCGACCGCGCGGTTCGCCTGGCCGAACAGGCTGTCGAAGCCGATCCGCACAACGCCTCGCACCGCGCCCTCCTGGGCAAGGCCTATCTCGATGCCGGGCGCTTCGCTTCGGCGCAGGCCTCGTTCGACGATGCCATGGCGCTGGGCGACCTGAGCCCGCGCACGGCGCTCAGCCTCGCCCTGACGCTGACGGCACAGGCCAAGTACACCGAGGCGGCTGCCCTGCTGAATGACTGGGAAGGCCACATCGCCACCGCCGACCTGGGCCTGGCACTGGCCCTGTCCGGACAGCCGGAACGCGGCATCCACCTGATGTCGAACGCCATCCGCGGCGGCGACAACACGGTCAAGATGCGCCAGAACCTGGCCTATGCCTATGCCGTGGCCGGACGCTGGCGCGAATCGCGCGCCATGGCCGCAATGGACGTGCCGGCCGGCGAAGTCGGCAACCGGATGGAACAGTGGGCGGCGATGGCCAGCCCCGATGCCTACCAGTACCGCGTAGCGCGCCTGCTGGGCGTTCCGGCAGGAGTGTCCGATGGCGGCCAGCCGGTCCACCTGGCGCTCGGCAACACGCCGAACGTGAACCAGCTTGCTGCCGAGGCGACCGCCCTGGCTGCTGCTCCGGTGGTTGAAATGTCGGGTGAATTGCCCGCCGTTCCTGCTGCCCTTGCCAGCGCCACGCCGTTGATGGCCGTTCCGGTGCAGGCTGGCGAATTGCCTTCGGTCGGCGCGGCATCGCTCGCTCCGGCTACGTTCCAGCCGCGCGAGGCTGCCCGCCCCGCCAGCTTTGCCCAGGCCTTTGCGCCTGAAACCGGCGCCCCGGTCATGAACGACGCGCAGAGCTTTGCCGCGCCGACCCCGGTGGCTGCTGCAACGGCGGCACTCGCACCATCGACGGCCCTTGTTTCAGTTCCTGCCGCCGCGCCTTCGGGTCGCTATGCCCAGCCGCGGGTTGCGGGACAGGCTGCGGCGCGCGCAACCGCCGCGGCCACTCCCGCTGCAGCTCCGGCCGGCCGCACTGCACCTGTCACCGATGGCTCGCACCTTGTGCAGCTCGGCAGCTTCTCCAGCGAGCAGGCTGCACGCCGCGCCTGGGGCATCTATGTCGCCCGCTATCCCGAGCTGGCAGACCACGAAATGGTCATCACCCAGGCAAACGTGCGCGGTCGCCACTATTTCCGCGTTTCGGCCGGCGGGTTCGACCGCACGGCCAGCCGCTCGATGTGTGGCCGGGTCAATTCGACCAGCAGCGATGGGTGCATCTCGTGGGCGGCGGCCAGCCCGTTGCCGGGCGCCCTGCCCGCACGTGCCGATAACGGCACGCGCCTCGCCCGCCGCTGAACCTCGCGACTTGTCCTAGCGTGAAATCCGCACGCCGCCCTTCCACAGGGCGGTGACGCGGCCCTGTGCGGGCTGGCGATCGAACGGCGTGTTGCCCGCCTGGGCTTCCATCCGCGCAGAATCGATAATCCACGGCCGCTCTGGATCGACCAGCGCAACATCGGCCTCCATCCCTGCCGCCAGTTCGCCCGCCGCCACGCCCAGCAGCCGGGCGGGATTGCGGGCGACCAGGTCGAAGGCACGGGGCAGGTCGGTCACGCCGTCCCTGACCAGCGTCAGCACCATGGCGAGCAGCGTCTCTGCCCCGGCCATGCCCGGCGCGGCATCGGCGAAGGGCAGGTTCTTGTCTTCCGGCCCGCGCGGATCGTGGCCGCTGGAAATGACATCGATCGTGCCATCGCCAATCGCCGCAATCACCGCCTGCCGGTCATCCTCCGATCGCAAGGGCGGCGAAAGGCGGGCGAATGTACGGAATTCGGCCAGGGCGAGGTCCGACAACATGAAATGCGCCGGAGTCACTCCTGCGGTAACCGCCAGCCCGCGTGCCTTGGCTGCTCGCACCAAGTCGAGCGCGGCGCGTGTGGTCACTTGCCTGAGGTGCAGGCGGGCACCCGCCAGCTCGGCCAGGGCGATATCGCGGGCCACTGCCAGCGCTTCGGCTTCGGCAGGTGCGCTCGGCAGGCCCAGCCGCGTAGCCATCTCGCCCGCCGTAGCTGCCGCCTTGCCAGCCAGCCAGCCATCCTCGGCATGGGTCACCACGACCATGTCGAGCATCGCGGCATATTGCAGCAGCCGCAGCATCACGCCCGAATCGGCGATCCACCCGCGCCCGGTGGCAATGGCCCGCGCCCCTGCATCGCGCATCATCGCGATCTCGGCCAGTTGCTGCCCCGCCAGGCCCACCGTCGCGCCCGCCAGCGGGTGAACCCAGAAATCGGGCTTGCCGCTCTGCGCCGCAAACCGCACGCTGCCCGGATGATCGAGCGGCGGCGAGCTGTCGGGCATCAGCCCGGCGCGGGTGATGCCGCCGAAATGGAACGCAGGCTTATCGATGGCGAAGACGCCGAAATCGACCAGGCCGGGGGTGACGAGCTGGCCTTTGGCCTCGATGACCTCGTCGCCATCGGCCACATCGCCGCCGACCGAAGCGATCGCGCCGTCAGCCAGCCTCAGGGTGCCTTCGACCAGCCCTGCGGGTGTCACCAGCCTGCCGCCGGTAATCGCAATGGCGCGCTGTTGTTTCATACCCACTCACCTGCACTATCTTTGGCACCCCAGCCGGGGATGCGGCGCGCTTTCCGCGTCAGAACGTCGAGGCAGGCCATGCGGATCGCCACGCCCATCTCGACCTGGCTGGTGATGATCGAGCGGCCGGGCATGTCGGCCACATCACTGTCGATCTCGACCCCGCGGTTCATCGGACCGGGGTGCATGACGATGGCATCGGGCGCCGCCAGCGCAAGACGCTTGGACGTCAGCCCGTAAAGGTGGCGATACTCGCGCGGGGACGGGATGAACTGGCCGTCCATCCGCTCATTCTGCAGGCGCAGCATCATCACCACGTCGGCCCCGGCCAGTGCAGCATCGAAGTGGTGGAACACCTCCACCCCCATGGCCTCGATCCCCAGCGGCATCAGGGCAGGCGGCGCGCAGACCCGCACCGTGGCGCCCAACGCCTGGAGGCACAGGACATTGGAGCGCGCCACGCGGCTGTGCAGCACATCGCCGCAGATCGTCACAGTGCGCCCCACCATCATCCCGTCGCTGCTGGCCTCGCCGCGCTCCCGCAGGGCATGGCGCAGGGCCAGGGCATCGAGCAGGGCCTGGGTGGGGTGTTCGTGCTGGCCGTCGCCCGCGTTGAGCACCGGGCAATCGACCTTGTCGGCGATCAGCCCGACCGCGCCGCTCGATCCGTGGCGGATCACCAGCGCATCGGCGCGCATGGCGTTGAGGGTTTTTGCCGTATCGATCAGCGTCTCGCCCTTCTTCACGCTCGATTGCGCAGCATGCATGTTGACCACGTCGGCGCCCAACCGCTTGCCGGCGATTTCGAAGCTCAACAGCGTGCGGGTGGAGTTTTCGAAGAAGGCGTTGATGATCGTCAGCCCGGCCAGGGCATCGGCGTGTTTGGCCGGCTGGCGGTTGAAGGCGACCCAGGGTTCGGCCTCCTCCAGCAGGTAGAGGATCTCGTGCGTGGCCAGCGCGCCGATGGCGATCAGGTCACGATGCGGGAAGGCCCGCCCGCCCGCCGGAAAGCGGGTGTGCGAAGAGGGTGTTTGTGCCGATGTCATTAAAGGCAAGGCCCTAGTCGAGCCATGTCGCGCACTCAAGCGCTTTCAGCTTTAACATGTGCCACTTCGTCCCTAGCTTGCGGCGCATGACATCGAACGGGATTGCGACATGAGTTTTGCGGGCAAGGTCTGGCGGCTGCTGGTGGGCATCAAGGACGGGCTCGCCCTCCTGTTCCTGCTGTTGTTCTTTGGCCTTCTGTTCGCGGCCCTGAGCGGGCGGCCCAGCCCGGCGCAGGTGCGCGAAGGCGCGCTGCTGATCGATCTTGACGGATCCATCGTGGAGGAAGTGGCGGCAGTCGATCCGTTCGGCGCGCTCCTCTCCGGCACCCTGCCCACCCGCGAATATGCCGCGCGTGACATGGCCCAGGCGATCGACCGGGCCGCGACCGACGACCGCATCAAGGCCATCGCGCTGGACCTCACCATGTTCACCGGCGGACCTGCCGTATCGGTACGCGAAGTGGCCGAGGCGCTGGGCCGGTTCCGCGGCGCGGACAAGCCGATCCTGGCCTATGGCGTGGCCTATTCCGACGATGCCGTGATGCTGGCTGCCCAGGCGAGCGAAGTCTGGGTCGATCCGCTGGGCGGCGTCGCCGTGCGCGGGCCGGGCGGCTCGATCCTGTTCTATGGCGAGGCGCTGGAACGTTATGGCATTAACGCCCACGTCTACCAGGTTGGCACCTACAAGGGCACGGGCGAACCCTATTCCAATTCTGCCATGTCGCCCGAAATGCGCGAGAACCTGGAAACCTACACCGGGCAGCTGTGGGACGAATACCGCGCGCAGGTAATCCAGGCGCGGCCCGATGCAGATCTTGATGCTGCCACCACGGGCCTCATCGAAACGCTGGCGGCCAATGGCGGGGACATGGCCCAGGCCGCGCTCGCCACGGGCCTTGCCGACAGGATCGGCACTTATGACGAGTGGAGCGCAGCAGTGGCCGAACTGGCAGGCGAAGACGAGTGGAGCAACCTGCCCGGCGCCTTCGCCTCGACCGACCTCGACACTTTCATCGCCGCCACGCGGGACGATAATCGCGGCGGCAGCGGGCTGCGCAGCCTGAGCGGCGGCGGCAACAAGACCATTGGCGTCATCACCATTGCCGGCGAGATCAGCGACGGGAACGCCGGACCCGGCAGCGCCGGTGCGGCCCGCATCACGAAGCTGCTGGAAGACGCGCTCGACGATGACCTGGCGGCACTGGTCGTCCGCATCGATTCGCCCGGCGGCACGGTGACAGGGTCGGAATCGATCCGCCGCGCCGTAATGCGCTTCCGCGACAAGGACATCCCGGTGGTGGTCTCGATGGGCAACTATGCGGCCAGCGGCGGCTACTGGATCGCCACGGCCGGCCAGCGGATTTTCGCCGAGCCCGAAACGCTCACCGGGTCCATCGGCGTGATCCTGGTGGTCCCCAGTTTCGAGGAGATCATGGCCGAATATGGGGTGAATTCCGAAAGCATCCGCACCACGCCGCTATCGGGCCAGCCCGATATTCTCGGCGGCTTTACGCCCGAGACCGAGGCCCTGCTGCAGAACGAGACCGAGGCGATCTATGGCAGGTTCGTGGGCCTGGTGGCCGAAGCTCGCAACATCACCCCTGCCCGCGCCGACGAGCTGGCGCAGGGCCGCGTCTGGACCGGCGGTTCGGCCCGGCAACTGGGGCTGGTGGACCAGTTCGGCGGGCTCGACGCCGCGCTCGAATGGGCGGCGCAGGAAGCCGGACTGGAAGAGGGCAAGTGGAACGAACGCTTCCTCACCAGCCCGCCCGATCCCTTTGCCGCCATGCTGGCAGGAGCACTCGGCGGACAGGCCAGGGACCGGCCGCAGGGGCTGGTCAGCATGTCCAGCCTGTTCGCCCGGCAAGAACAGCAGGTGGCCGCCCGCGTGCTGGCCGATCTCGACCGCCTGATGGCCGCGCCCGGCGTCCAGGCCCTGTGCCTCGGCTGCGCGCCGGAGACTGCCGTGGCCCTGCCCGCCGCGCGCAGGGGCGTTACACCGTGGTGGAGCAGCCTCGCCGCACGCTTTTTGGCACATTGACGGCTTGTCATTCGCGCGCCACCATGGCAATGGCGCGCCCCTGTCCGGACCACTGGTCCGCCGACGGGCGCGTAGCTCAGTGGTAGAGCACACCCTTCACACGGGTGGGGTCGCAGGTTCAATCCCTGCCGCGCCCACCAGTTTCGACTGGAGAAAACCATCCGGGGGATGGATTTCCGTCGAAACTCCCGAGCGATAGCGAAGGGGCGCTCTCTCTCCTGAAGAACTGTGGGTTGCGGGCGCGCGTTTGCGCTTGCGGGCCTTTGGCCCGTTCCAGCCCATCAATGATCCGCTGAACGTTCGGCGACCAGCCGAACCAAAGGGCAACCGCCCGCCCGCAGGTGCCCCGCAACGTAGTGGAGGGAACAGCACCGAGGACCGAAAGCCCGGATGGGCTTTCGGAAGGCAAGAGAACCTTGTCCCATGTCAATGCCACCACTCCCCTCCCGGCCCAAAACACCGGCACAAGGAGATTGCACCATGTTCACCACCAATGTCGGCAGCACCGACCGCCTCTTGCGCATCGTCGTCGGCCTAGTCCTGATCGCGCTGGTATTCGTCGGGCCGCAGACCCCTTGGGGCTGGCTGGGTATCATTCCGCTCGCCACCGGGTTCCTGCGCACCTGCCCCGCCTATTCGCTGCTGGGCGTCAACACCTGCAAGGCGAAGAAGTAGCGGCTGCTATCTTCGGTCGGGCTGGACAATATGGGGGGCCCGAGGGCATAGCCCGCCCCCATGCATGATATCCGCCTGATCCGCGAGAACCCCGCCGCCTTCGACGCCGCCTTGGCCAAGCGCGGGCTCGACCCGCTGGCCGCCAGCCTTGTCGCCATGGACGAGGAGCGCCGCGCGCTGTCCACCCGGCTGCAGGACCTGCAGGGCCGCCGCAACGAGGCATCCAAACTGATCGGCCAGGCCATGGCCCAGGGCGACAAGGACCGGGCCGAGGCGCTGAAGGCCGAAGTCGCCACCATCAAGACCGACATGCCCGCGCTGGAAGAAGACGAGCGCAAGGCAGGCAAGGCGCTGGACGATCTGCTCGCCGCCATCCCCAACCTGCCCGCCGACGATGTGCCCGAAGGGGCGGACGAAGCGGACAATGTCGAAGTGGGTCACTGGGGCACGCAACGCAGCTTCGACTTCCCGCCAATGGAGCACGCCGACATCGGCCCGCTGCTCGGCATGGAATTCGATACGGGCGCGAAAATGAGCGGCGCGCGCTTCACTTTCCTGCGCGGCCAGATGGCCCGGCTAAACCGGGCGCTGGGGCAGTTCATGCTCGACATGCAGACAGGGCAGAACGGCTATGTCGAGTGCGCCCCGCCGCTGCTGGTGAAAGACGAGGCGGTCTATGGCACCAACCAGTTGCCGAAGTTTGCCGAGGACCTGTTCCAGACCACGAGCGGTCACTGGCTGATCCCCACCGCCGAAGTCTCCCTCACCAATTCGGTGCGCGAACAGATCATCGACGACCTCTCGCGGCCCTTGCGCCTCACCGCGCTCACCCCCTGTTTCCGCAGCGAGGCGGGCGCGGCGGGGCGCGATACGCGGGGGTTCATCCGCCAGCACCAGTTCGACAAGGTGGAGCTGGTCTCGATCTGCCGCGAGGAGGACTGGCAGGCAGAACATGACCATATGGTCACCAGCGCGGAATCCATCCTCCAGGCGCTCGGCCTGCCCTATCGCCGCGTGCTGCTGTGCACCGGCGACATGGGCTTCGGCGCGAAAATGACTTACGACCTCGAAGTCTGGCTGCCCGGCCAGGGTGCCTACCGCGAGATCAGCTCGATCAGCTGGTGCGGCGATTTCCAGGCGCGGCGCATGGCGGCGCGCTACCGGCCAGAGGGCGGGAAAGGCACGGCTTTCGTCCATACGCTGAACGGCTCGGGACTCGCGGTCGGGCGCACGCTGGTGGCCGTGCTGGAGAACTATCAGCAGGCCGATGGCTCGATCGAAGTGCCCGCCGTGCTCGCTCCCTATATGGGCGGGCTGGATCGCCTGATGCCTGCCGCGTGACCACAAGCTGATGCGCATCCTCCTCACCAACGATGACGGCATCCACGCGCCGGGCTTCGCGCTGCTGGAGGAAATCGCGCATCGCCTGTCGGATGATGTCTGGGTCTGCGCCCCGGCAGAGGAGCAATCGGGCGCGGGGCATTCGCTGACACTGCATATGCCGGTGCGCTTGCTGGACCATGGCGACAAGCGTTTCTCCGTAACCGGCACGCCGACCGATGCGGTTAACCTGGCGCTGCGCAAGCTGTTCCCCGACGGGAAGCCCGACCTCGTCATCTCCGGCATCAATGCCGGCGAGAACCTGGGCGACGATATTACCTATTCCGGCACCATTTCCGCCGCGATGGAAGCCGCGCTGGCGGGCATTCCGGCCATTGCGCTGAGCCAGGCGCAGCGCGTGCCGGGCCGCATCGGCGGTGCGCGGTTCGATGCCGCGGCAGGATGGGCCGAGCGCGTGCTCGCTCCGCTGACCGATGTCCGCATGGCCAAACGCACGCTGGTCAACGTCAACTTCCCCGATGTCCCCGCCGCCGAGGTCAAAGGCGTGCGCGTGGTCCGGCAGGGGTTCCACGATTACGATCGCGGCAGCCTGGTCGAAGGGACCGATCCGCGCGGGCGCAAGTACTACTGGTTCGGGCTGGAGGAGATGGAGCACACGCTGGATCACGGAACCGATCTGGAAGCCGTGGCCGATGGCTATGTTGCCGTCACGCCTCTGCAGCTCGACTTCACCCACCATTCCGCCATCGGCCTGCTGGCCGAGAGGTTCGCCACCTGATGAAGCCAAGCCGCAAGTTCACCCCCCTGCGGCGACAGGTGAGGATACCGGTCTGGGGCGACCTGGGCCTCAGGCTCGGCTTTGCCCTGTTGTTGATCCTGATGGTGATCATGATCCATTGGTTCCACCGCGACGGACTGATCGATCATCACGATGGCCATGTCAGCTTCCTCGACGTGGTCTATTTCACGATGATCTCGATCACCACGACGGGGTTTGGCGACATCGCGCCGATCAGCAATTCGGCGCGGTTCGTGGAGGCGGTGATCGTCACCCCGGTGCGGATCGCGGTGCTCTTCATTTTTGTTGGCGCCGCATACTCGTTCCTTATCAAGAGAAGCTGGGAGAAGTTCCGCATGGCTCGCATCCAAAAGAACCTGACCGGCCACATCGTGGTGCTCGGCTTCGGCGTATCGGGCTCGGAAGCCGTGCGCGAGCTGATCGAGCGCGGGGCCGATCCCACGTCCATCGTGGTCATGGACCCGGGCGAGGACCGCCTGCGCCTGGCCGAGGAGCTGGGCTGCAACGTGATCGCCGCCGATGCTTCGCGCGATGAAAGTCTTGAAGCCGTGCGCATCGCCGAGGCGGCCAGCGTGCTGGTGTCGGCCGGGCGCGATGACAGCTCGATCCTGATCGTGCTGACCGTGCGCCACCTCGCCCCCAAGGTGCCGATCAGCGTTGTGGTGCGCGCGGCCGACAACGAGATCCTGGCGCGGCAGGCGGGGGCGGACAATGTGATCAACCCGGTTCGCTTTACCGGCCTGCTGCTGGCCGGCAGCGCGCAGGGGGCGCACATCTCCGATTACCTCGCCGACCTCGCCAGCGTGACGGGCCGGGTCCAACTGGTCGAACGGGTGGTTTCGCCCCAGGAAGTCGGCCGCCCGCTGAGCGAGCTGGTCTCCGGCGGCAAAGGCCTGCGCATCTACCGCCAGGGCACCGCCTTCGGCTATTGGGAGAACGAGGCGACGATCCTGATGGACGGCGACATCGTGGTGGAAATCCTGCCTACCGAACCCAACGGCAACGGTAATGGCAAGGGCAACGGTAATGGCAAGGGCAATGGCGGCAACGGCAAACGTCCGAAAGCCTAACCCAGCGCCACGAAGACCCCGCCCATCGCCACCATGCCAACAATGAAGTGCCCGGCATCAATCGCGAACAGCTTGAGCGACTTGCGCTGGTAGAGGTAGTTGATGCCCACCGCGGGCGTCATCAGGAATGCCCCGAAGCCGAAGGCGAACATCATTACCACGTGCGGCGCCGGGCTGGTCCGGGCGATGAGGTGGGCCAGCATCCAGGCCACCACCAGTTCCAGCACGAAGCAGGCGGCAAAGATCAGCTGCATGTTCGATGCCCGCAACTGCGCGTCCGACAGGCCGACCTCGCGCTGCCATGCCTTGCCGAACAGTGCGCCATACCACACCGCGCCAACCACGAAGAACGCTAGGGCGCCCAGCACCACCGCCAGCCAGTTCACCGGACCCATAATCGCCTCCCCTTCGCCTTGAGCCTGCGGATACTAGCCTATCGCCGCTATCGCGTGTAGGGGCCGCTGCATCATGGCAACCCTTATTCCCGACCAGAAGCGCGTGGGCCTCGTCAGCCTTGGCTGTCCCAAGGCCCTGGTCGATTCCGAACGCATCCTCACCGCGCTCAGGGCCGATGGCTATGCCATATCGCCCGACTATGCGGGGGCCGACGTGGTGCTGGTCAACACCTGCGGCTTCCTCGACAGCGCCAAGGAGGAGAGCCTTGAGGCGATCGGCGAGGCCATTGCCGAGAACGGCCGCGTGATCGTGACCGGCTGCATGGGCGAGGAGGCGGACCTCATCCGCGCCCGCTTCCCCCAGGTCCTCGCCATCACCGGCGCGCACCAGTACGAGGACGTAGTGAAAGCCGTCCACGCCGCCGCGCCGCCGACGCAAGGGCCGTTCGTGGATCTGACGCTGGGTGACGTAAAGCTGACCCCGCGCCATTACAGCTACCTCAAGATTTCCGAAGGCTGCAACCACGCCTGCTCGTTCTGCATCATCCCGGACCTGCGCGGCAAGCTGGCCAGCCGCCGGATCGATGCCGTGCTGCGCGAGGCGGAAAAGCTCGTCGCCGCCGGTACGCGCGAACTGCTGGTTATCAGCCAGGATACCAGCGCATACGGCGTCGATACCCGGCACGAGGAGCGCATGTGGAAGGGCCATCCGGTGCGCGCCCACATGACCGACCTTGCCCGCGAACTGGGCCAGTTGAAGACGCCGCAGGGTGACACGCCGTGGGTCCGCCTGCACTACGTTTATCCCTATCCGCACGTCGATGCGGTGATCCCGCTGATGGCCGAGGGCCTGCTGACGCCCTATCTCGACATTCCGTTCCAGCACGCCAGCCCCAAGGTGCTGAAGGCAATGAAGCGCCCCGCGAACGAGGCCAAGGTGCTCGAACGCCTGAAGAACTGGCGCGACATCTGCCCCGATATCGCCGTGCGCTCCAGCTTCGTGGTCGGCTTTCCGGGCGAGACCGAGGACGATTTCAAATACCTGCTCGACTGGCTGGAAGAAGCGCAACTTGACCGCGTGGGCGCTTTCCGGTTCGAACCGGTCGAAGGCGCGCGGGCCAATGCGCTGCCCGACCATGTGCCCGACGCGGTGAAGGAAGAACGCTACGCCCGGATCATGGAAGTGACCGAGCGGATCAGCACGGCCAAGCTCGCCACCAAGGTGGGCCGCACGCTGCCGGTGATCATCGATGAAGTAGGCGAGCCCGACGAGGATGGCGACATCGGCGCCACCGGCCGCAGCCAGGCCGACGCGCCGGAGATCGATGGCGCAGTCTTCCTGCGCAACGTGCCCGCCAGCCTTGCGCCGGGCGACTTCGTGAACGTGGAGATCGAGGATTCCGACGCGCACGACCTTTACGGGGTGATCACCGGACAAAGGTGACACAAGTGACAGGGTGTCACTTTCGTTTTTCGCCGCATATTGCTGTTATGCATTGAAAAATGTCCTCGCGGACAAAGTGACACCGCCCCGGGAGACTCGCGCAATTCCCGCGCACGGGCGCTTGCGTGGTGGTGGAGGATCGACGGTGTGAAAGAGCCGCCTTGCGGTTGAGCACAGGGCTGCGCCTGTAGGAAAGCACCGATCCCCCTCCCGCCTGCGCGAGGGGCGCGAGACTTGCCGAACCGCAGGTGAGGCCCAGTCGCAGCGGGGTGGGCGCGGTACTGCGTCGGTGGGCCGTTCCGGCTCATTCCCACCCCCAACCCCTCCCGCAAGCGGGAGGGGAGAAGTGAGGCCAATCCCTCGCCTCATCGCCCTTCCCCCGCTACAACTTGCACCCATGCACCAGCACCAGACCCAGCTCACCATCCGCACGCCCGGCAAGGCGCTGGTCGAGTTCACCCATGACGTGGCCCATTGGATCGCCGCGACGGGCATCGACACCGGCCTTGTCACCCTGTTCTGCCGCCACACCTCGGCCAGCCTGCTGATCAACGAGAACGCCGCGCCCGCCGTCCAGCGCGACCTGCTGCGCTGGCTTGATCGCCTCGCACCGGAAAATGCGGGGTACGAACATGATGACGAGGGGCCGGATGACATGCCTGCCCACCTGCGCGCCGCGCTGACCGGAGTCTCGCTGCAGGTTCCGGTGGCGGGCGGGTGCATGGTGCTGGGCACCTGGCAGGGCATTTACCTGGCCGAACATCGCGCAATGCCGCATAACAGGCAGGTTGTGGTGCATCTGGTCGGCGAGTAGGAACGCCTCATCATCTCACCCATTGGAGCGGAACATGCCTCTCGACATTTCCGCCCGCTTCACCTTCTGGCTCGACCGGCCAACCGATGTGCTGCTGCATTTCGAAGCCGCCATGCTGCCCGAACAGACGGTGCTGTCCGCCAATACGATCCTGTCACCCGCGCTCCACATGGCCCGCGTGCCCGCCACCGACATGATCGGCGAGCGGATCCTGCTGCGGGCGGAAGGTGCCTTTGCGGTCAATTACCGCGCCCAGGTGGAGGTGAAGCGGCAACTGGCCGATGTCGCCACACTGGCCGCGCTGGAACCGCATGAACTGCCCGGCGCCGTGGTCGGCTACCTGTTCGATTCGCGCTATTGCCAGGCGGACAAGCTGCAGAGCTTCGTCACCACGCGGTTCGGGGGCGAGGAAGGCGGCGCGCGGATCGCCCTGATGCGCGACTGGATCGCCGCCGAGATCGCCTATGAGGGCGGCTGCAGCACGGCCGAAACCACCGCGCTCGACACTTTCGTGGAGCGGCGCGGGGTATGCCGCGATTTCGCCCATGTGATGATCGCCTTCGCCCGCGCCAGCGCCATCCCGGCGCGCTATGTCTCGTGCTTCTCGCCCGGCGTGGAGCCGCCCGATTTCCACGCCGTGGCCGAGGTCTTCCTGGCCGATCCCGCCACGCCGGGCGGCGGGGCGTGGTACATGGTCGATGCCACCGGCATGGCCGATCCTGCCACCACCGCCAAGATCGGCGTGGGCCACGATGCCGCCGATGTCAGCTTCATGACCGTGTTCGGCGAGGCCGACTATGGCGACCACGAAGTGCGGGTTTCCCACAGCAGCTAGGGTGCGCCGGAAAGCTCGCCCTTTTCAGTGGCGGGCATGGCTGTTAACGTTCCCAAGGATTTTCGGTGGGGTAAGGGGTCGCAATTGCCAAGGCCCCTATTGCAGCGCAACATAAACGGGGGGATAACATAGGCTATGCAGATCAGGCAGCACGAGGGAATGGAATGACAGGCAAGGCCCACACGCTGCTGCTGTTCGGTGCCACGGGAGACCTGTCGCGCCGCATGCTGCTGCCCAGCCTCTGCGCGCTCCATGCCGAGAAACTGGTACCCGAAGACCTGCGCATCGTCGGCACGGCGCGGTCGGAAATGACCGATGCCGAGTTCCGCAACTTCGCCCGCGATGCGCTGGAGAAGTTCCTGCCGGCCGAACGCCGCGGCGGCATGGCCGATTTCCTCAACCGCCTGAGCTACCAGCAGCTCGACGTGACGGACCCCAAGGGCTTCGCCCAGCTGGCCGAGAAAGCCGGGCCGGGCGATGACCTGGCGATATTCCTTTCCACCGCGCCCAGCCTGTTCAAGCCCACCATCGAAGGGCTCGCCTCGGCGGGCCTGGCGGGCGAAGGCGCGCGGATCAGCCTGGAAAAGCCCCTGGGCAGCGACCTCGCCAGTTCTGCCGCGATCAACGATGCGGTCGCCATCGCCTTTCCCGAAGACCGCATTTTCCGCATCGATCACTACCTGGGCAAGGAGACGGTGCAGAACCTGCTCGCCCTGCGCTTTGCCAACATCATGTTCGAGCCGCTGTGGCGCAGCCAGTATATCGACCATGTCCAGATCACCGTGGCCGAGACCGTGGGCCTGGAAAGCCGGGTCGATTTCTATGACGATGCCGGCGCGCTGCGCGACATGGTGCAGAACCACATGCTGCAACTGGTGGCCATGGTGGCGATGGAGCCGCCGGGCAGCTTCTCCGCCAATGCCGTGCGCGACGAGAAGGTGAAAGTGCTGCGCGCCCTGCGGCCGGTCTCTGCCGAGGAGATAGTCACCGGCCAGTATCGCGGCGGCGCCTCCACCGGGAAGATCGTGCCCGGCTATGACGAGGAACTGGGCCGCGACAGCGACACTGAGACCTTCGTCGCGCTGAAGGCCCATGTCGATAACTGGCGCTGGCGCGGGGTGCCGTTTTACCTCCGCACCGGCAAGCGCCTGCAGAAGCGCGTGACCGAGATTATCGTCCAGTTCCGTTCCGTCCCCCACTCGATCTTCCCCGGCGCGCGGATGAAGGCCAACCGGCTGGTCATCGGCATCCAGCCCGAGGAAAACATCTCGCTGTCGCTGATGGCCAAGGTGCCCGGTATCGACCAGCAGGGCATGGTCCTGCGCTCGGTCCCGCTGGACATCGCCATGCCCGATGCCTTTTCCGGCAAGTTCAAGCGCATCGCCTATGAGCGGCTGCTGCTCGACCTGATCGAAGGCGACCAGACGCTGTTCGTGCGGCGCGACGAGGTCGAGGCGCAGTGGCAATGGATCGATGCCATCCGCGAGACGTTCAGCAAGGATGCGATCACCCCCAAGACCTATGCCGCCGGAAGCTGGGGCCCGAGCGCCGCGATCGCCCTGGCCGAACGCGACGGAGTAAGCTGGCATGAGTAACCTCCACCCCGCCCTGCAACGCGTGACCGACCGCGTCATCGAACGCTCGCGCGCCAGCCGCGCCGCCTACCTGTCGCTGATGGCCGAGGAGGCCGACCGCCACCGGGACCGCAATTCCGCCCTGCCCTGCTCCAACCTCGCCCACGGTTTTGCCGCGGCGGAAGAGGACAAGGCCTCTATCGCCACCCGCGCTGGACCCAACATCGGCATCATCAGCGCCTACAACGACACGATTTCGGCCCATCAGCCCTATGGCCAGTATCCGCCGCGCCTTAAGGTCTATGCGCGCGAAGTGGGCGCCACGGCGCAGGTGGCAGGCGCCACCCCCGCCATGTGCGACGGGGTGACGCAAGGCGCGGACGGCATGGAACTGTCGCTGTTCAGCCGCGACGTGATCGCACTGGCCGCCGGTGTTGGCCTGTCGCACCACATGTATGACAGCGTCGCCCTGCTCGGCATCTGCGACAAGATCGTGCCCGGCCTGCTGATGGGCGCGCTGCGGTTCGGCTGGCTGCCAGCGATGTTCGTGCCATCGGGCCCGATGGCCACCGGCATCCCCAACAAGGAAAAGCAGCGCGTCCGCCAGCTCTATGCCGAAGGCAAGGTGGGACGCGCCGAACTGCTGGAGAGCGAGAGCAAGAGCTATCATTCCGCGGGCACCTGCACCTTCTATGGCACGGCCAATTCCAACCAGATGATGATGGAGCTGATGGGCCTGCACATGCCGGGCGCGGCCTTCATCGCCCCCGGTTCGCCCCTGCGGCAGGAACTTGACCGCGCCGCCATGCACCGGCTGGCCGCCATCACCCGCGAAGGCAACGACTACCGCCCGCTCTATCGCTGTGTCGATGAAAAGGCAGTGATCAACGCCGCTGTCGGCCTGCTCGCGACCGGCGGATCGACCAACCACGCCATCCACATCCCCGCCTTTGCCCGGGCAGCCGGGATCGTGATCGACTGGACCGACATGGCGGAATTGAGCCACGCCGTGCCGCTGCTCGCCCGGGTCTATCCCAATGGTGCGGGCGACGTGAACCACTTCCATGCTGCGGGCGGGATCGGCTTCGTGGTGCGCGAATTGCTCGCCGCCGGCCTCGCCCATGCCGACGTGCTGACCGTGGCCGGAACAGATGGCCTCAACGACTATGCGCGAGAGCCATGGCTCGACCAGGGCACGCTCGCATGGCGCGACCTTGACGCCAGCGGCGATGCCGACATGCTGCGTGGCGTGGCCGACCCGTTCCAGGCCGATGGCGGGATGCGGCTGGTGGAAGGCAACCTCGGCCGCGCCTGCTTCAAGACCAGCGCGGTCACCCCCGACCGCTGGACGATAGAGGCTCCATGCCGCATTTTCAGCGAGCAACACGATGTGGCGAAGGCCTTTGCCGCAGGCGAGCTTGAGCGCGACGTGGTGGTGGTCATGCGCTTCCAGGGCCCGCGCGCCAACGGCATGCCCGAACTCCACGCGCTCACCCCGGTCCTCGGCGTGCTGCAGGACCGCGGCTATCGCGTGGCACTGTTGACAGACGGCCGGATGAGCGGCGCGAGCGGCAAGGTGCCCGCCGCAATCCACTGTTCGCCCGAGGCGCTGGGCGGCGGCCCGCTGTCTCTCCTGCGCGATGGCGACATGGTGCGCCTCTGCGCCACGACCGGCTCGCTCTCCACCGATGCGGATCTTTCCTCCCGCACCCCGGCAGAGGCCCCGCCACCCGCCAGCGGCACGGGCCGCGAGATTTTTGCCATGTTCCGGCTGGGCGCGGACGAAGCAGAGAAAGGCGGCAGCGCGATGCTGGCGGCGGCTGGGCTGTGATCCTCCCCGAACCGGGGAGGATGTGATGGACCTCGTCACTGTCGATATCGGCGGCACCCATGCCCGCTTTGCACTGGCCACCATCGGCGCGGACGGCGCGATAGAACTGGACGAGCCGGTCACTCTCCACACCGAGGATCACGCCAGCTTCCAGACCGCGTGGGAGGAATTCCGAACCCGCGCCGGCGGCGAGCTGCCTGATAAGGTGGCCATTGCCATTGCCGGGCCGGTCGGCGGCGAGGTCATCCGCTTCACCAACAACCCCTGGATCATCCGCCCCGCCCTGATCGGCGAGAAACTTGGCGCTTCGGCCTATACCCTGGTCAACGACTTCGAGGCCATCGGCCATGCCGTTGCCGCCGCTGCCGACGACAGCTTCCTGCACCTCGCCGGGCCGGACAGGCCGCTGCCCGAAAAGGGCGTGATCAGCGTGCTCGGCCCCGGCACCGGGCTCGGCGTTGCCTGGCTCAGGCGCGATGGCAAGGGATTCGCCCATGTCCAGGCAACCGAGGGGGGACACGTCGATTTTGCCCCGCTCGATCCCATCGAGGACGCCATTCTCCTGCGCCTGAGGAAGGCCCACCTGCGCGTTTCGGCAGAACGGGTCGTATCCGGCCCGGCAATCGTCGAAATCTACCACACCCTTGCCGCGATGGAGGGCCGCGCGGTCCACAGTCAAGACGACGTGGCGATCTGGACCGCCGCGATGGACGGCAGCGACAGCCTCGCCGCCGCCGCGATGGATCGCTTCTGCCTCAGTCTCGGCTCTGTGGCAGGCGATACGGCCCTGTCCCAGGGGGCGAGCGGCGTGGTGATCGCGGGCGGGCTCGGCTATCGCCTGCGCGACCTGCTGCCCAAATCGGGCTTTGCCGAGCGGTTCCGCGCCAAGGGCCGGTTCGAAGCCATGATGGCCGATATCCCCGTGAAACTCATCACCCATCCCCAGCCCGGCCTGTTCGGCGCGGCGGCTGCTTTCAAGGCGGAGCATTGCTCATGAACGCGATAGAGAAAATCATGCGCACCGCGCCGGTCATCCCCGTGCTGGTGGTGGAGGATGCTGGCGAGGCGCGCGAGATTGCCGAGGCGCTGGTCGAAGGCGGGCTGAAAGTGCTCGAAGTCACCCTGCGCACCGAACAGGCGCTGCACGTGATCCGGCGGATGAACCTGGTGAAAGGCGCCATCGTGGGCGCGGGCACGGTGACCAACAAGGACCAGCTCGATGCGGCCATGGCGGCAGGCGCGGAATTCATCGTCTCGCCCGGCCTGACAGAACCACTCACCCGCGCCGCGCAGAAAGTGGGCGTGCCGTTCCTGCCGGGCGTGGCGACCGCAGGCGACATCATGCGCGGGATGGACATGGGGCTGGAGCAGTTCAAGTTCTTCCCCGCCACGGCGGCAGGCGGCCTGCCTGCGCTGAAGGCCCTGGCCGCGCCGTTCTTCGGGGCGAAGTTCTGCCCCACCGGCGGGATCACCGCTGCCAATGCCCCCGAATGGCTGGCGCACAAACAGGTGCTCTGCGTGGGTGGAAGCTGGATCGTGCCGCCGGGTGCGAAGCCTGAGGCCATCCGCGCGCTGGCGGCAGAAGCGGCACCGCTGGGAGGCTCGGGCGCAGCATGAGGTCGGTCGCCGACCTCCACGCCCGCCTGCAGGAGCACCACCGGCGCACCGCCGAAACACCGCTGTTCAACCCCGTCTTCCAGCTCTCGCTCGACCTGTCGCGCCTGATCGAGAAGGGCGAGCTGTCGCTGGATGACTGCGCCGCGATGATCGGCGACCTTGAAGCCACGGCCCTTGGCGCGCGGGCACAAAGGCTGCGCCACCTGGTCGAGCCTGTGGGGACCAGCGCCAATTGCGAGGCCTTGCAGGCCTGTTTCACCGAAAGCGACTACCCCGCCTTCGCCGCGCGCTGGCAGCGCCCGCAACTGCACGCCGTGTTTACCGCGCACCCCACCTTCCTGCTGACCCCGGCAGAGACCGCCGCCGTGGCCTCTGCTGCCTCGACCGGCGACGGGATCGACCGCGACACGCTGGCAGGCGAACGCCCGCAAATTACCCTGGCCCACGAACATGCCGAGGCGATGAAGGCCATCGCCCATGCGCAAGGCGCGCGCGACGTGCTGGTGCGCGCGCTGTTGTCCCATGCAGCCGCCAAATGGCCCGATGAATGGCACGCGCTGCAACCGCTGCCGTTCCGCTTTGCCTCGTGGGTCGGCTACGACATGGACGGGCGAACCGATATCACCTGGTCGGCCTCCATCGGCTTCCGGCTGGCGGAAAAGGCCGAGCGGCTGGCGCTCTATGCCCGCCAGCTTGCCGCGATCGATCCGGCCCACCGCCTGCTGCGCGAACTGAAGCCCGCCGCCGACTATGCTGCCGACCGCGCCGCCGATTTCGCCGCCGACCTGACCGATCCTGCCGCCCTGTCGGTGGCCGCCAACCGCCTGACCGCGCGCGATCCGCGCAAGCTCCTTTCGTTGAAGTCCTATATCGACGCGCTAGAAGCCGAGGCTGCCGCGACTGACACTGCCCGCGCGGTCGAGCTGAAAACACTGGCCGCCGCGATGCGCGCCGACGGGCTCGGCATGGGGTGGATCCACTTCCGGGTGAACGCCAAGCAGCTTGGCAACGCCATCCGCCGCAAGCTCGACCCGGAAGGCGGGATCGACTTGTCCAGCAAGGGCGCCATCGTCCACCTGCGCCGAGCGATAGAGGAGCTGGCTCCGCACCGCTCCAACTTTGCCGCCCTCGCCATCGAGAGCAGCACGGCAATCCGCCAGTTCCTCGCCATGGCGCAAATCCTCCACCACGTGGATGGCGATGCGCCGATCCGCATGCTGATCGCCGAATGCGAGGAGCCCGCCACGATCCTCGCCGCGCTCTATTTCGCGCGCCTGTTCGGCATTGCCGACAAGGTCGATATCTCGCCCTTGTTCGAAACCGAAAGCGCGCTGGAGCACGGCGGGCGGTTCCTCGACGAGCTGCTGGCCGAGCCGATCTATACCGATTACGCCAAGGTGCGCGGGCGCGTGGCGATCCAGACCGGCTTTTCCGATGCCGGGCGCTTTGTCGGCCAGCTTCCCGCCAGTTTGGCCATCGAACGCCTGCAGGGACGGCTGGCCGAGGCGATGGCGAAGAACGGCCTGACCGACCTCGCCGCGCTGGTATTCAACACCCACGGCGAATCGATGGGCCGCGGCGCGCACCCGTCCAGCCTGGACGACCGGCTGGCCTGGCCATTGAGCCCCTGGTCGCGGCGGCGCTTTGCCAGGGCGGGCATCGCGCTGGAGCCAGAAGTCAGTTTCCAGGGCGGCGACGGCTACCTGTGGTTCGCCACGCCGGACCTTGCCCTTGCCACCCTCACCCGCATTGCCGAACTGGCCCCTGCCGCCGCCGATCCCGATGCTCCGAAGGACGTGTTCTACCAGCGGACGGACCTCAGCCTCGATTTCTACCGCGCGATCCGCGATTACCAGCATGAGCATCTTGAAAGCCGGACCTATGCCCGCGCAGTGACAGCCTTCGGGCTCGGCATGCTCAATTCCACCGGCAGCCGGGTGAGCCGGCGGCAGAGCGACGTTTCCGCCGACCGCGAGATGAGCCTGCGCCAGATCCGCGCCATCCCGCACAATGCCGTGCTCCAGCAACTGGGTTATCCGGTCAACGTGATCGCCGGGGTCGGCCATGCGGCGGAAGGCAATTACGAGGAAGTGGCCGCCATGCTTGAGGGCAGCGAGCGCGGGCGGCAATTGCTGCGGCTGGTGCGCGCCGCCAATGCCCTGGCTTCGGTCAAGACGGTGGCCGCCTATGGCGAACTGTTCAATTCCGCCTACTGGGCCAGCCGTCCCTATCGCGGCATGGAAAGCCACCTTGCGGGGGCCTGCGAATACCTGGCCGAATATCTCGTCAAGGATGACCGGGTGGGCGTGTTCCGCCGCCTCGCCAGCCGCTTGCGGGTCGATGCGCTGAAGCTCCACCGCCTGCTGGCGCTGGTGCCTGCCGAGGAACCTGCCGAACACGGCGAGGACCTGCGCCGCACCATCGGCGTGTTGCAGGCGCTGCGGCTGGCCCTGCTGCAGCACATGTTCATCCGCGCTGTCAGCGTGCCAGCCTTCAGCCGCGCCAACGATGTGAGCCGCGACGATGTGCTGGAGATGGTCTTCACGCTCAGGATCGACGAGGCCTTGGCCCAGCTCCGCCGCGCCTATCCCACCAGCTTCCCGCAGATCACCGATTTCAGCCTGGACGAGCCGACCGATTACCCGGAAGGCGAGGACCACGGCTATGCCGCCATCCGCCGCGATTTCATCGACCCGATCGAGGCGGCCCACGGCCTCAGCCTGCGGGTGACCACGGCCATCGCCAACATTTTCGGCGCGCACGGCTGAACACGATTTGGGCCGTTAATCGCACCCCCGACCTGCGTCCAATTTCGGGACTGGTCCCGCTCAACACTTGGCTTGGCGCGCAAGATGCCGCATTTATGCTGGCATGAACGCTCTGGTGAAATGGATCGGGGGATCGACCCTGGTGGTGCTGGTGCTGATCGGCACCCTGGTGTTTGGCGGCAATGCGCTGGTGGCGCAGGGCACGACGGACGAAATGGCCACCTGGCTGGTGCTTGAAGACGTGCTGGGCGAGGAAGCGCCGCTGGCTGGCTCGCTCGATGGTATCGACCTGGCGCTTGACCAGCGGACCGACGTGGTGCCTGAATTCGTGTCCGAGCCGGTGGTGCAGGACACCCCGGCCTATGACCCCGAAAATCCCTTCGTCATCAAGCGCATCCTGCCCATCGAAGGCCCAATCCGTTATGGCGAATGGCACTGGGACGATGAAGGCATTCCCGAAGGGCCGCTGGTGGTGACGGTGGACCTGCAGGCCCGCGTGATCAGCGTGTTCCGCAACGGCTACGAGATCGGCGCGGCGGCTGCCCTGATCGGCGCGCCCAGCCACCCCACGCCGCTCGGCACCTTCCCGATCCTCACCAAGGAACGGCACAATGTGTCGGAGAAATACAACAATGCCCCCATGCCCTGGACCCTGCGTCTGACGTGGGACGGCGTGGCGATCCACGGCGGATCGACCGTCGAACGCGGCTATGCTAGCCACGGCTGCATCGGCGTGCCTGATGATTTCGCCAGCCGCATCTATGCCGAAGCACGGATCGGCGACGTGGTGATCATCACCGATGGCAAGATGGCCACGATCGGATCGCCGCTGAAGAGCTGAGCCTCAGCCCGAGCGGCGCGGGGGTTCGGGGCGGAAGAGCCAGTCATCGCCTTCGACTGTAGCGAGGACGCCGCCGAGATTGGCGCTTTTGTGTGCTTGCAGACGCTCGATGAGGTGCGCCAATTCCGAACCGCGTGGTTCACTGCCCAACGAGGCGAAAATCCTCCGCACCAACCGCATCTGCATCTCCGTGCCAACATATGGCTGACAAAAGCGGTATGCTCCATCATCAAGCGTGATGTGCCGACCCCACAGTTCGCGTCCAAACATATCAAGTGCGTCTTCTGCATCGGCAAGATTTGAGGCTGACCGGACCAGCGCCACGGGATCGAGCCAAACCGCATCGGCCAGCACCTTGCGAATGCGGACCCGATCATAGCGGTCATCGCTGTTGGAAGGATCGAGGACCACTGGAACTCCGGCGCACTCGACGACCTGTGTCAGTTCCTGACGGCGAAAGGTCAGAAGCGGCCGAATCAGCCCGATTTCCGGCCATGCGTCGATACAGCTGTCCTCTCGTACTCCGGCAAGTCCGGCTACGCCGCTGCCGCGGTTCAATCGCATCAGCAGGGTCTCTGCCTGGTCATCGGCATGGTGAGCAGTTGCGACATGGGTAAGCCCGCGTTGCTCGGCCCACTCGCCCAAGGCTTGGTATCGTCCCCTCCGTGCAGATGCCTGAACGTTTTTCATTGTGTTCCAGAATGCCGCCAGCACCGCACAAGCCACCCCCCGCTCGGCACAAGCGCGCTCCACCAGCGCACACTCGTCCGCCGCCTCTGGCCGCAGGCCGTGGTTGACCGTCGCCACCTCGAACCCACCGGGAATCGCTTCATGTGCCAGCAGCAGCATGGCCATCGAATCCGGCCCGCCCGATACGGCAAGGCCGATCTTGCCGCCCTCGGGGTTCAGCCGGTCGAGCGCCGCCTTGAACCGTGCCACCAGTTCCGGCGGCAGGGCATTACTGGCAATCGACACGGCCCCTGTTCGCATCATACTGGCTCTGCAACCGGCCAATGGCGAGCGCGGGGTAGGTCTCGCCGAATTCGGCGAGCGCGATGCAGGCGCGGCTGGTGTCGCCCAGCTGGATCATGCTTTCGGCGAGGTACAGCAGGCTGTCGGGCGCGCGGGCGGCCTGCTTGTTGGCCTGGTAGTTCTCGAAGAAATGGGTCGCCGCGCGGCGCGGTTCGCCCGCATCGAGGAAGGCCCGGCCCAGCAGGTTGCGCCCGAAGGTCACGCGCGAATGGGTCGGGTGCCGTTCGAGGAACAGCGCCAGTTGCTGCTGCGCCTCGGGGTAGAAGCCCGCTTCCCACAGCCGGAAGCCATAGACATATTCATCATCGCCCGCATCATCGGTGGCGGGCTTGAGGATCGCGCGGACTGCCGCCAGCCGTTCCGGCGTGGGGGCGGCTGTGGCCTGGGCCGGAGCCGAAGGCGTCGTTGCAGGAGTGGAGATTACGCCGGTCGGTGCAGGACCTGTCGTGGCAGGAGTAGCAGAGGGCGTGGCCGTGCCAAACGGAGGTGGAGGGGCGGCAGCGGCTGCAGCCGCCATTTCCATCGCCACCACGCGGGCTTCCAGCAGCATCAGCGAATTCTCGTTCACCTCGGTCGCAGCCACCAGCCTTGCAAGCTGCAGCTCGATCGATTCAAGGCGGCCGAGCACGCCGGTCAGCGCACTGGTATCTGCCACGGTAGAAGCCGCACCACTGGGCGCACCACCTTGCGGGGCGGTGATCTCGGGCTCGAAGAAGCGCTGGTCGCCGCCGGGGAAGACCTGCCGCTGCAGAGCGCGCAACTGGGTTTCGATCCGGGCCAGCCGCTCATCCGCCGTCTGCGCCTGGGCCTGGGCCACCTGAGGCATCATGCCCAGCGCCAGGCCCGCCAGCACCAGCGTTCCGCCCCATCGATTCAATCTAGCCAAGTCGCGTGCCATCGTGTCCCTTCCAAATCGCTCGCCTGCCCGCGAGGGGGCGTTCGGCTTACCTTTGCATTTCGTCACCCGAATAGCCGATTAACCACGTCGCGGGGAGCCGCCGCAAGGCGAAATCCCCCGTGGCGGTTACTTATCGCGGTGGTGCCGTGCTTGTGGTGGGCGTGGCTGCCGGAGCAGGCCGGGCCAGCAACGAGGCAGCATCAACCGGCGCATTGCTCACCGTCACCGGATCGGTTGACAGCATCGGTACGGCGCGATCCCCCACGGTTATAGCCAGCAGGTCCGGACGGCCGGTGATAATGCGCGGCCCTTCGGCATCAGCGGGCACGGTAAAGCTCTCGCCTTCGTCCATTTCGCCTTCCATCAGGCGGCGACCGTCGGCATCGGAAAACCGGACCCAGACCGTTCCTTGCGCGGTAAAGGTAACCGCACCCGCAGGATCAGCAGCAGGTGCGGCATCACCCTCGGCAGGTGCACCGGCAACCTGCGCGCTTTCCGCCTCGTCCTCGACCAGCGAGGGAAGTTCGGCGGCAGGGGCAAACAGCACGCGCGACATGGCATAGAGGCCCGCCAGCAGCAGGACCACCGCTCCGATCGAGAACCACACCAGCCGCCGCGTGGGTGCCCGCGCCGGATCGCCCGGCTCGTAGGTTTCGCGATGCTCGCGCTGGCTGGGGCCGGAGCTGTCGAGCTCGGCCCGCACTTTCTCGACCATCACTTCCTCGTCCAGCCCGGTTTCGCGCGCCATTGTGCGGGCGAAACCCACAGCATAGGCGCGGCCCGGCAGGGCAGCGAAATCGCCCGCTTCGACCGCGGCAATCTGGCGCAGTGGAATGCGCGTGCGCAGGGCCATCTGCTCCACGCTGATGCCGAGCTTCTCGCGCGCCAGGCGCAGTTGCGGCCCCGCCCCGCGCGGAGCCGTGAATTCCTCCGGCATTTCAATTTGTTCGGTCATTGCAATTCCGTTGACCCAGGTCGTCCCGGGGTTGGCCCCAGCCTCTTAACCTGAGTTAGAAGTATGGCAACACAATGCAACGCAGGGGTGACAAGTCAAGGACAGTGGCGCCCAACAAGGCCTATTCCACGTCGATTCCGCGTTCCGCTGCCCATTCCTGCAAAGTGGCACGCATCGAAGGGGGCGGGCTGGCCAGCCAGCCGTTCATCGCAAGGGCGATTTCGCGCGTGTCGATCTTGCGCACCAGTTCCTTGATCGGGCCCACTGCGGCAGGCGTGATCGACAGGCGGCGGATGCCCAGCCCGATCAGCGCCAGGGCCTCCAGCCGCCGCCCACCCATCTCGCCGCAGACGCCGATATCAACCGGCGAACCAGCGCAATTGACCAGCACCCGCTTCAAAAACCGCAGGATCGCCGGGCTCAGCCAGTCATAGCGTTCGGCCAGCGCCGGATTGGCCCGGTCGGCGGCGAACAGGAACTGGGTAAGGTCGTTCGTGCCGATCGAGATGAACGACACGCGCGGCAGCAGCAGGTCGAGCGTCTCTGCCAGCGAGGGCACTTCCAGCATCACGCCATAGCGGATCGCGCTGGGCAGCTTTTTGCGCTGCTTGCGCAGGAAATCGAGCTGGCCCTTGAACACCTCTTTGGCGGCGTCGAATTCCCATGGCTCGCTGACCATCGGGAACATCACGTTCAATTCGCGCCCCGCCGCGCCTTCGAGCAGGGCCCGCGCCTGGACCTTGAGCAGGCCTTCGCGTTCCAGCGCCAGCCGCAGCGCGCGCCAGCCCATGGCCGGGTTCTCGTCCCCCTTGCTGGTTTCGCTGGACAGGTAGGGGAGCGATTTGTCGCCGCCGATATCGACCGTGCGGAAGATCACCCGCTTGTCGCCCGCCGCTTCCAGCACATCGCGATAGAGCCGCGTCTGCCGTTCGCGCTGGGGCAACTGGGCGGACACCAGGAACTGGAATTCGGTGCGGTAGAGCCCGATCCCGTCGGCCCCGGTCATGGCCAGCATGGCAACGTCGTCGCGCAGGCCGGCGTTGATCATCACTTCGATCCGCTCGCCATCGCGGGTGAACGGTTCGACATCGCGCAGCTTGGCATATTCGGCCAGCTGCTGCTTCTTGCGCCCGACCCGCGTTTCAAAGGCGTCGAGCACACCCTGTGCCGGGCGAAGGGTGACGGTGGCGCTATCGCCATCGACCATCACCTCGTCGCCCTCGCGCACCAGCCCTCGCAGGTTGCGCAGGCGGCCGATCACCGGCACGCCCATGGCGCGAGCCACGATCACAACGTGGGCGGTCAGGCTGCCTTCTTCCAGCACCACGCCCTTCAGCCGCCGCTTGTCATATTCGAGCAGTTCTGCCGGGCCCAGGTTCTTGGCGATTAGCACCGTATCGCCCTGCAGGCCCATGCTCGCCGCCGTGCCCAGTTGCCCCGAGACGATGCGCAGCAGTCGGTTAGACAGGTCTTCCAGGTCGTGCATCCGGTCGGCCAGCAGCGGATCGGAAATCTCGCGCATGCGCTGTCGGGTGCGTTGCTGGACGCGCTCGATCGCGGCTTCGGCGGTCAGGCCGCTGTCGATCGCCTCGTTGATCCGGCGGCTCCAGCCTTCGTCATAGGCGAACATCTTGTAGGTCTCGATGACCTCCTCGTGCTCGCCCCCCATGCCGAATTCGGCCTGTCCGGTCATGGTGTCGATCTGCTCGCGCATCTTGTCGAAGGCGAGATAGACCCGCTGGCGCTCGGCTTCGGTATCTTCAGCTACGGTCTGTTCGATGGTGACGCGCGGCTGGTGGAACACCGCCTTGCCCACGCCCAGCCCCTTGACCAGCCCTAGCCCCTGCAAGACCTGCTGCCCGCTCTGCGCGCCGGACCGCTGGCCCAGATCCTCGCCATCGACCAGGCCGGCGTTGTGGATCAGTTCGGCCAGGACCATGGCTACGGTCTGCAGCGCCTCCAGCTCGACATCCTCATAGCGGCGCGGCTCGACATGCTGGACGGTGAGCACGCCGATGGCCCGTTCGCGCCGCACGATCGGCACGCCGGCAAAGGAATGGAACTTCTCCTCGCCCGTTTCGGGGCGGTACTGGAATTCAGGGTGGGTTGCGGCCTCATCGAGGTTGAGCGTTTCGGTGTTGGCGGCAATCGTACCGGTCAGCCCTTCGCCGATGCCCAGCCGGGTAACATGGACCGCCCCCTGTTCCAGCCCGCGCGTGGCGTAAAGCTCCAGCATCCCCTCGCGCAGGAGGTAGATCGAGCACACTTCGCTATCGAGCGATTCGCCGATGATATCGACGACACGGTTGAGCTTTGCCTGGGCATTGCTGCGCGCAGCCATGACCTCGTGCAGCTGGGTAAGAATGGATCTGGCGGCTGCGGCGGCTCCTGGCATGGGGCAGGACTAACGCATTATTTGCGCTTTGCAAAACGCTTGGAACAAATCGGGGGCCGGACCTAAGGCGGAACAGGCATTACGGCCTGCCCCGCCGTCCGGTCAGTGCTCAATCACATGACAGATGCGATCAGTTGATCGACAGTTCCTCCTTGAGGCGGAGTTTCTGTTTCTTGAGCGACTGGATCATCGACATATCGGGTACGGGGCGGCTCAACTCGTCCTTGAGCTTGCGTTCCAGCCCTTCGTGCTTGGCCTGAAGAGCGGCGACATGTGAGGATTCCATTGGCGTTCTCCTGTCGTAATGGGGCCCCAAGATGGAGCACCTGAACGATCACAAACGCGACTCGCAAACTCGTTTTCGAGCCGCGCAATTGTCATAAAAACACAGAACCCCTTTATCGGCAATGAAGGCCTGCTACGGAACGTGGCTTAACCGGGCTGGGCCGGGCCGGATAGAGTTCAGAAGGGGTGGCCGGGTGACCGAACAGGAAATGCGCAAGCGGTTGACGCAGTTGAAGATCGAGCACCGCGATCTCGACGCGGCCATTGCTGCGCTTACCCTTTCGGGCGGGCCCGACCAGTTGCAGATCGCCCGCCTGAAGAAGCGCAAGCTGGCCCTGCGCGACCAGATCGCCCTGATCGAGGACTATCTTACGCCCGACATCATCGCCTGAAAGCCGCCCCGCCGAAAACCCCGCCGGACACAAATCGTACCTTGGCGGGACAGCGTTACAGGAAACTGGAAATTAACCATCCTGGCTCTGGCGCAGAGCCCGCTCGCAAGCTAGCCAGCAAGGCATGGGGGACCCAGCAGATATCAGCCCGGCCATTGTGGAGGCCCTTTACAGCGATGCATTGGCGCTGGCCGACGAGGCGCGCGCCGCGTTCGACATGTCGGGCCGGCTCGACCTTGTCGGGGCGAGCGAGGAAATGTCGCGCATTGCCCTGTCGTGCGAGGCGCTGCGCACTACCACGCGGATGATGCATGCCCTGGCCTGGCTGCTCAACCACCGCGCCTATTTCGCCGGCGAGCTGAGCGAATTCCAGCTGCGCCGCCATGGCCGCCTGCCCGCCGCCCAGCCTGACAGCGATCCCGAACAGCTCGCCATGCTGGACCCGGCCTTGCAGAACCTGGTCCACCGCTCCCGCCGCTTCTACGAACGCGTCGCCCGCCTCGATCGCGCCTGGCGCGACAGGTTCGCCATGCAACCCGAAGCGGTCCACCGCCTGCGCAGCAGGCTGGGCGCGGCAATGGGCGGACTCTAGAGCTCCGCCTAAAGCACCCGCGCCAGCGCCGTTTCCCAGCACGCCAGCCGCGCTGCCCGCGTCGCCTCGTCCATCTGCGGTTCAAAGCGGCTGGTCTCGCCGATCATTGCTTCCGCCGCATCGTCCAGCGACGGATGGATACCCGCCCCCACCGCTGCCAGCATGGCCGCGCCAAGCGCCGTGGTTTCGGCAAAGGCCGGGCGGATCACCGCGATCTCCAGCAGGTCGGCAATGTCCTGGACCATCCAGTCGTTCGCCACCATGCCGCCATCCAGTTTCAGGCATAACCACGGCGCGCCATCGGCGGCAAAGCAATGTGCCAGGTCGCGGGTCTGGTGGGCCATGGCTTCCAGCCCGGCGCGCACCACCTGCGCCTTGCCGCTTCCCAGGCTGAGGCCGCTGATGATCCCGCGCACCTCGGGCCGCCAGTGCGGCGCGCCGAGGCCGCTGTGCGCCGGGACCAGCGCCACCCCGCCGCTGTCGGGAACCGATCGCGCCAGCGCCTCGGTTTCAGCAGCACTGGCGATCAGGCCCATGTCGTCGCGCAGCCACTTGATCAGTGACCCGGCCACGAAGACCGATCCTTCCAGTGCGTAGCAGCGCTTGCCGTCCACCTGCCACAGCACCGTGCCGAGCAGACGGTTGGCCGACTGCGGGATGCCGCCGCCCATGTTGGCCAGCACGAAAGCGCCGGTGCCATAAGTCGCCTTGGTCTCGCCGGGCGAAAGGCATCCTTGCCCGATGGTGGCCGATTGCTGGTCCCCCGCCATGCCGCAAACCGGGATTGCCGCGCCCAGCAGCGCCGGGTCGGTCAGGCCGAAATGCCCCACATTGTCGCACACCTGCGGCAAGGCAGCGCGCGGCACGCCGAACAGGTCGCACAGCTCCGCGTCCCAGTCCGCGCCGTCCAATGCCAGCAGCAGGGTGCGGCTGGCGTTGCTGGCGTCGGTCAGGTGCGCTTTGCCATTGGTGAGCTTGAACAGCAACCAGCTCTCGATTGTGCCGAAAGTCAGCCTGCCATCATCCGCTGCCCGCGCCACATCGGGTTCGTTATCGAGCAGCCAGCGCATCTTGGTGGCGGAGAAATAGGGGTCGAGCAAAAGCCCGGTCTTGCCGCGCACCTCGCCCTCGTGCCCGGCTTCCTTCAGCGCGGCGCACATGTCAGCAGTGCGCCGGTCCTGCCACACGACGGCGCGTGCGAGCGGCTGGCCGGTCTGGCGATCCCATGCCACCAATGTCTCGCGCTGGTTGGTAATGCCGATGGCGGCGATCCGCCCCGCCCCGCCGGCCTTGTCCACCATGTCGCGCGCGCAGGCGAGCGTCCGGTCCCAGATTTCGCCCGCGTCATGCTCCACCCAGCCCGCTTGTGGATAGTGCTGCGTCAGGTCGCGCTGGGCGACGCCGTGGACCTGCCCCCGCACATCGAACAGCATGGCGCGGGTGCTGGTGGTGCCTTCATCGAGGACGAGGATCAGTTTGTCGGTCATGGCATTCCCCTCTCTCCTGCCCCATATGCAAGCGATGGCCCTCCCCCCGCAACCCTGGCCCACGGGCACTTGTGAGCAAATCGAACCGCTGGTCGCCCGCGTGCTGGCGCCCAACGGCTCTCCGTTCACCTTCACCGGCACGCAGACTTACCTGGTCGGCGATGCGCGCGGGCTGGCGGTTATCGATCCGGGGCCGGACGATCCGGCGCACCTTGCCGCGCTGGAGGCCTCCATCGCGGGCCGCCCGGTGGTGGCCATCTGCTGCACCCACACCCACCGCGACCACTCGCCCGCCGCCGCGCCACTGGCCGACAGCACCGGCGCCCCGATCGTCGGCTGCGCCGCGCTGAGCATCGACAGCGATGCACCTCGTGTCGATGCGCCGTTCGACAAAGGCTACCGGCCCGACAAGGTCCTGGCCGACGGCGAGAGCATCACCGCGCCCGGCTTCACCCTCACCGCCGTCGCCACCCCCGGCCATACCAGCAACCACCTGTGCTATGCCCTTGAGGAAAGCGCGGCGCTGTTCACCGGCGACCACGTGATGGCCTGGTCCACCAGCGTGGTCGTGCCGCCCGATGGCGACATGGCGGACTACCTGGCCAGCCTCGACAAGCTCTACCAACGCGACGACCGCATCTACTACCCCGCCCACGGCCCGGCGGTGACCAAGCCGCAGCAACTGGTGCGCGGCATGATCGGCCACCGCCGCCAGCGCGAACGGCAGATCGTCAAGCTGCTCGCCGCACGCCCGCAGACCATCGGCGAACTGGTGCCGGTGATGTACAAGGGTGTCGCCGAATTTCTCTGGCCCGCCGCCGCACAAAGCGTGCACGCCCACCTGATCGAGCTTGAACGACGCGGCACAGTCACAATTTCGGGGCAGACATGGGCGGCCACCGGAACGCCGCAAGCGCGCGAACCGTAGAGGACTGCATGGACGATCACCCCCCTCCCGCCAGCCGGACACTGGAACAGCAACTCGCGCCGCTTCGCCGCGCTCCGTGGATCATCGTGGCGGTGCTGCTGGTGGCGACAAGCTGGCTGACCTGGCGGGCCTATTTCCACGAGGAGGAGGGCGATGTCATCACCAGCGCGATGATCGCGTTCGAGCGGCAGAATTCGCTCACCGTGTTCAGCTCGCGGTTCGAAGTGGTGGCCGAAAGCACCAATACCCCCAGCGTCGGCCCGTTCGATGTGGACCTGCTCGCCTCGCGCCAGGCCATGCTGGTGCCCGCCACGGTGGAATACCGCATCGACCTGTCGGACATGACGCGCGACAGCTTCCGCTGGTCGGCGGACGAGCAGGTGCTCGATGTGACCATCCCCACCCTGCGCATCTCGCGTCCCAACCTCGATGAAGCGCGGGCACGCATTTTCACCGAAGGCGTGTTCGTAAGCCGCACTGCCTCGACCGCGCTCAGCCGCAGCAATTCGCAAGTGGCCGAACGCAACGCAGTGGCCTTTGCCCGCAACCCCGAGATCCTTGCCCTGGCGCGCACGGCGGCAAGGGATGCAATCCGGCAAAATCTGGCTATACCGCTGCAGGTCGCAGGCTATGGCGACGTTACGGTAAATGTCCGCTTCGATGGAGAAACGAGCGAATGAGCGTCGATACCAAGATCCCCGCCGGCGTGGACCTGCTCGAAGAAATCAACCGCCTGCGGGTGGAGCGCAAGGCCGTGATCCTGGCCCATTATTATCAGCGCCCCGAATTGCAGGACCTGGCAGACTTCGTGGGCGACAGCCTGGAACTGAGCAAGAAGGCCGCCGATACCGATGCGGAAGTGATCGCCTTTTGCGGCGTGAAGTTCATGGCCGAGACTGCCAAGATCCTGTCGCCAGACAAGATCGTGGTCCTGCCCGACATGGACGCCGGCTGTTCGCTGGAAGACTCCTGTCCGCCCGAAAAATTCGCCGCCTTCCGTGAACGGCACCCGGATCATATCGCACTGACCTACATCAACTGTTCGACCGAGGTTAAAGCCTTGAGCGACGTGATCGTCACCAGTTCCAGCGCCGAGACGATCCTCAGCCAGATCCCCAAGGACCAGAAGATCATCTTCGGCCCCGACCGTCACCTCGGCGGCTATCTCAACCGCAAGTTCGACCGCGAGATGCTGTTGTGGCCGGGCGTCTGCATCGTCCACGAGGCGTTCAGCGAGCGCGAACTCATCAAGCTGAAGCAACAGCATCCCGATGCACCCGTGGCCGCGCACCCGGAATGTCCGCCACATATCGTGGACCATGCCGACTATGTCGGATCGACCAGCGGCATCCTCAACTTCGCCAAGACCTTCCCCGGCGATACCCTGATCGTGGCGACCGAGCCGCACATCATCCACCAGATGGAAAAGGCCCTGCCGGAAAAGAACTTCATCGGCGCGCCGGGTGCGGACGGCAACTGCAACTGCAATATCTGCCCCTATATGGCGCTCAATACGCTGGAAAAACTCTACATCGCCCTGCGTGACCTGCAGCCGCGGATCGAGATCGAGGAAGGGCTGCGGTTGCAGGCCAAGAAGAGCCTGGATGCCATGCTGGAGATGGCCGCAGGCACCGTGGGCAAGGGTGATCTGGGGCGGGCGTGAACCCGCAGCAACTTTCCGGGCGCCCGGGCGTTCCTTAACCTATGACAGCTCAAATCCGCTGGCTCTGGGCCCGCCTGAACGCGAACTACTGGTTCTATCCTGCTCTGTTCGCGGTGATCGGCGCGGCGCTGGCATTCCTGCTGGTGTGGATCGACCGCAGCGGGGCGGCCGACTTCCTCGATGACCTGTCGTGGTTCACCCAGGCGCGGCCGGATGGCGCCAGCCGCACGCTGACGGTGATGGCCAGCGCGATGATCGCGGTCGCCTCCACCGTGTTTTCCATCACCATCGTGGCGGTGAGCTATGCCAGCGGCACCTATGGCCCGCGCCTGCTGACCAATTTCATGGAGGACAAGGGCAACCAGTTCTCCCTAGCCACCTTCATCGGCACCTTCGTCTATGCCATCACCGTGCTGCGCGCGGTGCGCGGCGAGGACGAGACGGCAAGCATCTTTGCCGAAGCTGCCGATGCCACCGTCCAGTCCGGCTTCGTGCCGCAGCTGAGCTTGCTGGTGGCCTATATCCTACTGGCCGTGGCGATCGGCGTGCTGGTCTATTTCCTCAACCATGTGCCATCGGGCATCCGCATCGACAACGTGCTGAAAGGTATCGGCAAGCGGCTGATCGAGGCCGTGCACAAGACCTATCCCGAACAGGGCGATGGCGACGCCAATGGCGCGCGCCCCACGGGCGTGCCGGTCCATGCCAACAAGGCGGGCTATATCCAACTGGTCGATTTTGCCGCGCTCGACCGGTTGGGGCGCGAGGCGGACCGCGACATCGTACTGAAAGTGCGGACCGGCGATTTCGTCCATCCCGGTGTAGTGATGGCCGAACTGTGCGGCATCGGCCCGACCGACGATCTGTGCGGTGCGATCCACGAGCATTTCTCGCTGGGTGCATCACGCACGCCCGAACAGGATGCGCAGTTCCTGATCGACGAACTGGTCGAGATCGGCCTGCGCGCCCTGTCGCCGGGCATCAACGATCCCTTTACCGCCATCACCGCGCTGCACTGGCTGGGCGCGGCTACGGCGGAACTGGGCACCCGGAGCCTCGAAAAGCGGATCGGCGAGGATGATGGCGAGCCATGCCGCGTATGGCCCCTGACCGACGATTTCGCCCATTACGTTGCGCGCGGATTCGGTGCCTTCCGTTCTGCGGCGGCAACCAGCCGCATCGCCGCCATGGTGATGTTCGACTGCCTGGAAAATGCCGCCGCCCCGATCGCCTCGCCAGCCAGGCGCGAAGTGCTGCGGCTGGAAGGCCGCCGCCTGATCGAACAGGCCCGCACCGTGCTGACCGGCCCGGACCTCGCCACGCTCGAAAACAGCTTTACCGCCTTTAACCGCGCACTTTCACCAAGCTCTTAGGGTTTTGCCCCTAAGGGCCGCTCTGGTATCAGCCGCAGCGAGTGTCGCGCTGGCCCCAATTTGCTGGCCCCGGAGCATTGCCTATGAAGACCCGTTCCTGGCTGTTCGTCCCCGGCGACAGCGAAGCCAAGCTGGCCAAGGTGGCCGGATGCGGCGCCGATGTGGTGGTGGTGGACCTGGAGGACGCGGTCGCCCCGCAGTCCAAGGGGCTGGCGCGCGAAATGGTGGTGCAGTGGCTCAACGCGCACCGCCAGCAGGTGGTGTCGGGCGGGCAGTTCCAGCGCTGGGTGCGGATCAATCCGGTCGGCGGGCACCTGTGGCGCGATGACCTGGCGCAAGTGATGCGCGCGCGGCCCGATGGTCTGGTGGTGCCCAAGGCGCTGGGAATGGACGAGATGCGGATGCTGGCGGCCGAAATCTATGAAGTGGAGCAGCGCAGCGGTATCCAGCCCGGTTCCACCCGCGTGCTGCCGATGCTGGGCGAAACCCCGCAATCGGCCCTGAACATCGGCGAATTCGCCCGCGAGGACATGCCGCGTCTTGCCGGTCTCACCTGGGGCGCGGAAGACCTTGCCGCTGCGCTGAGCGCGAGCCGCAAGCGCGACGGTGCAGGTCTCTGGACCGACGTGTTCCGCATGGTGCGCGCCCAGGTTCTGCTGGCCGCCCATGCCCGCGGGTTGGCGCCGGTGGATACGCTCCATGCCGAATACCGGGATCTCGACACGCTGAAGCGCCTTGCTGCAGACAGCTTTGCCGACGGGTTCGCCGGGATGCTGGCAATCCATCCCGACCAGGTGCCGGTGATCAACGCCGCCTTCACTCCATCGGCAGGGCAACTGGCAGAAGCGCGCGCCATGGTGGACTTGTTCGCCGCCAATCCGGGCGCGGGCGCGCTGGCGCTGGACGGGCGGATGGTGGAAACGCCGCACCTGCAGCGGGCGAAACGGCTGCTGGGGCAGGTCTGACTAGCCTACTCGGCTTCGGCCTCTTCGACCGCAGACACAGCTTCGGCCGCGCCCTCTTCCGAGCCCTCCGCACCCTCATCCGCCGCACCGCCGCCAGCCGTGCCGGTCGAGCGCGGTTCGTCCGCCATCAGCGGCGGCTGCGATTGCAGGGTGTCGGATGCGATCATTTCATCGCTGATCGAGCCGGGCAGGATCTCGCCCGAAGCGCTGCCGCCCGTCTCTTCTACCGGCGCATCGTCCGTGCAGGCGGCCAGCAGCACGAGCAGTGCCGCAGCAGGAGCGAGGTAGGACAGGCGCGGGGCGGTCATCACAGTCATTCTCCCAAAGCAGCAAGGAAGGCGCCGCTGGTGCTGCGCAATGCCTCATCCCATTCCCCCGGCGCAAGGGCAATGCCGAGCCGTTCCATGCTGGTGACGCCATATTCGGCGATGCCGCAGGGCACGATGCCGGTGAAATGGGTGAGATCGGGCGACAGGTTCACCGCAAAGCCGTGCATCGTCACCCAGCGCCGTACGCGCACGCCGATGGCGCCGATCTTGGCCTCGCGCCCGTCGATGTCGCGGGTCCAGATGCCGACGCGGTCGGGCACGGCCCAGCTTTCCACGCCGAAGTTGCCGAGCGTGGCGATCACCCAGCTTTCCAGCCCGTGGACGAACCGCCGCACGTCGCCCCCGCGCTTGGCCAGGTCCAGCAGGACATAGGTCACCCGCTGGCCCGGCCCGTGATAGGTATGCCGCCCGCCGCGCCCGGTCTCCACCACGTCGAACCGCGCATCGAGCACTTCGGCGGGGTCGGCGCTGGTCCCGGCGGTATAGACTGGCGGATGGTCCAGCAGCCAGATGAGTTCGCCCGCCGAGCCGCTGCGGATGGCGGCCGCCCGCGCTTCCTGTTCGGCCAGCGCCTCGCGATAGGGCACCTGTTGGGGCGATACGCGCCATTCGGGAAAGGGAAGATCGTGCATCATGGCAGGCTGCCTGTTGCGTGCAACCTGTTGACCGGCTTATCAAGCGCAAAGGCGATCGAAGGGACGAATGAACAATGGCAATCAAGCTGGACATGGGCCGGGCATGGAATGATGCGGTCGCCATGCTTTCCGCCAACCGGCAGGTCGTGGCAGTCGTTGCAGGGGTGTTCTTCCTGCTGCCCAACGTCGCCATGTCGCTATTCGCTCCGCAGGCACCAGCTGCGGCAACACCCCCTCCGGGCGTTCAGGCCAACCCGGATCAGGTCATGGCCCAGCTTTCCGCCGAGATGGGCGCCTGGTTCCAGGACGTATGGTGGATGTTCCTTCTGATCGGCCTGGCGCAGGCCATCGGCACCATTGGCCTGCTGGCCCTGCTGACCGACCGCTCCCGCCCCACGGTGGGCGAAGCGCTGGGCTTCGGCCTGCGCGCCTTGCCGACCTACATCGCCACCCAGCTTATCATCGTCTTCGGCTACCTGGCCTTGGCCATGGTCTTCCTGCTGCTGGCATCGGCCTCGCCGGTGGCGGCTGGCATCGCGGGACTGATCCTGCTGGTCGGCCTGGTCTATGCGATGATCAAGCTCATCCTGGTAACGCCGGTCATCGGGATCGAACGCGAGATGAACCCGCTCACCGCGCTCAAGCGATCGTGGCGGCTGACCAAGAGCAACTCGCTGAGGATCTTCGGCTTCATCCTGCTGCTGATCGTGGCGTTCCTCGTCATTTCGCTAGTTGCCGGCATGGTGTTCGCGGCGGCTTCACTACTGGGCGAGGAAGTCGGACTGATCGTCAGCGCGGTCGGCGGCGGGGTGCTGACCATGGGCCTGGTGGCAGTAATGGTCGCGGTGCTGGCAGCGATCCACCGCCAGTTGTCCGGCGCTGTCCCTGGCGGGGCGACCGCAGTGTTCGACTAGGCTGTTCGACTGGCGGCTAAACCAGCCTAGTCCTGCCAGCCCCAGGCAAGCAGGCAGCGCGGGATATTGGCCCAGACCTTGGCCGTTTCCACGCGCGGGAAATGGCGCATGGTGAACTCGAGTGCGGAGTGCCTGTACTGGTATGTCAGGAAGGCCCCGCCCTGGCGGATGACCCGCGCCGTGGCAGCGACAATCGCCTGTCCCACGCCATCCGGCAGGGTGGAAAACGGCAGGCCAGACAGCACGTAGTCCGCCTTGTCGTGGCCGATCGAGCGGACGATTTCCTCCACATCCTCGGCCGAACCGAGCACTGCGTGGAACCGGCTGTCGGTAATCGTGCGGCGCAGATAATCAATGTATAGCGGGTTGGTGTCGATCACCAGCAGTTCGCCGTCGCGCGGCAGGCGGTCGAGCACCGGCTGGCAGAAGGTGCCCACGCCGGGGCCATATTCGATGAACAGGCGGGTGCTGGGCCAATCGACCCGCGACAGCATGGCCTTGACCACCGCCGGGCTAGAGGGGAGCATGGCGCCGACCATGCGCGGATGCTCGAGGAAGCCCTGGAAGAAAACCCCTGCCGGGCCCATCGCACGCGTGATCCTGCCCAGCAGGCGCGGCAACACCCGCTGTTCGGCCAGTTCATTGCCATTCATAGGAAAATTGCCTGCTCCTGCAACGTGTCGACGCCTGTGCGCCTATGAGGATTGCCAGCGAGATTGCAAATGTGCAGCCGCTTGGCAATGGCTTGTCGGCGATCTGTCCCGAAAGACAGTCACATGATCTCCTGCAGTTGTTCGGTCGGACGGCCCAGCCGCACGCCTTTGCCCGTCTCTACCAAGGGCCGCTCGATCAGCGACGGATCTGCCGCCATGGCATCGAGCACCTCGTCAGCCGAGGCGTTTGGCAAGCCACGCGCCACTGCATCAGTGCCGGTAATGCGCAGCCCTTGGGCTGGTTCCATCCCCGCTGATGCATAGAGCCGGGCCAGAGTGGCGCGCGTAGGCGGATCGCGCAGGTATTCGATCACGTCCACCTCGTATCCGTTGTCCCGCAGCAATTGCAGCGCATTGCGCGACTTGCTGCAGCGCGGATTGTGCCAGATGGTCGCTTTCATTCTGCTTCCTCCATCGACGCTGCATCGCCCGTTCCCATCGCCGGGACCGCGCGGGCGGCATCAGCCGGATCGATGCCGGGAGCGGGCGCGGCACTGATCCGTTCGCGCCGACGCGCCACCCGCCCGGCGCGCTGGATTGCAGAGACCAGCCGGGGATAGACTCCGCAGCGGCACAGGTTGGGCACGGCGGCCACGATGTCCTCCTCGCTGGGCGAGGGATTGCGCGCCAGTAGCCCCGCCGCCGCGATCACTATGCCCGGCGTGCAGAACCCGCACTGGATCGCCTGTTCGGCCACCATGGCCTGCTGCACCGGATGGCTGCGATCGCGGCTCAGGCCTTCGATGGTGGTAACAAACCGCCCCTCCGCCTCGGCCAGGGTGACAAGGCAGCTACGCAGTGCCTCGCCATCGATCAGCACCATGCAGGCGCCGCAGTCGCCCACCCCGCAGCCGTATTTGGTGCCGGTGAGGTTGGCCGCATCGCGCAGCGCCCACAACAGGGGCGTCTGCGAATCCATGTCGAACATGACCGGCCGGTCGTTGACGGTGAGCGCAGGCATCGCGAGTCAGGCTTGCCTCAGTTGCGCCAGGAGGAATCGATCTTGTCGATCCGCCGGGTCCAGGCCTTGAAATCAAGCTTGCCGAAATCGTCCACCAGCATCAGGTCGCGGTCGCGCTGGTGGACCTCGATCACTTCGGGCGGCACGGTAATCGCCTCGCCCATCGACAGGGTCTTCACCTGCACCTCGCAGGCGCGCTGGAACATGTAATAAAGGAAGAACATCTCGTAGATGGTCTTGCCCATCAGCACCGGGCCGTGGTTGCGCAGCATCAGCACCTGCCGGTTGCCAAGGTTGCGCACCAGCCGCTCGCCCTCTTCCGCGCGCACGGTGATGCCTTCGAAATCGTGGTAGCCGACGAGGCCCTCGAAGAAGCACGAATAGAAATTGGTCGGCTGCAGCCCTTCCTTCGAACAGCATACCGCCATGGTATCGGGCGTGTGGGTGTGGACAATGGCATGGGCCCAGTCGAGCGCCTTGTGGAAGGTGGCGTGCTGGGTAAAACCGGCCAGGTTCACATGGTGCTCGCTGGGGGCCAGCTTGTTGCCCTCGCCATCGATCTTGATGAGGTTCGACGCGGTCACCTCGTCCCACATCAGGCCGAAAGGGTTGATCAGGAAGGCATCGCGTTCTCCCGGAATGCGCAGGGTGATGTGGTTGTAGATGCCTTCGCACCAGCCCATGTGATCGAAGATGCGATAGCAGGCGGCAAGCTCCAGCCGCGCCTGCCATTCTTCGGCGGAACAATCCATCGGCGGCTTGTCGGTTGCGGGTTTCAACTGGGTGGCCATGTGCATCTTTCCTCTACTCTCCTGCCGCGTTGTTAGCACAGCGAGATTGACTTTGTCAGCGCGATTGGCGAGCCACGGGGAGGCTTGACCGGAAAATACCGGCGGCAGGGGAGGATTCGATGGCAGCAGAGCTGGGCTTCGGCCAGCCGATGGGAGGCGTCGCGCAGACGGCCTTTATCGTGCCCGATCTCCCCACCGCGATCTGCCACTGGGTGGCCGACATGGGCGCGGGGCCGTTCTTCGTGTTGCCCAACCTGCTGGTGCCGGGCCAGACCTATCGCGGAAGCCCGAGCACCGCCGATGTCACCCTGGCCATGGGTTTTGCCGGCCACATGATGATCGAGCTGATCCAGCCGCTGGACGACAACCCCAGCGTCTATCGCGAAACCATCGCGCTGCGTGGGTACGGCTATCACCACGTCGGCATTGCCTGCGACGATGTGGAGGCCGCCAGCCGCGCATACCAGCAGCGTGGCTATGTCGAAGCCTATCGCGCTGCCGTGCCGACGGGCGGCGAAGTGGTCTATCTCGACAACGGCACCGGGCGATCGCTCGGCTTCATCGAACTCTTGCCGGTAACCCCCGGCATGGACGAAACCTTCACCCGCTTCTGGGAAGCGAGCCGCCAATGGGACGGCCGCGACCCCATCCGACCTTTCGCCTGAGGACCCAAGAAACATGGCCACCACGACCGACACCGCACCACGCCAGGCCAACTGGCAGAAGAATTCGCCCGGCTACCAGTTCCTGCTGGTATTCCTGCTGAGCATCAACTTCGGCATCGTGTTCTTCGACCGGCAGGCGCTCAATGTGCTGATGCCGATGGGGGTGGAGGAAGAGCTGGGGCTGTCGGGCACCCAGATCGGCTTGCTGGCCGGCGGCCTCAGCTTCAGCTGGGCCATCGCCGCCTTCTTCGTGGGCAAGCTGTCTGACAGCCTGGGCAAGCGCAAGATCCTGCTGATCATCGCCACCATCGCTTTCTCGCTCTGTTCGTTCCTGTCGGGCCTGGCCACCAGCTTCCTGTTCCTCTTTGCCGCCCGCCTGCTGATGGGCGCGGCCGAAGGTGGCGTGATGCCGATCAGCCATGCCATGGTGGCAAGCGAAGTGAACCCGGCGCGGCGTGGCCTTGCGCAGGGCGTGGCGCAGAACCTTGGTTCCAACCTGCTGGGCAGCTTTGCCGCGCCGGTGGTGCTGGTCGCCTTTGCCACAATGTTCAGCTGGCGCGAGGCGTTCTACCTTGCCGCCTTGCCCGGCCTGGTGTCGGCGGCACTGATCTGGTTCATGCTGCGCGAGCCCGAGCCCGCCCCCACCCCCACGGCAGCCGAAGCCGCCGACAAGCTGTCGATCATGGATGCGCTGAAGGTCCGCAACATGTGGATCTGCGTGGTCGTGGGCGTGCTGATGGTGGCACACTTCGTCATCACCTGGGCTTTCATGCCGCTCTATCTGGTTCAGGGCAAAGGCATGGATCCCACCACGATGAGCTGGGTGATGGGCAGCCTCGGCATTGCTGCGGCGATCTATTCCATCGTCATTTCGGGCCTGTCGGACATTATCGGCCGCAAGCCGGTGATGGTGGTGCTGCCGTTCCTGTCGATCGCCGGCCCGCTGGGCGCGCTCTATTTCGACGGGCCGGTGCTGATCCTGGTGGCGATCTTCTTCGTCGGCTGGGCGGTCAACGGCATCTTCCCGATCTTCATGGCCACGATCCCTTCGGAGACCTTCAGCGCCCGCCACCATGCCACGGTGCTGGGCCTTGCCATGGGTAGCTGCGAAGTGCTGGGAGGCGTGTTCGGCCCGCCGGTCGCAGGCATGCTCAACGATACCTTCGGCCTGCCCACCTTCCTGTGGGTGCTGATGGGCCTGGCGCTGGTCAGCGGCTTTGTCGCCATGGGCCTGAAGGAAACGGCACCTGCCGTGCTGGCAAAGCGAGGACTCCCTTCCGTCGCATCGTAACGGCTGTTAGGGTGACGGCTGAATAACAGCGAGTCCCGCCAAAGGGACCGATAGGAGAGCGCACATGCCTGAAGCACCCACTACCGAGCCGTGGGCCGGTACCCCGCCCGTTCCGCATTCCCTGCGGCCCGGTGCCATGCCCGAAGCCTATATGGCCAAGATTGCCGAGGGTGATCCCAAGTACTGGGTGCCCATCGTGGACGATGTCTATTCCAAGCCCGTGTGGATCAGTCCCACGCTGAACATGTGGGCCGACGTGCTGATGGCCACCAAGCCGTGCATCGTGAACCGGCATTATCACCCCAAGCCCATCTGGGCCTACACCATCAGCGGCAAGTGGGCCTATCTGGAGCACGACTGGACCGCCACGGCGGGCGATTTCATCTACGAGACACCCGGCGAAAGCCACACCCTGGTCGCTTACGAGCACCCTGACCCGATGAAGGTATTTTTCGTCGTGTCAGGCCCGCTAATGTGGCTCGACGAACAGGGCAACACGGTCGGCCATTTCGACGTGTTCGACTACATGAAGATGGCCCGCGACCATTACGACGCTGTCGGCATCGGTGCCGACTATGTCGATACATTGATCCGCTAAGGGAGAATCCTGCAATGGCTACCAAATTGAAAGCCCCGCCGTCCGACACCAAGGAAATCGTCGATGTGCCATGGGCCTATCGCGAGACCGTGGCCCGCCTCAGCCCCGGCGGACGCTATGTCGATGCCGAGACCGATGTGGATTCCCCGTGGGTTCCCTTCGGCGACAATGCCGCGATCAAGCACCTGAGCTTCGATGTGCGCACCAACACCTATTCCAACATCCTGTGGATGAAGGGCCCGGGTACCATCGGCACCCACCTGCATCGCGGCACGGTGACCATGGTCACGCTGACGGGGTCGGTCCGCTATCTGGAATATGATTGGCTCGGCACGCCGGGCGGCCTGATCCTGGAGACCCCGGGCGAGGCGCACACGCTGGTCACCGAACATCCCGAAGGCTGCAAGCTGTTCGGCTGGATGAACGGCCCGATCGAATTCTACGATGCCCAGGGCACCTACCTGGACACGGTCGATGTGTGGTGGTTCATCGAACACTACGAGAACCACTGCAAGGAACACGGCATCCCGCTCAACCCCAAGCTGTACCTGTAAGGGAGAAGCAAACATGGCCACGCAGGAAAAATCCAAGCCCAAATCATCTCTGGGCGGAATCAAGGCCCCGCCTTCGGGCGCGTTCAAGATCGTTTCGGTGCCCGAGCCCCACGCCAACATGCTCGACAAGTATTGCGTGTCGGGCACCTATGTCGGCCTGTCGGAGGAGGAGAGCCCGTGGGTTCCCTTCGGCGACAACGCCGCCATCCGTCACCTGGCCTTCGATGTGCGCAACAACGTCTATGCCAACGTGCTGTGGATCAAGAGCCCCGGCGTGATCGGCACGCACAAGCATCGCGGCATGGTCTGGGCGATCGGGCTGGAAGGCAGCTTCCGCTATCTCGAATATGACTGGGTCTGCCGCCCCGGCGAATTCATCACCGAATTCCCCGGCCACGCGCACACCCTCGTCACCGACGAGCCCGATGGCATGAAGGCCTTCTTCTGGATGCAGGGCGCCAACGAGTTCTACGACGACCAGGGCAACTTCGTCGAAACGCTCGATGTGTGGTGGTTCATGAACCACTACGAGACCTACTGCAAAGAGAACGGGCTGGAGATCAACCGGCAGCTCTATCTGTGAGCAGCGAACCCAAGACCCTCGACCAGTTCGACCTGACCGGCCGTTCGGGCCTTGTTACTGGCGCGGCGTCGGGCATCGGCCTCGCCTATGCCGAAGTGCTGGCCGAGGCGGGGGCGAAGGTCACCCTGACCGATATCGATGCCGAGGGTGCGGCGCGCGAATGTGCCCGGCTGGTGGACCAGGGCTATGATGCGCGGTGGGATAGCTGCGACGTGTCGAAGCTGGCCGAAGTCGCCCGCGCTTTCGACCATCACGTAGCGGCCTATGGCGGATGCGACATTGCCTTTGCCAATGCCGGGCTGGATGTCGGCAACGGCTTCTGGACGCCCGAAGGCGCGCGCAATCCCGATGGCCAGATCGATGTCTACGATCCTGACCGCTGGTACAAGTCCATCGGCATCAACCTGAACGGCGTGTTCCACACCGTGCGCGAGGCGGCGCGGGTGATGAAGGCAAATACGGCTCGGCGGGGAGGTTCCATCGTCATCACCAGCAGCAATGCGGCCGAGGTGAACGAGGCGATTGTCGGCGTGCCCTATATGGCGGCCAAGGCGGGCGTGAAGCACTTCATGCGCCATGCCGCCTATGAACTGGCTGCCTATGGCATCCGCGTCAACGCCATCGCGCCCGGGCCCTTCGTGACCAATATCGGCGATGGCTGGGTCAAGAAGAACCCCGCCGCCAAGGCCGCATGGGACGAAATGGTGCCGGTGGGCCGCATGGCCGAAACCTACCAGATCAAGCCGCTCGCCCTGCTGCTGGCGAGCGATGCAGGCAGTTACATGACCGGCGCCCACGTAATGATCGACGGGGGCATGCAGCTTGGCTCCGTCAAGCCGCTGAACGATTGAGGACAAGACAATGACCACCACCGCCAATGCCGCCATCTGCCGCGGGCACGACCATCCCTTCACCATCGAACCCGTTGAACTGGCGGACCTTGCGGCGGACGAAATCCTCGTGCGCGTGGTCGCCTGCGGGATCTGCCACACCGACCTTGCCGTGCGCGATGCGCAGCTGCCGGTGCCGCTGCCGGTGGTGCTGGGGCATGAGGGCGCAGGCATCGTGGAAGCCGTGGGCAGCGGGGTCACCGGAACCAAGCCGGGCGACCGCGTGGTGATGAGCTTCAATTCCTGCGGCACCTGCCCCAGTTGCGATGTCGACGCGCCGACCTATTGCTACAACTTCTTCCCGCACAACTGGAGCGGCACGCGAGCCGATGGCACGCCGACGATGCGCTACAAGGGCGAGCCGATGGCGGCCAACTTCTTCGGCCAGTCCACTTTCGCCAGCCACGCCATTGCGCATGACCGCAACACCTTTGTCCTGCCGTCACGCTTCGATGGCATCCCGCTCGACATGATTGCCCCCATCGGCTGCGGCTTGATGACGGGCGCTGGCGCCGTGCTCAACGCCATGCAGGTGCGCGCAGGCCTGCCGATTGCCGTGTTCGGCAGCGGCACGGTGGGCATGGCGGCGATCATGGCGGCGAAGATTGTCGGCGCAAACCCGATCATCGCGGTCGACGTGAACGACGAGCGACTGGCGCTGGCGAAGGAACTGGGCGCGACCCATGCCTTCAATGCCAGGGACGATGCCGTGGGCAAGATCAAGGAGCTGGTGCCGCAGGGCCTCGGCTATGCCTTCGATACCACCGGCATCAACAAGGTGATCGAGGATGCGTGGAACCTCCTCGCGCCAAAGGGCATCTGCGGCATCGTCGGCGCGAGTGATCCGGCGGACAACCTGACCTTCAACGAAGCGGCCTTCATGGGCGGCGGGCGCACAGTGATGGGCATCCTGGGCGGCAACAGCGATGGCGCTCCGTTCCTGCTCGAACTGCTCGACCATCACCTGGCGGGACGTTTCCCGTTCGACAAGCTGATCGGCCATTTCGACTTCAGCGAGATCAACGAGGCGATCGAGGCGAGCGAGGCGGGCCATGTGGTGAAGCCCGTGTTGCGGATTTCGGCCGAATGATCGGGCGGCTGGTCGGGCGGGCGCTGCTGACGCTGGCAGCCCTGCTGCTGGCCGCACCCGCCACCGCGCAGCAAGCCGCGCCGCCGCTGACATTGGAAATATTGCGGACCAGCGAAGGTTCGCTCCACGTCAATTCCGCGCTCATCATGGGTGAGCGGGAGGCCGTGCTGGTCGATCCGCCGTTCACCCTGGCCGATGCCCACCGGGTGGCGGGAATGGTGCTGGATAGCGGCAAGGTGTTGACCCACATCTTCGTCACCCACGACCATCCCGATCACTTCTTCGCCATGGAAGTGCTGACAGAAGCATTCCCTAATGCCCGCGTCGTGGCCCACCCCACAGTGGTGGCCGACATCTGGCGTTCGCTGCCGTTCAAGGTTGTCCGCTGGAGTCCGATGCTGGGAGCCAATGGTCCGGCCTACCCGTCCGCCCCGCAGGCGCTGGAAAGCGATGTGATCCTGCTGGAAGGGCACGAGTTGCGCGTGCTGGGGCCGATGCAGGGCGACCACCGCCATTCCACCGTCCTGTGGATTCCGGCCATCCGCGCCCTCGTGGCAGGCGATATCGTGTTCAACGAGGTCCACCTGTGGCTGGGCGAGCATGATGCCACTGCCGTTGCGGCATGGGGCGATACGGTGGAGCAATTGCTGGCGCTCGATCCCGCCATCGTGGTGGCCGGCCACGCCCGCCCCGGCTTGCCTGACGATGTGTCCGGGCTGCATTTCACGCAGCGTTACCTTGCCGCCTGGCCGCAACTGGTCGCGCAATCGAACTCTGCGGCAGATATGCAGGCCCGCGTGCGCGCGGCGTTCCCCACCACGATAGACGTGCTGGACAACTTCATCCTGGTCAATTCCACCGAAGTGGCCAAAGGCGAACAGCCGATCTGGGCCGAATAGTCCGATCTAAACCGAATAAGACTGGCAAAAGGATTCCTGGCGCATGAAGGCCGTCACCTTCCAAGGCCTGCACACGCCGCTGGCGTTCGAGCAGATTGCCGACCCAACCCCCGGTGCGGGCGAGCTGGTGGTCAAGGTCGGCCGCTGCGGCATCTGCGGCAGCGACCTGCACATGACCGAGGACGCCGCCTATGGCTGCAGCAAGGGCGACGTGCTGGGGCATGAATTCGCGGGCGAGGTGGTGGCGCTGGGCAAGGGCACCGCTGGACCCAAGGTGGGCGACCTCGTCAGCGTTATTCCGCTGAAGAGCTGCGGCACCTGCGAGCACTGCCTGAAGGGCGAGGTCCAATGGTGCGCAAACTTCGGCCTACAGGGCGGCGGCTATGCCGAATATGCCGTGACCCGTCCAAACCAGTGCGTGCCGCTGCCTTCGGGCCTGACCCTGGCCGATGGCGCGCTGATCGAACCGCTGGCTGTTGCGCTCCACGGCGTGAACCTGTCGGGCCTGAAGGCGGGTGACAAGGTGCTGGTGCTGGGTGCAGGCCCCATCGGCTTGGCGGTCGCTTACTGGGCGCGGCGCATGGGGGCAGGCCGCGTGGCGGTGCAGGACATCTCTCCCTTCCAGCAGGGCCGGGCCGGGGACATGGGGGCCGATGCCTTCGTGGTCGATCCGGCAGACCCGGTGGGCAGCGCCGAACGCGCGCTGGGCGGCAAGGCCGACATCGTGTTCGAATGCGTCGGTATTCCCGGCCTCATCGCCCAAGCGGTGGACCAGGTGCGCCCGCGCGGCACGATCCTGCTGCTGGGCCTGTGCACCAAACCCGATACGTTCAATTCCTTCGCCATGCTGAGCAAGGAGGTGCGCCTCGTCACCAGCGCCTTCTTCACCGTGCCGGAATACGAGGCGGCATTGAAAGCACTGGAACAGGGCGCGGTCGAGCCCCGCATAATGGTGACCGACACGATCAGCCTTGCAGATGTGCCGACGATCTACGAAAGCCTCAAGCGCCGCACCGAGCAATGCAAGGTAATGATCGCCCCATGACCACACGCCCGATCCTGCGATGAGCCAGAAGGCGCGGTTGACGCGCGGCTCCATCGCCGGACACCTGGTGCGCCAGACCGTGCCGATGATCGTGGGCGTGACCGCGATCATGTCGATCGGACTGGTCGATGCCTATTTCACCGGCTGGCTCGGCCCGACCGAACTGGCCGCGATGAGCTTCATCTTTCCCGCCACCGCCGCGCTGTCCAGCCTGGGCGTGGGGGTGATGGCGGGCACCAGCTCGGTCGTGTCCCGCGCCATCGGGGCGGGCGAGGACCAGCGGGCGCACCGCTGCGCTGCGCTCGGCATCGTCCTGGGGTTGGTCACGGGTATTGCCATCGCCGTGCTGCTGGCGCTGCTGCATGACAACCTGTTCGGCCTGATGGGGGCAGACGGTGAGATGCTGCGGCATATCTCGGCCTATATGCTGCCCTATGCACTGGGCTTTCCGCTGCTGCTGACCATTTCCGGCATGAACGGGGTTTTGCGAGCACAGGGCGCGGCAACGCGCAGCACCATGGTCTCGATCACCTTTGCCGCCGCCAATGTGGCGCTGACCCCGCTGTTCATCCGCGGCGGTTTCGGCATCCCGGCGTTTGGCATGGCGGGCGCGGCCTATGGCACGATCGGCGGGTGGATCGTAGGCGCGGGCGTGGGGCTGTGGATGGTGCAGAAGGGCGAAGTGCCGTTCCGCCCGGCCATGCTGGCAGGCGGCCACTGGCTGGCGAGCGTGCGTCAGGTGCTACGCGTGGCCCTGCCCGCCGCCTTCACCAATTCGATCAACCCCATCGGCCTTGCCGTGATGACCGCCTTCCTCGCAGGCGCGGGCGAGGCGGCCGTGGGCGGCTTCGGCGTGGGCGGCAGGTTGCAGGTGCTGGCGGTAGTGCCACTGCTCGGCCTGTCAGGCTCCATCGGGGCCATCGTGGGCCAGAACTGGGGCGCGGGAATGCCCGACCGGGCGCGGCTGGCCATGGTCCAGGCGGGCGCGTTCTGCGTGGTCTATGGCCTTATCGCCGCCCTTGCCCTCTATGCCGGGCGGGGCTGGCTGGCCGCCCAGTTCAGCGACGATCCGGCCACCATTGCCGCCGCCATGCGCTACCTTGAGATCGCGGTCTGGGGCTATGCCGCCTATGGCCTGTTCATCATGGGCAACGGTGCGTTCAATGCGCTCGACCATGCTTCCACCGCACTCGGGCTGTCATTGGCGCGGGTGCTGCTGGTGATGGTGCCCTTCGCCATGCTGTTCCAGCCCCTGTGGGGAGCAGACGCGGTCTATGGCGCGGAACTGCTCGCCAACCTGCTGGGCGGCGCCGTGTCGATGGGGCTGGCGTGGTATTTCCTGTCGCACCGCGCCAAGGCGGCGGCGGCACGACAGGGAACCTAGGTGGTCAGAGCGGGCGGCTGGATCCGAAGAACAGCGCCTGGCTGATCGCGGCTTTCACCGTGTCTTCCTGGAACGGCTTGGTGATGAGATAGGTCGGCTCGGGCCGGTTGCCGGTCAGCAGGCGTTCGGGATAGGCCGTGATGAAGATCACCGGCACCGTGGCAATCGCCAGGATATCGTCCACTGCATCAAGGCCGGACGAGCCATCGGCCAGCTGGATATCGGCCAGCACCAGGCCCGGCGTCTGCCTGGACACGACTTCGACCGCCTGGGTGCGGGTGGCCGCCGTGCCGCAGATTTCGTGGCCCAGCGAGGAAACGAGATCTTCCAGCTGCATCGAGATCAGCGGCTCGTCCTCGATGATGAGGACTGACGTGGTGCTCTCGCGGTCGATCTCGGCCACGGCCTCGCGCACCAGTTCGCGCACTTCGTCCTCGCTGACTTCCATCACCTTGGCTGCTTCGGCAGGCGCGAAATCCTCCACCGTGGTCAGCAACAGCGCCTGGCGGTTGAGCGGGGTGATCTTGCTCAATTGGCCCTGTGCCGCCAGTTCGTGCAGCGAAGCATCGCGCGGATCGCCGACAGTTTCCAGATAGGCGCTGGCCCACAGCTTGGTGAATGCGGCATAGAGCGGCACGCGCCCGCCGCGCAGGCTGTCAGCCAGTGCAGAATCGGCCAGGGCGGCCTCCAGCGTCGCTTTGACGAACGCATCGCCAGTGGACTGCGAACCCGTGAGCGCGCGCGCATAGCGCCGCAGGAACGGAAGATGAGCGGCTACTTCGGCCCCAATAGACATGATTATACCCTTCCCGGTCAGATGGTCGCCTTTCAAACGCACAAGCGCCGCAACGGTTCCAAAAGCAAGACAGAACAGGACATTCGTGGGCAGAGGTGATGGGAGAGGAATTTTTTGCGAAATTTTTGGTGCCCTGCGGGAACCCCGCACCGACGTTGCCGTTATCCCTATGTCACCGCCGAGACACCCCCCTCCCGTCCAAGCCGACGGTGACACGATCCCCAGGCCCCCGCTCCACCGAGCGGGGGCCTTTTTCTTTGTTCGTTTTGGATGGGCGAGGCGGAACTATGGCGGGTGCGGGCTCGGCTACGCGTTACCGCAACGCGTCGCGCAGGCGCTCGATCAGGCCGGTCTTCTTCTGGTTGAGCAGGACATCGGCGAGGTGGCGCGAATCATACGGCTTTTCGAACACCGGCCCCAGCTCGCGGATGGCGGGCGGGATGTCCTCCGGCGATCCGGTGGAGAAGGCGATGCGCGGCAGGCGCGTGGCCAGCATGCCCGCCAGTTCGGCCAGCGCCCAGCCATCGTCCCGGTCGGCCAGATGCACATCAAGGATGATCGCATCGGGGCGCGACTGTTCGAGATAAGCGAGGGCAGCCGCCATGGTGGGGCAAATGACCACTTCGCGTGCGCCGGCATCGAGCAGGGCCGCTTCAAGGTCCAGCGCCAGCACGGGATCGTCCTCGACCAGCAGCACCCGCTGCCCGCCTCGCTTTGACCGTTTTGTCGCAATTGCGCTTACCATCGGAACCCCCGGGGACAGTGGCTGCCCCCACCTGCCTGTTCAAACCCTGCCTGCCGCTCTCCGGTTCCCATTGCTGCGTCGCGATTTACAGCGCCTTGGAATAGATCCGGTATTCGCGGTTCATCTTCGCGGCGATGGCATCGGCAATGGCGACCATGCCCTGGTTGTCTTCCAGCACCCAGCCCACTTCTGCCCGTCGCGCGCCGTGCTTTTCCACGGCATAGCGGCGGATATATTCGATCATCATGAAGGCCAGCTGGCTGGCCATGCGGCTGTTCTGGTATTTCTTCACCACGCCCATCAGGGGCACGCGGAAATTGGGGCTCTGCGGATTGCGTAGCCACCACAGCAGCCTGGCCCAGTTGAACGGGAACAGCCGCCCGTTCATGTGGATCAGCTTCTGGTTCACGTCCGGCCAGGCAAGCATGAAAGCGGCAGGCTCGCCATCCACCTCGGCGATCATGTTGGCGCCTTCCAGGATAATTGGCTTCAGCTTCTTACCGCCATAGGCTTTCTCGGTCTCGGTGAAGGGCACGAAGCCCCAGTTGCTCGACCATGCCTCGTTGAGGATCGACAGGATGACCGCCGCCTCCTCGTCAAAGCGCGACTTGTCCACCGGGCGGACGCGGATCTTGCTGCCCTTCTCGCCCAGCGCCACGATGCGGTTGACCAGTTCGGGAAAACCCTTTTCGACCGAATGAAGGTCGTAGGTGTAGAGCTTCTTGGCGACATCATAGCCGAAACTCTCGATCCAGCCCTGGTAGTGCGGTTTGTGATGCCCCATCATGATCATCGGCGGATGGTCGTGGCCGTGGGTCAGCAGGCCCGGCTCCTCCCACACCGAGAGGCTGATCGGGGCGAGCACGCGGGTCATCCCCTCGCCGCGCAGCCAGTCTTCCGCCCGAGCGATCAGGGCCAGCGCCACATCCTCGTTGTCCGCTTCCAGCAGGCCCCAGTTGCCGGTGCCCGGACCCATGCCCTGTTCGGGCGGCTGCTGCAGCGCCAGTTCGTCGATATGGGCCGATATGCGCCCCACCACCTTGCCATCGCGGCGGGCGAGGAAATACTGCACGCGGGCATGTTCGTGGAACGGGTTGCGCCCGGGGGTGAGCAGTTCGACCATGTCGGCGCGCAGGGGCGGCACCCAGTTGGGATCGTCGGCGTTCAGCCGGTAAGCCAGTTCTATGAACGCAGTAAGGTCGCCCTTGCCCGAAACGGGTGCGATAACTATTTTAGCCGAAACCACCGCTTTACCGCCCTCATGCCGATCTGCCTGTTCATTCGCGGTTAGCCCTGCTTATGCTTTGGGCCAAGTGTCAATGATGCCGCCCAAGATCGCTTGATGTGCGACAAGGCGGCCATAACGGAGTTCGCTACAAGTCCTTTTGCCATGACCGCCATCCAGACGATCATCCCGGCCCAAGATGCCCCTGCGGCCTTGCTGCGCAAGTCCGAAATTCCGGATGACAAGGACCTGCTGCGCGCCGCGGCCGAGCTGACCCGCGACATCAGCGTGGCGAGGCCGGGGATCTACTGGCCCGACATGCTGCTTTCTACCGCAGTGGGCTATGCTGCCCTGGCGAGTGCGATCCTGCTGGAGCCTGTCTGGCTGGTCGTGCTGAGCGGCGCGATCAGCGTGATGGCGCTCTATCGTGCCTTGCTGTTCATCCACGAGATTACCCATCTGCACAAAAAAGCCCTGCCCGGCTTCCGCACCGCGTGGAATGTGCTGGTCGGCATTCCTCTGCTGACCCCCAGCCTGCTGTATGAACAGGTCCACACGATCCACCATTCGCGCATGCGCTATGGCACGGCGGAAGATCCGGAATACCTGCCGCTGGCACTGATGAAGCCGTGGAGCCTGCCGGTGTTTATCCTTGTCGCACTGCTCGCCCCGATCGGCCTGCTGGTGCGCTGGGCCATTCTTGCGCCACTGGGCGCGCTGTTCCCGGCCGTGCGCAAGATGGCGTGGGAGCGGTTCTCGTCGCTGTCGATCAACCCCGCATTCCGCCGCCGCGCCCCCGAGACAGAGGAGCAGCGCCGCTGGTTCGCCTGGCAACAGGCGGGCGCGAGTGTCTGGGCACTGTTCCTGCTGGCTACGCCGTTCTGGCTGGGCTGGAAGCCGCTGCTGGTGGCGCTCGCCATCACCTCGCTGGTGGCGGTGTTCAACCAGCTGCGCACCCTCGTCGCCCACCTGTGGGAGAACGATGGTGAGCGCCTCAGCGTGACCGCGCAATACCTCGATTCGGTCAATGTGCCGGGCGTGGTGGCGGGCTTCTGGGCGCCGGTAGGCCTGCGTTATCATGCCACGCACCACCTGCTTCCCAGCCTGCCCTACCACTCGCTGCACGAAGCGCACCGGCGCATTTCCGCCCACTTCGCCGAGCCGCAGGCGACCTATCACGGCGCGATCCATCCAGGTATGGGCGTGCTGGTGATGAAGATCGCCCGCAGCACGATGCGCCGGGGCTAGGGCCTGACGCCCATTCCTCCAGAGAAGAGAACCATCGGCGTGTTCGCCCGTTCAATCCGGCAGAGGACGGAGCGGGGGCCAATGGAGACGAAATGCACCTGAAAACTGCCTCACTCGCCGGAAGCCTTGCTCTTACTACCCTGCTCGCAGCCTGTTCGACCGTAGTCGAGAACCGCGTGGAGACCGGACTGGTCGAAGCCGGCCTTCCCGTCAGCCTTGCCTCCTGCATGGCCGAAATCTGGGCGGATGACCTGTCGGTTGACCAGATCCGCGGCATCCAGCGTTTTGCCAACGCCGTTCGCGAAGAGGACGAGCGGCTGACCGTGGGCAGGCTGATCGGCCACGTAGGCGACTGGAACGATCCCCGGGCGCTGGCGGTGGTGACAAGCTCGGCAGCGCGCTGCGCTGTGCGCTAGGCCTGAAATCGCAAGACAGTTGCATCGCCACTCCGTTGCTGGTCAATTCCCTCCCATAAGAAATTCCTGGTGGAGGAACGGGCATGGGCCACAGGGTCATAGTAATGGTTGCGGCCTTGCTGGCCATGCTCAATCCCGCATCGGCTTGGGCGCAATCGGAAGCCCGCGAAGTGCTGGAACAGGCCGCCGAGGCAATGGGCGGGCTGGAGCGGCTGCAGGCCCTCGACAATGTCGTCTATACCGGCTTCGGCCAGCGCGCATACTATCAGGGCGGCGGCAACATCACCGGAGACCCGCAGGCGCCGATGAAGTGGCAGCAGCTGGTCGATGTGCAGCGGACATTCGATTTTGCCAGCGGACCCTGGCCCGGTGGCCGTGCCCTGTACCAGGAACGCTGGGGGCAGGAATTCCCATTCGCCGGTTTCTTCGGTCTGAACTTTGAGCGGCGCACCACGATGCAGCTCCATCGCGAACTGCTCGACCATCCGCTGCCAGCCCTGCTCGCCGCGCTCCATTCGAGCACCACGCTGGGACAGTTCACGCAAGAGGACGGTTTGCTGGTCGTGCCCTTCACCCTGTCCAATGGCGGCACCCGTGCGTGGCTCGCGATCGATCCAGTCACGCACCTGCCGCGCTTCTCGCGCTGGGTCAGCGGCCACGCCAACCTTGGCGACCTGACGACCACCGCGTGGTATTCCGGATACCTGCCGTTCGCGGGCGTGCAATTGCCGATGGGGCTGCGGCAGGAACTGGACTGGCGGAGGACGACCAACCTGATGTTCCAGGTGGATTCCTACCGGGTGAACGTGGTGCCAGAGCATCTGCCGAGGTTCCCCTTGCCAATGCTGGCAGAACGCACCCCGCCCCCTCAGGCTCAGGTCACCGCGCTGGCCCCCGGCGTGTGGGACGTGAGGGTGGACGGCGCGGGCGGGCCAGTGATGGAATTCGCCGACCGGCTGGTGATGTTCGAAGCCTATGGCGGCGGGGCTCAGACGCTGCTCAGGATAGATGCGGCCAATGAACTCGTCCCCGGCAAACGGGTGGAGGCGGTCATCGTCAGCCACCACCACTTTGACCACACTGGCGGCCTGCGTGCAGCAGTTTCGCGCGGGTTGGAGGTGATCTCGCACCGGGGCAACGAGGGGATCATCCGCGACATGGCGACCCGCCCGGCCATGCATTTCCCAGATGCCCTGGCGCGCAATCCGCAGGTGCTGCAATTCACCCCGGTCGATGATGTGCTTGTGCTGGAAGACGCCATGCGGCGGCTGGAGATTTACCGCGTGATCGAACATGGCCACATGCCCGATGCGGTCTTCGCCTATCTGCCAGCCGAGCGCCTGATGATGGAAGGCGACCTGGGGGACGAGGCCTGGCAGCTCCACTGGTGGGGCAGCGCCTATCGCGCCAACATTGCCCATCGCGGTATCGATCCGGCGCGCAACGTCGCCGTTCACGGCACCGGTGCGCTGTCGATTGACGAGACCCTGGCCAACACCCGCCGCCAGATCGCCGCAGCGGTGCAATATTGCGCCACGGCAGAAGGGGGCGGGCGCTATGTCATGGGTTGCCCGGTGCAGTACGATGTCGATGGCCCGGTGGCGCTGGTGCCGAGGTAGCGCGCTATTCCTCGGTCCTGATCAACACGGTCTCGCCAACCAGGAAGAACAGCACGAATGGGGACCATGCGGCCAATAGCGGCGGGTATCCGCCGAAACTGCCCAGCGCCAGTGCCGCGTTCTCGACCACGAAATAGGCAAAGCCCAGCGCCATGCCGATCACCGCGCGGATGAACAGGTTGCCGCTGCGCGCGAGGCCAAAGCCTGCCACCGCACCCAGCAACGGCATCAGGATCGAGGACAGGGGGCCTGAAATTTTGGCCCACCAGCGGCCTTCAAGTTCCGCCGTGCGGCGGCCCGCCGCCTTGAGCGCGGCGATCGACTGCGCCAATTGGCCCAGCGTCTCGGCATCGGGATCGACCCGGCGAAGGGTCAGCTGGTCCAACGTGGTGCCCGGCGCCACCATCACGGGCTCCGGCGCCTCGACCGTTCGCGTGGTGGCGACGGAGAATATCTGCGCATCCTCCACCAGCCACCCGGGCGCGGCATAAGTAGCCCGGCTGCCGGTGATCTGGCGCGAGATCATGCCGGTGTCGTCGCGTTGATAGAAGGTCACGCCGGTCAGCACGGTATCGGCCCCCAGCCCTGTCTGCTGGCGCGCCATCAGCACGTCGTTGCCATCGTTGAAATAGACATTGAGCCGGGTATCGGGATCGTCCGGCACCACGCCGTAATCGACCGCTTCCCAGGCCTTCAGCGTGGCCGTGGCGCGCGTCACCACCCGCTCGTTGAAAGTGAAGCTGATGCCCGCCACCACGGTAGCCGTCAGCAGCAGCGGGGCAAGGATCTGGTGGGCCGAAAGCCCTGCCGCCTTCATCGCGGTGACTTCCGAATTCTGGTTCAGCGTGGCGAGCGTGATGATAGTGGACAGCAGCACCGAGTAGGGCAGGAAGCGCCGCACCAGTTGCGGGGCGCGCATGGAGGCATATTCCAGCAGCTCGGCCTGGCCGTTGCCGGGAAAGGCCAGGATATCGCCCGTGCGGCTGAGCAAGTCGAGCATCAGCAGCACAAGCACCAGCATGGCAAGGACCGCCACGATGCGCACGATGAACATCTTGGCGAGGTAGATCGTCAGCCGCCACGAGGGGAAAAAATCAAGCACTGGCAGGCACTTCCATCTCTTCATCGTCCAGCGGCTCGTCCTTCATCCTGCGGCGGCGGGCGAACAGGCGCTTCACCTGCCGCGCCAGCTTGGCATAGATGTTCTCCAGCCCGCCGATCGGCTGCCCGCCGGGCACGAAGGCGATCTGGTAGAACATCCAGGCGATGATCGCGAACATGATGGCAAACGGCCCCCACAGGGCCAGGAACGGATCGACCCGGCCAAGCTGGGCCACGCTTTCGAAATACTGGTTGATCTTGTGGTATGACACCACGATCACGATCGACAGGAAGATGCCGAGCGCCGAGGTGGAGCGCTTGGGCGGCACAGCCAGCGCGACCGCCAGCAGCGGCAGCATGATCATCATCACCACTTCGACCATGCGGTAATTGAAATTGGCCAAGCTGCCGGTCCGTTCTTCCGGCGTGGCATCGCGGCTCCAGCCGATTTCGAGGAGTTCGGGGATGACGAATTCGCGCGCGTCCTCGCCCCTGTCGCGGAACCGTTCCAGCGCGGGCAGGTCGATCGGCAGGTCGTGCTGGCTGAAGCTGAGCACCCGCGGGGTGCCATTGGGTACGTCGTGGATGATCGTCCCATCGGTGAGGCGCAGGACGATGGTGTTGCGGTCCTCGCGGTTGGCGAGGAAGCGGCCTTCGCGGGCCGAGATCGACAGCACCTGTCCGCTGTCGTTTGCCACGCGGGCGAAAATGCCGCGCAAGTTGCGCCCGTCCTCGCGGCTCTCCTCGATCCGCAGGGCCATGCGGTCCTCGATCGCCACGAACTCGCCCACGCGGATCGATGCACCCAGCGCGCCCGATTGCAGCTCGAACTCCATCTCCTCATAGGCAAAGCGCGCCTTGGGCTGGAGATAGCCGACGATCACGAAGTTGAGGCCCAGCAGCACAATGGTGATGAGGTAGGGCACCCGCAGCAGCCGCAGGTAGGACCAGCCGACCGCGCGCATCACGTCCAGCTCGCTGGTGGTGGCAAGGCGGCGGAAGGCGAACAGAATGCCCAGCATCAGGCCCAGCGGGATCGCCAGCCCGGCATATTCGGGGATCAGGTTCATCAGCATGCGGAACACGACCTGGATCGGCCCGCCTTCGGTGGAAACGAATTCGAACAGCCGCAGCATCTTTTCCAGTAGCAGCAGGCTGGCCGCGAGCACGAAGATGCCGATCATCGGCACCATCACGAGCCGGAAGATGTAGCGGTCAGTGGCGGTAATGAAGCGGGACAATCGGGAAAGGCTCGCTCAGGCTTGGGGCGGGTTGCTGTGTGGTGGCCTTAGCCGCATTCGCGCCAGAGGTCATGTGCTTGTTTGGCAGCCGCTACTGGCTGGAAGCTGAACGCTCAGGCTTTCTCCAGCGTGCATTGCAGCGGGTGCTGGTTCTCGCGGGCAAAATCCATCACCTGGTTGACCTTGGTTTCGGCCACTTCCAGCGGGAAGACACCGCACACGCCCACGCCGCGCTGGTGGACGTGGAGCATAACGCGGGTGGCCTGTTCCAGGTCCATGCGGAAATAGCGCTTGAGCACCAGCACGACGAATTCCATCGGCGTGTAGTCGTCGTTCAGCATCAGCACCTTGTAGCGGCTGGGCTTCTTGGGGCGCGTGCGGGTGCGGGTGGCGAGGCCGACCTGACCGGAACCGCCATCATCGCCATCCCCGGGGGTGCCGCCCTCGCCCGGACGATCATCGTCATCACCCGCCATATGCGGGGCGCGAAGCGGCGCGGGATGTGGGACGTGGCTGACCATGAAGGGGGGAATATCGTATCGGACGGACGTGGTGCAAGATGCGGCATGCGAAAATACCGCCCAAAGGCAAGCGGAGCAAACGCAAACGGGCCGGGCAGTTGCCTGCCCGGCCCGCTCGTTTCGCCGGAGGGAGAGGAGAGGAGAGTCCGGCGAGAGAGAGTTAGGCCGCCTTCGACAGCTTTTCGACTGCCAGGTTCACGCGGGCCGAGATCGGCGCGATCGCCTCGTTCGCCAGCTTCATCGCGCCTTCCGAACCCTTGGTTCCGGTGGCGACGAGCATGTCGAAGTTGCGACGCATGATCTTGCCCTGCAGCTGGAACAGCTCGGTCGGGCTCTTCACGCTGGCCATTTCCTTCAGGTCGGCCGAGATGGTTTCGTAAGCCGACTTGGCTTCATCGGCATATGTCTTGCCCATGTCCTGCAGGCCGGTGGCGACGATCTTGCCGCTTTCGACCAGCGCTTCGACGTTGCCCTTGGCAAGGTCGGTCATTTCCGAAACCATGCCGGTGCCCTTTTCATAGGCGGCCTGGGCCTTGCTTTGCATTTCGCTGACGGCATCGGTCATCGACTTGCCCATGTCCGAGAAATCGGCGGGCATGCCGGGGAAGGCACTGGTGAAGCTGTTCTTGGTAGCCATGATCTTTTCCTTCAATTCTGAAACAGTGTGAGTCTTGGTGGGGGCAGGAGCGGGCCGGTGGGTGGCCTTCTTCGCTTCTGCCGGGGCTTTTTGGGCGGCTGGCTTGCGCCGGGAAACGGGCTTGCGGACCGGCTTGGGCTTTGCCTTGGGGGCGGGAGCCGCTGCCTTGGGTGCCGTGGGAGCAGGAGCCTTTGGAGCCGCTGCTTTTGCCGGGGCCGGAACAGGTTCCGGCTTGGCTGCAGGCTTTACCGCCTCAACCTTCGGCTCCGGCGCGGCACTGACCGCAGGGGTCGGCGCGCTGGCGGCGGGTGCCTTGGGTTCTTCCCGGGGCTGGTCCTTCGGTTCTGCCATAAGTCCTCGAATTCATGCTCACAGCATCATGCTGCAGTGCACAAATAGCCATCGCATATGCGAAGGTCAAGGGAAAATGTTGCACTGCACCATAAGCGGCAGAGGCGGTCTGTGTTCAGCGCAGGCGGACGAAGCGTCCCGGCGCATCCTCGATCGCGGAATTGCCCCTGCCGCCGGGCACGCGCCGCCCCTTGGCCGCAACCCGGTCGGGCGCGATACCTTCCAACCATGCGAGCCAGTCGGGCCACCAGCTGCCCTTGTGCTCGCTGGCCGCCGCGACGAAATCTGCCAGCGAGGCGGCGTGGTCAGGGCCGGTCCAGTACTGGTACTTGCCCGCCGCCGGTGGATTGATGACGCCGGCAATATGGCCGCTGCCCGCCAGCACGAACCGCACCGGCCCGTTGAGCAGGCCCGGCAGCATGAACACGCTGTCGGGCGGCGCGATATGGTCTTCGCGCCCGGCCTGCACATAGGCCGGCACCTTGATCCGGGTCAGGTCGATCGGCGTGCCATCGGCGCTCAGCGCATCGGGCACCACCAGCAGGTTGTCGCGGTAGCAATCGCGCAGGTACGCCTCATGCCATTTTGCGGGCAGGTTGGTGACATCGCCGTTCCAGTATAGCAGGTCGAAGGCCGGATAGTCCTCGCCCAAGAGGTAGTGGTTGACCACATAGTTCCAGATGAGGTCACTGCCGCGCAGCAGGTTGAACGTGGCCGCCATATAACGCCCGTCGAGAAAGCCCCCCTGGCTCGCCTGCTTGATGAGCTCAAGGTGGGCATCATCGACAAACAGCTTCAATTCGCCCGCGTGGGAAAAATCGACCTGCGCGGTGAAGAAGGTCGCGCTCGCCACCTTGTCCCCCTCGCCCCGTTTCGCCAGCACGGCCAGCGTCGCGGCCAATGTGGTTCCGGCCACGCAATAGCCGACAGTGTGGACAGCAGGCACTTTCATCCGCCGCCGCACCTCGTCGATCACCTGAAGCTGTGCGCGGACATAATCGTCCCAGCCGATGTGGGCCAGGCTCTCGTCGGCCGAGCGCCAGCTGACCACGAACACGCTCACGCCCTGGTCGACCGCCCATTTCACGAAGCTCTTCTTCGGGTTGAGGTCGAGGATATAGAACCGGTTGATCCACGGCGGGAAGATCACCAGCGGCACCTCCAGCACTTCATCCGTGGTCGGGGTATAGTGGATCAGCTGGAACAGCTCGGTCTCGAACACCACCTTGCCCGGCGTTGTGGCCACGTTCTCGCCCAGCACGAATTTGCTGGCGTCGGTGTGGGTCAGCTGCCCCTTGTCGAGATCGGCGGCGAGCCGTTCCATCCCCTTGACCAGGTTCTCCCCCTGGCTTTCGATCGTGCGTTCCAGCACCACCGGGTTCATCAGCGGGAAGTTCGACGGACTCATCGCATCCAGCACGCCGCGGGTGGCAAAGCGCAATTGCGCCCGCTCGTCATCGTCCAGCCCCTCGACCTCGTCCACGCTCTGCGCTATGCGTTCGGCCAGCAGCAGGTAGGTCTGGTGCAGCAGGGCAAAGACCGGCTGTTCGCGCCAGGCGGGATCGGCAAAGCGGCGATCGAAGCGCGGGAAATGCGGATCGGTGGCGCTCCGCTCGTCCTCCTCCTCGCCCTCGGGCGTGAAATGGGTGAGGATCTGTTCCCACAGCTCCACCCCTTCGTTCCACAATTCCTGCTGGCGGGCGGGATCGAGCGCGGGCATCTGGCAGTACATCTGCTGCATCAGGTCCAGCCACTGCGCCGGATCGGCCAGTAGCGGAGCGGGCAACGTGCCGCCGTGGCCATCGGGCCGGGTATTCATGCGGAACCAGTTTTCCTGGAAGGCCACCATGGCCTGCCCCAGTTCGGCGATATCCTTTTCATCGGGCAGGGCTGGCACGGCCTCGGGCGCCCAAGCCTGCATCACCTGCCGCGCCGCTTCGCCCTGGATACGCAGCATTTCGGTGAAGATGTCGGTGACCTCTTCACTCTTGGGTCCAGTTTTTCCGCTCTTCGCCATGAAACCACCATAGAGGCTAATTTGGCATTTGGGAGACACCCCTTGCCTCTGTATGCGCCCACATTGCGCTTGCGGCCGGATTCGGCCACATTGCGCGCCACTCACGCCGACCTAACCGTAAGCAGAAACGAGACAAAGAAAACAGATCGATGGACACCGAATTCTACCGCATCAAGCGCCTGCCGCCCTATGTCATCGCCGAAGTCAATGCGATGCGCGCGGCCGCCCGTGCGGAAGGACGCGACATCATCGACCTGGGCATGGGCAATCCCGACCTGCCGCCTCCGCAGCATGTGATCGACAAGCTGTGCGAAGTGGCGCGCAGCCCCGATGCCCACGGCTATTCGCAGTCCAAGGGCATTCCCGGCCTGCGCCGCGCCCAAGCGAACTATTACCAGACGCGCTTCGGGGTCGAGGTCGATCCCGAAAGCGAAGTGGTCGTCACCCTTGGCTCCAAGGAAGGCCTCGCCAGCCTGGCCACCGCGATCACCGCGCCGGGCGACACGATCCTGGCACCCAACCCTAGCTATCCGATCCACACCTTCGGCTTCATCATTGCAGGCGCTTCGATCCGCAGCGTGCCGACCACGCCAGATGCGCGCTATTGGGCCGAACTGGAAAAGGCGATGAACTTCACCGTTCCGCGCCCCACGGTGCTGGTGGTGAACTACCCCAGCAATCCCACCGCCGAAGTGGTGGACCTGGCGTTTTATGAAAAGCTGGTGGACTGGGCGCGCTTTCACAAGGTGTGGATCCTGTCGGACCTGGCCTATTCGGAACTCTATTACGACGGCAAGCCGACGCCTTCGATCCTGCAGGTGAAGGGTGCCAAGGACGTGGCGGTGGAGTTTACCTCGCTGTCCAAGACCTATTCGATGGCCGGCTGGCGGATCGGTTTTGCCGTGGGCAATCCCACGCTGATCTCGGCGCTGACGCGGGTGAAAAGCTATATCGACTATGGCGCCTTCACCCCGATGCAGGCCGCCGCCGTGGCGGCGATCAATGGCCCGCAGGATATCGTGGAGAACAACCGCGCGCTCTACCACAAGCGGCGCGACGTGATGGTGGAGGCGTTCGGACGCGCCGGGTGGGACATCCCCGCCCCGCCAGCCTCGATGTTTGCCTGGGCCCCGCTGCCGCCGGCGCTGAAGGACATGGGCAGCCTGGAGTTTTCCAAGCAATTGCTCACCCATGCCGAAGTGGCCGTGGCGCCGGGCGTCGGCTATGGCGAGGACGGGGAGGGCTTCGTGCGCATCGCCATGGTCGAGAACGAGCAGCGGCTGCGGCAGGCTGCGCGCAATATCAAACGCTATCTGCAAAGCATGGGTGTGAATTCGACAGCCGCCTGACACCTTCGGGGAGAGGTTCAGGGGGATCGGGGGGAATGATACGGAGTTGAATCCGCTTCCTGTTTGCCCTTGCCATCAACAAGCCGACAAGCGGCGGGAGTGGCAAAGTGAAAACCTTCGGCTGGGTGGCCGCTGTGGAAGAACCGCCGTGCTGCTGGGACATGCGGCAGGTCGGCTGGCACCTGTGCCATGGCGAACACGGCAACAGGGCCGATTGCAAGCATGTGCTTCTGTGCGACGTGCGTCACCTGTCGCAATCCCAGCGGGTCGGCCTGGCCGAAGCCGACCGGCCTGCCTGGCGGCTGATCCTGCTGGGGGTGGAAGAACCTGGCGAGCGGGCGCAACTGCTGTCGATCGGTTGTGCCGAAGCCCTGCCCGCCGCCGTGCCCTTGCGCGAATTGAGCGCGCGGGCGAGCCGCGTGGACGAAATGTTCGGCCTTCTGCCGCGCTGGCGTTCGGTCGGGCCGCTGACGCTCGACCTGTTCCACCGTGACATCCGCGTCGGCTCGCGCTGGCTCAACCTCCACCCACGTGAATTCGGCGTGCTGTGGCGGTTGGCCGACCGGCCGGGCGAAGCCGTGACCCGCAGCCAGTTGCTCGCCGATGTGTGGCGGTTGAGCCACGATCCGGGGACAAACAGCGTGGAAGTCCACGTCTCGCGCCTGCGCTCCAAGCTGGCGGCGGCGGGCTGCGACAGGCTGGTGGAGACCGTGCCGCAGGGCGGATACCGGCTGGCAAGCGGGGCGGTTCCCTTCATGTTTGCCCGTGCCCTGGCAGAAAGCGACCAGCTTGACCGCTACCTGCGGCAGATCGACTGGCCTGCGGGACAGAGCCCCGCCATTCCCGCAGACGGCGACACTCTGGCACAAAATGGTAGCTAGATAAGCGCGGCGGCTGGCTCTATCGTCCCGCCATAAGAGTTGGTGGGATGAGGATCGAATATGGCCGACACGCGCGGTGCGACACTCGATGTCGCCCAGTTCCTTCAGGGTCTGAAGTTCAACCGCTATCACGTCTCCATCCTGATCCTGTGCAGCATGGTGACGTTTTTCGACGGGCAGGATTTCTCCGCCCTCGCCTATGCCATGCCCTATCTGCGCGATGACATGGGGCTGACCAACGACATGACCGGCTATGTCAGCTCGGCCGCCTTCCTGGGGCAGATGATCGGATCGCTGTTCGGATCGTACCTGGGTGACATCTTCGGCCGCCGTCCGGTGATCCTGTGGTGCACCATCGGCAGCGCCGTTTTCACCACGATGGTCGGTTTTGCCTCCAGCGCCGAAGAACTGATCGCCCTGCGCTTCATATCCGGCCTCGCCATCGGCGGTCTGCTCGCTCCGGTCTGGGCGTTGAGCGTGGAATCGATGCCCAAGTCGATGCGCGCGACCTCGGTCACCATCATCATGATGGGCTTTTCCTTTGGCGGTGCCAGCGCCGCGCCGATTGCCAACTGGGTAGCCCCTGTACTGGGCTGGCAGGGCATTTTCTGGGTCTGCGGCGCGATGACCGGTGTCTTCGCCATCATCCTGCTGTTTACCCTGCCCGAAAGCACCCGCTGGATGGTGGCCAAGGGCAAACCGGCCAGCAGGATCGCACCGCAACTTGCGCGCTATTCCCCCGGCTTCGATTCCAGCGGTTACGCCGCGTTCGTCCTGGGAGATGAGCGCAAGGTGGAAGTGAAGGACTATGCCGAAAACACCGTGCTGGTGCGCATGGTGAAGCAATACTGGGTGCGCATGAGCGAGCTGTTCATCGGCCGCCTGCTGTTCATCACCCTGCTGATCTGGGCGGCCTATTTCTTCTCCAGCTTCGCCATCTACCTCAAGAGCGCCTATGGGGTTATCTTCCTCGAGAACCTCGGCATCATGCGGCAGAACGCGGCATGGCTGGGGATGATCACCTCGATCGCCGGTGCGCTGGGCGGCGTCTTGCTGCTCGCCATGACCGAGCGGCGCGGGCCTGGCTGGATCACCATTGCCCCGCTGATCGGGATTCCCTTCACCCTGCTGATCGGCTTCGGGTACGTGCTGGGCGGGCCTGCCTTCATCCCCGTGCTGCTGATCAGCGCGACCATGGTGGGCGCGGGCCATGCGGCGGTGATTTCCATCACCACGATCTATTATCCCAGCGCGGTGAGATCGTCGGGCGGCGGCTGGGCCAGCTTCATGGCCAAGTTCGGCGCAGTGGCGGCCCCCATCTTCGGGTCGCAGTTCCTCGCCGGACAACAGGGCGCACTGGATGGTTATGTTTTCACCGCAGGCTGCCTGTTCGGCATTATCGTCTGCCTGCTGGCGCTCGCCTGGTTCGCGCGCGGCATGCGCGATGGTGACCGGCTCGCCAAAACCACTCCCCAGCCTGCCGAATAGGATACCACCACAATGACCCTGCGTTCGCTCGCCGCCAACTCGCCCGGCCGTCGCGCCAACTGGAAGGCGCTGGGCCTGTCGGCGGAAGACATGCTCAAGCCCAAGATCGCGGTGGTCAATTCCTCCAGCGAGTTGGCGATCTGCTATGCCCACCTCGATGGCATCGCCAAGATTGTGAAGGAAGCGATCCGCGAGGCAGGCGGCATGCCGTTCGAAGTGCGCACCGCTGCGCCCAGCGATTTCATCACCGGCGCGGCCAAGGCCGGTTCGTATATCCTTGCGGGGCGCGACATCATTGCCAACGACATCGAAGTGCAGGTGGAAGCCGCGCTCTTGGATGGCATGATCTGCCTGACCAGTTGCGACAAGACCCCGCCCGGCCACCTGATGGCGGCCGCTCGCCTCAACCTGCCAACCATCCTGGTGATCGGCGGCTACCAGCAGGCAGGCGCAATCGATGGCGAGCCGGTGGACGTGGAGGATGTCTGGTCGGGCCAGATCGGTGAGCGGTTCGGCAAGAAGCCCAAGTTCCCCGTGGCCGATATGGCCGAAAACGCCATCATGGGCCCCGGCGTCTGTGCGGGAATGGCCACGGCCAACACGATGCATTCGGTGGTCGAGGCGCTCGGCATGGCCCTGCCCGGCCACGCGCCGGTCCGCGCCAACAGCCCCAAGATGCAGGACAACGCCCGTGCCGCCGCACGCCGCATCGTGGAAATGGTCCACGAAGACCTGCGTCCCCGGCAGATCATGACCGAGGGAGCCTTCCGCAACGCAGTCGCCACCGTGCTCGGCGTGTCGGGATCGATCAACGCCATCAAGCACCTCCAGGCCACCGCCATCGAAGCGGAAATGGATCTCGATATCTTCGCCCTGTGGGAGGAGATGAGCGACGTGCCGGTGCTGTCCGCTGTCCGCCCCACCGGCGATGTCCGGATCGAACAGTTCGAGGATGCCGGCGGTGCGCGGGCCGTGCTCAAACGCCTGCTGCCGCGCATCAGCGGCGATGCCCTCACCTGCACTGGCAAGACCCTGGCGGAAAACCTGGCGGACTATGAAATCGAAGGGCCGGACGTGATCGTGCCGATGGAAAACCCCGTCGGTCCCGGCCCGGCCATCGCCATCCTCAAAGGCAATTTCGCCACCAGCGCCGTAGTCCGCCTGGGCGTGCGCGACGGTTCGCGACCCGAGGAGTTCGAAGGCCCGGCCCGCGTGTTCGAGAGCACGGCCGACTGTATGCAGGCCATCGAGGATCGCGTGATCCAGCCGGGCGACGTGGTCATCAGCCGCAACCAGGGCCTCAAGGGCGGTCCGGCCATGGGCGGCGGAGCCAGCCTGATCCTGTTCGCGCTCGATGCGGCGGGCCTCGCCAAGACCACCGCCTTCGTCACCGACGGGCAGCTATCGGGGCTCTGTCTCAAAGGTCTCACCGTGGCCGAAGTCAGCCCGGAAGCGGCGACCGGCGGCCCTATCGGCAAGGTGCGCGATGGCGACATAATGCGCATCAGCGTGCAGAACCGCTCGATTGACCTCGACGTACCCGCAGACGAACTGGCCACGCGCGATGGGCCGGGATACCGCACGCCTGCCACCGGCTACCTCGCCAATTTCCGAGATGTGGTGCGGCCGCTCGATACCGGCGGTGTGCTGTTGCCCGAATAGTCCTACAAGCGGGCTCAGGCCAGGCTCAGGACTGCGGCGAGACATCCCTGACCGTCAGATGGCAAACCAGGCCATCGGGCGCGAAATCCAGCGTAACCTCGGTCAGCTCGGGCTGGCGGCGCAGCAGTTGCGACCCCATGCCCTGGCGCGTCGGTGTCTGGACCTGTGGCCCGCCCCGCTCGCGCCATTCGAGTTGCAAGTGATGCTTCGCCGGATCGATCCGCCAACTGATTTCCACCCGTCCTTCGGACGCGGACAACGCGCCGTATTTTGACGCATTGGTGCACAACTCGTGCAGGGCCAGCGACAGGGGAACGCAGGACCTGCTGGGCAATTGGCAGGCCGGGCCTTCCAGCACAAAGTTATCTGCCGCGCGAAATGGTGCCAGCGACGATTCGAGCACTTTTGCCAGCGACTTCAACTGCCCGGCCTCGGTGCCCAGCAGGCTGGTTGCCCGCTGCAAGGCTTCGAGCCGCCCGGTCAGCGCCGTGCGGTACTGGTCGGGCGGGGAATGGCGCGAAGTCATGGCCGCAATCGCACCCACCGTGGCCAGCATGTTCTTTACCCGGTGAAGCAACTCGTACTTGAGCATTTCCTCCCGCGCCTTGGCCGCTTCGACCTGCCGCACCAGCCGGCGGGCGAATTCCGCCGTGGCCAGCAGCACTGCACAGGACAGGAAGAACAGGCCGACCAGCAGGAGGTCCACCGGCGCCAGCACATCCAGCGGCTCGTACATCAGGATCCGGTTGGCCGCGATTCCGCTGGCGAGAGTGACTACCGCGCCCCAGCGCCAGCCGAGCAGCAGGGCCACCAGTAGCACGGCCGGAAAGAAGGTGGTGAACGGCACGCCCGAGGTGCCCCCGTCGATCGCCAGCCGCAGGGCCAGCGGGACCAGCACGGCCAGCGCGCTCCACCCCAGCGCCGAGTGGAACGGATGATCCGCCAGGATCGCCCGCTTCAGTACGGGGAAACGCTCGATCAGCCAGTCCATTGCACCTGTTCCCACGCAGTCCGGCCGAGGGCGGCGGGAGAGCAGCGCGCGGTCATTATCCGACCTATCGTACTGTGCCAATCCCGCCCCTTGTTATCGGCCAATATCTCCCCATATACGTTAAGCTTACGTCGCATGCGACGGATATCGGGTAGCTCAAGACTTCTCCTTGTCCCTTTCTAGCCTCTCATAGCCGGGATGCACCGCTCTTGGTGCATGCCCGACATAAACAACGGACAAAGGATACCCGTTATGACTATCGGAACAGTAAAATTCTTCAACCCTGACAAGGGCTTCGGCTTCATTGCGCCCGAGGGCGGCGGGGACGATGCTTTCGTGCACATCTCGGCCGTGGAACGTGCCGGCATGGGCACGCTGGATAAGGACCAGCGCGTTTCCTACGACCTGGAGAAAGACCAGCGTGGCAAGACTTCGGCCGTGAACCTCGCGAACGCCTAAGGGCCGACGTTCGAGGGCCAACAGGCCCGTCCAATCCAATTGGGCGAAGACAATCAGGGGTGCGGGTAGCTTCGGCTTCCCGCACCCCTTTTTCGTGCCTGGGCGCGGGGGCACTTTCCTACAGGGCAGGGCCTGTGCCAGCGGGGCGAGGCTCTTTGAACAGTCTGCCTCGGCGTGTTTCTCCCACCCCGGTGTCACTTTGTCCGCGCAGGGTGAGACAGGCGGCAAACCGGCACAAATGCGCCATTTTGCCCGCCTGCCAGGCGACCGGATAAAAGTGACAGGGTGTCACTTGTGTCACCTTCGGGTAGCGCCGATCCGGTTCAGGCGGCCCCTTCACCCGCGAGTGCAGCCTCGCCTGCGCGCGCATCATGGACCGCCGCGTCGTCGGTCAGGTGTGCGCCCTGTTCGCGCAGCACCTTGCGGATCGCATCGACCTTGACCGCGCGCGGCTCGATACCCGCATCAGCTGCCAGCGCCGCGCCAACCCCCGCCGCGTGGCCGGTCAGCCAGCACTGCGGGATCTCGCGCATGAAGCCGTGGCTGTTCGCATCGCAGCTCACATGACGCCCGCCGACCAGCAGGCCATCGAGCGCCCGCGGCACCAGCGCGCCGTATGGCACGGAGACCACCGGGAACTTGGGGCTGATCGAAGGCGAGACGCCGACCTCGTCCGGCGCAGGCGTGCCGCGCGGCCAGTCCTTGCGCTCGATCCGCCCCAGCCCCGCCAGCCGCCGCGTATGGCGCACGCCAAGCTGGCTGGCGCTCTGGAGGCTGTAAACATGCTCGAACCCGGGCGCATGGCGGCGGAAGAACTGGCAATGTCCTTCCATCAGCCGGTGGCTGCGGATTTCCACCTCGGTCTGGTCATCCACGTCGAGCGCGCTGAGGCCCGACTGGCGCGGCCCAAGGAATAGCGCGATGTCCGGCCGCCAACTGACATAGGGCGTCTGGAAATAGCCCAGCTCCTGTCGCCCGCGCTCCATGAACTGGCGCAACTCGTCCGGATGATGGACCTTCCAGTCAATCCACCGGTCCATGTTGACCCCGCCCAGCACCCAGCCGGTGTTCATCGAATGGTGGACATCGCCTTCCTCGATATCGGTATCGAATTCCGCCCCGGCGCGGGCGAACATGTCGCCATCGCCGGTGGTGTCGACCACCACCTTGGCGAGCAGCGCGTGGCGGCCCATCTTGCTTTCGAAGATGACGCCCTTCGCCGCCCCGTCCTCGACCAGCGGCCGCGCCGCCCAGGCGTGGAACACGATCCGCACGCCCGCCTCCAGCAGCATCTCCTGGTTGTTGAGCTTCATCCGCTCGGGGTCGAGCGTCGGCGCCCACTGGACGATGCCATGGAATGCCGTGGTGCGGTTGCGCCAATATTCGAACTTGTCCACATCATTGCTGCCCCAGTCCTCGCGCGGAGGGCCGGCCACGGCCTCGGGCGGCATGCGGTCGATGAAGTGGCGGGCATAGCCCTGGATCACGTGGTTGCCATGCCAGTCCGTCATCCGGTCGATCCACATGACGAGCCCGCCGGTGGAAAGCCCGCCCAGGCAGTTGTAGCGCTCGACCAACGTGACATCCGCCCCGGACTTCGCCGCCGCCCAGGCCGCCGCGCAGCCCGCAGGGCCGCCGCCGATCACCGCCACGTCGCACTTGTGATAGACCGCGATGTCGCGCGCCTCCTCGCGCACGGTGCCCGAACCGTTGGGCGGCGGCAAGTTACGCGCATTGCTCTCGAAGACGTCGGAGCCAAGAAAGCGCTCCTCGCTGTGGCCTTCCACACGTTGCAGCTTGGGTTTGTCGTCGGCCATATCGGCGCAGTCCACTCCATAGTTCGTGCTGCCCCCTATCACAGCCAACGATTCAGATTGCAACGCGGGTGCCCATTCGCTAGTTGCCCGCGCTCTGTCGCATGGGAATACGAGGCCCGATGGCGGAGTGGTTACGCAGAGGACTGCAAATCCTTGCACGCCGGTTCGATTCCGGCTCGGGCCTCCATTCCCCGCCCATTGCACCCCGCCCCGGCGGACGATATGGGCGCGGCAGGCATGATGGTGAGCCGCTTTAGCTCAGTTGGTAGAGCATCGCATTCGTAATGCGGGGGTCACAGGTTCGAGTCCTGTAAGCGGCACCATCACTTTCAGTAGGAAATCCCGAGACTTGCTGCTGAAAGTGCTTTCGGCTTGGGAGCCAAATGGGTACTGTTTGGGGCGCTTTGGCTTGAAATCCGCGCTGAACCCACGGTAAAACCTAGGCAGTGGGTGCTGCTAAATCGCCGAACGGAAGGCTACTGCAGGCGTCGCCTACGTTCGCCCCTTAACTGTCTTCCCTTGCGATAGCGAGGCGCGCTCACGCGCAAGAGAGAACAGCATTGAACCAATTTTAGGGGGCTAAGGGCGCTGCCGTGGCGGGATTTTTTCGGTTTGCCCAGAGTTCTGCCATGTCGACTTCAGCCATAGCTGCCTTCATTTTCGTGACCGCGTTATCCGAGAAGCACGAAATTTTCTGGGACCCAAATTCAAAGACGTGAATGCAGGCTGGGTCCTCATCAATCCCGAGGAACGCTCGAAGGACTTTTGCCTTTGGCGGGGTCAAGCCTACCTTGGCTGCCAAAGGTTTGGCTTGAAGGTGAAACTTCTTTCTCAGGTCGATTTCTCGAACGGCAGCAGCAGCGGAGGGGTCATCTCCACCGACATACTGCACAGGTGCGCCATGCTTCTTGCTGAAATGGACAGTTAGGTTGACGCCCTCGCCGTTGGTAGTCGTCCCAACGGTCGCAAGGCGAGGAAACACGGCCTTGAGCTCCGTACCGCCGCGCATGGCCTTCTCAATTCGGTCGATATCCCGTTCCGAAATCTCCACCTCGTCAGTGACGATGGCTTCCATTGCCAACATTGATCGAATTCGAGCTCGTGCCTCATCACGTGCCCTACGTCCCGGCTTCAGAAGTTCCACCACGAGGGTAAATTCTTTATCGATGAGGAATTCGAAGTCGCCGGGAGGCATCGTTGAGATAGGCAGCACACGAGGAGGGATATGGTTGGCGAGTGCATCATCGAGAATTCGCTGGAGGTAGGCGTCAAAGCTAGTGATTAGAGCACGTGTCTGGAGGTAGAGGAGGTCTTCGGATACAAACACGAACCAATGCTGAGCGGCATCGCGCAAGGCATCGATCGCGCGCATAATACCTGCTTCGTCGTTGGTCAGCCCGTGACTAGCCTGGCACAGACCGAGGCATTTCTCAAAGCCGATGGAACGACCAGTCCCTTTATCGAAGACTTTTGCCTTTTTCTGAACCAGGACGGCCTTCAGCAGCATCTCACAGGCGTGCTGCAAATTCATGAGAACTAGGGTGACACGGCCTTCATCGTCGTAGCTATTGAAAGCAGTCATGGCGGTTCGCAACGAGCCTATTGCTTTTGTCTTCAACGTTCGAGCGTCGCGTACTAGTTTCATATATCACCTTGGTGAATTTCAGTGCGAGAGTGGGTAAGATCAGGCGTAGGCTCAATCATATCCGAGTTGACGTCGGCTGGTTGACCAATCGCTCCAAACTCTGCTGCCATGAAGCCTTGAACGCCGCATCGTTGGCGAACAGCTTATATAGCTCCAACTCGTCCTTGCGGCGCATCAGCATCACCTCCTTGAGCATCTTTTCGAAGGCCAATTCCCGGTTGTGCGGATCGGGATTGTTTTCGTATTTGGCGGCGAAATCCGGGTGAGCCTTGATGCTGTTGGCGATGTTGACGAACTTCACCCGTTGCTCTTCGGGCGTCGCACTCCAACCCTGAAACCAGCGTTCATTGAAGCTGCGCACGATTTCATCTAGCGGGTCCTTCTGCTCATCTGTCTCATGCGCCCCTCTCGGGTTGGGGTTTTGCGGATCGAGCTCAGTTTCAGAAGCGTCCAGCCCGATGGCGTGATTAAGCTTCACCCGTTCTAGCCCGTATGATGACAGGTCAACGGCTTCCAGCAATGCGTCGAGCGTCACTTGCGTTGGGTCATCGATCTTCAGCTTGGGGATCAGGAATTTCAGGAACCAGAACAGCTTTTCCCAGGCGACAACCTCAAACGGCATGATAGATGCCATCTGGCCGTAGATCTTTACGAACTGCTTCGCCTTGATCTTGAAGTCAATCTGGGCGTCGATTTCCAGCTCCAACCCGCTGGTAAACCGGCTGGCCGCCACATCAATGATCACGCTCAGCTTCTGCGCATCCTCGTTTCCGAAATAGCGCATGGCGAAGTCCTCCACCTCGGACCATTCGTAAAACCCCGGGCGGCAAACTCATGACGGTCACGCCGTGATCTTCCACCAGACACCTTCGCAAATCGGACTCCGCTTTAGTCTCCCGAAAGAGAACGCCATCCGGCATCACGACCGATAGAGACTTCCGAGCGCGTTCCGGCAAGCGCTGCAACAGCGCAACTTCCCAAGGCAATCCCTTGAAGCCAAGCGGGTTCAAGTCGAGAGGCGTACTCACGCTCCAGGGCGAGCAAGGGTGCGGCAAGACCAGCTGGGTGGCGCGGCTGGTAGCCGTGCATTGCCTTCATGGCGCTGTCCTTAACCATCGACAGAAACTTGCTGTCGAAGCCCGGCTTTTGCTCGATCGCCTCGATCATAGCCCCAAATGATGGGTCGATCCGATCCTTGGCGATGAAGGTCTCGATCTCGGCGTCGCTGGCGCAATGGTACAGCCAAGCCCCGCGTACGAAACACTCGAACTCACTGCGCACCAACGCAAAAGCACTCGCAGAGATATTCGCCGCGATTAGATTAAGGATGCCCGTGGCGTGTTCAATTGCTAAATCAAGGAGCTGCGACGGGATGCGATGTCGATGATCACCTTTCATCTCAATGCCGACAAGGTTATCACGAATCCAAACGATCTGCGCCCACGCCTTATCGAGCCCGTTTTTCACCTCGCCTGAGTGTACTTTCCTTCCCACAGCTTTACCCTCTGATCTGGGGAACGACACCTGTCGTCACAAATCGAGATGATACTCCCAGAAGCTAAGGTCATCAGCTTCCATCGGTACTCCATCAGCCTGCTTTCAAGCCCAACGTTTTGGTGACCACGTCGAACCCTACTGGTGGCACGACGATCGCCAAAGCCTTGAGCGATTTAGCCCACGCTGCTCCCAACTCCATCAGACAAAAGGAACTTTCCAAATAGGCCGGCGTCATCAGCAGGAAGACCAACTTGGGCTGCTGGATCTGATCCTTCATGTAATGGTTAAAGTCGGCAGTAAATGGGACTCCATGTCCTTTGAGGCTGCTACAGAATATCGCGCTGCCAGGCACTCCGATGCCCTCCTTCAGCAAATCCACGAGCAGGCGGGCCAGCGCCTTATCGGCGGTTGCATGACTTACGAATATATCTGCCATCAGGGCGTAAGGGGATTTTGGGAGCGACCATCTATGCCGACAGCACTGGAAACCTGGCACAGGGGACCTAGGTCCAGCATCACTCTGAGCACAGATAAGGGCGTTTACGCCTTGTTTCTTCGAGAGGGCGCTGATTTGCCCGGCGTGGTGCCGGGCCCGTTCGGTCTTGCTTACATTGGCCTTGCCGCCAATCGAAAGGGATTGCTCGGAAGGTGCCATTTCGCCGGTAGGACCCGAAACCACTCTCCGCGCAAAAGTCTCTCGGCCCTGTTGATGGACCAGCTCAGACTCATCCCCATTTTGATACCGAAACCAAATTCGCCGGACACATGGGGGTTGGACGCCCCTTCTGAGCAGCGACTCAGCTCTTGGATGCACGCAAATCTAGAACTTTCCGTAGAGCTTTGCGAGGACCCCGATGCCCGGGAAACAGAGCTGGTTAACCAATTTGCTCCGCCACTGAATCTGACCAAGTGCGAGCAAACGCCGCAGCATCGCATGATTGCAGATGCCCGGCGGGTGATCTTCGCCAAGCTGCAAGGTGCGGCTGGAGGGTTTGCTAGCCCAAGTGATGTTCTCCGCAGCAACGGATTTGGCCAGCAAGCACCAATGCCACCCAGCGACCGGTCGCTGGCGCTGAGACGGCCAATCGGAGCAGAGATCGACACAGCAGAAGCGATTGCGCTTCGCTATGGGCTTAACGCTAAGTCGTACCGTCACGGGCTCCGGGGCAACATTTCTTGGTACCAGAAGCCGCAGGATTGGACCTTCCGAGTCGGCAGCCGCGAATGGCAAGATATGATCGAAGTGGCAGAAATGATGGCTGCCAGAGGTTAAGAACAGTGGCGTGAGGCAACCCTTTCGCCTGAAGGCCATGGCCGATCGGGGTTTTTGCCTAATTTTCAACGGGTCTGGTATGGGGCACGCCATCACCACGTTCCCAAGTGAAAGCACTTTCAGCAGGCAACTCCCAGATCCGGAAGTTCAGCGCGTTTGGAAACCGTTTGGGTAAACCGCCTTGCCCACGCCAAATTTGACGCAATATACTGTAATACATACCTAAAATTCGATCTATCCCAGGACTTCGTAATGCGGGGGTCACAGGTTCGAGTCCTGTAAGCGCACCATCAGCCCATTGGTCAAAGCCTGCGAATGGTTGCAAAAACCCAATATTTCTGGTATTTTACGCAATATCTCATCCACTGTTGCTCGCCAATGTACGCCCGCAATCGGGGAAAATTGGGGGGCATGGCGGGGGCCATTCAGCGAAGCAGAAACGGCGTGGCCCCCAAATGGCAATTTCAGTGACAGCTCTCCGAAACGCGAAGCCGCGAGAAAAGCCCTACAAGCTGACCGACGAGAAAGGTCTTTTCGCCCTAAACACTGTCAATGGCGCGTTGAGACGATTGGGCTATGGTTGCGATGAGATGACCGCGCATGGCTTCAGGGCAATGGCAAGCACGCTACTGAACGAATCCAACAAATGGTCTCCCGATGCGATCGAACGCGCGCTCGCGCGCTAGGACAGCGATAAGGTATGCGCCTCATACCATCGCGGCGCGCACTGGAAGGAACGGGTTGCGATGGCGCAGTGGTGGGCGGACTATCTTGATCAGCTGCGCAGGGAAGCCGACATTGTGGCGCTTCCAGTGGCGCGCGATGGGTAGGACTGACATGCGCCATATCAACGGCTTGGGAATGGGCTCGGTCCGGTACGGCCGAGGTGCCCGCAGGCGGTTCGGTGCGCTCTGGCGCAGTTGACCTGTTCCTGGCCGGCACAACCCGATCGATTGCCGACGACGCGGAGTTTGCCGTCCACGCCTGGCTTGACGATCGCGGAAGGGGCGCATGGGACTATGCTTCCAATGCGCCCGAACATGCCAAGTACCTAGTCTATTACCGCGAAATGGGCATGACCATGGGTGAAGCCACACGGTTCTATGCCATGACCAATTCGGTGCCATTCGACGACGCCCGGTGGCTGACCGGAGCGGAAATGCGGCGCTGGATGGGCCGAACCACGTTGCGGCTGCAAGATCAGCCCCCCCGGCATACAAACTCCAGGTTGATCGCGCGACGCAAGGTTCCCGCACCGACGCCCAGATTTGCCTTACAATCGCCGTGGGGAGTGACTTGCATGAAATTGCGTCTTCTCCCTCCGGGTTCTGAAGCGTCCCCTCCCCCGCACTGCGCAAAAATTTTCCCTGCCTTTGATCGCACATCATTCCCGAAATCTTCGCAGGTTAGGCGAATTGAACAGCCCTCCGGGTTGCGCCCGCCAATGGCGGTGATGTGCGCAGATGGGATAGCCGTAGCCCAGCTTCCTCCGCGCTCGCTTGACTAAATGCGGCCACACGGATCATTGTCTGTGATGGAGCTTATTTGCTATACCCACGATGGTTGGGAGCCGAGGATCCGTCCGGCATCGTCCCGGCGCGAATGGATGGACCAGACGCCCGAATCCTTCGCCTATCGCTGCCTGCCGCTATCAATTGCCAACAGCCATGGGTGGGAGATGCTGTCGCCGTGCGGTTTCAGCGCGGAATGGAACGGCGGGCCTGCACCTGGCGACGTGGAAATAGCCGTTGACCCCGGAGCAAGGCAGTCGGACCATCCCGAAGCGCTGTTCGGCAGCGGGATCCTCACTTTCCACATTGCCGGAATCTTGCGCACACCGCCCGGTTGGAACATCCTCGTCGGTGGTTCGCCCAACGCCATGAAGGACGGCATCGCGCCGCTGGTTGGTGTGATCGAGACTGACTGGTCGCCTTTCACCTTCACCATGAACTGGCGCTTCACTCGGCCCGGGCACCGCATCCAGTTCGAGGAAAACGAACCGTTCGCGTTTTTCTTCCCCGTGCAGCGCGGTGTCATCGAGCAATTCGAACCGCGCGTGGTTCCGCTGGGCGAAGCACCGCAGCTGGAGGAACAATTTGCAGAATGGAGCAGGAGCCGGGACGCATTCCAGAAGCGGATGGAAGCCGACCCGCCTGCCTCGCCATCAGAAAAATGGCAGAAGTTCTATTACCGCGGCCTCGATGCATCGGGATGCCCCCATGTGCCGGACCATCAGGCAAAGCTGAGGTCGCCCGCGTTTCAAGGCGCCGTCAAAGTGCTGCAACAGGCCGGTTCGACCGGACTGCAAGGCGAGGAATTGCTTCCCACCATACCTCAGGTTGCCCCTCCTGATCTGGCGCAGGGGAAGCGGGAGTGGCTTCAGCGCTCGCTCCTTAGGCTGCGCGGGCTCGCGCCTCGCAATCCTGCGGTCGTGCAGCACCATACCATGTCGGCGGACGACTTCCTCGCCACGCACTATGCGCTGAATCTTCCGGTCGTACTGACTGGAGAAGTCGAAAACTGGCCTGCGCTCAGCCTGTGGACACCGTCCTATCTGAAGGAGAAAGTTGGTTCGTCGGCAATCGAATTCCAGAGCAACCGCTCGGGTGCAGAACGGTATGAGCGCAACAAGGATCATCACCGCAATGCCATGCCATTCGATGACTTCATCGACCTGGTCGAAGGGGCGGCGGACGGAAATGATGCCTATATCACGGCCTACAACAGCGCCACCAACCGGGCAGCATTCGCGCCTCTTGGCAGTGACATCGGCACGATCGAACACCTTCTCGATCCTCAGTCGCCCGATGCAAAAGGAATGATCTGGATTGGTGCAGCAGGCACCTTCACGCCGCTTCATCACGATCTGACCAACAAGCTGCTGGTGCAGATAACCGGCACCAAGCACGTGCTACTCGTGCCGCCAGGCGAAACCGCAAAACTGCGAAACGATACCCACGTCTTCAGCCAGTTCGAGGATCTTGAGAATGCCGATCTGGATCAGTTTCCAGAACTGGCTGACATCGCGATCCACCGCGTCGAACTTGCACCCGGGCAAGCCTTGTTCATTCCGTTGGGATGGTGGCACCAGGTTGTGGCGGCAGATTTCAGCGTCTCGCTGACATTCACCAACTTTCGCTGGCCGAACGATTTTTACGCAGATTACCCGGCGGGCTGAACCGTCGTGGTGGATGTCGCCGGGTCCGAATTTCCTTCGGATGTCGACTACGCGGACCACAGCTTATGCCCGGCCCGCCGCCTTGGCACTATTGCGATAGGGGAAGGCCGCCGGAGGGATCATCGGGCAGGATGTAAACCAGGCCATTGGCGCTTTCGAACAGCGACACGACCACCTCGGTGAAAAATGCCGCCGGTACGTTGATGCAGCCGAACGATATGCGGTTGTCGAGCGGGGTCGGTGTGGACAGGCGGTGCTGCCGTTGTTCACTGGCATTCGAAGTCACCACAGGATGCAGCGACAACGCCTCATCATAATCCACCCACAGGATCAGTGAACCAGCCAGATTGCGCCCAAGATGCGCCTCGAACCGGCCAGCAGGGGTGATCCGCATTGCCGGGCCGATGTCGGCCAGGCGCATTTCACCGATCCCCGGGGGCGAAACATCGCCCACCGCCATCCCGAGCAAGGCGTTGGTTTCCCCCACGAGCTTGCCCTCGCCATCGAAGGCAAGCACCCGGGCCGACAGCTTGTCGACAATGATAAACGGGCGGCCACCGGCATCGCCAGTTTCGCTTATCCAGCTAGCTACGATGTGGGGGCTCATTCCGTTGGCGTAAGCGGCGGATACCACTTCGATCGAAGTGGCCGACTGCGCCCGGGCAGGACCCGCGATGCTTGCAAGACTGCCCGCTGCGACAAGCAGGCCCGGCCAAAAGGCTCCGCGGCGGATCAATTGCGATCCTGTCGTGGCGCATAGATGATGGGCGCTGGCGCGGCCTGCACTGGCGCGACTGGCACAGGTGCAGGTTGCGGCGCTACAGGCACGACCACCGGCTGCGGCACTGGCTGCGGCACTGGCTGGTACTGGTTCACTGGCACCGTAACACCTCCCTCTTCGACAGTCAGATTGGCAAATTGGATCGGCACCAAGGGGATCTCGGATATCGTCTCACCCACGATAATCCCGCCATCAATCGGCACAAGCACAATCGGCGTAGGCGTAGGCGTAGGCGTCGGTGTAGGCGTCGGTGTAGGCGTCGGCGTCGGCGTCGGGGTCGGAGTTGGCGTCGGAGTTGGCGTCGGAGTTGGCGTCGGCGTAGGCGTAGGCGTAGGCGTGGGAGTAGGCGTCGGTGTAGGCGTAGGCGTGGGAGTAGGTGTCGGCGTAGGTGTCGGCGTTGGGGTCGGCGTGGCAGCGGTGATCGTACCGCTGGTCATGCCAACATCGTCGCAGCAATTCACTGCCAGCGCATACTGGTCCGCATTCGCCCCTTCCAGCGTATAGCCGGTGAAGGTCACGGCGATGTTTTCGCCAACTGCGGCACTCGCATAAGTTGCCTCGCTGGATGGACCTGCGACCAAAGTCACGCCCGTCGGCGTGCCGGAGGTGGACGTGGTCAGGAAGCCGTCGAGTCCGGCATCGGTGGTGCCGTCGAATATCTTGTCGGCGTCCGGGAACAGCAACATGCGCTGATCTATCTCGGCCCCTTCCGTCGGGTCGAAGTTGTCGGCGAAATCCATATCGGTCGAATAGTCGACCGGGTTATAATGGATCATCACGTTGGTTGCGGTGACGGTGATGGGCGGCGCGGCCGGATCGAACCTGAGCGCTCCATTTTCGATCCCCGGGCGGCCGTCGGCGGCACCCACGATGATCAGCAGCCCCGGCGCCAGACCAAGGCTTTGTGCCGGGATCGTCGAACCGCGGGTGAGTGTGATCTTGTCTTCGATATGGACATCATGGCCTGCGCAAAGCCCGATGTTGCCATCGGTCGTGGTCAATACGTGGTACACGTTCACGTCGCGCCCGGCGTTCAGCAGGATGCTGCCGTTGGTGGTCGTGATGGGTGCGTCAACGTTGATGTCGCGCCCGCAACAGGCCACGAAATTGCCATTGGTGGCGGTAATGGCGGCGTTGATATTGACGTCGCGAAAAGCTTCGAGCCGCAGGGTTGTCGGGCTTGACGAAGCGGTCCAGGCAATTGCCTCGTTGATCGTGATATCGCCTTCGCCGGTGATCGTGGTGCCCATGCTCGTGGTCGGCGGAGTGCCGGCCACGGTCGCTTCGGACATCGGCATGGTGCTTATGGTGACACTGTTGGTCACCAGCAGCGCCGACAGGGTCGCCCCGCTGATATTTCCGCCGCTGCCAACGATGAAATCGAACGGGTCGATCAGCCACTCGCCGGTATTGCCCGAAGGCGCCTCGGTGGTGACAATGGAACTGTCGCGGATGTTCACATGGGCAGCGGACGTTTCGATAAAGCCGCCATCGCCGCCGCCGGGTGCGCTCGCGTCCAACGTGCCTGTAAGTTCGACTGTCCCGCCCTGCATATCGGCAAGCAGCAGGATTGTACCATTGTGTTCACCGATCGTGCGCGCTTCGATGATGCCACTGTTGTTGACCACGGTGTGGAGCAACTGGCCCGCCGCCTGGGCGGTAAGCACGACGTGCCCACCGTCGGCCTGGATCATCCCGCCATTGCTGACCAATGCCTGCGCTGCTCCGGTAGTCACTGCCACGTTGAGCAATCCGTCGCCGGCCATATCGAGCGTGATCTGCTCGCCTGCTGCCAGCACGACCGATCCCAGCCGCGCGGAGACGAGGCCCCGATTATCGACATTGGCACCGAGCAGGGCGACATATCCGCCGCTGCGGGCAGTCAGCGTCCCTTCGTTGACGAGCGCAGCCTGGCTGGTGCCGGAAAAGGCATAGTTACCCGCCATGAAATCAGCATCGCTGAGGCTCAGCGTCGAGGCGACCAGACCGCCCACGTTCACTTGCGACGTGGCGCCGAACAGAACGCCGTTCGGGTTGATCACGAAGACCTGTCCGTTGGCTATCAGGTTGCCGAAAATGACCGATGGGTCGGTCCCGAGCACCCGGTTGAGCGTGACCGAGGTGGTATCGGGCTGGACGAAATTGACCGAGTTTCCTGCCGCGATGCTGAAGCTGTCCCAGTTGATCGCTGCCGCCTGCGTGGTCTGGGTCACGGTGACGTTGGTTCCGGCCCGATCGATTGTGGCGGCCCCGGCCGATACGTTGCCACCTGTCGGCAGGCTCTGGGCCTCGACCCGGTCAGCCAATACGAGCGAAGCGCCGATAATCGCCAGTGCAGTGCCCGTATAGAGGGCGGTGCGAAGTTGCGTGAACTTGGCGATTTGGTTGGTCATCATGACGATAATCCCTTTGTGATCCGAATGGACGCCGAATTGCGGGGCTTACCGCTCAGAACAGTTTCACAGCCTGCAGCCAGAAACGGCCTGCGTGGTCGGGCTGAGAAGTGACCGGCTGGTTGCCGAGGCGGGTGGCGTAACTGGCGCGGAGCGAGAGATTGTCTGGTCCGAACCAGTTGATCCCGGCACCGTAACCGCTGCGGCTGGCATGGTTGGAACCAGCCAGCCACGGATCGTGGGCAAAGGTGATGCGGCCATGATCGACAAACCCGATGAGCTGGAAAGTGCCGGGAAACGACCCGGTCAATTGGCCAAGCGACAACCGGACTTCTGCAGTGGCGATATAGCCTTCATCGCCGTAAGCTTCGCCTTCGGGATAGGCGCGGACACCATAAGCGCCGCCAAGGCCCATCTTTTCCGAACTGCCAAGGTTATCGAATGCCAGCTGTCCGCGGACGGCCGCATAGAGGGTCAACGGTCCGGCGATGACCTGCTCGCGCGCTAGTGCCATGCGCACGAGGCTGAACTGGCCATCGGACTGCGCGGTCAGCAAATCCGTGGCAAGGTCAGCCGGGCTCAGCAGATCGAGGTTCCCGTAAGTGAAGCCGACCGAACCTGTGGTCCAGCCGCCGCCACCAAACCGGTCCTGCGCTTCGCCGGAAAGGCCCAGCGTCCCGGTCTGGGTGCGCTTTTTCGATGTGCTGTCGAGCACGCCGATCCGGTCTGTGAACCAGCTCGCGTCGAGATTGGCGAGCGCAGAGAGGTTGGCGTGGCGCGAACGGACCAGCGGATAGGAGCCGAACAGGCTGGCGACATTGGCCCTGCCATCGGCATCGAGATTACTGAATTCGCGGCCGAGGCCATAGGTAAGGTGTGCGAAGGCCGCACCGACTGTCGCGGCACCTGCGGGAACCTGATAGGCGATCCGGCCATAAGCCAGATCTCCCGTCGATGTGAGTGCCCGCAAGCTCAGCCGGTCTCCCATGCCGGTCGGATTTTCCAGGTTGACGCTGCCGCCAAAGCGGTAGGCGCCGGTGTAGCGATTACCACCGTTGTCCGCTTCAAGGCTGCCGGTCACGCTGCGGCCGGGCTGGATGTCCACTGCCAGGTCCGAAGTGCCCGCCGCGCCGCCCGGAGACAGTGTCGAGCGAACGATGACGCCCGGAATGTCGGACAACAGCAGCAGGCGCCGCTCAAGCGGGGCGGCGGAAACGAGGTCGCCGTCGCCAAGACCGGAAATGATCCGCTGTGCCACGCCGGTATCAAGTCGGCTGGCATTGTCGATCGAAACCTCGCCATAACGCGCCTCGACCACGGCAATCGTTACGCTTCCCGAGGAAACGTCCTGCGCGGGCAGGTAGGCTTGTGACAGGAAATAGCCCCGGGAATTGTAGAATGCGGTGATTTCTGCTGCGAGCGTTTGCAACTGGATCAGGTTGAGCAAAGTGCCCGGCACGAAACCGCTCGCCTCGATCAGCTCGGCTTCGGAATAGAGCGTCTGGCCCGAGATGCGCAGCACGTTGACCTGCACCGAAGGACCTGCTGCACTTGCGTCCACCTCGGACGCGCGGGCCGCAGTGGGCAATTCAGGTACAATCTCTGAACGTTCAGGCGGCGGGGGCAACTGGCGGATTTGGCTTCCGGCATCGACCTGCGCCGTTGCGACATGGCTGACGCTGGCAAGGATCGCAAAGAGCAGAGTGTATTTGGGCATGATGACGCACCTCGCCGCGGGTGAGGCTGGCCCCTGTCGCAGCGAGCAGGGGCAGCCAATCGTGGGAGTGCGACCAGCCGTCCGATTATGTCCGCTGGGTCTTGGTACGTGGTAAACCTGATGTTGCGCGAAAATTGCTCGGGCAACAGCGTTACAGCTTAAACGGGCTCGATTTGCGTTCGTTCCCGACCCTGGCGGAGATTGGCCGCCTCGTTGTAGCCAGCGTCAAGATGCAAGTCAGCGGCAAATCCAACGCTAGTTCAGTAGGATTCCGTGGTCATGAGGCTTCCTATCCAATACAAAGAGACTGTACAGGAGTGAACGCATCGGGCCGTTGATAGTGCCGCCACTGGATAATGGACCGTGCGGAATAGACTGCCGGCATTCTGCGCCGACAGATATTACTAGGATGTGGAATGTTCTCGTGATGCGATACGCCGGATTTCCTGCGCAATTTCCTCTGGCGAAAGAATGAAATCGACGCAACCGCTCTCTATTGCACTCTGTGGCATGTCGGGCTGAACAGCCGTGTCGAGCTTCTGGGCTATGGTAATCCCGCCGACATCCTTGATGCCGCACAGTGCTGCCGCGCCGTCTCCATCATAACCGGACACAATGACTGCGATCAGTTGGCCGGACCAGTTCTCGGTCAGGGAGCGCAGGAAGACGGTAATCACGTCAGGCCACCCCCAGGGCTTTGATATCGGCCTAAGGCGAAACTCCCCATCCACCACGTGAAGATCGCGTTTCTCCGGGATGATGAACACGCAATTGGGGCGAACATCCAGCCGATCTTCGATCAACTCCACGGGCATTTGCGTAAAGCGAGGGAGTATCTCGTGCAGCCTCGTCGATACCGTTCGCAAGTGATTCACGATGACAATTGCGACGCCTAAATCAGCGGGCAAATGCTTGAGCAGTCGCGTATATGCGTCAAGCCCGCCAGCGGAGCCACCCACGCAGACAATGGGGAAATCGTCGGCCATAATCGTACCTCGTTTGCGCCATTTGACTGGTCTCGGCGAAGGAAGTCGCCGCGCGGCCGTTCATTATGAAGCCCTATCCGGCCCGGCTTCCGAGCGAATACGACCGATGTTTTGGGTAAACGGGATCGAAATATGGCATCGAACTCCGTCCTCGGGAAATTCACGGATCACTTTGGCCTTCAGGCCACGCATCAGACTCTGCTCGATGAGCTTGGTTCCGAAACCCCGCCGGAGAGGTTCAACAACCGGCGGCCCGGCGGTTTCCAGCCACGAGATCTCAAGTGTCTGCTCGCCGCTTATCCCCTTAACCTGCCAAGTCACATCAAGATGGCCCGCGTCCGTTGAAAGGGCGCCGTATTTGGCCGAGTTGGTCGCCAATTCGTGGATGGCCAGGCCAATGTTCAGGTTCGCTCGCGATGAGAGCACGACGTCATCGCCTGACTTGCTCACGTTGCTCTTCTGCTCATAAGGACTGAGCTCGGTCTCTACGAGATCACGCAGAGAACCTCCCAGGCCCCCATTTTCCTTAAGTAGATTATGCGCTCGCGAGATCGCTTGAATGCGCCCCTCGATCTCTGCTCGCGCTGCATCGGCCGTGCCAGCCCCTTTGAGCGACTGATTGACCACCGAAGCAACAACAGCGATTATGTTCTTCACCCTGTGATCAAGCTCGGCCATCAGCATTAGCGTGCGCTCTTCAGACAGTTTGCGCTGCGCGATGTCACGGGCGACTGCGGAAGCTCCAATAATGGAACCCTTCGCGTCTCTCATCGGGGAAATGGTTAGGGAGACATAAATTACCCGGTCGCCTTTCGTTACCCTGCTAATGTCGATATCCGTAACCGGCTCGCCTCGACGCAGGCGGGCCAGATTGCCAGGCCATTCGTCAAATTGGGCTTCGTCCAGCAAGGTCGCCATCGGCTGACCAATCATTTCGATTGCCGTGTATCCGTAGATCTTCTCTGCCCCGGCATTCCAGCTGGTAATCATGCCCTCCAGATCGTGGCTGATTATCGCGTCTTCCGACGACGTGACGATAGCCGCCAGGTGGGCATGGTCACGCTCCAGCTTCTTTCGTTCAGAGATATCGATGAGCGTGATGACGACCCCGTCGATGACATTGTTGAGGTCGCGGTAGGGCTTGACCCGAACCAGATAGGTAGCCTCGCCGTCTTCGGAATCTGTTTCACGTTCAAGCGAGCCCAGATCGCGCAACACCGTTGCGATGTCACGGGTCAGTGCTGAACCTGCAAGGCGAGATGAGAAATTGCTGATGAGGCGGCCTTCGTCGCCTTCACGAATGTCGAATATTTCGGTGATCGCGGGGGTAAACCGGCGGATATGGGATCCGTTATCGAGAAACAACGTCGCAATCGAGGTACTATCGAACAGGTTGGCTAGATCGCTGTTCGATCTGACAAGACTATCTGCCCGGTTGTTAAGCTCGGCATTAACAGTCTGGAGCTCTTCGTTGATCGACTGTAATTCCTCCTTTGATGTCTCAAGCTCTTCGACAGTAGAATGTAGTTCCTCGTTTACCGATTGGAATTCCTCATTGGAGCTTTGAAGCTCCTCGTTCGCCGTCTCCAGTTCCTCGGTTATCGTCTGCAATTTCTCGCGCGTCGCGATCAGTTCGCCGTGTGCGAGGTCGACAGAAGGAGTGTCATCATCGGGGCTTTTGAGAAAGCTTACTGTGGCATCCGTGAAGAGCTCCTGGAAGACCAGCAATATTGAAATTTGATCAGCCGCCGTCTCCGTCAGGGGCTGGGCGATGAGATTTATCGTGTGGCTCTGGTCTGAGACCCGGAATGTAACAGTCTCTTGAACGGGTCCTTGACCTTCTAGCGCTTTGCGGATCAGGTTACGGACTGGCGGACGCAGTTGCGCGTGAAGCATCCGAAAAACATTCAGACTGGCACCGCCGCTCATCGGTTCCATGAATTTTGCGACCGGCCCGGAGAAGCGTTGGATTTCATGCTGGCTGTCAAAGACTATGTAGGCAGGCGCGTATTGCGCAACCATCCGGTTGGCCTGGGCGTCCAGACTATCTGCACCAACGTTTCGCTGGACGGGGGTGACGGCGCCCGCTCGGCGGCCGGACGTCGTTCGAGGGATTTCAGGCACCACATCCAGTCGTCTGAAGATGCGGCTGCGCTTGTCGAAGGTAAGAAACAGGCGACCACTTGCGGCTATGGTTTCCGAGGGTCCGAGCCACAAGAAACCGCCTGCCTTTATGCCGTAGTGGAAGGTTGAAATAACGCGCTTTTGTAAGGGCGCTTCAAAATATATAAGCAAATTACGGCACGTCACCATGTCGAGCTTCGAGAACGGCGGATCCTTGACAAGATCGTGAGTGGAGAAGACGCACATATCACGAATGTGTTTGGCAATGCGGTAGCGCTGACCTTCCTTTATGAAGTGTTGAGTCAAACGTTCGCTCGTAAGGTCTGCTTCGATATCGGCACTATAGAGACCGGTCCGTGCGACCGTGATGGCAAGGTCGTCTATATCGGTAGCGAAGATCGTGATGCGTCGCGGTGACTCCGCTTTGGTCAAAGCTTCTTTGAACAGGATGGCGAGCGAATATGCTTCCTCGCCTCGTGCGCATCCGGCCACCCATATTCGTATTGGCTCGTCAGGCCCCCCAGCGGCGACAATCTCCGGCACGACGGTTTTGGCCAGCGTTTCAAACATTGCTGGGTCGCGAAAGAACCGCGTGACGCCGATCAGGATTTCCCGAAACAGCAGCTCTGGCTCACTCGGCAGCTTGCGCAGCTGCTCGATATAGTCGCGGGGGTCATCGATATGGAGCACTTGCATCCGTCGACGGACGCGGCGCGAAAGCGTGCTGGATTTATATTGTCCGAAATCGCGGCCCAGACGGCTGTTGAGCACAGCGGTAATGGTCACCAGAGATTTGGCGAGATCAGGTTCCACATTGAGGGGATCCTCGTAGTCAGGCTCTCTGGATTTGAAGTCGCGGTATTCGAGGAGGCGCGCAGGCATTTCATGGGGCTGGAGGACATAATCGACAAAACCGCCGACTGTCGCGCTTTGCGGCATCCCGAATTTGGCGCGATGATCGAACGCGGCTTCGCTCAGGGTAAGGCCGCCGGCTTCCTTGACCGCCTCAATCCCGATCGTTCCGTCGCTGCCATATCCCGAGAGGATGATCCCGACAGCGTTCGCGCCCTGATCCTCCGCCAATGACACCAAGAACGTATCGATCGACGACCGCCGTGCTGTTGGGGTCTCCGGCATAGCCACGCGCAACACGCCGCCCTCGATCCTAAGAATTGCATTTTGCGGGATCACTGCAACCGTGTTTGGCGCAGCGACAGTTCCGTCAACGGCTTTCACCACCGGCATCTCGGTGCATTCGCTTATGATTTCGGCCAACGCGCTGTTATAATCGGGATCCAGATGCTGGACCAGGACATAGGCCATGCCGCTGTCGACGGGCATCTCGGAGAAGAATGCCCTGAATGCGTCGAGACCGCCGGCCGATGCGCCGATGCCGACGACGAGGTGAGCACTACTTGATGAACTGCTATCAGTGATGCCGTCAGCTGCAATCGGCCGTTCCGTCGGGGGCGAGCGCGACGATACCTTGTTGGAAGAAGTCGAGCGGGATTTGGTCATGGTCTACAATCGGCCCAGATGCCCAATGATGCAATGAACTTTTCTGACGCCAGCCAGCGAGGCCCGTGGTTATGGAGCCGCGATTGACCGGGGCGTTTTTTGTATCAGGCGGTAAAACCTTGGGGGAAATGACGATGTCGTGGAACGAATTTAACCCAAAACTTGTTCCTTAGCTGGACCTTGGTCGGCCTCCGATATCTTGGCCGTTGCGCGTTCGGATCCGGTAGCCCCAGCCTCGATCAATGGTGTTCGGAATTTGGTAAAAGGATCCGCTGTGACCTACACTATCAATCGCATAATCTCCGACGCGGCTATCGACGATGTGGACGCCCGCACTCGCAAGGCTCTCGCGGACCACGGCTTCGGCATCCTGACAGAGATCGACGTCAAAGCGACGATGAAAAAGAAGCTGGATGTCGAGATGCCTGCCTACCGCATCCTCGGCGCTTGCAATCCAAAGATGGCGCATCAGGCGATCGGTATCGAGCCGCGGGTTGGCGCAATGCTGCCATGCAACGTCATCCTCCGGGAAGTCGAGGGCGGCGTCGAGGTCAGCGCCATCGACCCGGTGGAATCGATGCAGGCGATCAAGAACGCTGAATTGACTTCTGTGGCAGGCGAGGTGCGGAAGCTACTGGCGATGGCCGTCGATACGATCTGATGGGACAGATCATCGACGACTGCGTGCTACGATATAGGTGAAATGTGTATCCGGTGGATGGCAAGTCAGCAGGTAACTGATACCATGCCTCCGACACTGGCTTTCAACCTGCATTATAGAGCGGGCTGTGCCCCTCCAAACCCCACTGGCAAGGCGCGAATGCATGTCTCTGCAATTGGCGAACGGCGATGCCAAGCCGAAGCCCAAGAACGCTAGGGTGAGGCAGTCCACATGATGACGGACGTTGAATAGGGGCCCACGGCGGTCCATAGTGAGCGTATTGGCGATAAATGATTGCCGTCTCCCCAAAGCGACAAGGCCCGCGATGCGACGCCCCTTATGACTTCCGAATGGAGCCACAAACACCTGCAACAGGCAGTCGATGCGGCTTGCGTGGCGCTGTGGTCTTGGAACGTTGACACCAACATTTTCAGGATGGACGCAAAGGCGTTCGACCTGTGGGGACTGGAACATGCCCCCTCGATCGAGTTCGAGACCTTGTCGGCGAACATCCATCCGGCGGATCGTGACCGGGTGCGGGAAGCCTTCGAGGCGACCCGCTCCGTCGAAGGACCGTACGAGATCGATTTTCGAATCCTCGTAGGCGAGGATATTCGATGGATTTCCGCGCGAGGCCGAGGCGCGGACGAGGGCATCCGGGATCGGACAATGTTCGGTGTTTTCCTGAATGTCACCGGCCGAAAACAAGCCGAGGAAGGCCACGAACTACTGGCCGGCGAGATGAGCCACCGAGTCAAGAACCTGCTGGCCATTGCGACCAGCCTGACTGCGTTTACCTCTCGATCCACCGAAACTATCGAGCATATGGCGCAGGAGCTTACCCAGCGCCTGACCGCATTGGGACGGGCTCACGATCTTGTCCGTCCTCTACCAGGCTCGCAAGGACACGCAGCAATACTCGGCGATCTGCTCACCGTGCTCCTTGCCCCTTACGATGATCTGGGCGCGTTCAGTGGCAGGATCAGGGTGGCGGTTCCCAGGATGGGTGTTGGCGAGCGTACCGCAACGGCCTTGGCGATGATATTTCACGAACTATCGACCAATTCTGCCAAGCATGGCGCCCTGTCATCGGAAACAGGGGCCCTGGAGGTGACCGGATCTACCGACGAAGAGACGCTGACCTTGGTGTGGGCGGAAACAGGCGGTCCCGCCATCGTCGAACCTCCTGCGCTCAAAGGGTTCGGCAGCAGAATGGTGCAGTCCAACCTGGGAGGACAGCTTCGCGGATCGATAGACTATGACTGGAAAGCCACAGGGCTGGTGGCCAAACTGAAACTGAGGATCTCGGCGCTCCAGTCATGATCTGATAGGCCCAACCGCGCAAATTTCGGCAAGAATGGCAGTTTTGGCGAGCTAGGTGCCAGATATTCTACCGAGCGCTCAAGCCGGTGAGAAGCAAACGGCGGTGGAGATAATTCTCGTCGAACCCCGCGATCTGGACCAGTTTGACCGGATCGAGGATTGTTACGCTACCCCTGGTCAATGCCATGGCCCCGGCAAGCCGAAGCTCCTTCAAGACCCGATTGATATGGACGGCCGTCATTCCGAGGGCATCGGCCAGGACGAGCTGTGACAGCGGCAAGGCAAATTCGCCCTCTCCCGTCAGGCCGATACTCCGCGCTCTAAGGTAAAGCTCGCAGATCAGATGCGCCACGCGCTCGGCAGCGCTGCGCCGACCCATGCTGACGATCCAAGCCCGCATAATCCCTTCATCGACCAACTGGGCCATGTACATGGTACGGGCAATGTTGGGATGGTCCCGCATCATCGATTCCATCTGCTCTCGGCTTACTGTGGCGACACTTGCCGTCGTGATCGCCTGGATGCCGTGGTCCATCTGTGCCAGCAGCTTGATGTGCAGATCGCAGGCATCGCCCGGCATAAGGAAAGCCATGATCTGCCGCGATCCACTGGGCAGGATCTTGTAGCGGCAGACCCATCCCTCCAGCACAACGAACATCGGCCCCGGCTCATCACCTTCACGGATCAGGTCCTGCCGCGCGACATAGCGGCGCGGCTTGGCCGTGACCCTTTCGAGCGCCGCGGCATCATCGGCGTCCAGGTCGGCCAACCCACTCAATTTCTGGACGAAGCGATTTGCCATGATTGTTCCTACTGCCCGTTCCGCCTCTCGGATATTGATGAATGTTATTATCCAATCTTATTGTGGGTTGTGGTTTCGCGCGACGGGATGCTGTAGTCCCATCGCATCGTTAGCAACCACCACCAGGCGTCTACGGCTGAAGGCGGTCCCCCGCGACCGCCTGGTTCATTAGGTCTAAATATGTCCGATCCCGAGAATGTTCCTGTAAATCATGCCAAGACCGAGACTCCAGATCCGCATGGGAATGCTGCGCTGCTGCTGGTCGAAAGCCTGATCCACGGGCTGTGCGAAAAGTCATTGCTGAGCACCGGAGAGGCGATCGATATCGTTGAACGCGCGGTCGAGGTGCAGGCGGAGAATCTCACGGCTGCCGACGGTGCGGACAGTTCGATACAGCGATCCCATACGCTTCTGTCGTCTATCGCCTCGTCATTGCAGAGGGACGACTTCGATGACCCGATGCCGCCCATCATGGTGCAGTAGCGATGTGCCACGTTCTGATCATCGAAGACAACTTTCTGATCGCCGAGTATCTGGGCTACCTCGCCAAACAGGCAGGCGCTACGTCCATTGCGAGTGCTTGCACTGAAGCCGAGGCCGTCCGTGCCGCGCGCGAGCAGCAGCCGCGCATAATCTTCTCCGATGTTGGCCTGCGTGCTGGCACCGGCCCTTACGCCGTGAGGACCATCCGGGCAGAACTGGGCGAGATTCCGGTCATCTTCATAACCGGCTCCCCCGAATTCTGCGAGCAGTGCAAACCCCCGGTCGCTATACTGACAAAGCCGGTTGACGGGGTTGGTGTAACAGAAGCCTTCCGTCGCCTTATCCCCTCATCACCATAGGCACAGCAACGCATCCCGGGCACATGCACACCAAACCCCAACCTGGCGATCAGTGGCGCTTTTTTTCTCTGGGACTGCAACTTCCCGGCGGTCGGACGGTTCAGTCTGAAGAGCTTCCCCCAGCACCCGAGGATCCAGCCATGGCCAAGAAACCTGCCCCGAACTCCGCGCCAACCCAATCCGCCAAACGCGCCCCGAAGGTCACGCCGGCAGATCTCGCCGGCGCCGACATTGGTGGGGAGACGCCGCGCAAGGCGGACCCTGTGCCCGAGGATGCCGAGGTGGCCTTCGCCTTTGCCGGGGATCTGGCGAACGGAGGCGAGATCCACCAAATCGCCGACAGCAATGTCGCCACCTTGACCACCCAGCAGGGTATCCCGGTTGCGGATGACCAGAACAGCCTGAAGCAGGGGGCACGCGGACCGACGCTGCTGGAGGACTTCCATTTCCGCGAGAAGATGTTCCACTTCGATCACGAACGCATTCCGGAGCGCGTGGTCCATGCCCGCGGCTATGGCGCGCACGGCTATTTCGAACTCACCGACAGCCTGTCCGACGTGACCAGCACCGACCTGTTCCAGCGGGTGGGCGAGAAGACCCCTGCCTTCGTGCGCTTTTCCACGGTGGCGGGCAGCAAGGGCTCTATGGACCTCGCGCGGGACGTGCGCGGCTTTGCGGTCAAGATCTATACCAAGGAGGGCAACTGGGACCTGGTCGGCAACAATATCCCGGTGTTCTTCATCCAGGATGCGATCAAGTTCCCCGACCTGGTCCACTCGGTAAAGCCGGCGCCAGATCGCGCCTTTCCGCAGGCGCAATCGGCCCACGATAATTTCTGGGACTTCATCAGCCTGACGCCGGAATCGATGCACATGGTCATGTGGCAGATGTCCGACCGGACGATCCCGCGCTCGTTCCGCACGATGGAAGGCTTCGGCGTCCATACCTTCCGACTGCTCGATGCAGACGACAAATCGACCTTCGTGAAATTCCACTGGAAGCCCAGGCAGGGCCTGCAATCGGTCGTGTGGAACGAGGCCGTGAAGATCAACGGCGCCGATCCCGATTTCCATCGCCGCGACCTGTGGGACGCGATCAACGGCGGCGACTTCCCGGAATGGGAACTGGGCGTGCAGCTGTTCGACGATGATTTCGCCGATAGCTTCGATTTCGACGTGCTCGATGCCACCAAGATCATCCCGGAGGAACTGGTGCCGGTCCGCATTGTCGGGCGGCTGGTGCTCGACCGCGTGGTGGACAATTTCTTCGCCGAGACCGAACAGGTGGCGTTCTGCACCCAGAACGTGCCGCCGGGGATCGACTTTTCCAACGACCCGCTTCTGCAGGGGCGCAATTTCTCCTATCTTGATACCCAGTTGAAGCGGCTGGGCAGCCCCAACTTCACCCACATCCCGATCAATGCGCCCAAGTGCCCGATGGCCCATTTCCAGCAGGACGGGCACATGGCGATGACCAACCCAGTGGGCCGCGCGAACTACCAGCCCAACAGCTGGGGCCCGTCCCTGGGCGGCCCGCGCGAGGATCCGGCGCGCGGTCATCGCAGCTATGCCGAAGTGGCAGACGGACCCAAGCAGCGCGTGCGGTCCGAGACCTTTGCCGACCATTACAGCCAGGCGCGGCAGTTCTACATCAGCCAGGAACCGATCGAGCAGAAGCATATCGGCGATGCGCTGGTGTTCGAGCTGTCCAAGGTGGAACGGCCCGACATCCGCAGCCGCGTGGTCTCGCACCTTTTGAATATTGACGAAGATCTGGCATCGACCGTTGCCGACGGGCTTGGCCTGCCACTGCCCGATGCGGCGGTGGCCGCGCGCCAGCCGATCACCGACCTGCCGCCGTCTGCCCCGCTCAGCATAGTTAGGAACGGGCCGAAGGACTTTGCCGGCCGCAAGCTCGGCATTCTGCTGAGCGACGGGGCCGATGCGGCCGTGTTCAAGGCGCTTTTGGGTGCGGTCGAAGCCGAGTGTGCGGTCTATGAGGTGATCGCGCCCAAGATTGGCGGAGTGACGCTTGCCGATGGCACGACCGTGGCGGCCAAACACAAGATCGATGGCGGCGCGTCCGTCCTGTTCGATGCTGTGGCCGTGCTGGTGTCGGATGAAGGTGCGGCCATGCTGGCGATGGATGCGGCAGCCAAGGACTTCGTCACCGATGCCTTCGCCCATTGCAAGTTCATTGGCATGAGCACAGAGGCCGAGCCAATATTCGCCAAGGCGGGCCTGGCCGACGATCTCGACGAAGCTTGCATGCCGCTCACCAAGGCGGCCGATGCCGCCGGGTTCATAAAGTCCTGTCGTAGTCTCCGCCATTGGCCACGCGAGAACAAGGTCGACCTCGACGCCAAGCAGGCGAAACAGGGCGCAGAAACATGACTCGCCGCCGGGGACCCGGCCCGTCGCCGTGAACTGAAAAAACCATGGAGCAACCGCTGAACTGCGTCGTCATCGGTGCCGGGCCTGCGGGACTGACTGCGGCGATATATCTTGCCCGCTTCCATTTGCGCGTCCTGGTGGTGGATGGCGGCAACAGTCGTGCAGCGACAATCCCGCGCACGCACAATCACGCCGGATTTCCCGGTGGGATTCCGGGCGCTGAACTGCTTAACCGCATGAAGGAGCAGGCCCGGCATTATGGCGCCACTTTCGAACTGGGCACGGTGCGCAGGATCGAACCCGATAGTGAGTTGCTTCGCGTTCGCGTGGATGATCAGGCATGGGTCGCTCAGGCCGTGTTGCTCGCAACAGGGGTGCTGAACAACCGGCCGGATATTGCTCCCGACGTGCACGACCGTGCAGTTGAACGCGGCCTGCTCCGCTATTGCCCGATATGCGATGGCTACGAGGTGACCGACAAGCGGATCGGCGTGATCGGAACGGGCGAAAAGGGTAGCAACGAAGCAAGGTTTCTTCGCAGTTACAGCGCAGACGTGACGCTGATTGCACCTGTTGGGCCGCACGAGCTTTCCCCAGAGCAGCGCAGCGATCTTGTGGCTTCGGGTATCGTGCTGGCTGACGGTCCTTGCGGCTGAGACCCATCATGTCTCGATAGGCAGGTCCGCCCGGTCAATCCGGATATCGGTCGAATTAATGCTGCACTGCAGCAACGAAAGGGCGATTGCTTCGTTCATGGTGTCTTAGCACTATTGAGGACGAGCGATATGTACAGGTCTCTGGCATCAAATGGCAGCTTGCCGGGCCTAGCCAGGGCGGGTGGCGAAACGCACCTGCGCCCGCTCACGGGGTTTGGCTCCAACCCCGGCAATCTTGGCGCATGGACCAATCTGCCCGGGGAGTCCGGACCACCTGTTCCTCTAGTCGTGGTGCTGCACGGTTGCACCCAGACTGCCGCCGCATACGACAGCGGAAGCGGTTGGTCGGCCCTGGCGCAAGCTTATGGCTTTGCCGTACTGCTTCCCGAACAGCGCCGGGCGAACAACCCCAACCTGTGTTTCAACTGGTTCGCTGATGCCGATACCCGGCGCGGCAGCGGCGAAGCGTTGTCGATCGCCCAGATGATCGACGCACTTGTTGACCAAGGCGCAGTGGACCCCGCCAAGGTCTTCATCACCGGACTATCAGCAGGAGGAGCGATGGCTTCGACAATGCTTGCGGTCTATCCGGAAAAGTTCGTCGGCGGGGCCATCCTGGCCGGACTGCCGCATGGCGTAGCCGGCTCCGTCGGCGAGGCGTTCGAACAGATGCGCGGTCACAGGCCTTCACCCCGCGCATTGGGCCACGCCATCCGGTCGGCTTCGGATAATCGCGGCCGCTGGCCGGCTGTCGCGATCTGGCATGGCACGGCCGATACCGTGGTTGACCAGTCAAATGCCGATGCAATCCTGCGCCAGTGGTGTGAAATCCATGACCTGCCCACCGCTCCGACGGAAACCAGGGTGGTCGAAACCTATCCCTACCGGGCGTGGCACGCGCCTTCGGGGGAGGTTCTGATCGAGGAGTATCGCGTTACCGGTATGGGCCACGGAACGCCGCTTTCGACCAAGGGCGATTGCGGTTGCGGCATATCGGGAGCCTACATGCTCGAAGTTGGCATCTCGTCCACGATCCATTCCGCCAAGGCATGGCAGTTGCTGGGCAAGCGCGTGGCTTCGGCACCTGCCAGTGCTTCCACTCCGGCAGCGCGACCGCCGCGATCACCCCGTCGCCAACCGGAACCATCCGGGTCATCATCAATCGGCGAAACGATCGAAGCGGCGCTGCGGGCCGCAGGTCTTATGAAGTAGGGCGCATTCCCCGCGCGACCGTCGCGCCCGGCAGGAGATGGACGCGATAGCTCTGGACATCCGGGCCGTGAACACTTCTGACGGGCAGCCGGATCAATTCAAGTTTTTCAGGAGCAGGCATTGCCAAGCAAGACCCCCGCCACACTCGACGTGCGTGAAGCCGTTGCGAGCGATGCCGCCGAGATTCTGGCCCTGATCGGCCGGGCCTATCCCGGAGTCGAAAACTACAGTCCCGGCCAGATCATTGGGCAGATCAACAATTTTCCCCAGGGGCAGTTCGTCGCGGTGTTTGAGGGCAAAGTCGTCGGCTATTGCGCCTCGTCCCGTATCGATGAGGCTATCGCGCTGGCGCCCCACGACTGGGCCACGATCACTGGCGACGGGTTCGGCAGCCGGCATGATCCAACGGGCGACTGGCTCTATGGCACCGAGATGGCGGTCGATGCCGGACATCGTGGCCTCAGGATCGGCAAGCGCCTATACGAAGTGCGGCGTGCGCTTGCGGAACGGCTTGAATTGCGCGGGATTGTCTTCGGCGGCCGCATGCCCGGCTATGCCCGCGTCAAGAACAAGGTCGATGGCCCAGAGGACTATCTGCGGCGCGTGGCCGAGGGCGAGCTCCGCGACCAGGTGATCAATTTCCAGCTTGCCAATGGTTTCACGCCGATCGGGGTGCTGAAAAGATATCTGCCGTTCGACAAGCAATCCGACGGGTTCGCCGCGCACATGGTGTGGCGCAATCCCTATGTCGATCCCAGCGAGCCGCCCGCATTCCGCGTGCCGCGTGACGTCGAGAGCGTTCGACTGGCCACCGTCCAGTTCCAGGCCCGCGCAGTGGAGGACTTTGGTGAATTTGTGAAGAACGTTGAATACTTCGTCGATGTCGCTGCGGATTACCGTTCGGATTTTGTGGTATTCCCCGAGCTGTTCACCATGCCGCTGCTCTCGTTCGAGCCGGAGACACTGTCGCCGATGGCGGCGATCGACCGGATGACCGAATACCGCGAGCCGATCGTGGCCGAGCTATCCCGCATGGCGCTGCGCTACAACATCAACATCATCGGCGGCTCGCACCCCACGCGGGTCGAGGACGGCAGCATCCAGAACATCGCCTATGTCTGCCTGCGCGACGGGTCGGTCCATTCGCAGGAGAAGATCCACCCGACGCCGAACGAAGCCTATTGGTGGAAGATCAAGGGCGGCAGTTCGGTGGCCGCCATCCAGACTGACGTCGGGCCCATCGGCGTGCTGATCTGCTACGATAGCGAGTTCCCCGAACTCGCCCGCCGGCTGGTGGACGAAGGCGCGCGGATCATCTTCGTGCCGTTCTGCACCGACAACCGTCAGGGCTATATGCGCGTGCGTTATTGTGCACAGGCGCGGGCGATCGAAAACCAGTGTTTCGTGGTCATGTCGGGCAATGTCGGCAATCTTCCGGGCGTTGACAACATGGACATCCAGTACGCCCAGTCGTGCATCCTGACCCCGTGCGACTTCCCCTTTGCACGTGACGGTATCGCGGCAGAGGCGAGCGAGAACATCGAGACCCTGACCATTGCCGACGTCAACCTGGCCGACCTGACCTGGGCCAGGGCCGAAGGGACCGTGCGCAATCTGGCCGACCGCCGCTTCGATCTTTATCGCATCGATTGGAAGACGGCTCGCAAGCGGGACATCCATGCCGGAGAGCCTCGCCCCCGTGGACCGAAGTCACCCGGAGGTGGGTGAAGTCTTGCAATCCACTTAGGCGATCGCGCGCATGGTAGGTGAACGAGGGGGCCCTTTCTCAATTGCGGCAAAGATCACACGTATCCAGAACCTGGCAGTCCACAACCGTCCCATTTGTCGTCATCGGATAACTCCTCTTGACAACGGCCTCGTCCTGGTCGCCTGAACCTCACCACCACTCAACCAGACCAGCGAAGGGGTCGGCAGCCGCAAGGCCGCCGGCCCCTTCGCGCATCTGGCGTCCAGAAAGGACCATGCCATGCGCATCCATGAATCCATTACCATCCTTGCGGTCGCCTATGGCGACGACGGCAGGCTGCTCGATTTTGCCACCTTCACCGCTACCCGCGAGGATTTGGAGACCATCGCCTTCGACCTGCAGCGGGGTCACCTGCAGCTGCATCCGCACATGCACCCCATGCTTCTGATGATGGCGCGGGTGCCGGAGGGCGGGCACGTCCTGGCCCCTGTCACGCAACGCGCGGATCCGGTCGATCGTGGTGCTCAGGCGGCGGTGTTCGACGCGATCGAGGATCGGGCAAAGGAGTTCGGCCTCGCCTACGTCCCGCCGTGGGAAGACGTGGATGAGGCCAGGCGCATCGCTACCCTGCCGGACCGGGCGCAAGCCGTCTGGTTGACCTGGGTCACCACCATGGCCGAGGACATCGAGGATCGGCGCCTGCTGGTTGCAGCATGGCGGGCATGGTCCGCACTGGAGGTGGCCCGGGTGCCGTTCTGACCCGCCAACGCACCTTCCATCACCAAGAACAACACCTGCCAGGGCCGCCATCGTGCGGCCCTTGGCGTATCTGGAGCACTGAAATGAAATACGTCGCCATCGACACCGAAAGCAGCTTCGACCCGTATTTGCGCGAGGCATACAGCTGCATCGAACCGGACCAGGAAAGGGCCCGCGGAGCCTGCCGCGTCATCACCGCCGCCAGCGCCTACGAATTCGAGCTGGACGAGGAAGGCCGTGTATCGACCGGCCCCCTGGTCAGCTGGACCGCACACGATCACAGTGAGGCGCAGATCCTGGGGCAGCTTTCGAACCACTTGATCAGCCGACCATCGCACGTCGTTATCACGTGGGGTGGTGCCAGCGCAGACGTTGTCCGGCTCACGCTGGCCTGCATGGGCCACGATCTTCCTTTGCCGGCGCAATTGCAGCGTGAACACTCGGGCCGCTGGTCACGCCAGCATGTCGACGTGGGGGCGGCCATGACGACCGCCAGAACCGGCAAGTATCACCACCTGTCTGGAATCCTGATTCGCCTCGACATCCCGGTGGGCTTGTTGCTGGAGAAAGCATGCCTGGAACAGGCCGAGACACCGGCTGAATGGAACCGGCTGCGCCAGCACTGCGAGCTGGACAGCCTGTTTGCCAGCATCGCATTCTTGGCTTGGCGCCGGGTCGAGGGAGCACCCGGGCTGCGGGTCCCGGAACCAATATGCGCACTGATCGCCGGATACTTGCGCCAGCGGCCCGGCTGCAATGCGGAAGCGATGCTCGCCGGTGTTGGCGCAGACATGGCTGCGAGAGTGTGAGAGCGGATGGCGTGGGCAGCGTAGTCGAAACAAGCCACAGCAGGCTATTATATTGTAGTCGATGTTGGTCAGATGGGCCGCAAGCACGAACGGCTGATTGCGGCCCGCAACGATGCCGTGCTTGCCGGGCAGAAGGTGCACCAATCGAGATAATCGAGGGAACTCGCAGGGAGTCAGCAAGCAAGCTCTGAGGCCGCGTTAGCCCTCCTCAAGTGACTCCACGACGTATGGTGACGTCATTGCCCGTGCTCGGCGATCCGTCACCCCGTTCTGATGCTGTGCCGCGGACTCTTGACGGACAACAGCCTCAATGCGTAGGCTTGCCCGCCCGACGTTCTAATGCCCGTACGATACTGGCACTGCCCGTTCCCTGGACATATTCGAGGCGATCGCGAACCTTGTCGAAAGCGCGGTAAGCGGCGTGCTTTGTCGCCCCCCATACGAACAGGATGACATCAGCACTCGCTGCGGACGCCGTGCCTTCCCCCGCCGCGTGGTCAGTCACGACGATGACGTTCGCCAAGGTAAGCTTTTCAATCTGCGCGGCGGCCTCACGAGCCGCCCGTTCGTGCAAAGACACGATCGCAATTTTATTGAATCCGCTGGATAGTAGTGGATCGCCCGTCGCTTCGAGCGTCTGCCACTGTCCTCCCAACGCTTCGTCGGTAGTCGCGGAGTCGAGTCCATGCCGGCGGCCCAGCCGGTGCCAAAGATGCCGATCAACAAAGGATAGTCCCTCATGATCAACCTTGATGAGAGCCGCGCCGTCATACCAGAGTGCGAGGTAGTCCTGCGCAACGCTCTGTTCTGTAAGGAGTTCTAGCGCCTCGCCGAGCCATGCGAGCCGCGAACGGACCGGCCGCGTTTCCCACCAATGCGTGATTGCGGTAGCGACCGAACTCTCGAGACGGCCATCGATCGAGAACTCCTACACGAACTTCCTGCCCGGCATTCAGGCGCGGTATAGTGCCGCAAATGATCGGCTGATCTTCCGGGCAAGCATCACCGAAGCGATCTCGCGGCCACCCCCAGGCGATCTCGTCCCGGCCCGCCAGGAGAATGCCCAGCTTAATCAGCGCATCATCGGCAACCCTGCCTTGCGTCCGGCAAGCTCGTGGAACTACGACGCTTCAGTCGAGTATTTCATGCCGCCGCTGGGCCTGATTTCGGCAGGGGTATTCCACAAGGACATCTCCGACTTCGTGTTCAGCTCCAGTCGCATCACCGCCGACGGTGTGGATGAGCGCACGCGTCAGAACGGCGAAGGTGGCTCGGTTACCGGTATCGAGATTGGCTGGGTACAGCAGTTCCCCAGCCTTCCCGGACTGCTGTCGGGCCTCGGGGTCGAGGCGAATTATACCTACCTCGACTCCGAAGGTGTGTATCCCAACCGGACCGATGCGCTGCCGCTGGTGAATTCGCCGGAGCACATCCTTAACGGCGTTGTCTCCTATGTGCAGGGCCCATTGAGCGTTCGCGTGTCATATAATTACTTGTCTGAGCGGATCGAATCCGTCGGGGCAAGGGCTGCCCTCGACGTCTACAACGAACACTCTGATGTGTGGGATCTAGTGATCCAGTTCCGTGTGTGGGGGGATAACAGCCTTTTTCTGAACGTGAAGAATCTGACCGACGAGCCAACGGTGCAGTATGTTGGGAACCGTGGGAATCCAACGCTCGTCACCTATTACGGCCGTCAGTTCAACTTCGGGCTGAACTTCGCGTTCTAGTTTCGAGATCTCTTCTCATGGCGCGTTGGCATAGTTGCCAACGCGCCTTCCGATTTGATTATTGGGCGCTGTAAAGGAAACGTCAGCCGTCCGATGGCTTGCCCTTGAAAACTGACAATTGATCGATGAAGTCCCGTTGTGGGCCGGTCGCGCTTCGCCCGGGCGACATAGTCGGAGAGGACCGGACAGCAGCTTTCCGCCTTTCGTCGCCCGGAACCCGCCATTCAGCAAGTGGCCCAATAGCCGGGATGCGGGCAAGGAAATCCCAGTCACGGGAGCCCCAGAGAAATTTGCCACATCTGTTGGTTCCCATCTTGGTCCCCTTTGGGACGCCATCCACCTCAACACCCTTGAAAAAAGTGTTCAGTCAACCAACGCGACCCGCTTCCACGAACTTATTTGCGGGCCGGTCCCTCACTCCGACCCAGGATCCAGCGGGATTTCGGCGTAGCGGTTGAAGCCCGAGCCGCCTTCGGATCCGGCGTCATAGACATAGGCCAGCGCGCGGGTTCCATCGGGTTTGCGGATGATGCTGCCGCGCACCCACGAACCGGCTATCCCTTCGACCTGAAGAACCGGCGCCTGCCACCTCGCGCCGTCGTTGCGCGTGCTCCAGATGCTGCGCGATGATTGCTCGACGAACAGGACATGGGCAGTATCGCCATCGAGGATGAGGTCGGCCGCAGGCTGCTGCGAATCCACCGCATGGGTGATGACCGGCCGTTCGGTTACCATGACGGCTGCTTGAGCGACATTATCGCCGCCTACACGGCGTTGCCACAAGGTGCCGTCGGCCAGGCGATAGACGATGTGCACGACATCGTTCTGCCCATCATAGACGAGCGGGAGTACCGCGCCATATTCCGCCTCTTCGGTGCCGGCGCCGCTTGCCAGCTGCTGGCGCGGTGTCAGCGTTCCGTCGGGCAGGATGCGGCGATACCAGATCGCGCCGTCGGCAGTGAAATAGGCCAGATGCACCACGCCGTCGCGGCCAAGCACCGCCTGCGGTCCGGCATTGCGGACTGCCGAGCCGGGATCGATTTCCCCGCCCGGCGCCCAGTGGCCGTCAGGAGAACGCACGGCGTAGTGCAGGCGGTCTGCCAGATAGACCGTCACCATGCTGCCATCGGGGCGAACGACCAGCGTGGCCATCTGCGAATGGGCTTCGCCTTCGGCCGCAACCTCGTCGCGGATTGCCCAGGTGTCAGGCTGGTCGGGATGATCGGAAATGCGGAAGGCGTGATGAAATACCGTCTGCGTTATCTGGTGGACGATGTGGATCGTATCGCCGACCAGCCTGCCGTCGACCGACTCCAGGTCGCCCGTGGCCGGACGGTTGGCGCCGTCCACCTCACGCCAGCTGCGTCCGCTATCGGTCGATTTCATCATCATGAAGCGATTGTCAGTCTCGCTCGGCTCCATGATGAAATAGAGATCACCGTTCCGCGCCTGCCAGGGGCCGATCCGCCCTGGCGTCTCGACAAATGTTCCACCCAGGTGCCCCGGCGGGACAGTCAGGCGGACCTGCGCCACCGGACTGCCGGGCAGTGCCGCGCCGCGATCGTCCACCATGCGAAAGGCGAACCGGTCACCGTCTTCGTTCATCAGCGGACCGTCCGCATGGCGGCGGATCACCAGCGGCCATTCGAATTCGCCATGTTGCCGCCCTTGCTGCCTCACGACCGCCCAGGGCGGGGTCTGCCGCTTGAGCGAGATGCCCGCCCCCGGAGTGAAGGGCGCCCTGGAACCGGGCAGCAGGTCTTCTGTCCCCGCTCCATGATTATAGGCCTGCGTGGCCACGATGCTGACGAGGGGCGAGCGCGGTTGGCCTTCCACCACGATATCCGCAAGCTCCACCATGCCGTTTGCAGGAACCATGATTCCTACGTCCGAAACGGGAAGTCCCGCGCCAATCGGCGTGGTGAATTCGAGCGTGTCGTCATCCAGGTTGACCGCGAGGTGACCGGCTTCGAGCTGGAGCTCCACCTCATGCCAATTGCCGGGGATGATTGTCGTGCGCTGCTCCGCCAGGATGCTCTCGTTCCCCTCTGCAACCCGGATGATCCGGATCCTGCCATCGAGGGTGATTTCTGCACGGCCGTAATTTTCGCCATCAACATAGGCGAAGACCATGCTGAATCCGTCGCGCGCTCCAGCGGGAAGGCGGAAGCGGGTTCCAAACGCGAATTCCTGCAGCGGCCATGGTGCGTTATACAAGGCCACCAGCCCGCCCGGCCCCCCGCTGGCGCGCAGGGCCGGTTGATCATCACCGGCGACGACCGCGAGATTATCCGAACTACCGGCAATCAGCGTCCAGTCCGGCGGGCTCGAACCGGGAGCCAGGCCCTCAAAGCTCATTTCCAGTTCGCGTTTGGGATAGGGGAAGCCGTGCGCCTCAAGCGTTTCCCAGGCCCCTGTATTCCGCCGCACTTGTAGCAGATAGGCGGCCGGACGATCCGGGGCGGCGCCGGTTGCCTCCGCTTCCAGTTCCATCCTGAGGCGGAAGGGGCGGTCGGCCGCGATGGTCACCTGCTCGTCGAGCCCGCCCGCCCAGCCTGCATCGGCATTGAGCGGTGCCTGGAAGTCGGCGCGGACGCGGGAAGACGGACCCTCGGCGCAGGCGGATGCTGCGAGCAGGACAACCATGGTCCCCGCAGCAATCCTCAAGCGGTAAACGGCGCGTTTCCGGGGTGATGACACGGTCTTCTCCGCATATGCTGGTGGCCAGGCGTGCTTGTGGCGCACCCGGAGTGCCTTCTACCTGTTGCGGAGCGCCGCAATCGAGAAGCTGTAAGCGTGGCGTTCGAGCGGCTGCGGGTTTCCGGTCTCGTAAGTCTGGACGTGCACCTCGTCAGCCTGCGTTATCGTGAACACGCGGAACATCGGCGTGTGTCGTGTCTCGTCCGGAATCTTGGTGCGTTCGAGGCCGGGAATGTGGAGATAGTGCACCTGCCCGATCTGCTTGGAATGGACCGTCCGGTCCATGTCCATATGCAGGTCGCCGGATATCACTGCGGCGAGTTTGGGTTGGGCGATGACTTCTGCAAACCTTTCGTTCTCGACCCCCTTCTCCGCGTTCTCCGGATAGACCCCCACCTGCGCCGCGTGGACGACGAGGAAAACAGGGTTCGGCGCCGCCCTCATCTGCTCCAGTATCCAGTCGATCCCGTCATCATGGAAGTCGCGCCCCATGTTGGGCGAGGCATAGACCAGCGTGACGCGGCCGTGATCCTGGACAAAACTCTCGCTGGTGATTTCCGGATTCCACTGCCGGGCATAACCTAGATAACGGGCAACACTCTGGTTGTGCTCCTCGTTGCCCATGATCGGATAGAACGGGCGGCTCAACTGCTGGAGCACCGGGGTGACGTTGTCGTACTGCAGCACCGTGCCCTTGTGCGCCAGGTCTCCCACACCCACCACGAAGTCGATCTGCTCGCGCCCGGCCAGGACGTTTACATCCCGCACCGCGGCCTCGACGCCGGGAAAGGCGGCTTCCGGCTTGGGTTCGGCATCGCCCAGAACGGCAAAGCGCAGGGCCAGGTCGGGATCGGGAGTCTGTGCGTGGACCGTGCAGCCGGTGGAAAAGAGGGCGGCGGAAATGGCGCCCAGAACGGCGAGCCGGAAGTCGATCTTCATCGGTAGATTGCTCCTGTTCCTGCCCACGATCAGAAGTTCGCCTTCTCGCCGATCCTGGCGGTCCGGCTGAAACCCTGTCGGTCACTGGTTGGGGGCGCCATTAGGTGCGGTATATGACACGGCAGCGACAATTCCGTTACAAGCCGATGACACTGCGGTTCATCCGGATCACCAGTCTCGTCAAAGGGCAATCTGCGCGGCACGGCATCGCGGCGAAGCGCATTGGTCTGGTTCTCGGACAATGGGCCGTTGGGTCAGGTGCAATTGCTCGCAAGACAGGCATCAAGTGCCACCAGAGCCGCCCCATCGGCGGCCCAGTTGTGCGCAAACAGGCCATCGCGGCCGAACAGGGCGCGGGCGATGCCGGATTGTCCGACTTCAAGCCACAGTTCGGCGAGTTCGCGTGCCATGGGATCATCCACAATGTGTCCATCCCCGCGGACGTGCTGCATCCAAGCCGCAAGGGCAGCGAGCAACGCTGGGCATTGCCGGCCAGCGGCCTGATGGTGGGCCATGACCTCCAGCCAGCGCTCGGGGATTTTCTGCGATCCGTCCATGGCGATCTGGGCCAGCCGGTGATCGAGCGCAGGATTAGCGAAGCGGGCCAGCAGGGCATCGGCATAGGCTGACAGGTCCTGCCCGGCGGCTGGCCGGAGACTTGAGGCCGCCTCCTCGCGCATAAGCTTCTCGATGGTCGGCCTGATTGCCGGGTCCGCCACGGCTTTATGCACGAACGTATGGCCATGCCGCAGGCCGATATAGGCAAGCGCGGAATGGGCGCCGTTCAACATGCGCAGTTTGGCCGTTTCGTAAGGCCGGACATCCTCGACCATCTGCGCTCCGCCGACCTCCCAGCGCGGCCTTCCGGCGGCAAACTTGTCCTCGATCACCCATTGCGAGAACGGCTCGGTCACCACCAGTGCTTCATCCCGCAGGCCCGTTGCCTCTTCTGCCTCGTCGCGATCGGTATCGCGCGTGGCGGGGACGATGCGGTCCACCATCGAGGAGGGACAGGTGCAGTGCTGCCCGAACCAGTCGAGCATGTCCGGGTCGATCTGGGCGAGGTATTCCCGCAGCAGCCTTTCAAGCACCCTGCCGTTGGCAGCAAGGTTGTCGCAACTGAGCAGGGTAACGCCCGCAAGTCCTGCATCGCGCCGCTGGCGCAAGGCGCGGCACAGCAAGGGATAGAAGCTGCCCTCCCCCGCCAGCGCCACGTCGAGCGAGCCATCGGCAGCGCGGCAATAGCCCTTCTCCGTGACCGTAAGGCTGACGATGCGGGTACCTGGTGCGGCAATAGCCGCGACCACCGCCGCCGGGTCGTCAGGCGCGACTATAACCTGGTTGATGGCCCCGTTCAGTCGATAGGCCGTCCCCTCCTCCGAGCGTTCCGCCAAGAGATAGAGACCGTCCTGCGGATTGAGCTGCCGGGCCACATCGGGCGAGCGCAGCGACACGCCGGTGATCATTCAGTCCCGGTCACCCGCTGTCATCGCGGCATCGGTATAGCTGGCAAGATGCGCCCTGGCAAAAGCACCCAGACCGAAATGGACGATGCCGAAGTTCTCGCTCGTCCGGTCATAGCCCGGATGGGCCACGCCGGGCGCCAGGCGCGCCATCGACCTCTGATCCAGCCTCAAGCCAGCCTTCACAGGCGATAGGCCGCTTTGGCGAGGTTATAGGCCAGGTCCACAGCCAGTTCGGCCGCCTCATCCTCTTCCAGCCGGTGTTCGCACACCAGTTCGGCCAGAAACCCGCAATCGATCCGCCGTGCCAGGTCATGCCGGGCAGGGATCGACAGGAAGGCGCGGGTATCGTCGTTGAAGCCCACGGTGTTGTAGAAGCCAGCCGTCTCGGTCGTCATCCGGCGATAGCGGCGCATGCCTTTGGGGCTGTCGTGGAACCACCAGGCTGGCCCCAGTTTGAGCGCCGGATAGTGGCCGGCCAACGGGGCGAGTTCGCGCGAGTAGGTGGTCTCGTCCAGCGTGAAGACGATCAGCGACAGGCGCGGATCGTTGCCGTGTTTGGCAAGCAAGGGGCGCAGGGCCGACACATATTCGGTCTGCATCGGGATATCCGCACCCTTGTCGCGCCCGAAGCGGTCGAACAGCAGCCGGTTGTGATTGCGGAACGATCCAGGGTGGACCTGCATGACCAGCCCGTCATCCAGGCTCATCGCAGCCATTTCGGTCAGCATCTGGGCGCGGAACAGTTCGGCATCCGCCGCGCTTGCCTTGCCCGAGGTAACCCGACCGAACAGCGCGCGCGCCTGTTCCTCGCCCAGATCGGCGGTGCGTGCTGTCGGGTGGCCGTGGTCGGACGAGGTGGCGCCCATCGACGCGAAGAACGCGCGGCGCTGGCGGTGGGCGGCAAGGTAGCCTGCCCAGTCATGGCAATCCTCACCGGTCAGGTCCGACAATGCGGCAAGGTTGTAGGCGAAGCCCTCGAACTCGGGATCGATTACCTGGTCAGGGCGATAGGCGGTGATGACCCGTCCGCCCCAGCCACTGTCGGCAATCGTGCGGTGGTGCTCCAGCCTGTCGAGCGGACCCTCCGTGGTAGCGATAACTTCAATATTGAAGCGGTCGAACAAAGCACGTGGGCGGCAGACATCGGTGGCCAGAGCTTCGGTGATCCGGTCGTATTAATGGTCCGATGTTTGCGCTTCGAGCCGCTGCTCCAGCCTGAAAACCTCGGCAAACACCCAGTCGAACCAGATCCGCGACGGTGTGCCGCAGAACAGGTGATAATTGACCGCCAGCAGACGCCAGGCTTCGCGCGGATCAGCCGTGCTTGCCTGCCCCTTGGGCGCTACCCCCAGCGCCTCCAGTGGTACACCTTGCGAATAGAGCATGCGCAGCACGTAGTGGTCGGGTACCAGCAGCAGTTCGGTCGCATTGCCGAAGCTCGCATTCCCCGCAAACCAGGCAGGATCGGTGTGTCCGTGCGGGCTGATGATCGGCAGGCCCTTGACCAGCGCATGGAGCTCTCTCGCGAGGCTGCGGACGGCAGGATCGGCCGGAAAGAGCCGGTCGGGATGGAGCGCGAGACTGGGCATGTTCGGTTATCTCCTCGCGCTTTCCGACTGCGCCGCGCCCGCTTCATTGAACGCTGCCTGGTGGCGGATAGCAGGCATTCGTACACCTGCAAAAGGCCAGCCCGTACGCCAATGCGCGCCTGTTGCGGCTCGGGCGCCTGCGCAACTCCCTTTGACACTTATGCCAGCTTCGCGCATATCGTGCCTATCCCGAAAACGAGGAAATGGAGAGTCAGGTGCGGAAAGCGGCGATTGCAATTGGTAGCGCTATCATACTTTTCGGAGCGAGCGGCTGCTCGCAAGCGGCGCAGGACGAAGCAGGCGAAGGGCCGGTATTCCTGTCCGAACCACTGGTGAGCGAGATATATACGGCCGATCCTTCCACTCACGTGTGGGAAGACGGACGTATCTATATCTACGCGTCGCATGATATCGAATCGGGCATACCGGAAGATGACCTTGGCAGCCATTTCGCCATGCGCGACTACCATGTGCTGTCGATGGACCGGGTCGGCGGACCGGTTACCGTCCACCCGGTGGCGCTGGACATCGACGATGTGCCATGGGCCGGTCGCCAGATGTGGGCACCCGATGCCGCCTATAAGGATGGCACCTATTTCCTGTACTTCCCGGCCAAGGACAAACAGGACGTGTTCCGCATCGGCGTGGCCACGTCCACCACCCCGGTCGGCCCGTTCACCGCGCAGCCCGAGGCGATTGCCGGCAGCTATTCGATGGATCCCAACGTGTTCCGCGATAGCGACGGGACGCACTACATGTACTTCGGCGGCATCTGGGGCGGCCAGCTGCAGCGCTGGGCCAACGGCCAGTATGACGCGAACGGCTCGGTCAGCGACCTGGAACAGCCCGACCAGCCGGCGATCATGCCGCGCATTGCGCGGATGAGCGGCAACATGCTGGAATTTGCCGAGGAACCGCGCGAAGTCATGCTGCTCGACGAGCTGGGCCAGCCACTGCTGGGCGGTGACAACGACCGCCGCTTCTTCGAAGGTGCCTGGGTCTTCAAGCGGGGTGAAACCTACTATTTAACCTATTCCACCGGCGACACGCATTACGTGGTCTATGCCACGGGCACTTCGCCCTATGGTCCGTTCACCTATCGCGGGCGCATCCTCAATCCGGTGCAGGGCTGGACCAGCCACCACTCGGTCACCGAGATCGCGGGGCAGTGGTACCTGTCATACCACGACACCCAGCTTTCGGGTCAGACGCACCTGCGCAACGTCATGATGGCGCCGCTGACCTTCAACGCCGACGGGACGATCCAGACGATCACCCCGATGCGGTAAATCCCTTCGGGGACTCAAGCCGGGGGCCTGCGACAATTTGGTGCAGGCCCACGGCCCTTGGGCCACTTGGCACGGGGGAATGAGCAGGCTAGACTGCCGAACAAGGATCATCTGCGCCCTCGCCCCTGATAGTTTCCGGCAGGTCGCCCATAACAGTTCAGGAGATGCCTCATGGCCTATACGGTCACCATCAACGGCGAAACGCGCGAGATCGATGCGCCCGAAGACATGCCCCTGCTGTGGGTTCTGCGGCAGGAACTCGGCATGGTCGGCACCAAGTTCGGTTGCGGCATCGGCATGTGCGGTGCCTGCACCGTCCACGTTGACGGGCAGGCCACCCGGTCCTGCTCGCTGCCGATCGGTTCGGTGGGGGACCGCCAGATCACCACGATCGAGCATCTTAGCCAATCCCCGGTGGGCCAGGCCCTGCAGCAGGCATGGCTGGACGAGGACGTGATGCAGTGCGGCTATTGCCAGTCGGGCCAACTGATGAGCGCGACGGCCCTGCTCAACCGCAACCCCAATCCCAGCGAGACCGAAATCAACAGCGCGATGCAGGGCAATATCTGCCGCTGCGCCTGCTACACCAGGATCAGCCGGGCCATCGCCCAGGTTGCAGCGGAGGGCACGGCCAATGTTTGAGGCTGGCATCGCCACGAGCCGTCGCTCGTTCCTCAAGGTCACCGCTCTGGCAGGCGGCGGGCTGACGCTGGCCGCCAGTTTCCCGATGGCCGCGCGTGCCGTGGCGGGAGAGGCTGCGGCAACTGCGGAACTGAACGCCTTTGTCACCATCAACCCCGACAACACCATCACCATCGTCGGCAAGAACCCGGAAATCGGCCAGGGCATCAAGACCATGCTGCCCATGCTGATTGCCGAGGAACTCGATGCCGACTGGGACCAGGTGCGCATCGTCCAGGGTGACAGCAACGCCGCCAAGTATGGCCCGCAGTTGGCCGGTGGCAGCTTTGCCACGCCGATGAACTGGATCCCCATGCGCCAGACCGGCGCTGCCGCCCGCGCCATGCTGCTGGCTGCCGCCGCGCAACGCTGGGGCGTTCCGGCAGGCGAACTCTCGACCGAACCTTCGGTCGTGGTCCACGCCTCATCGGGCCGCCGCGCCACCTATGGCGAACTGGCGAGCGATGCCGCCCATGTGGCCGTGCCCGACCCGGCATCGATCCAGCTGAAGGACGGCGCGGATTTCCGCATCATCGGCCGCGCCATCGGCGGGATCGACAGTCCGAAGATCGTCCGCGGCGAAGGCATTTTCGGTGTGGATACCCAGCTTCCGGGCATGGTCTATGCCGCCTATGAACGCAGCCGCGTGTTCGGTGCGCGCCTCGTTTCGGCCGATATCGAAGCGGCCAAGGCTGCCCCCGGCGTTATCAATGCCTTTACGGTGGAAGGCAACGGCAACGCCGCCGAACTGGTCGATGGCGTAGCCATCATTGCCAGCAACTGGTGGCTCGCCAACAAGGCGCGCGAACGCCTCAACCCGCAGTGGGACACCGGCGAATGGGCTGGCCACTCGTCTGCCAAGTATGATGCCGATGCCCGCGCCCTGATGGCTGCGGGCCAGCCGCAGGAGGAATTTGCTTCCAAGGGCGATGTCGATGCCGCCCTGGCCTCGGCAACGCAGGTGATCGAAGGCGAATATTCCTATCCCTTCCTCGCCCACGTGGCGATGGAGCCGATGAACTGCACCGCCCTGATGCGCGAAGACGGCGTGATGGAGATGTGGGCGCCAACCCAGATCCCGCAAGGCGGCCAGGCCTCTGTCGCCGCCTACCTCGGCGTGCCGCAGGACAAGGTGCTGGTCCACATCACCCGCATGGGCGGCGGTTTTGGTCGGCGGCTCAACAACGACTACATGATGCAGGTGGCGGCCATTGCCCGGCGCATGCCCGGCACCCCGGTGCAACTCATCTGGAGCCGGGAAGACGACGTGCGGACCGATTACTACCGGCCCGCCGGCTGGCACAAGCTGCGCGCGGGGCTGGATGCGGATGGCAAGATCATCGGCATCGAGGACCACTTCGTGACCTTCGACATCAACGGCGGCGCGTTCAACCCGGCTGCCATGCCTGCAGACGAATTCCCCGCCCGCTACGTTTCCAATGTGCGCTACGCCCAGACCAAAATGCGGACGGCCGTGCCGATGGGCGCATTGCGGGCACCTACTTCCAATGCCGTGGCCTTTGTGTTCCAGAGCTTCCTTGATGAAGTGGCCCATGCCAGCGGCCGTGATCTGCCGACCCTGTTGCTCGACATTGTCGAAGGAGCCGAACCCGAGCCATCGACCATGGGCTTCACCGGGCCGTCTGCCGGGTTCGATCCGCGCCGCCTGCGCGCCGTGACCCGCAAGGTCATGGAGATGGCGAACTGGGGCCAGCCAGTGGCCGAAGGCCGCGCGCTGGGCTTTGGCTATTACTACAGCCACCAGGGCTATTTCGCCGAGGTGGTGGAAGCCAGCCTGACCGACCGCAACCAGGTGGCCGTGCACAATGTGTGGTGCGCCGGCGACGTGGGGGCGCACATCATCAACCCGCATGGCGCGATGAACCAGGTCGAAGGCTCGATCATCGACGGGATCGGCCAGGCGCTGCAACTGGCGGTGGAGATCGAAGGCGGCGCTGCCAAGCAGTCGAACTTCAACAACTACCAGTTGCCGCGCATGCCGATGACCCCGGTGATCCATGCCGAATTCGTGCTGTCGGACAACTCGCCGACAGGCCTTGGCGAGCCGGCCCTGCCGCCGGTCATTCCGGCGCTGACCAATGCCCTTTTCGCCCTGACCGGCAAGCGGGTGCGCAACCTGCCGATCGACACTTCCCTGTTCACTTGACGGGCCTGTTCACCTGATAGCGATCCTGCCCTTCCCCGCCACGGGGAGGGGCCGGGCTCACTTGGCCGGGTCGGAGAGGATCGTGCGTCCCTGCGCCTGAGCGCGGGCCGCGCGTATGGAAAACTCGGTCGGTTGGCGCACGGGGATCATCAGTACGCAGCGCACACCTTCGGGATCAAAATCGAGCTGGACCGGATTGCGCAATTCGTGGGCCACGATCCGCTCGATCAGATCGGTACCGAACCCGCGGCCCCGCTGTGCCGGCACTGGCGGCCCGCCCCGTTCGACCCACTCGACTCGCACCAGTTCAGGGGCAGCGAGCGACCACAGCACGCTGACCTTGCCGCCCGGCTGGCTAAGCGCACCATACTTGGCGGCATTGGTCGCCAACTCATGCACCGCCAGGCCCAGTGACAGCGCATCGTTGGGCGCAAGCTCGATCTGCGGGCCGCCCATTTCCACTGCCCGGTCGCTGTCATGCGCATAGGGCCGCAGTTCGGCACGGATAACCTCGGCCACCGGGGTGGTTCCCCAATCTGACCGGGTTAGCAGGTCGTGAGTGGCCGAAAGGGCACGAATCCGGCCGTCGAGACCATTGGCGAATTCGTCCACGCTGTCGGCCCGCCGACGGGTCAGCGCGATGATCGACAGCACGTTGGCGAGCGTGTTCTTGACCCGGTGGTTCAACTCGCGCGTCAGCGAATTGCGGATCGAGGCCTGCTCCTCGAACCATATAAGGCTGGCCTCGTCCTCGATCGCCTGCTGGGTCAGCATGCGGACCAACAGCATCAGCAGGCTGGCCACCAGCAGGCCGAAGATCAGCGTGGCCATCGACAGGCCGGACAATGCGCCACCCGGCGCGCGGCTGACTTCCAGCACGAATGGTGAATTGGCGATGGCCACGGTCACGCCGTGCTGGTCGGCCCGCGCCTCGGGTGTGGCCAATGTGCTGGCCATCAAGTTTTCTTCGCTCACCGAGCGGTCGTAGAAGCTGACGCCGTACTCCCCGCTGTCTTCGATCGCGAGCGCACTGGCGAGAAAGTCCGAGGCGTTGAACGGGCTGTAGATATAGCCGCGCAGCCGCCTGCCACCGGGCGCGGCCTCGAACACCGGCATATAGATCAGGAAACCGGGATTATCCCCCGTCGGCTCCTGCGCCAGCACCACCCTGCCGCTGACGACCGGGCGGGCGCTGCGTTCAGCTTCCAGCATGGCAAACCGTCGTACCGGTTCGGAAAACATGTCGAAGCCCAGCGCTCGCCGGTTACGTTCGGTGTCCGGCTGGAGATAGGTGACCGGCACCGAATAGGCCTGCTCCCCACTGGGGGGAGGGTGGAGCTGGGCCGGTATCGCAGCGCCCCTGGCCATGATCGCCTCGAATTCGGCAATCTGGTTGGGCCGCACCACCATGGCCCAACCCACGCCTTCGGCCCCGCGGTAGTCGGCATCCAGCTTCAGTTCGGATACGAAACGACGGAACTCCTCGGGCTGGACTTCGTCAAGCGAGGCCAACAGGGCCGCGCCGGCGCGCAGATAGGCGCTGCTGGCGTTGGCGCGGCGTTCAAGAGCCGAAGCGATGGCTGTGGTGCGGCTTGACAGCTGGGTCTGGGCACGCTGAGTTTCGCTGCGTTCGATGGCAAAGATGGACAGCACGGTAATCGCGGCCACCAGCAGGAAGATTCCCACCGGCAAGCCACGCGGATAGCTCACGAGCCATCGGTTAGCCTTGCTGCGCTTGCCGGTACGCCCGTCCAAAACTCTCTCCGCCCACGCCCAAGACGCTACTGATCACCTTTCGGGAACCGGATGGCGCGTCTTTCGTTCCCCTACCTGACTAATAGATTCGACGAACAGTTCTGCGAACAGATTCTGGCCGCAACAGCGGAAGGGTAACCGGGACGTGAAGCCTTGCTGCATTAGCGTTGCGCAGGCAAGTTGCACTTTGGGGATAAAGACGGGACTTTGATGCACCAGACCATGACCGAAAATCACAAACCGACGAGCGGGGCAGCTTCCGGCAAGGCAGGAGCCCGGGCCGTAAAGCCTGTGCCACAACCCGATTGGGCCAACGGATTGCGCAACATCTACAATTCAGTCGTAAGCGAACCGTTGCCCAGCGACATGTTGAAGCTTCTCGCCAGCCTCGATGACGAAGAAGTCGACGATAAATGAGCATTGGACCGCAAGCAGCGCCCGAGCGAAAGCCGGAGCAAGCGCCGGTGGAACGCCCGCCGCGCAGCGCCGATGACAGGCGCGCGTTCAAGCGCGAGCTGACCGACGTGCTACCGCACCTGCGTGCTTTCGCCCGCGGCCTGTGCGGCAGGCCCGACATGGCCGACGACCTGGTTCAGGAAACCATGCTCAAGGCCTGGGCCGCCCAGGAACGCTTCGAACCCGGCACCTCGATGCGCGCCTGGACCTTCGTGATCCTGCGCAACGTGTTCCTCACCGACATGCGCCGCAACCGCTTCCGCGGCGAGTATGACGAAACCGTGGCCGAACGCATTCTGGTCGCTCCGGCGGGACAGGAAGAACCCATCCACCTGTCCGACCTCCACCGTGCCTTGTTGACCCTTCCCCCGGAACGGCGCGAGGCGCTGCTGCTGGTGGGTGCAGGCGGATTTTCCTACGAGGAAGCGGCAGAAATCTGCGGCTGTGCCGTGGGCACGATCAAGAGCCGCGTGGGCCGTGCCCGGGCCACGCTGGCCGGCATGATCGAGGACGGGACCGTGCCGGATCGTTCGCTGAGCGACCCTTCTGCCCACAGGGCAATCCTGGAAGAACTCGACATGGTCGCCGCAGGTGACGGCATAACGACGCACCTGCGCTGACATCCGCTTGATTGCGCGCCCCGCCCGCGCCATGCACAACAGCAGGCACGTGGGGGAATGGTGGCGCGACGATGACTGCTCCTGTCGATGATCTGACAACTGCATCGCCGAGCCCGGCAAATGCGCCCCCGCGCCCTTCGGCAACTGCTACGCCCACGCCGCATCGCCGGCGAATGGCCTTTGCCGAGCAGGAACTGCGCCTGATGTCGGCGCTGGTCGTGTTGCTGGCCATCGGCCTGTTTCTCGCCCTTCCTTTCGTCCTGTCGATCGGAGCGGTCGTTTTCCTGCCGCTGGTGACCGCCATCATCCTGACCGTCCTGCTTTCTCCGCTGGCCGACAAGCTGGCCGGCTGGGGCTTGCCCAACTTGCTTGCCTCGCTCGCATCGCTGCTGGTGTTCATCGGAGTCGTGGCTCTGGCACTGACGGCAGTCCTTCGCCCTGCCGTGTCGTTGTATGACCAGGTTCCTGCGATGATCGCGCGAGTCGGGGATCACTTCAGCCAGTTGCAGGGCAGCCTTGCCTGGATCACCCGCCTGAACGAACAGGTGGCCGAAATCGTCGGCACGCAGGATGGCCGTGAAGTGGTGCTGGCAGGCCCGTCGATGCTCGAACAATTGGCCTTTGCCACCCCTACGGTGCTGCTCGAAGTGTTGCTGACGATCATGCTGGCCTTCTTCATGATCGAGGCGCGGGTGAGGCTGCGGCGGCGGCTGCTGCTGCAACGCACGGCAGTGGACGCCAGCCTGAAGGCGGCGCGGGTGATGCGCGCAGTGCAGGACCGGGTGGCGGCCTATATCCTCACTGTTGGCTTCATCAATTCGGGCGTCGGTGTGGTCGTGGCATTGGGTGCCTGGGCCATGGGACTGGATGCCCCGGTAATGTGGGGCGGGCTTGCTGCGCTGCTCAATTTCCTGCCCTATGTCGGCCCGCTGCTGATGGTGGCGCTGCTGGCCCTGTTTGGCCTCGGCTCGGCCGATTCGCCGCTGGTCGGCCTGATTCCGGCTGCCGCCTACCTTGGGCTCCATACGGTCGAGGCGAATTTCATCACGCCTGCGGTCCTGGGCGCGCGGTTTACCATGAACCCGGTAATGATCCTGCTGGCGCTGGCCTATTTCACCTGGATCTGGGGAGTGACCGGCGCACTGCTGTCGGTACCGATCCTTTTGTCGTTGACCGCGCTGGTGGATCACCTCGGCACGCCAAATTTCATCGGCTTCCTGTTCGGCGAACCCTTGTTTGCCAACAACGTGCTGGAACTTTCGGGCGGGGACTGATCGCAGGCACAAAAAAGCCCGCCGTGGACTATCGCACGGCGGGCATCTTTTCGTGTCGCCAGATCAGGCCGGATAGGTCCAGGCCGTGCCGCGCGCCAGGTTGTCGGCGGCGAAGTCCCAGTTCAGGTGGCCATCGATCACGGCGGCCAGGTAGTTCGGCCGGGCATTCTGGTGATCGAGGTAATAGGCATGCTCCCACACGTCCACGGTGAGCAGCGGGTTGAAGCCCTGGTCCACCAGCGTGTCCCCATCGTGGGTTTCCTCGATCGACAGCTTGCCGTCCTTCTCGGCCAGCCATACCCAGCCGCTGGCAAAGTGGCCCGCGCCCCGGTCCTTAAGCTTGGTAGCGAAGTCATCGAGCGAACCGAAAGCCTCGTCGATCTTGTCGGCCAGGTCGCCCGAGGGGCCGCTGGTCGAAGGCGCCAGCGAGTGCCAGTAGAACCCGTGGTTCCAGCTCTGAGCGGCATTGTTGAACAGGCCCTGGTTCGTTCCGCGCGCGGCGGCGATCACCTCTTCCAGGCTCTTGCCTGCAAGGTCGGTCCCGGTCACGGCGGCATTGGTCTTGTCGATATAGGCCTTGTGGTGCTTGCCGTGGTGGTAGCCCAGCGTTTCGGCGCTGATGGCAGGCGCCAACGCTTCGCTATCGTAGGGCAGCGGCAAAAGTTCGAAAGCCATTGGACAATTCCTTCAATCTGGTGAGCGGTAAACGGATCCCATGTCCCGCCAACGCACAGGCACCGCATCGGTGCCGGATTTGCGCGCCTGCCGGAACATCGAAGCGTGACATTGGTTGCGCGCCACGCCATTGCAAGGGCAGGAATCCTGTCAGGCACTAAAGGAACATGGGGTCGATGCCACGCAAGCTGTTCGGGACCGACGGTATCCGCGGTCGCGCCAATGCCGGCAAGCTGGATGCCTTCACGGCAATGAAAGTGGGCCAGGCGGCCGGCAAGCATTTCCTGCGAGGGGCTCACAAGCACCGGGTAGTGATCGGCAAGGACACGCGCCTGTCGGGTTATATGATGGAAAGCGCGCTGACAGCCGGGTTCACCAGCGTTGGCATGGACGTAATTCTGACCGGGCCGCTCCCCTCTCCCGCCGTCGCCCTGCTCACGCGCGAAATGCGGGCCGATATCGGCGTGATGATCTCTGCCAGCCACAACAAGTTTGCCGACAACGGCATCAAGCTGTTCGGCCCTGATGGCTACAAGCTGTCCGATGCCGACGAACTGGCGATCGAGGCCGAAATCGCCCGCCAGCAGGAGCTGGCCCAGGCCGAGCACATTGGTCGCGCACGCCGGATCGACGATGCGCGCGGGCGCTATATCCACGCGGTCAAGCAATCGGTGCCCGACGATATCCGGCTCGATGGCCTCAAGATCGTGGTCGATTGCGCCCACGGCGCGGCCTACCAGGTGGCCCCAACGGCAATCTGGGAACTGGGCGCCGAAGTGGCGGCGATGGGCGTTTCGCCCAACGGCCTCAACATCAACGACGGCGTGGGATCGACCGACCTGGGGGCGATCAAGGCCCGCGTGCTGGAAGAAGGCGCCGATATCGGCATTGCGCTGGATGGCGATGCGGACCGGCTGATCGTGATCGACGAAAAGGGCGAGGAAGTGGACGGCGACCAGCTGATGGCGCTGATCGGGCTGTCGCTGGCGCGCGAAGGCCTGCTGCGGGGCGGCGGCGTGGTGGCCACGGTCATGTCGAACCTCGGCCTGGAGCGGTGTCTTGCCGCCGAAGGGCTGAAACTGGTGCGCACCAAGGTCGGCGACCGTTACGTGCTCGAAGCCATGCGCGCGGGTGGTTACAATGTGGGCGGCGAGCAATCGGGCCACATGATCCTGACCGACCATGCCACCACCGGCGATGGCACGATTGCCGCGCTGCAGGTGCTGGTGGCGCTGGTCCGCAGCGGCAAGCCCGCCAGCGAACTGCTCCACCTGTTCGACAAGGTGCCGCAACTGCTCAAGAACGTGCGCTATGACGGGGCGGACCCGCTCGATACCGATGCGGTCAAGCAGGCCATCGCCGATGGCGCGGCGGACCTTGGCAGCGGCGGGAGGCTGGTGATCCGCAAGAGCGGCACCGAACCCCTGATCCGCGTGATGGCCGAGGGGGACGACGGGGCGCTTGTCACGCGGGTGGTGGACCAGATCTGCCGCGCGGTGGAGGCCGCTGCTTGACCCTGGAAATGCGCCCGGACTGCGAAGGGTGTGGCACCGACCTACCCGCCGCAATGCCGGGTGCTTTCATCTGCAGCTTCGAATGCACATTCTGCGCAGCCTGCGCCGACCGGCTTGACGAACAGTGCCCTAATTGCGGCGGCGAATTGCTGGACCGTCCGACGCGGGCAGTGCGTCATCACGCGCAGCACCCGCCGTCTGTGACAAGGCGGTTCAAGGCCGGATGAGCGCGCGCCCCCCTCGCATCCTTGTGATCGCCGGGTCGGACAGCTCGGGCGGCGCGGGCATCCAGGCCGACATCAAGACGATCACCATGCTCGGCGGCTATGCCATGACCGCGATCACCGCCGTCACTGCGCAGAACACGCGCGGCGTCACCGGCGTGGAGCTGCTCAGCCCCGACATGGTCGCAGCGCAAATGGATGCCTGCATGACCGACATCGGGGTCGATGCGGTGAAGATCGGCATGCTCGGCAGCGCCGATATTGCAGAAGTGGTGGCCGACCGGCTGGAAGACCTGCCTTGCCCCATCGTGTTTGATCCGGTGATGGTGGCGACCAGCGGCTCTGCGCTGGCCGACGAGGCGACCATTGGCGTGTTCGACTGGCTGATGGAGTTGGCCACAGTGACCACGCCAAACTTGCCTGAACTGGAACGGCTCAGCGGAATGCGGGTCGTGACCGAGATCGACCAGGCCCATGCTGCGGATAAATTGCTGACGAGAACACAAGGTCGCGCGCTACTGGCCAAGGGCGGGCATTGGCCGGGAGGCGAAATCAGACATTCGAGCGGCGAACGGGAGAGCACAGACGATCTGGTATTCGACTTTCTCTACGAGCGAACTCGCGATGGCTTCTGGTCGGAGAGAAGCTGGTCAGCCGGTCGAATCCATACCCGTCACACCCATGGCACTGGGTGCACGCTCGGCAGCGCCATTGCCACGCTGCTGGCGCAAGGGCGAGCATTGCCTGAAGCAATCGCCGAAGCCCGCCTGTTCGTCCGCCGCGCGCTGGAAGCCGCACCCGGGTTCGGTTCAGGCAACGGGCCGATGGGGCACCAGGCGGTGCGCTGATCTGATTCCTCCCCAGAATGGGGAGGGGGACCATGTGAAACATGGTGGTGGGGGCTCACCGCCGACGCAGCGCCCCGTTGCCAGCCCCCACCACCACCCTTCGGGCGGTCCCCCTCCGCGAAGCGGGGAGGATCAATCGCAACCGCGGATCGGGTTGCTCAGCTTGTAAAACTCGCAGATGCAGGCCCAGGCCTCGTCGGCCGTCTCGCACCAGTGGATAAGGTCAAGGTCGGCGGCACTGATCGTGCCTTCTTCCACCAGTCCCTGGAAATCGACGATGCGGTTCCAGAACTTTTTCCCGAACAGCATGATCGGGATGCGCTTCATCTTGCCGGTTTGGATCAGGGTGAGAAGCTCGAACAACTCGTCGCAAGTGCCGAACCCGCCTGGAAACACCGCCACGGCCCGCGCGCGGATCAGGAAGTGCATTTTCCTGAGCGCGAAGTAGTGGAAGTTCAGGCTGAGGTAGGGCGTCACATACTGGTTGGGCGCCTGTTCGTGCGGCAGCACGATGTTGAGGCCGATGCTCTCCGCCCCCGCGTCGCTCGCGCCCTTGTTGGCCGCTTCCATGATCGACGGCCCGCCACCCGAGCAGACCACGAACTGGCGCAGGCCTTCCTCGACGATCGCTCGCTCACTCACCATCCGCGCCAGTTTGTAGGCTTCGGCGTAGTATTGCGCCTTGGCGATGAGGTTTTCCTGCACCGTCCGCTCGCGGTCGGACAGGTAGCCGAGACCGGCCTGCATCGTCTCGGCCATCTCGGGCGAGGGAATGCGGGCGGAACCGTACATCACAAGGGTGGAGCCGACGCGCGCTTCCTCCAGTACCATCTCGGGCTTCAGCAGTTCGAGCTGGAACCGCACCGGGCGCAGTTCCTCGCGCAGCAGGAAATCGGTATCGCGAAAGGCCAGCCGATAGGTCGGGTGGCGGGTCTGCGGCGTGTCGCCGGGCGCGCGCTCGGCAAAGCCGGCCTCGGCCTGCGCAGGATAGAACTTGCGCGTGACGAGGTCGTGGTCGCCCTCTTCAATCTGTCCGTGGGGTCCGGGGGTGGGTTCGTCCAAGGCCAATGCTCCTGTTGCTTCGACCTTGGCCTAGGGGCCTCAGGTTATAGAGGCAAGCTTGCCACGGCCTACAGTTCGGGCAAGGTCTGGCTGGCAAAGCCCCAGCCTTTCAGTTCCGCGCTTGCCGCACGATCCAGCAGTTCCGTTGCGTCGCGAATGGTCCAGCGGTGGGCGCTTTCGACATCGGCCAAGGCGTCCCAGCCGATCGGCACGGCCACCGGCGCATTCTCCCGCGCGCGAGCGGCATAAGGCAGGATCGCCGTGCTGCCGCGCTGGTTGCGCAGGTAGTCGATGAAAATCTTCCCCTTGCGCTTGGCCTTGCTCATGGTGGCAACGAAGCGGTCCGGTTCGGCCAGGCTGAGGGCTTCGGCAAAGCGCTTGGAGAAATCCTTGTGCGCATCCCACGAGTGGCCGGCATCAAGCGGCACGACCACGTGGACCCCCTTGCCGCCCGACAGCATGGCAAAGCTGACAAGGCCAATGTCGGCCAGGTGCTCCTTCAGGTCTGCCGCCGCCTTCTTCACATCGCCGAAGTCCAGACCTTCGTCAGGGTCGAGGTCGAACACCATGCGATCCGGGCGTTCCACATCGTCCACGTGGCAGCCCCAGCCGTGCAATTCGATAGTCCCCATCTGGACGCAGGCCAGCACGCCATCGGCACTGTCCACGTAAAGATAATCCTCGGTGCCGCCGTCCTTCTCGGTGATCGGAACATGATGGACCTCTTCGCCGAACGATCCGGAATCGTGCTTCTGGAAAAAGCACTTCTTCGCCCGCCCCTGCGGACAACGCACCAGGCTGAGCGGGCGGCGGGCGAGATGCGGCAGCAGGATCGGGGCCACTGCAACGTAGTAGTCGGCCAGGTCGCCCTTGGTCGCCTTGGCTTCGGGAAAAATCACCCGCTCGCGGCTGCTGATCCTGACCGCCGATTGCGCGGGTTTCGGAGCGGCCTTGCGCACTTCGGGCGTCACCTCGCTGGCTGGCTTGTCGCCCCGCAAGCCGATGAAGCTGGCGTGGCGGACCGAACCGCCGGCAGTGAATTCCGCAAAGCCGATCTCCGCCACCAGTTCCGGCGTCAGCCAGTGGACCTTGCGCGCCGCCACCTTGTGCACTTCGACCGGCGCGGTCTTGCGTTCCAGTCGGGCGAACTTCTTTGCCAGCATGGCCAGCGTATCATCATCGAAGCCGGTGCCGACATTGCCTTTATAGGCGAGTTCGCCATCCTCGAACTGGGCAAGCAACAGCGAGGCGAACGGCCGCGCCTTGGCCGAGCTTTCCTTCCAGCCGACAATGACGAATTCCTGCCGCCGGGTGCATTTGACTTTCACCCAGTTCTGCGTCCGCTTGCCGAGATAGGCCGCATCGGCCCGCTTGGAGATGATCCCTTCCTGCCCGGCATCGCACATAGCCCGGTAGAGTTTCTCGCCCGCGCCGATCACATGGTCCGACACGGCCACGGCTCCCGCCGCATCCTTGAGCAAGGCTTCCAGCCGCTCCTTGCGTTCAAGGTTGCCCAGCTTGTCGAGCTTTTCTCCATCTTGTTCCAGCAGATCGAAGGCGAAGAATTGCAGCCTCGTACTTCCCTGCTCGCCGTGGCCCCGTTTCAATACCGCCTGGAGCGAGGAGAAATCGGGATTGCCGTGCTTGTCTGTCGCAACGATCTCGCCGTCGATCAGGGCACTTGGCAGGTCGAGCGCAGCAATCTCGGCAGCAAGCGGCGCGAACTTGCTGGTCCAGTCGAGGCCGCTGCGGGTAAACACCCGCACCTTGCCACCAGCCACCGATATCAGCGCGCGGTAGCCATCGTATTTGATCTCGTGCAGCCATTCGTTGCCCGTGGGCACCGCATCAACCAGCGTGGCGAACTGCAGCGGGCGAAATTCTGGCGGCTTGCCCCCGGTCTTGCGCTTCTTCGCGACCTTGCTGTTGTGCTCTGCCGCAGCCTGCATCTTTCCGTCGAACGCTGCGCCTTTAACGCCCTTGAGCGACTGGTCGCCGCCCTGGTCGGCCGCAATCTCGGCCATCGAGCGGCCGGTCAGGACACTGGGCAGGTGGCGGCCAATCAGATCGTCACTCCCACCGGCGTGCTCGTCATCGATCTTGCGCAGCAGCCAGTTCTCGCGCTTCTCGTTGCCGCGCGGCTTCATTCGTACAAGCAGCCACTCGCCATTCATCCGCTCGCCCTGCAGGGTGAAGTGCAGGTGGCCCTCGTCGATGTCTTTTGCGCTTTTGCCCGGGATCGGAGCCCATGTGCCGCGATCCCACAGCATCACCGTGCCGCCGCCATACTCGCCCTTGGGGATTGCGCCCTCGAATTCGGCATAGGCCATCGGGTGGTCTTCGGTCCGCACCGCCAGCCGCTTGTCCGCCGGGTCCGCGCTCGGTCCCTTGGTGACCGCCCAGCTTTTCAGCACGCCGTCTACCTCAATTCGGAAATCCCAGTGCAGCCGCGTGGCGTCGTGCTTCTGGACGATGAACCGGTCGCCCTTGCCCTGCTCCTCCTTACCCGCCGGTTCCGCCGTAGCGGTGAAATCGCGCTTGGCGTTGTACTGGGCAAGGGGATCGGCTTTCTTCGCCATGTCAGGCGCGCTTTTTGGCCGGCGCCTTCTTGGCGGCGGGCTTTTTCGCCGGGGCCTTTTTGGCCGCCGGCTTCTTCCCATCGACCGAAGCTTTCAGCGCTGCCATCAGATCGATCACATTGGACTTGCCGCTCGCTTCACCCGGCTCTTCGACATCCTCCAGCACGCGCTTGCCCTTGGCCTTGGCCTTCTTGTCGATAACCCGCTTCAGCGCATCGACGTAGTTGTTGTGATAGTCCGATGCATCGAACTTGCCCGCCTTCTTCTCGATCAGTGTTTCAGCCAGATCGAGCAGTTCGGCATCGGGCTTGTCGCTGCCGATATCGCTGAAATATCCGGCTGCCTTGTTCACCTCGTCGGCGTAGCGCAACTGTTCCAGCACCAGCCCCTTGCCGCAAGGGCGCAGCCCGACAAGCTGTTCCTGCCCGCGCAGCGAAAGCTGCCCCAGCCCCACTTTCTTCGATTTGCGCAGGGCTTCCCGCAACACGATATAGGCTTCTTCGGCCAAGTCGTCGGCCGGGACTACGTAATAGGGCTTCTCGTAATAGAGGATGTCGATGTCGCCTGCGTCAACGAACTGGACTAGCTCCAGCGTGTGCTTGCTCTCCAGCTTGACCGCCTCGATTTCCTCCTGGTCAAGCAGGACGAAATTGCCCTTCGAAAGCTCGTAGCCCTTGACGATATCTTCCCGGTCGATGGGGCCGATGCCGGGCACCACCTTCTCGTACTTGATCGGCTTGCCGCTGGGTTCATGAATCTGGCGGAAGCTGATGGCATTGCCGCTCTTGGTGGCGGGATAGATTTCCACCGGGATCGAAACCAGCGCCAGCCGGATCTGCCCTTTCCAATATGCGCGTGCGGCCATGATCGATCCTCCTGTTCAGGAGAAAAATTCATGAAGCGGGCTTGCGTTCCTCTGCTGCTAGGAAGGCGATCAGGCCGCGCTCATGGCGGTCGAGATACTTCGTGCGGCGCGGCAGCTTCAGCCCGGCGCGCCATTCGGCCTGCGAGCCGTCCTGCGCGCCGCGCGCCAGGCCGAGCACGGCAGGGTGGATATAGCTCGCCTTGGCGATGGTCGGGGTATTGCCCAGAAACTCCGCTACCTCCTCCGCCATGGCATTGAGCCGCAGGTCCGCCTTGGCGCTGGCGAGCAGTTCGAACGCCTTGACGCTGCCTGCCCATGTGCGGAAATGCTTGGCGGTAAACTCCTCGCCCATGGCGGCCTGGATATAGCGGTTCACATCGCTGGAGGTGACGGGGCAGCGCTGGTCACCGTCGATGTACTGGAACAGGTGCTGGCCCGGCAGGTCGCCCAGCCGCCGGACCAGCCGGGCAAGCGAGGCATCGGTCACTTCGACCTCCTTGTCCTTGCCCGACTTGGCCTTGAAGGCGATGCGCAGCGCCTTGCCCGAAACCTCGGCGTGGCGCTGGCGCAGGGTGGTCGCGCCGTAGGAGCGGTTGGCCTTTGCATAGCATTCATTCCCCACGCGAATGGCCGCGCGATCGAGGAGGCGGACGGCGGCGGCGGTCACCGTGTCGTGCGCAAGCCCGCGTTTGGCCAAGTCCTCGACCACCTGCCGCCGCAGCTTGGGCAAGGCAGCGCCAAAGCTGCCGCACAGGGCGAACTTGCGCGCCTCGCTCTCGGCACGGAAATCGGGATGATAGCGATACTGCCGCCGACCCCGCGCATCGAGCCCGCGGGCGAGGATGTGACCATCGGGGCTAGGGCAAAACCACGCCTCGACATAGGCGGGCGGCAGGGCAACAGCGTTGAGGCGGTCGATCTCGTCCCGGTCGGTTATCCGTTCGCCATCGGCACGATAGTAGGCCCAGCCCCGGCCCACACGACGGCGGGTAATGCCGGGCACGTCGTCATCCACCTGAACCAGCCCCGGCGGCATGCAATCCTCTCGCAATCGTTTATGAAAATCAGGGACATGACGATTGAACGGCGCGACGGTTCCACGCACGGAATCGCGGCTCTAGCGCACGCCCGCCCCATCAACTGCGCGGCGCAGTTCGTCCTGCCCGAACGGCTTGCCCAGCCGCTGCACAGTGCCACCCAGTGCGCCAGGTGTTTCGCCATAGCCGGTGGCGACGATCACCGGCAACTGCGGGTCGATCCCGCGTGCTGCAGCCACCAGTTCGCTGCCTTTCATGCCGGGCATGGCCTCGTCGGTGATCAGCAGGTCGAACCGCTCCCCCTGCTCCAGCAGCCGGAGTGCATCCTCGCCCGAACCAGCCTCCAATGCCACGTGACCAAGGTCCTCCAACATGGCGACAGTGTTCATCAGGATGATCACGTCGTCGTCCACCACCAGGATGCGGCGACCGCCGACAACGGCAGTCGCATGGGGCGAGGCAGGAATGTCGGCGGCCTCGACTGGTCCAGCCGTGGCTACCGGCAGCCATATCTCGGCCCGCGTGCCCTCGCCCGGTGTGCTCTTGAGGCTCAGCCGCCCGCCGACCTGCTGGGCGAGGCCGTGGACCATCGACAGGCCCAGGCCAGTGCCCTTCCCTACGCCCTTGGTGGTGAAGAACGGATCGGTGGCGCGGGCCAGGGTTTCTGCGTCCATGCCCTTGCCAGAATCAGTAACCGACAGGCAAACATAATGGCCGGGTGCCAGGCCGCAGTCGTCATTTGCCGGGACAGTCTCATCCGTTGCCTCGATCACGATAAGTCCGCCATCTGGCATGGCATCGCGGGCGTTCACGGCCAGGTTGAGCAACGCCATTTCGAGCTGGTTCTTGTCTCCCAGAGCGGGCGGCAGGTTATCGGGCAGCCGCATCTCTATCCTGACGCCCGGCCCCAGTGAGCTCCTGAGCAATTCCATCATGTCGGTAACCAGCGAGGCGACAGGGATGACTTCGGTGGCCAGTTCCTGCCGCCGGGCAAAGGCCAGCATCCGCTGGATCAGCGCCGCACCGCGGCTGACCGCGCGCTGGCAGTTGGCGATCAGACCGGCCGACTGGCTGTTCGCCATTTCGCGCTTGGAGAGCAGTTCCAGTCCGCTGCGGATGGCGGTGAGCAGGTTGTTGAAATCGTGTGCTATACCGCCAGTCAACTGGCCAATGGCTTCCATCTTCTGCGCCTGGAACAGCGCCTCGCGTGCCAGTTCCAGTTCGCGCGCAGCTTCCTCCCGCTCGGTGATATCGCGGGTGATCTTGGCAAAGCCGAGCAGGTTGCCATCCTCGTCCTTGATGGCGTCGATCACAACGCTGGCATGGAAACGCGAGCCGTCCTTGCGCAACCTCCATCCCTCGGTGGCGTGCCGCCCCTCGCGCCGGGCGGCATCGAGCGCGCGCTGCGGTTCGCCCGCTGCGCGGTCTTCCTCAAGATAGAATTGCGAGAAGTGCCGACCCAGCGCCTCGGCCGGCGTATAGCCCTTGATCCGTTCGGCGCCGGCGTTCCAGCTGGTGATGTGCCCCTGTTCGTCGATCACATAGATCGCATAGTCGGTCACACCCTGCACCAGCAGGCGGAACAGCGTTTGCGTGCGTTCCAGCGCGGCCGAGCGTTCCTCGACCCGCATTTCCAGCGTCTCGTTGAGGTCACGCAGCCTGATCGCGGTAGCGCGCAATTCTGCCTCGGTCCGGACGCGCTCGATATGGGCCCAGCTGCGCTCGGTCACTTCGCGGATGGTGGCAATCTCGGTTTCGGTCCAGTGGTGCGCCTTGCGGTGATGGATCGCCATCAGGGCCAGAAGCCGCCCCTGCTTGACCAGCGGCATGCAGACGGTGGAGCCGATCCCGATGCGGCGGAATGCTTCGGCTGCGGCGGGAGACAGTTCGGCGCGATTGTCGTTGACCACCAGCGGCAGGCCCGCGTTGAGCTTGCGCACCGCCGTTTCGCCAAATTCGGCCAGGCTGTAGTGGCCGATGATCGAGGCCGATTGCTCGTCGGTCCAGTCGCCGCGAATGGTGAAGCCGTCACCATCCTCGTCCATGTCGGCATAGGCGCAGATCGCTACGCCCAGTTGCTGCGCGGTCAGCCGCGTGGTTGCCGCCATGATCGCATCGGCATCGCGGCTGGCAGCAGTTGCCCGGCCCAGCCGGTCAAGGAAGCGCAGCCGCGCCTCGCTTTCGCGCAAGGCCATGTTGGCGCGCACCGTGTCGGTCGTCTCCACCACGATGGCCATGACCCCGGCCGGATTGCCATGGTCATCAAACACCGGGGAGTAGTCGAGATTGAGCCAGGCATCTTCAAGCTGTCCGGTGCGGTTCAACTGCAGCAGGTGGTCCTTGTAGGCCAGGGTGCCGCCGGCCAGGCCGACCTTCATCACATTGGCGTTGAAATCGGCTACTTCGGGCCATGCCTCCAGCACAGGCAGGCCGAAAATGCGTGGATGGCGGTGTCCGGCGAATGCCGAGTAGGCATCGTTGTAGATCATCGTGCCTTCCTCGCCCCACAGCATCACCAGCGGGACGGGAGAATTCACCAGAAATGCGGTGATCGCGCACAGGCTTTCCGGCCACTGGGATATGGGGCCCAGCGAAGTGCGGGTCCAGTCATGCTCCGCAATGCGCCAGCCCATCTCTCCAGCAGTGCGCAGGAATGAAGGCGCGGGCCCGAAACTGGCTTGGGAATCAGCCACTACACACCTCTTCCGTCCGATGCGGCAACCACAGCAACCTTCCGCCTGCGGGCGGGGATGACGCCAGTCAATAACATGGAATGCAAAAGGACAAGATTTGTGCCGGGAATATATCCCAGATCAACTTTCCGAGCGCGCAGAAGCACTTGCGCCGGCACTGCGGTCTTCATGGGCGGCGCGTTAGGAACCCGATTGCGACACTCGCCGTTCATTTGAAATGCGCCGCCTTGGCGGCATTTACTCGTGCGGGAACATGCCACACCATGCCTTGTCCGGTTGACCACCTGGTTTTCGGCCCCGCCGACGTCGATCGGACACGCTCACCGCTGGACGGGCACTTTGCTGCCGAAACCTATGTGCTGGGGGCCTTCAATCCCGGCCTCACACGCCTTCCCAACGGCAACCTGTTGATGATGGTGCGGATCGCCGAGGCGCTGCGGTATCCGGTTACAGATGGCCACGTCCACGCGATCCGCTGGAGCGATGGCGGCTACGTCGTCGATGCTTGGCCGATCGAGCAGTGCGATATGTCCGATCCGCGCAAGTTCCTGGTCCGCAGCGGTGCATGGAGCGCCGTGGCGCTCACGTCATTGTCATGGCTGCTGCCGGTGGAACTGTCGCCTGACGGACTCGAAGTTGTAGAGGTGCACTACGATTGCGCTATTTCCCCCCAGGCCGATTTCCAGATGTACGGGGTGGAGGATGCGCGGATCAGCAAGGTGGAAGACCGCTGGCTGATGACCACCTGTTCAGTCAGCCCCGAACGCCATTCGACTGTCCTCTATGCCTCCTACAATGGTCTCGACTGGCACCTGGTGGATATGGTGCTGGACCACCAGAACAAGGACATGCTGATCTTCGAAGGCCTGATCGACGGGCATTACTGGGCCCAGACCCGGCCCCTGGGCGATCTCTACTTTGCCTACCCGCCCGGGTCCGACTGGCGCGCCGGGCCTTCGATCAATCTCGCCTCGTCGCCCGACGCGCTGCACTGGAAGCCTTGCGCGAGGCCCGGCATCCGCGCCCATGTCAACACGGTTGCCACGGCGCGGATGGGTGGCGGTACACCGCCCATCCTGACCGATGATGGCTGGCTGACCCTGTGGCACGGAGTGGAACCGAAGGAAGTTGTCGGCATCTATCGCACCTACTGGTCACTGCTCGACCGTACCGATCCATCGAAGGTGATCCATACCGAGCATCAGCCTCTCCTCGAAGCTGCCCCGGACCTGACCCGCCCGCTGGAAGATCAGATGTATGTCCGCGACGTGGTGTTCACCACGGGCATGGTCGATGCGGGCGACTACTTTGTGGTGGCATCGGGCGAGGCGGACCTTGCCTGCCGGATCACCCATATCCCCAAGTCCACTTTCTCAATCTGACCGGACTTGCGACCGGCTGGCGCAAGCCAGCAACGCTTCGGCCAAGCCGGGATCGTGCAAGCACCAACGCTGGAACGAAGGGTGGGCAGGGGCGTCGATTGGCCAGAGAGGAGATTCGACCATGCACTCGTCATTCGGCCGCCCAGGCCATAATCGCGGCACCTCGTTGCTCACCCTCATCGCTGCAGGAGCCGGGCTTGTGATCGCTGGCGCTGGGCTAGCCAGGGTCCTCGCCCAACGGCGCCGCGACGACACTGAGACCGACGCTCCACACTGGACCCTGAAGCGCCGGTCTGATCGCGCAGTATTCGGCAAGGCCGTGCTGGTTAATCGCCCGCGTCAGGACGTGTTCGATGCCTGGAAAGTCGAGCGATTCCCCGAATTCATGGAGAACGTCGTGGCCGTCGAAACGCTCGGCAATGACCGCTCGAAATGGATCATCAAGGCACCGCTCGGCCGCGAAGTCACCCTTGTGAGCCGCATCACCAAGACCGATCCCGGCCGGGCGATTTACTGGCAGAGCGAGGATGGCTCGGATATCGACAACAGCGGCATGATCCGCTTCGAGGATGCCCCGGGCAATCGCGGGACATATGTCAGCCTGGTGCTGGCCTATAACCCGCCGGCTGGCGCTGTCGGCCGCGCCACTGCCAAACTGCTCCAGCGCGAACCCGAGGTGCAGGCCCGCCGTGACTTGCACCGGTTCAAGCAGTTGCTGGAAACAGGCGAAGTCACGACCAATGCCTCACCCTCGGCCCGCAAGTCCGAAGATCCCACCAAGCCCCATATCTGATCAGACCCCAATCCGAGGAGAACCTCCAATGCGCGCCGTAACCTGGCAGGGACGTCACAATATCAGCACCGAGACCGTTCCCGACCCCGAAATCGTCAACCCGCGCGACGCCATCCTGCGCATCACTTCAACCGCAATCTGTGGCTCGGACCTCCACCTCTATGACGGCTACATTCCCGGTATGCGTGCAGGCGACATCGTGGGCCATGAATTCATGGGCGAAGTGGTCGAGACCGGCCCCAAGTCCAGCCTGAAGAAGGGCCAGCGCGTGGTAGTGCCGTTCACCATCAGCTGCGGTCAATGCTTTTTCTGCGAGCGCGATCTCTTCAGCGCCTGCGACAATGCCAACCCTGTCGAAACCCGCGAGGCGACCAAGACCATGATGGGCCAGGCCATGGGTTCGGCATTCGGCTATGCCCACCTGACAGGCGGCTATGCCGGGGGACAGGCGGAATATGTCCGCGTGCCCTATTCCGATGTCGGCCCGGTGGTGATCCCGGACGACATGCCCGACGACGACGTATTGTTCCTGTCCGATATCCTGCCCACAGGCTGGCAGGCGGCAGTCAATGCGGACATCGAGCCGGGCGATACCGTGGCCATCTGGGGCTGCGGTCCGGTTGGCCTGTTCACCGTGCAATCGGCGCTGCTGCTGGGCGCGGAACGGGTAATCGCGATCGATCACTATCCCGCCCGGCTGGACCTTGCTCGCAACATGGGCGCCGAAGTGCTCGACTACACCCAGGTCGATGTACGGGAAGCGCTGGACGAGATGACAGGCGGGATCGGTCCCGATGCCTGCATCGATTGCGTGGGAATGGAAAGCCACGGCCTGTCGTCTGACAATCTGCTCGACCATGCCAAGGCCAAGCTGTTCCTGACCACCGAGCGGCCCCATGCCCTGCGGCAAGCCATCCTCGCCTGCCGCAAGGGCGGTCGCCTGTCGATTCCCGGAGTTTACGGCGGTTTTGCCGACAAGTTTCCCCTCGGCGCGCTGATGGAAAAGGGCCTAACGGTCAAAAGCGGCCAGACCCACGTCCAAGCCTTTACCGCCGACCTGCTCACGATGATCCAGGAAGGCAAGTTCGACACGACTTCGATGATTTCGCACCACGCCTCGCTGGAAGATGCTGCCGAGATGTATCGCCACTGGCACGACCAGCAGAACGATTACACCAAGATCGTCCTAAAGCCCGCGCTGGCTAAAGGTGCGCACAAGCGTTCGAAGGAGGTGGCCCATGCCTGACTGCGAACTGTCAGTCCCGGGATGCGACAACACTAACCCTCTCACGGCGTTGCCTATTCAGGTTGCGGGGCTCGGTTGTCGCCCTTCGAACATGGCGGAAAGCCACGCCTCCCGGAACGGCGGGTGGGCAGATCGAAACAGCACCTCTGCCATTGCCGTCATCGGCCCAGCCTCGGCCAGGTGAAGATACTGGGGAGAGAAAGCTGCCCTTCGCGCGAGTGCTGCGAAATCGGGAATATCGAGCCGCAGCTGGCGCAGTTCCACGCCGTGCGATTGCCGCAACTGCTGGACCGTCCGGTTGACATGGACCTGCGTCAATCCGGTCACCTCGGCGATTTGCGACTGGGTGAGGAAAAAGTCGCAGGATCTGCTGCGCCCCGCCTCGATGGGCCAATGACCCCGCTGGCGCACGAACAGTTCGCAGAAAAGGTGGGCAACCCGTTCGATCGCGCTACGCTGTCCAAGGCTGGTCAGCCATTCACGCTGGATGGCACTTGAGACGATCTCGCTCCGGCAAAGGGCCTGTGACAGACCCGGGCAGGCGGCCATGACTTCCCGCAGTTCGCCAAGCCCCAGTTCGGCAATTGTCGAGCGACGCACCGTCGCCAACGAATGGTCCGACCGCATGACGGTAAAGAGATCAAGATCGCACAGGTCGCCCGGCAGGCAAAGTCCCACGATCTGGCGACGCCCGTCGGGCAATTGTGTGTATCTCATTGCCCAGCCCGACAGCATGACGCGCAGCGCCTGCGGCTCTTCCCCTTCGCGCGCCATGTCCATTCCCTTGGGCACATCTCGGGCATTACGGGCAAGTGCAGCGTCCCATCGTGTGCGCTCGGAGGGGTCCAGCAAGTGGGTAAGGATGTCTTGGAGCGGCATGAGGACCTTTCGATAAGTTGGCACACATCGGCATCTGCCCTCCGACCGGCACTCACATGGATTAAGTTCTCGCTCCCCTGGCTAGATCAGTATCGGTGTCTCGAGATTGAAACGGGCGGCCCATCGATATTGGTCCGCTACACACGGCAGTATGTGCTGCAGCCGCGACGGAACGAACAGCCGGTCACCTTTGCCGCATGTCTTGCGCCGCCGCACGAAGCCTGGGTTGCATTCTCTCGCACTGTTCGAACAGGAACCGGCGTCGACTGACACCGTTGATAGTTCGCCAGCGCGGCTTGCAGCCCAATCGCTCGGCCAATTCGCGGGGCGAAAAGTGGGTAGTTATGAACGGATCGAACCTTACAAGTGTGCGGAAAGTGGAATATGCACGGGCGGACAATCCATCCGTGTTCGACATCTTCCTGCGCAAGTTGCGCAGTCATTCCATGCTGACGACCGAGGACCAGCGTCTGTTGGCTTCGTTGCCGCACCAGATGAGGCGCCTTTCCCCCAATGACTACATCCTGCGCGAGGGGGACCAGGCTACCCAGTGCCCCATCCTGCTGTCGGGCATCGCCTTTCGACAAAAGCATGTGGCGGACGGCGGGCGGCAGATCGTTTCGGTCAAGCTGCCCGGCGACCCGCTCGATTTCCAGTCGCTCTATCTTGCGACCGCCGATCACAGCCTGCAGGCCCTGACCGCGGTCGATCTGGCTGTCCTCCCACTCGCCGCGCTGGAACAACTCGTTGCGGCGCGGTCGAACATCGCACGGTCAGTTCTGGTCGATATCCTGGTGGAAGCCTCAATCGGGCGGGAGTGGCAACTCAACATCGGTCGGCGCAACGCGCTTGAGCGCCTGGCCCATTTCCTTTGCGAATTCGACTATCGCATGCGCCTTACCGTGCGCGGCCTGGACGAAGCGATCGAGATCCCGATGACCCAGGAGCAGCTGGCCGATCTCCTTGGCCTTACCCCGGTGCATATCAACCGCACGGTCAAGACTCTGGTCGAACGCGGTGCCCTGTCACGCCACGGCCGCCGCGTGCGGATCGCCGATATTGCCTGCCTCCATCGGATTGCAGGCTTTTCCCCTCGTTACCTGCACAGCGGTGCTGGCGGGTAAGAGCCTGTTGCACGAAGGAGATTGGTCCATGCCCCGGTACTTTTTCAACACCAGGGACGGTGGCGACGAACTTGACGACCAGGGCCTCGAACTGCCCGATGCTGAAGCCGCGCGTCGGGAAGCGGTGCGGTTTGGAGCCGATCTGCTAAGCGACCAGCCCGATCTCGTCTGTAATCGCGACGGCTTCCGGATCGAGGCGGTGGACGAATATGGCAACTTGTGCGCCACGGTAATCGTGCTGGCGGTCCTGGCAAACACGCCGGACATTGTTTCGGCCCCCTGAGGCCGCTCACACCATCTGGCGCAGCAGGTCCTCCACCCGGGTCGTGGCAAAGCCGATGGCGCTGTCGGAAATGCCGTAAGGGATGAACAGTTCGTCCCTGACTAGCATTGCCCCGCAGGTATAGACCACATTCGGGACATAGCCCTCCCGGTCGCTGTCAGCAGCGGCCAGGATCGGGCAAACAGTGCGCCCCAGCACTTTCGAGGGATCATCGCGGTCAAGCAGGGCGGCACCAAGGCTGTACTTGCGCATGGCTCCCACTCCGTGGGTGAGCAAAATCCATCCCTCGTCGCATTCTATCGGACTGCCGCAATTGCCCATCTGCACGAGCTCCCACGGGAAGCGCGGACGCAGCAGCGGCTCGCCCTCGTCGTCCCAATGGGTGAGATCATCGGACGACAGCAGGGTGACGTTCTTGCCGTCTTGCCGGGCCACCATCATGTATTTCCCCCCCACCTTGCGCGGGAACAGCGCCATGCCCTTGTTCCGTGCGGCGCGACCTTTCAACGGCTCCAGCGAAAAGCTGTTGAAGTCTCGCGTACGCAGCAATTCCGACCGGATCGCATGGCCTGAATAGGCGGTATAGGTGCCGATAAATTCGGTCGAGCCGTCATCATCGGTAAACTGGACCAACCGCAGGTCTTCCAGCCCGTTGCGCTGGGCTTCGGTCACCGGGAACAGTACCGTGCTGGAGATCGCACTGTCGGGATTGCGATGGACCATGACCGCATCGTCAGGGCCGAGGTGGTGGCGGTCGTCCGCCACGGCAGCCATGGCCGGACCGGACTGGGGCCACAACTTGAGATCGCCGTCCGGCCCAATGAAACCCTCGCGAAAAGCGACCGAACTGATGTGCCCCTCACCCACCGCGCGCATCGACATGAGGAAGCGCATCTGCGGGCCGATGCCGCTCTGGTCCGGATGTGGCACCACGCTGGGGTTCATCAGCGCGGCAGCGGCATAGGAATACTCATGGCAAAAATATGCGCCCACAAGCTGCTGCTTGGCAGGCGAAAAACCGGACGGATCAATGCCCGTATCTTCGACGATTTCCGCAAAGCGCGCTTCGAATATCCGCTCGATCTGCCAATGGCGATCGGCAAAATCCTTGCAGATCAGTCCAAGCTCTGCCTCAGCATCATCCTCGCTCAGAGCCGAAATATCGGCGACCAGCTGCTGTGCGCGGGACATCTCGGCCACGCTCTCCTGCCAAGCCAGGTGGAATGGCCGCAGCACCACCCTTGATGGATCGGCCCGCAGCTTCTCGTCCAGCAATCGCAGGGGTGAATGGTCGGGTCTGCAAAGCTGCATCGGTGAAACTGGCCTTTCCTGAAATGCCCCCGACACTGCCCCCAACTATCCCTCGGGGCCAGAATAGGGCGTTCATTTCGACATAGGCAAGGTGAAATGCCAGCAGCGATTCCGCGCCCGTATTGGCGTTGACGCCGTGCGGGGTAAGGCCATCGCGGCACAGCCCTGTGGCTCCATCGACCAGCGCTAGACTGCGGTCGTTGTCGCCATGGAACCAGCGCCAGGCGCTTTCGGCCCGGCTGCTCCATACGGCATCTTCGGTCGCCCGGAATGCGGCACCGCAGGCATCGATGGTGGCCCATGCTTCCAGCGGTTGCTGGTCGAACGGCAAGGTCTCGCCTGCCAGGGCAAAGCCTTCGGAACCCACTGGCCTGAACTGGCCGCGCGAGCCGGTCTGCTGGCGGCATAGCCAATCGAGCCCAGCTAGGCCTGTTCGGGTGTAGTCGGGTTTGCCGAGCACTTCGCCGACCCGGATCAGGGCTTGCGGCAAGCGGGCGTTGTCATAGGCCAGGCCTGCTTCGAACCATTGCCAGCCCTCTGTGGACGATGCGTGCCAACAGCCCAGCAAAGCGTCAGATCCGTCGGCCAACATCGCGCGAGCGCCATCATTGCCCGAGTGACGGGTAAGCACCTCGGCCGCGCCGAGCATCGCGAAAGCGATCGATCGCGGACTGGTGAATTCCGCCGCCATGAAGCGGGTCCTGTCAAACCAGCCTAGCGCCCACACCGCCAGATCGGGAGATGAAGCCCGGCCAGCGCACCAGCCCAGTGCCCAAAGCGCGCGGCCGTTGCTGTCTTCGGACCCTTCGTCTTCAAGCCATCGGCGGTCATAGCCCATGAAATTGCGGAAGCGGCGCTTGTCCGGGTTCCATGCGTGCTGGACAAAGCTGGCGTAGGACAGGCCATGATTCGGGCTGTGACGGCTGGAACCGAGGGCCACCTCCAGCATCAGGGCCCGCGCGTTGTCATCGATGCAGTAGCCGTGCGCCCTGTCGGGCACGATGCCACAGGCGTGCTGCAGCATGCCCACTGCGTCGCTCATTGCCCGCACCGCGTGAAGCGGCGGCGCAGCGCGGGTGGCGGGGACAGGCCGGCCATCGCCGACCGCTGCGCGCAGCACCCGCGCAAACTCGCCTGCCACCGTGGGCCAGGCGGTCTGGCGGCCCCGCTGGTAGGCCCGTCGGCGTAGAGCCGACAACTCGCCAGGATCGGCCAGCAGTTTCAGCACTGCGTCTGCAATCGCCTGGCTGTCGGTATCGGGCAGGAGCACGCCCACCCCATCGGCCAGCAATTCGCGCGCGTGGACGAACGGCGTGGACACCACCGCCCGGCCCAAGGCAACGGCATAGGCGAGGGTGCCAGAGGTGATCTGGGCCAGATTGGGATACGGCGCGAGGTAGATGTCGCAAAGTTCGATCTGGTCGAGCAGTTCGGGCAGGTCGAGGAAGCGGTTCTCCCAGGCAATGTTGCCAGCCACGCCCAGGCTTTCCGCCAGGTCTTCCAGGCTCCGGCGATAGGCTTCGCCTTCATGCGCGATCAGATTGGGATGGGTCGCTCCGACAATGCGGTAGAGCACATCCGGGTGGCGTTCAGCGACTGCCGGCAGGGCGCGGATGGCTGCCTCCAGCCCCTTGCCCTGTCCGATCAGCCCGAAGGTGGATAGCACCGGCCGGTTGCCGATTCCGAGCCCGTCCCGCAACGGCGAGCGTTCCACATATGGCCGGTCGGGCGTCCCATGCTCGATCAGGGCGATGCGGGCAGGATCGGCCCCATAAACGCTGACCAGGGTATCGCGCCCGAAACCGCTCATCACCACCAGCCGCGAGGCGCGGGCGACCAGGCGCTTCACCACCCGGCGCTGCGGCGCGCTTGGCTGGGCGAGGATCGTATGGAAGGTGACGATCAAGGGCGCGGCCACACGATCCACCAGGTCGAGCACCAGGTCGCCGGCCTCGCCGCCGAAAATGCCGAATTCGTGCTGCAGCCAGACCGCCGCTGCACCGCTGCGATTGATCGCATCGGCCGCAGTTCGGTAAGTGGCACGATCCTGCTCGTCGATGGCCATGGCCATAGCCGCGTCACCCGGCTGGTCGGGAGCCGAGCGCATGGCATAAATATCGACCTTCATGCCCGGCACTGCGGCCAGCAGGTGATCATAGCTATCGGCGGTAAAAGTGGCGATCCCGCACTGGCGGGGGCGGAAGCAACCGACCATGGCCAGATGGCGGTCAAGACGGGGCTCGAATATGCCCGGCAAGGGATGCCCGAGCGCCGTGTGAAACACTTCTTCGTCCTGCGGGAAATCCCGCAGATGCCTGTCATCAGCATCGTGCTTCATGCTCGCGCCTCCAGTTCGCCAGCAGAATTGCTCCGCGCCCGATGGTCCCGACTGGCGCCAGGATCTGGTGTCTTGGAGTAAACGTGGCAGTCACGCGAATAACGCGTGCTGCAGTGCACAAGTTCCCCGCGTACCAGTTCGGAATGACGATAAATCCTGTCCGTACAAC
>NZ_JAMFLH010000005.1 GCF_023501975.1 Altererythrobacter sp. KTW20L | reverse complement strand
AGCACCCTCATCTGCAACAGAAATGGCGCATTCCTGCCATTTCAATAAACTCGCCCGAACCGTCTTGTTGACGTAAAATGTTAGAGACGCTCCTGCTACATTTCCGGCTACACAGGCCCGTTTTCGCATGCCATCATTGTATTGAAAAACGGGACTTTTCTATATGTGGCGCTTTCTCCCACCCTCTCCGCCAGTCACCCCCAGCACTCGTCTCCTGTTCGGAGCCCGCCGCGCAAGACCGCGCAACAGGCCGGTTTGCGGCGTCCAATCCGTCACCGCAGCCGAAACAGGCCTGTCTCAACGCCCCTTCCTGGCGGCCATTTCGCGACCAGTTTGTGCCGAAGTGGGCATCGGTTGGGCTTGCCTGTTAACAGGAGGATTTTTTGTGCGATTTCCGTCACTCGCTCGGCGCAAAACCGGGTTTCCCTGATATTCGCCGGAACAGGGCGTCTCCGCCCGCCTCACTCCGCTATTTCAAATTATCGCACTAGTTCATCCGCCGCAGCGCGATGCGGCAAATTCGGCGCGAATACTGGCATCGACAACTCTAACCAATCGAGTAAGATCACGATAGAAACGCAACCAGATCATTTCGCGCTCTGACCATCTGTCTGTCAACAAGTACTCAACCGAGCGGCTCGGTGCACACCCAACACGAAGGATTTTGAACATGCTTCAGCGATTTGTCCCGCCTGCCCTGCCTGTCGCCGCCCTTTGTCTCCTGCTCGCTGCCTGTGGTGATTCCGGTGAGGCGCCGGACCAGACTGCCGTGGCCGATGCCGAATTCGACGTGATCGACCAGCGGCAGAACCTGCTGGAGGGGATCGGCGATTCTTTTCGGGCCATTCGCGGCCAGATGGAAGGTAGTCCTGACTTCGCGGTAATCACCACAAGCGCGCAGACGATCAACACCAATGCGGTGCAGATCATCGATCTGTTCCCCGCAGGCACCGGCATTGATTCGGGCGCCGATACAGAAGCTCTGGCGGTCATCTGGGAGGATCCGGACGGCTTTGCCGCTGCGCATCAGCGCCTGGTGGCTGCGAGCGAGACGATGCTCGAAGCGGCCGCATCGAACGATCCGGCCATGGTAGAGGCGGCAGTCGGTACGCTTGGCGCCTCCTGCCAGAACTGCCACGACACCTATCGCCTCGACGACGAGTAGGAGCACGCCGGAGGTGAGCGCCGAAACAGCGGCCGCCCAGCAAGACGCCGACACCGCGAGCGCGCGGGTGTGGGACCTGCCGGTGCGAATCTGCCACTGGAGCTTCGTTGTACTGCTGCCGGTGATGTGGTGGACCGCCGAGAACAGCGAGATGCGTTGGCACATGCGCGCCGGGTCATTGCTGCTTGCGCTGGTGATATTTCGCATCCTGTGGGGCTTTGTCGGCAGTTCGACCGCGCGCTTCGCCTCCTTCGTGAAGGGACCTGGCGCGGTGATCACCTATCTGCGCTCGATACGGAATGAGCACGGCAAGGTGCTCGGCCACAATGCTGCCGGCGGCTGGAGCGTGGTGGCGCTGTTGCTGGTCCTCGGCACGCAGGCGAGCCTCGGCCTGTTCGCAGGCGATCCGTTCGATGGCGCCACGGGGCCGCTCAATGATCTGGTCGGTGTGACGACTGCGGGACAGCTTACCGACTGGCACGAGACGCTGTTCAACGTCATTCTCGCCCTGGTGGGGCTGCATATTGCGGCGATCGCATTCTACCTGATGGGTCTTGGCGACAATCTCATCAGGCCGATGATCAGCGGGCGCCGCTCCGCTGCAGAGTTGCCGTCGGCCATGGCGCCGGTGCCCGCCTGGCGCGCCCTCGCCTGCGCGGTGGTGGCTGCCGGAGTGGCCCTTTGGGTCTACAACGGCGCGCCAGGGCTGTAAGAAGGGCACTCTGCCACTTCCGCTTGGGATTGCGGGTCCTGTCAGGCCAACGGCACTGCTGGACGCTTTGGAGTAGCGTGGGTCGAACTCCGTTATGTCGACGTCCAACAAATCCGCCAAGTCATTCCGCTATTTCAACTCGTCGCCCGTGGTGATCCGCCTGGTAGTGCTGATGCACGTTCGCTTCCTGCTACAGAAGTTCGCTTCGGTCCTCGCCAACGTCCACTACCACTTCAATCTCGAGCGCCAACTCGTCGACACAACAACCTACAAGACCCGCCGCTCGGCCGCACTGGCCGAGTGGCAGCTGCTCTTGGCCTGAGCCGATGCCGGGTCGGGGGCAGCTCCGCCAATCGGAGACGAGTTGCGGTTAGACTGACAGCTCCGCCACTAACCCCCAGCACCGATCATGATCATCGCCTAGCGGGCGGCGTCCATCGCCTGCTGCAGGTCAGCGACGATGTCATCGATATGCTCCAGGCCGACCGACAGCCTGACATATCCTTCGGATACACCTGCCGCGAGCTGTTCTTCGGGCCCAAGCTGCGAGTGGGTGGTCGATGCAGGATGGATCGCCAGGCTACGCGCATCGCCGATGTTGGCCACATGGTAGAACAGCTGCAGGGTATTGATGAAGCGCTCGCCGGCTGCCCTGCCGCCCTTCAGCTCGAAGCCGACAAGGCTGCCAAATCCGCCAGGCAGGTATCTGGTGGCATTTTCCAGTGCCTGTCCCTTCTGCCGGGAAGGGTGGACGATGGAAGCGACGCTATCGCATCCTGCCAGATAATCGACCACTTCCAGCGCATTCTGGCAATGGCGCGCCATCCGCAGCGGGAGCGTCTCGACCCCCTGCAGGAGCTGGAACGCGTTAAACGGTGACAGGGCCGCGCCAAGGTCGCGTAGCAGGACCGTCCTCAGACGCAGGGCATAGGCGACAGGGCCGATGGGTTTGGCCGCTTCGGTCCAGATGGCGCCGTGATAGCTGGGATCGGGCGTGTTGAGCGCAGGCTGTCGTGCCGGGTTGGCTGCCCAGTCGAAGTTGCCGCCGTCGATTACCATCCCGCCAATGGAAGTGCCATGGCCGCCGATATACTTCGTGGTCGAATAGACGATGATTGCGGCACCGTGATCGAATGGTCGCGCGATCAGCGGGGCAGCGGTATTGTCCACGATGAGCGGGATGCCGAACTGCTTCCCTATTGCCGCTATTTCCGCGATCGGACAGACGACCAGCTTGGGATTGGGCAAAGTCTCGGCGTAGTAGGCGCGGGTCCGTTCGTCCGTGGCCCTGGCGAATGCGTCGGGGTCGGTCGGATCGACAAACCGTGTCTCGATACCCTGGTCGCGCAAGGTGTTGGCAAACAGGTTGTAGGTGCCGCCGTACAGGTCGGTCGAAGAAACAATGTTGTCGCCTGCGCGCGCCAGGGTCTGCACGGCATAGGCCGATGCTGCCTGGCCCGATGCCAGGGCAATGCCCGCCGCGCCGCCTTCCATCGCCGCCAGGCGATCTTCCAGGATTGCGGTGGTGGGGTTGCCGATGCGGGTGTAGATATTGCCGAGCTCGCGCAGGGCAAACAGGTCGGCGGCATGGCCGGTGTCGCGAAACTGGTAGGATGTCGTCTGGTAGATCGGCGGCGCTACAGCGCCGGTGGACGGGTCCGCGCGCCAGCCCGCATGAAGGGCCAGGGTTTCAGGGTGAAGTGGTCGATCGGCCATGACATGTCCTTTATCGCATCGCTCGTTTGGGGCTCGTCTGGAAGAAGTGCCCTGCGGATCGCCGCTGCAAGGCAGCGTCCTATCCGGAAAGTGCGTTTGGGTATCTGGTGCATGATGCGAAGGCAAGCCGCCCCACCTTCTTCCCCGATGACGTACCGTGGAGACAGGATCGCGGCGGTTGACCCGATCATAACGTCCGTTATGGTCCAAGTGGGAACAACGGGACCAGGGATGGGGCCTGGCTGACACGCCGCCATCATAAGGGTTTTCGTTGATTGGTGCCGAGAGGAGGCAGGTTTTGAGCGACCCGGATATTATCGTGATCGGGGGCGGGTCTGCCGGAGCGGCCATGACAGGGCGCCTGGCTTCGGCGGGACTGAAGATAACGCTGGTGGAAGCCGGCGTATCGGACCGCCACCTGAAATCCCGCGTGCCTGCGCTGACCAGCTCGATCGTCCAGAACCCTGAATTCGACTGGTGCTACCAGGCCGAACCTGATGAAACCATCGGGGGCAGGGCCGATGTCTGGCCGGGCGGCAAGATGCTGGGAGGCGGCAGTGCACTGAACGGCATGATGTTCGTGCGCGGGCACAGCTGGGACTATGACAACTGGGCCGGGCTTGGCGCTACCGGTTGGGACTACAAGTCGGTCCTCCCCTATTTCCGCCGGATGGAGGACAACGAACGCGGGGCAGACGAGTGGCGCGGCACTGGCGGACCGATCTCGGTATCGGAAGGCCGCGCGCGCTATCCCATTACCGACGCCTGGATCGCCGCTGCCGAGCAGGCCGGAATCGAGCGCAGGGACCTCAACGGCGAGAAGGCCGAGGGGGTGGACTATGTGCAGGTATCGCAGCGCAACGGTGAGCGCTGTTCCACAGCGCGCGGCTACCTGCACGAATTCAAGGGAGCCAACCCGCCGCAAATTGTGTTGCAGGCGCAAGTGCTGCGTATCCTGATCGAGGACCGGCGCGCTGTCGGGATCGTCTATCTGCGGGACGGCGTGGAGCACACCCTGCGTGCGCGGCATGGCGTCGTGATCAGTGCAGGCGCGATGGGCACGCCCAAGCTCCTGCTCCTGTCAGGCATCGGCCCGGCCGACCATCTGGCGGAAATGGGCATTCCCGTGGTGCAGGACCTGCCGGGCGTTGGGCGGAACCTGCAGGACCATGTCGGCACCCATGTGGTCAACGAAGTGAGCGCCCGCACGCTGAACGACGACGCGAAGGGACTGCGCGGTGCGCTGTCCGTGCTGCGCTATGCCCTGTCGCGGCAGGGAGCGCTGAGCACGTCGATCGGTCACGCGCAAGCTTTCGTGAAAAGCAGGCCCGGCCTGCCCGCGCCGAACCTGCAGATTTCCTTCGCGGCCTTCGCCTTCGATTTTGACGAGCAGGGCCGCCTGATGCTGCGAGAAAAGGCTTCGGTTTCAACCCTCGTCGGCCTGATGCGGCCTGCCTACCGCGGGCGGATCACCCTGCGCTCGGCAGACCCCCTGGCTCCTCCCGTCATCGCCCACCGGCAATTGTCGTGCGATGACGATATCGACCAGATCGTGGAGGGCATCGGGATCGCGCGCAATATCCTGCAGCAATCACCCGTGGCGCAATACCTTACGACAGAGCTGCGTCCGGGACCAGAGCTCTCGGCACCGGAAGACCTCAAGGGCTATGTCCGGATGGCGGCCATTCCGATGTATCACCCCGTGGGCACCGCGCGGATCGGCCAGGCAGGCGATGCCATGGCGGTCGTCGATCCCGATCTCAAGGTTCACGGGCTGGACGGCCTGTGGGTGGCCGATGCCTCGATCTTCCCCTCGCTCACCGCAGGCAATACCAATGCCACCGCGATCATGGTGGGCGACAAGGGCTCGGACCATGTGCTGAAATCGCTGCGGATCAACGCCTGACGGGAGAAGGCCCTAATCTGCCTTCTCTTCGTTCCACGGACGGGGCCATTTGCGGGTGTCGTCCCAGTGCTCCATGATCAGGCCGTCCTCCAGCCGGTACATGTCGAACGCATGGCCAATGTAGGTTTCGCCGGGCCGGGTCGGATCGGGCTGGGCCTGCTCCCAGATCGTGACGACATAGTCGCCCTGGGCCACGGTTCGGACCAGTTCCTTGTGGGCCGGGGGCACGAAATCCTTGGGCTTGTTGTTGATCAGATCGACGAGGTGGAGGATATGTTCGCGCCCTGATGGCATGTTCACGTTGTGCTGGATGTAATCGGGATGGATATACCGCAACACAGCCTCGCGATCGCCATCGTAGATCACGCCCTTCCACATCGCCTTCACGATTTCGGCATTGCGCTCTTCCAGCGTTTTCTCGCCCATCCCCGGCTCCCGTTCCCTGGCCACGGCAGCTATCGTCCGCCGGCACCCCGTTCGTAACGATCGTTAGCGTGGTTGCAAGCAGCAACCCACGCGGCTCTCAACCCATGCCGCGTCCGCTGGCCGTTTCTGGCGGCACCTTCTGCGCAACGTCCCAGTGTTCCACGATGATGCCGTCTTCCATGCGGAAGATATTCATCAGGGCATGGCCCGGATCATCGGGGCCCTGGCGGCCGATGAGGTGGGCGACCGCATAGTCTCCATCGACAAGCAGGCGGCGCACATCCATGCTGACCGTGGGAAGCGCCAGCAGGCCCTCAAGGTGCGCAATCGCCGCCTCGCGGCCATCGATGACGGCCGGGTTGTGCTGCATGTAGTCGGCATGGACGTAGCGTTCGAAGGCCTCGCGGACCTTCATCTCGTCATAGTAGAGACGCACGAAGTCGAGGAACGCCGCCCGGTTGCGCGCTGTGCGGGCGGCATATTCCGCGCTCGCTGCTTCCGGAAGGCTCGCAGTACGGTCAGATCTTGCCAATTTGTGTCTCTCCTCTGCCCTGCCGGGCCGGTTCCTGACCCTATGCCTCAGGAGCCTGGGGCGGGACAATAGCGGGCGAGGAATTCGGCGTGGCCGGGCATGGTCTGGACCAGGAAGCGGACCGATTTCTCGATCTCGTCCAATTCGCGCCGGGTCGCTGCGTGGTCCAGCGTTTCGGCCATGGCATTGTGGCCCTCCATGGCGATGCCCTGGCCCATCATCACGGCCGCCCAGCTCGTTTCGGTGAACAGCTCATCCTCTTCGCGGAAGACCTGGCCGTTCAGGCGGAACAGGTCGATCTTCTCGGTCAGGCTGTCGGGCACGCTCATCGTGCGGCAATAGTTCCAGAACTCGGAATCGTCGCGCGTTGTGGCGTGGTAGTGGAGGATCAGGAAATCGCGAATGCGGGCATATTCGCGGCCCGTAAGGCGGTTGAAGGCATCTTCCTGCGCGCGGGTCACGCCGTCCAATGACAGCAGCGAGACCAGCTTGTTGATCCCGGTATTGATCAGGTGGATCGAGGTTGATTCCAGCGGCTCCATGAAACCGGCCGCCAGCCCCAGTGCCACGACATTGCCGTTCCAGAACTTCTTGCGCCGCCCGGTGACGAACCGCAGGTGGTTGGGATCGGCGGTGGACTTGCCGGCGATATTGGCCAGCAGGATATCGGTCGCCTCGTCAGCCGACATGAAGGCATCGCAATAGACGTGGCCGTTGCCGTTGCGGTGCTGCAGCGGCACCTGCCACTGCCACCCGGCGGAATGGGCCGTGGCGCGGGTGAAGGGCGGGGGCGGGCTGCCATCGTCGCGGTTGCAGGGCAGGGCCACCGCGCGGTTGCAGGGCAGCCAGTGCGACCAGTCCTCGTATCCCGTATGCAGGGCCTGCTCGATCAGCAGGCCGCGAAAGCCCGAGCAATCGATGAACAGGTCGCCTGCTACGTCCTCGCCGCTCTCCATGGTGATGGCGCGGACATGGCCATTCTCGCCGTCCAGCTCCACGTCGGCCACTTTGCCTTCCAGCCGCACCACGCCGCGCTTTTCGGCATAGCGGCGCAGGAAGCCGGCATAGGCCGTGGCGTTGATGTGGTAGGCATAGTTGACCGGTGGCAGGTCATCGCGGCGCAGTGCGTCGGTCTTGCCGAACTTGCCGAAGAAGGCGGCCATGGTTTCGGCATTGAACACCTGGATCGGACGCTTGTCGCCCATCGTCCTGTGATGGTGCCAGACATGGTGGAACGACATGCCGCCGATGTCATAGCCATAGTTGCCGAAAGGGTGGATGTAGCTGTCGCCCTGCTTGCCCCAGTTCATGAACTGGATGCCCAGCTTGAACGAGCCCTGCGTGGCGGTAAGCATCTCGGCCTCGTCGATTTCGAGCAGGCGCTGGAAATCCACGAAGGGCGGGATCGTGGCCTCGCCCACGCCGACCGTGCCGATAGCCTCGCTTTCCACCAGGGTAATCGCCAGTTGGCGGCCCGTCTTCAGGCGCGACAAGGCTGCCGCGGCCATCCATCCGGCGGTGCCCCCGCCCACGATTACGATGTGTTCGATGGCCATTGGCCGCTCCCCTCTCGTGGCCAGTGCGGTGTGCAGCGGACGCCCGGCCAGCAGCCTAACGGGGACGCACGCAGCCTGGCAATGGCTTGTGTGGGCAAATTGCTACACCTTCCCGGGCGAAATGTGAACGTTCATTTTTTGCGTTGTGAACGCTCACAACGGTGCTATTGAGCGTGCAATCCCGCCAGTCGGGATCCAAGGTTGGTTGCAGGTGCAGGGGCGGCATAAGCCACGCACCGATGGGGAGAAAACAGTGCGCCTATCCAATTTCAAGCCCGCGAATCGCGTCCGCTCGCTCGTCACGGTATCCAGCCTCGCGCTGTGTGCTGCGGTTTCCGTTCCCGCTTTTTCGCAGGAGGCACCAGACACTGCGGCCGAGGAAGGCGAGGGGCAAGGCGATGTCATTCTCGTAACCGGCTATCGCGCGGCTCTGGAAAACGCGCAGAACATCAAGGAAAGTGCCGATACCTTTGTCGATGTCATCACGGCCGATGACATTGGCGCGCTGGCCGATCGCTCGGTGGCAGAAGCGCTGCAGCGTGTCCCCGGCGTCAACATCAGCCGCTTCGAGCAGCGGGACGATCCGGACCGGTTCTCGGTCGAAGGGTCCGGCGTCATTATCCGCGGGCTGTCGTTCGTGCGGTCGGAGTTGAACGGTCGCGATATCTTTTCGGCCAATGGCGGCCGCGAACTCAGCTTCAACGATGTCTCGCCCGAACTGCTCGGCCGGGTGGAAGTGTTCAAGAACACCACCGCCGACATGATCGACGGCGGCCTGTCGGGTACGGTCAACCTGGTCACCCGCAAGCCGCTCGACCGGCCCGGCTGGCACATTGCCGGCACGGCAGAAATCAATGTAGGCGACCTGGCGGGCAAGTGGTCCCCCGGTTTCTCGGTGCTGGGTTCGGGTACATTCGAAAGCGCCGCAGGTACTTTCGGATTGCAGCTCGGCTACACCCAGCAGGAGCTGGTCACCCGCACCGATGCCTCCCAGATCACTGATCCATGCTATCGCGCCAATACGCTGGATGGCCCGTGCATCCGTGTGCGACCCGTCGGCTCGGGTGGTTTTGGTGGGGATGCGCAGTTTAACGAGAGCAATTTCCCGCCGGCCAATTCGGTCTTCGTGCCCAAGGGCGCGGGTGTCCGCACGACCGACCTGTCGCGTGACCGCCAAGCGTACTCGGCAGTCGGCCAGTTCGAAAGCAGCGACCGGCGTTTCCTGCTGACAGTCGAATACCTGCGGGCCGAAACCGACGCTACGCTGAATGAATTTGCGGCTCTGGCCCTGGTCAATGATGACGCCCTGTTCCCCACCATTGCGCCGGGCACCACGCCGGTGTTCATCGGCAACCAGTTCGGTTCGGGTACGCTGACCCAGGTCCAGCCGTTCAACGGCGGGCGCGGCATTCCGACCGAGCTGCTGCGTTTCCAGCGCGAAGACACGGCGATGACCGAGGACGTGTCGATCGACATCGACCTGGAGCTGAACGACCGCCTGCGCGTGAACTTCGAAGGTCAGTACATCAATTCCAACCGCACCGAGGATGGCTTCATCTCGGCGATGCAGACCTATAGCGACCTCAGGATCGACAACACCGGATCGACCCCGCTGGTGGAATTCCTCGAACCGGGCGGCACGACGTCGCCATCGAGCTATTTCAACGATCCCTCGCGTTCGCTCTACTGGTTCCTGATCGACAACCAGGTCGCCAACGAAGGCGATCTCTACACCCTGCGCGGTGATGCCGAGTACACCATCAGCGATGACGGGTTCTTCAAGGAAGCCCGCTTCGGTGCCCGCTGGAGCGATCGCAACCGGGTGACCCGGTCGGCCAATTTCTCCAACTGGGGCAACCTGGGCGCTCCGTGGACCGGGCGCAACGGCAACTGGAACGGCGACGATCCGCAGGCCTTCGGCGCCGGTGGTGCCTACGTGTCCGATTTCCCGGGTTCGGCCAATATCTACAACCCGTTCGGCGACAACTTCCAGCGCGGCAATGCGCCGGTGCCGCTGGGTGACGGATCGGCCTATTTCTTCGGCGGCGACAACCTGGTGGCCGATTACCTGAGCGGGGCGATCACCAGCCAGGCAAACGATATCACCGCCTTCAGCCTGACCCCCAATGCCTGGTTCCCGATCTCGGCGCGCGGCAATGCGGTGGCAGGGGGCCCGTGGACTCCGGGCGAAATCTCGGACGTGGATGAGCAGACGCTGGGCTTCTATGGCCGGGTCGATTTCGGCAGCGACATTGGCGATACCATGGAGCTCGTCGGCAACTTCGGCGTGCGTTACGTCAAGACCACGGTCGGTGCCGCCGGGCAGATCGGCTATCCCACAGGCGAATTCTTCGACCAGGGCGCAGCCGGCAACGGCGATGGCGTGGTCCAGGTGAGCGAACTGCAGGCAGCCTGCGCCAATGTCCAGCAAGGCCAGGTGGCGCCGGGCTATTGCAGCCTCTCGGCCGCGCGGCTGGGCGAATTTGCCTCGGTATTCAGCGGCGAAGTGGTGGACGACAGTTCCGACATCAAGTTCAGCCACTGGTTGCCCAGCTTCAATGCCCGGCTCGACTTCGGCAACGGCATGCTGGTCCGCGCCGCGGTTTCGCGCGGAATATCCCGTCCGGACCTGAGCGCTTTCCAAACCGGCGGACAGATCTTCGACAACACCACCAACCTGCGCCAGTCGGGCACTCTGGAGAGCGGACCGCTGTTTGCGATCAATACCGGCAACCGGCTGCTCCGCCCAATCGAATCGTGGAATTACGACCTGTCGTTCGAATACTATTTCAGCGCGGTCGGATCGTTAACCGGCTCGCTGTTCGCCAAGGAGATTTCCAACCTCGTCAACTTCGGGGCCAATGTCCGCAGCTTTACCAGCCCTGGCGGCGTCACCACCGATGTCCTCGTCAACGGCCCGGTCAACAGCGACAAGGGCTGGCTGAAGGGGTTCGAACTGGCGCATCAGCAGGTCTATGATTTCTTGCCGGGTATTCTGGCCGGGCTGGGTACGCAGATGACCTATACCTATGTCGATGGCGGCAGTTTCGCCAACGACCGGCTGGGTGCGGAACAAAGTCCCTTCACCGGAGGCTTGCCGCTGGCGGGCATATCCAAGCACACGATCAACGCCGTGCTGTTTTACGAACGCGGGGGACTGTCGGCCCGTGCGGCCTACAACTGGCGGTCGGATTTCCTGCAGACCCCGCGTGACGTGATCTTCCCGTTCTCGCCAATCTATGGCGAAAGCACCGGGCAGCTCGATGCATCGATCTTCTATGACCTGACCGACACCATCAAGATCGGTGTGCAGGGCGTGAACCTGCTGGATGAGGTGACGCGCACGTCGCAGGTGATCGATTTCGATGGCACCCGTGCCACGCGGTCCGCCTTCCGCAATGACCGCCGCTATACTTTCCTTGTCCGGTTTGCCTATTGAAGGCGGCGCTTCTCTACGGACGAGTGAATGCAGACAGGCTCCGGCGTACTCCCTCGCCGGAGCCTGTCGATTATTTTCAAGGGGAGGGGCTGGTGCTTGCCTGCCCGTTTGGACAGGGAAACGGATATGATGGCGAACCTGGCACCTATCCGGCACGGTATGGCCGCCGTCGCTTTTTGCCTCGGCCTGGCAGGGTGCGGAGGGGCGGACCAGGCACCGGCGCCAGTGCTGTCAGCGCCTGCGACGCCTGCTCCCGCACCATCTCCATCTCCGACATCGGTGGGCAGCTGGCAACTGGTCTGGGCCGACGAATTCGACGGCGCGGCGCCCGATCCCGCACGCTGGAACCTGATCGAGGATTGCTGGGGCGGCGGCAACAACGAACAGCAATGCTATACGGCACGGCCTGACAACGTGGTGGGCGAGAACGGTGCACTGGTCATCACCGCGCTGGAGGAAAGCCGCACCGGCAACGCCTGGCCCGCGCTTTGGGCGGCCAGCCAGGCCGACCCCCATTTGCAGGCGACCAAGCCGTTCACTTCGGGCAAGCTGACCACCCAGGGCAAGGCGGCCTGGCTTTATGGCCGGTTCGAGATCCGCGCGCGCCTGCCGCAGGGGCAGGGCGTGTGGCCCGCCTTCTGGATGATGCCCGAGGAATCGATCTATGGCGGCTGGCCGCTATCGGGCGAGATCGACATCATGGAAGCGGTCAACCTGGGTGTGACCTGTCCCACCTGCGAGCCGGGTGGCGAGAACTCTATCCTTGGCACGCTGCATTTCGGCGCGGCGCCGCCGGACAATGTCTATCGCAACCGCGAGACCTCGTTTCCCGCCGTGCTGGACGGCGGGTTCCACACCTATGGCGTGATCTGGGAGCCGGGGCGCTTCACCTGGACGATCGACGGGGTGCCGTATGGCACCATGGAGGCGGATGAATGGTGGACCCGGGCCAGCACCGACCCCCAGGCACCATTCGACCGACCCTTCCATCTCATCCTGAACCTTGCCATTGGCGGTAACTGGCCGGAAAGTACCGCGCTGGGCGGAATCTCGACCGAGGGCTTTCCCAAGCGGGTGGAAATAGACTGGGTGCGGGTATGGCAGTGTCCGCAGGATGGCGGTGTGCAAAGGTGTACCGGGGGGAATTGACGTGGGACGCAGGCGCCAGTCGGTAACGATCAAGCACGTGGAAGCCGATTCCGGCGTCTCGCTGCAAACGGTCAGCCGCGTCATCAACGACGAGCCGAATGTGCGCCCGGAGATGAAGCGCCGGGTCCAGGCTTCGATCGACAAGCTGGGCTATGTCCCGTCGATTGCCGCCCAGCGGATGAGCGGTTCTAAAAGCTATCTCATCCTGGCGCTGAACGACCGCGAGCGGACGATCGAGGCATGGAAGGCGCGCGAGGGCAGCGACTGGGTGGACCAGATGCTGCTGGGCGGGATGCTCAAGTGTGCTGAATACGGCTATCGCCTGATCTTTGAACTGGTCGATACCCACGCCGACAATATCGAGCGTGAACTGAATGCGGCCATCGCCGCGCTGCAACCCGATGGCGTGATCCTCACACCGCCGCACTCGGACAATGCCCTGATTACAGGCCTGCTCGAAAAGCGGCGGATTGCCTTTGCGCGGATCGGTTCGCGGGCGGAGGGCGGGGCGATTTCCCTGACCATGGGCGACAGCCGGATGGCGGGGGTCGCCACGCGCCACCTCGTTGCCAAGGGGCACCGGCGGATCGGTTTTATCGCCGGCCCGCGCGAATATGCCGTGAGCGACCGGCGCAAGACTGGCTGGCTTGAGGCGATGGCCGAGGCCGGGCTGGACACCGACCTGTGCGAGCGGGGCGACTTCTCCTATGCCAGCGGCGAGGAAGCGGCGCACAGGCTGCTTTCGCAGGCCAGCCCTCCCACCGCGATCATCGCTAGCAACGACCAGATGGCGCTGGCCACCATGGCGGTGGCTCGCAGCATGGAGCTTACCGTTCCGCAGGACCTGTCACTGGTCAGCTTCGACAATTCGCCGGTGGTCCGCTTCGTCCAGCCGCCACTGACCGCGATCGACCAGCCGGTGGCCGACACAGTGGGGGCTGCGGTGGAACTGCTGATCCTGTCCAACCGGGGAGAGGATCTGCCGCCCATGCCGGTGGTGATCGAGGGCAGCCTGATTGAACGTGATTCGGTGGCGGACCTCACGCAAGCAGGTTCATCCGGCGTCTGATCAACCTCGTGGGCCGTTACCGCCCTCACCCCGTCCGATAGGGTCTTGCGCCCTCTGCCCAGCCGTGTAAGACCATCAATTGAGAACGTTCCCAATTTAGAGGATGACGATGCGGGCAGGGGCTTCGAGGCGGACAATCCGCATGGCGACGGTGGCATGGCTGGCCTTGGGTGGCGTGGCCCTGTCGAGCTGCGCGACGGCTGGTACCACAACCGCGGCAGTCTCTGCCGCGACACCCTGGGAACAGGGCGAAGATGCGGTAGTGGCCGATCTGCTGTCGCGCATGTCGCTGGAACGCAAGGTCGCCCAGATCATCCAGCCGCAAATCAATTCTTTCACCGCGGCAGACATGGAGCGCTACCGCTTCGGCAGCTATCTCAACGGCGGCAACGGCGGGCCCTATGGCGATGAATTCGCCCCGGCTGACCGCTGGCTGGCTCTGGCCGACGAGATGTACGAGGCCTCGGTCCGCCCCTTGCCCGGCGGTGAGCCGGCCATCCCGGTGATCTGGGGGACAGACGCGGTCCACGGCCATTCCAACATCGTCGGCGCCACGCTTTTCCCGCACAACATCGCCCTTGGCGCGGCGGGCGATGCCGAACTGGTGCGGCGCATCGGCGAGGCGACCGCGATCGAGATCGAAGTGACCGGGATCGACTGGAACTTCTCGCCCACCGTGGCCGTGGCGCGGGATGATCGCTGGGGCCGGACTTACGAAAGCTATTCGGAGGATCCAGAACTTGTCGCCCGCCTGGGTGCGGCTCTGGTGCGCGGGCAGCAGGGTGATCCGGCCGGCGCTGGCTACCTCGGCGACCGGCGGGTGATCGCCACGGCCAAGCATTTCTTCGGCGATGGCGGCACCGAACAGGGCGTGGACCAGGGCGATGTTAACGGCGATATCGAGGAACTGCTTGCGCTCCATGCCGTGCCCTATCCCGCCGCCATCGAAGCCGGGGTCGAAACGATCATGGCCAGCTTCAATTCGATCAACGGCACCAAGATGCACGGCAACCGCGCCATGCTAACCGACGTGCTGCGCGGCCGCATGGGGTTTGACGGGCTGGTCGTGGGTGACTGGAACGGCCACGGCCAGATTGCCGGGTGCGAGGTGGACAATTGCCCCGACGCCCTGCTGGCCGGGCTCGATATCTATATGGTGCCGGACGACTGGCGCGGCCTGCTGGAAAGCCTGGTGGCCCAGGTGCGGGATGGTACGGTGCCGATGGCCCGGCTGGATGAAGCGGTCGGGCGCGTGCTGCGGCTGAAATATCGCGCGGGCCTGCTTGGCCCTGAAGCACGGCGGCCGTCGGAACGCGGCGTGGCGGGGCAGTACGACCTGCTCGGTTCGCCCGAACATCGCTCTTTGGCGCGAGAGGCTGTGGCCCGCTCGCAGGTGATCCTGTCGAACGACGGCGTGCTGCCGCTGGCTCCCGGGGCGCGGGTGCTGGTGGCTGGCAGCGCGGCAGACGACGTGGGCCAGGCCTCGGGCGGCTGGACGCTGGAATGGCAGGGTGGCCGCGCCGACCAGTTGCCGCGCGACCGGTTCCCCGGCGCAACTTCGATCTGGGAAGGGCTGCGCGACGCCGTGGAGGCGGGCGGCGGCACGGCCACCCTTTCGCCCGACGGCAGCTTCGCGACCCGTCCCGATGTGGCGGTGGTCGTATTCGGGGAACGGCCCTATGCCGAATTCGCCGGCGACCTGCGTGACCTGGTGCTGCGTGACGAGGAAGGCCTGGCATTGCTGCGGACCTTGCGCGAACAGGGCATCCCCAGCGTGGCGGTGTTCCTGTCCGGCAGGCCGATGTGGATGAACCGCGAATTGAACGCTGCCAATGCCTTTGTCGCCGCCTGGCTTCCGGGCAGCGAGGGCGCGGGGGTGGCCGACGTGCTCACCGGTGCGCGGCCCGCCACTGGTCGGCTGTCGTTCACCTGGCCCGCCACTTGCGAAGGCCGGCCGCTGAACGGACCCGAGGGCGCGCTGTTCGCATTCGGCTTTGGCATGACGACAGGGGAGACCTCGAGGCCGTTTGCGCTGGACGAGGACTGTTCGGCGCTCGGCAATCCCGAAGACGGGGCGCTGGTCTATGGTTCGGGCCGCCTGGGGCAGGGCGTTTCCGCCTTTGCTGCCCGGATCGGTACAGCAGGCGATGGCGAACTGTTGCCGCAGATGCGCGGCGATATGAGCGCGGCTGGTGTCACCGTGCGCGGCCATGACCGGGCCGCCCAGGAAGATGCGCGGCAAGTGACGATGCGCGCCGGATCGCGGTTCGGGCTGATTCAGGACCAGGACAGCGGCGGCGCGTGGATCGTGGCCTACGAAGTGCTCACCCGTCCGGCTGCGCCCGTCAGGCTGCGAGTGGGCGAAGGTAACCAGGTGATCGACCTAGCCACGCATTTCGCCCATGCACAGGACAAGGGCTGGCGCGAGATGGTCATTACCGATCAGTGCGCGCCTGCACTGGGCCAGCGGATCGCGTTCGAGACTGAAGGCGATGTCACCTTCCGCATCTCCGGCGTAAGGCGCGCGCCGGTGCCGGATGGCACGCCTTGTTCGTTCTGACTTGCTGATACCGACTTCGTTTCGGGGGGAGAATACCGATGGCACTTGCACCTGACCTGGCACCCGGTAGCGCGGCCTCGCGCCCGCAGGTGGAGGCGCCGGGCCTCAACTATTTCGTCTTCGCGCTGTTCTTCATCTTCGGCGGGATCACCTCGCTCAACGACGTGATCATTCCCAAACTGAAGGAGCTGTTCACCCTCAGCTTCTTCGAGGCGAGCCTGGTGCAGTTCTGCTTCTTCATCGCCTATGCCGTGGTGGGGATTCCGGGCGCGCAGCTCGTCAAGAAGATCGGCTACATGCGCGGCGCGGTGGCAGGCCTCCTGACCATGCTGGTCGGCTGCCTGCTGTTCATCCCGGCCAGCCAGAGCGCGGTGTTCGGCGTGTTCCTGTTCGCCTATTTCATTCTCGCGACAGGCGTGGTGCTGGTGCAGATCGTGGCCAACCCGCTGATCAGCCTGCTGGGTCCGGTATCCACCACCCACAGCCGCCTGACTTTTGCCCAGGCGTTCAACTCCCTCGGCACCACGATTTTCCCCTATTTCGGGGCGATCCTGATCCTCGGATCGCTAGCGGCCATAACGGCAGACCAGCTTTCCGGCGTGGAACTGACCGCTTACCGGCAGGCCGAAAGCCAGGCGATCGTGAACGGCTATCTCGGCATTGCAGCGGCACTGGCCGTGGTGGCCGGGGTCGTGTGGATGTTCCGCAACCGGCTGAAGGGCGAAAAGCACGAGGCATCGAGCTTTGCCGACGGTCTCAAGCTGCTCGCCCGCCCGCGGTTCGGCTATGGCGCGGCGTGCATTTTCCTCTACGTCGGGGCAGAAGTCGCCATCGGCACCTTCATCGTCAATTACCTGATGCAGGGGCATGTCCTGGGCCTGCCCGAACAGGAGGCAGGCAAGCTGATCTCGCTCTACTGGGGCGGGGCGCTGGTCGGGCGGTTTATCGGTTCAGGCCTGTTGCGGGTGGTGAGCCCGGGCCTGCTGCTGGCCACCGTGGCGGCAGGGGCCATCACCCTGATCGCCATATCGGCCAACTCCACCGGGGAGGTGGCGGGCTATTCGCTGCTGGCCGTGGGCCTGATGAACGCGATCATGTTCCCCACCATCTTCTCGCTCGCCTGCGAGAAGCTCGGCTCCAAGGCGGCGGACGGTTCGGGCATCATCAACGTGGCCATTGCCGGTGGCGCGATCATTCCGGCAATCTATGGCGCGCTGGCAGATCAGGTTGGCCTCGCCCAGGCGCTGGCCCTTCCGGCCCTGTGCTATGCGGTGATTGCCGGCTTCGGCTTCTATGCCCGCCGACCGGCACCCGATCCGGCCTGATCCTAGCTGGCAGTAAGCTTCCTCAGGAAGGAGCGCACCCGGCGGGCATTGACGCCCAGATCGCCCACGCCGACGCGGCTGACCGAGCGCATGTCGATCCGCGAGCTGTTGTCGCCAGCAGGGGTAACGCGGACCACGACATCGTCGTAGAACCGGATGTAGGAAACGCTGGCGGTTGCTTCCACATGGCCGCGCGCCAGATCGGTGGTGACCACGTCCCACCCTTCGGCTGCTGCCAGCAGGGCGACCTGCTGGGTCGCTTCCGCCACCGGCAGGGGCAGGGTTACCGGGCCGAGATCGCCATAGGCTGCGGCGTGAATCTGCTGCCAGTTCTCCACCGTGCCGACCCCGGCGAGGTTATCCTCCCGCAGTTCCAGCACTTCGAACTGCGGCGGGTTGGCGATATCCGTAGTCACGTCATGGATCGAAGGCGCATCGCCTGCCGCCATCGGCCGTGTGGCGATAAAGCTGACATAGGCGAGCGCCACTACCAGCGCGACCAGCGCCTTGGGCCTTGCCGGATTGCCCGTTTTCCAGCCGATCAGCAGGGCCAGCACCGCCAGCAGCAAGGCGACCACCGCCACCAGTCCTCCGCCGAGAAAGGCGGAAAAGCCGGACAGCTTGGCGATGACATCATAGCGCGCCAGGGTCAGGCCGATGAAGGCGATGGCCACCGCCACCAGCATGGCGACCAGCGCCCATTTCGACAGGCGCGGAGCCCACATGGCGGGTGCGGCTTGCGGCGATGCGGGCTGTTGATCATTCATGCGGCGCAGAGCAGCAGGTATGCCGGGTGGAGTCAATTGGCGCGGACATGGACCTTTGGTCGTGTAAGGTTTGCGCGGCTGCCGCGACAAGAGGGTAGTTCGCGTTGCGGACAAGCGCGGCAACAGGGCCATTAGGGGCGGCAAGTGACAAAACGCATCATCCTGGCTGGCGGAGGCCATGCCCACCTGGCGGTCCTGACCGACTGGGCACGCGAGCCCCTGCCCGGTGCGGAAAAGGTGCTGGTCACGCCCGCGCGCCACACGGCCTATTCGGGCATGGTCCCGGGCTGGATGGCGGGCCACTATCGCATGGAGGACTGCCTGATCGACCTTGCCCCGCTGGCCGAGCATGCCGGCGCGCGGCTGGTCTACGATGCGGTAACCCGGCTTGATGCCGATTGGCGGCTGCTGACGCTGGCTTCGGGAGACACGCTGTCGTTCGATCTCCTGTCGCTTGCCACAGGCGGCGAGGCGGACCTGTCCAGCCTTGCGGTGCTGGGCGAACGACTGCTGCCGGTGAAGCCGGTGGAACAGTTCCTGGCTGGCTGGACGGCGATTGCGGAGTCCACAGGACTTTTGTCGCTGGCGGTTGTCGGTGGCGGCGCTGCCGGGGTCGAGATCGCACTGGCTGCGGCCCGGGCCCTGCGCCAGCGATCCGCGAGCATTGCTCTGGTCTGCCCGCACGAAGGCTTCCTGCCTGGCCATCATCAGCGGGTGCGGGACAAGGCCCTTGGCGCGCTCGGTCGCAGCGGGGTCACGCTCCACTTTGCCCAGGCAGCAGGGGCACCGGGCGGCCTGCAGCTATCGGATGGCTCGTTCCTGGCCGCCGACCACGTGATCGCCGCCACCGGCAGCCGCGCGCCTGCCTGGCTGGCGCAATCAGGCCTTGCCTGCACCGATGCCGGATATGCGGCAGTCGGCGCGGACCTTGCCAGCACGTCGCATCCGGCGATCATGGCGGCCGGCGACATTGTCGAGCGGATCGACCGCAAGCTGCCGCGCTCCGGTGTCCACGCGGTGAAGGCGGGGCCGGTGCTCGCCGCCAATATCCGCGCGCGGCTGGGCGGGGGAGGCTTGCGCGAATACCAGCCGCGCCGCCGCACGCTCTACCTGATGTCCACGGGAGACCGCCGCGCCATTGCCTCGTGGGGCGAGTTGTGCGTGGCCGGGTCGCTGGTCTGGTGGCTGAAGGACCGTATCGACCGGGGCTTCGTGGCGCGCCATCGCCGGTCTCCAACCGCTTCGCAGGGGGCCTGACCAATGCCGCCTCCTCCATCCCCCATCGATCCGGCCGCCCTTGCCCGCATCCGCAGCGACATGCTGCGGTTCGCCCGGCTGCAACTGGGGAACGACGACGAGGCCGAGGACGTGGTGCAGGAGGCGCTGGCCGGAGCCCTGAAGAATGCCGTCAGCTTTCGCGGCGAGGCGGCGCTCAAGACCTGGATGATCGCCATCCTCAAGAACAAGATTGCCGACATGCTGCGCAAGCGCCAGCGCGGGCCGGTCACTGCCAGCCAGTTATGCGGGACGGAGGACGACGGCCCGCTGCCCGCCCTGTTCGACCGGCGCGGGATGTGGCGCGACGGGGCAAGGCCTGCGCGCTGGGAAGATCCCGAAGCCGACATCCATTCGCGCCAGTTCCTCGGCCAGTTCGATGCCTGCCTCAACAAGTTGCCGCCGCAGCAGGGGCGGGTGTTCCTGATGCGCGAGGTGGTGGAACTGGAGGCGGGCGAGATTTGCGCCGAGCTCGGCCTGACGACGCAGAACCTTCATGTGATCCTCCACCGCGCACGCCTCGCACTGCGCGCCTGCCTGCAACACCACTGGATTGACCGGGAAAGCTGACCATGCTCGATTGCCACAACGCCACCTTCCTGATGTCGCAAGCGCGCGAGCGGCCGCTGGGACTTGTTGAACGGATGAGGCTGCGGCTCCACGCCGCCATGTGCAGCGCCTGTGCGCGGTTCGAGCGGCAGTTGCCCCTGCTGGGCGAGGCTGCGCGGCATCATGCTGGCGGCGGAGAAGATGGCAGCAATGTGTAAGATTGTCCCCTTCCGCACGACCCACTGTCTGGTAACAGGCATAAAGGGGATCGCCCGATGAAACGCATTATCCTGGCCACATTGCTGGCCCTGGCCCTGGCTGCATGGTTCATATTCGACCTTGGCCAGTACCTGACGCTCGACACGCTGAAAGCGCAGCGCGACGCGATGCTGGGCTTTTACGGGGCCAATCCGGCGCTGGTTCTGGCGCTGTTCTTCCTTGTCTATGTGCTGCTGACAGCGCTGTCGGTGCCGGGGGCGGCAATCATGACGCTGGCGGCAGGGGCGATATTCGGCGTGGCGACGGGCACACTGCTGGTTTCCTTCGCCAGTTCCATCGGCGCGACCCTGGCATTCCTCGCCAGCCGCTTCCTGCTGCGTGACTGGGTACAGGCGCGGTTCGGTGCGCGGCTGAAGGGGATCAACGAAGGGATGGAGCGCGACGGCGCATTCTACCTGTTTTCGCTCAGGTTGGTGCCGGTGTTCCCGTTCTTCGCGGTGAACCTGCTGATGGGCCTGACCCCGATCCGCACCTGGACCTATTACTGGGTGAGCCAGGTGGGGATGCTGCTGGGCACAGTGGTCTATGTCAACGCGGGCACGCAGCTCGCGCGGATCGAGAGCCTGTCGGACATCGCCTCGCCGGGGCTGCTGGCGTCGTTCGCCGCGCTGGGGCTGCTACCGTGGCTGGGCAAGTGGATCATGGGCCTGATCCAGCGGCGCAAGGTCTATGCCCGGTGGAACAGGCCGCGCCGGTTCGACCGCAACATGGTGGTGATCGGGGCAGGCGCGGCAGGGCTCGTGTCGTCCTACATCGCCGCCACGGTGCGGGCGAAGGTCACGCTGGTCGAGGCAGGCAAGATGGGCGGCGACTGCCTCAACTATGGCTGCGTGCCCAGCAAGGCGCTGATCACGAGCGCGAAGGTGGCCGAGCAGATACGCCACGCCGATGCCTATGGGCTGCAAGGCACAGAGCCGCAGTTCAGTTTTCGCGCCGTGATGCAGCGGGTGCACGCCATCATCGCCGCGATAGAACCGCATGACAGCGTGGAACGCTACACCGGCTTGGGCGTGGACGTAGTGAAGGGCTACGCCAAAATCGTCGATCCGTGGACGGTGGAGATCGCGCGCGACGATGGCGAAATCCAGCGCCTCACCACGCGGTCCATCGTGATCGCCGCCGGTGCCGCGCCCATCGTGCCGGACCTGCCGGGGCTCGACCAGTCGGGCTACGTCACCAGCGATACCATGTGGGAACGGTTCGCCGAAATGGACGAGATGCCGCGCCGGATCGTGGTGCTGGGCGGCGGGCCGATCGGCTGCGAGCTGGCCCAGGCTTTCGCCCGGCTCGGCGCCGAAGTGACCCAGGTCGATCGCGGAGAGCGACTGCTGTCGCGCGAGGATGCCGACGTGTCGGCGCTGGTGCTGGCCAGCCAGCAGGCTGCGGGCGTTACCGTGCTTTCAGGCCACGATGCGCTGCGGGTGGAGAGCGGTGACGAAAAGCGGCTGGTCGTGGGCAACAATGGCGCGGAACATGCCGTGCCGTTCGATGCGCTGATCCTCGCCGTGGGCCGCAAGGCGCGGCTGACCGGCTATGGACTGGAGGCACTGGGCATCGATACCGAAAGGACCGTGCCGACCGACGACTATCTCGCCACGATCTACCCCAACATCTATGCCGCAGGGGACGTGGCCGGGCCTTACCAGTTCACCCACGTGGCCTCGCACCAGGCCTGGTATGCCAGCGTCAACGCGCTGTTCGGTGAGGTCCGCCGGTTCAAGGCCGATTATCGCGTGATCCCCTGGACCACCTTCGTCGATCCCGAAGTCGCCCGCGTCGGCCTCAACGAACAGGAAGCGGCGGAGCAGGGCGTGGCGCACGAAGTCACCACTTACCCGCTGCACGAACTCGACCGCGCCATTGCCGAGAGCGCCACGACAGGCTTCGTCAAGGTGCTCACCGCGCCGGGCAAGGACACGATCCTCGGCGTCACCATCGTGGGCGAGCATGCGGGCGAACTGCTGGCCGAATATGTGCTGGCGATGAAGCACGGCCTTGGTCTCAACAAGATCCTCGGCACGATCCACACCTATCCGACCATGGCCGAAGCGAATAAATTTGCCGCGGGCGAATGGAAGAAGGCGCGCAAGCCCGAACGGCTGCTGGCCCTGGTGGAACGCTATCACGCATGGAGGCGCGGATGATGCGGCTGTTTTGCGGAGCGGCGGCCATCGTCGCCTTGTCCGCCCTTGCCGTTCCCTCCCAGGCGCAGCAGGCAGGCCTGCAGATCGCGCTGGTCGATGCCGAGACCGGCGCACCGGCCGCCGGGGTCGAAGTGCGGGTGGATAACCCGGCCATCGGCCTGTCGCGGACAGTTCAATCCGATGCCCAGGGCTTCGTGCGGCTTGAAGGCCTGACCACGGCAGGCACCTATAGCGTAACCACCGGCGCGACCGACAGCTATCAGGCCAGCAGTCCTGTCACGATCGACCTGCGCGCCAACTTCACCGGCAGCGTGACCCTGCGGCTCAGCCCGGTAGGTGGCGACATCATCGTGGTGACCGGAGCGCGCGGGATCACCCGCCTCAACACGGTCAATGCCGAGGTTTCCGCCTCGCTCGGGCGGGAAGAACTGGCGGCCCTGCCGATCGAGGGGCGCGATGTGCTGGGCGCGCTGGTCCGCTTGCCCAGCGTGGTGCCATCGACCGGGTTCTTTCCCGAAGCACCAAGCATCTCGATCAACGGCTCGAACGGCCTTGATACCAATTACCTGCTGGATGGCCTCGACAACAACGAGAACTTCCTCGGCGGCATCAAGTTTCCCGTGCCGCTGGGCTTCACCCGCGAGGTCACCGTGCTCGCCAATTCGTACTCGGCGCGATACGGGCGCACGGCCAACGGCGTGGTCAACTACACCTCGCCATCGGGCAGCAACGACTATGCGGGCGAGGTCTATGCCTCGGTCCGCCCGGGCCAGCCGCTCGATGCCAACAGCCCGTTCCCGCGCCGCGACCTGTCGGGCAATGCGGTCGGCGAAAGCTTCGAGCGGTACCAGGCAGGCGGCGCCATCGGCGGGCCAATCGTACGTGACCGGACCTTCTTCTACGCCAACCTCGAATATACCCGCGACCGCAACGTGCAGGTGGTCGATACGCCTGCCCTGGGCGTGACCGACACCGTGACCGGCAACAACCGGTTCCTCCTCGGCTCGGTCAGGCTCGATCACCGGCTGACCGACGACTGGACGCTGGGCCTGCGCGCCAACCACGGCAGGGTGACTATCGAGCGGCCGGGCGGCGGGCTGGGCGGCGGTAATGTCACGTTCCCTTCCGCGGGATCGGACCAGGACCGCATTTCCACTCTGGTGGCCGCCACGGCCAGCTATGCAGGCGAGGACTGGTCCTATGACGGCGCGCTGCAATTCAGCCGGTTCCGCTGGGATTACGGCCAGCCAACAGGCCCCGCCGGGCCGCAAGTGGCGATCCGCGATCCTTCGGGCCTCACCGTTGGCGTGGTCGGCCATCCTGGCTTCGTGTTCAACGACCTGGAGGAAAGCTGGCAGACCACCCACCGGCTGGGGCGCGAGTTCGGCAATCACCGCCTGACCTTCGGCGTGGACGCGATCCGGTCGGACTTCGCGCTGCTTGGCGGCGGCAATCCCGATGGCAACTTCACCGTGGACCTGACCGCGCAGCAACTCGCCACGCTGGCGGCGAGCGGCGCCGGACTGGGCCTGAAAGCGCAGCAGGTGCTGGCCCTCAACCCAGCCGTCGCGAACTATGCGGTCGAATTGCGGCCGGCCAGCTTCGGCACCAGCCAGCAGCAGATCGCGTTCTATATCGAGGACGAGTGGCAGTTGTCCTCGCAGCTTACCGCCACGCTGGGCCTCAGGTGGGACTATGACAGCCTGACCGGAAAGGGCGGCGGCGGAGGCGACAAGAACAACTTTGCCCCGCGCGCATCGCTCAACTGGCGGCCCGATGCGCGCTCCGTCGTGCGGCTGGGCGCAGGGCTGTTCTATGGCAAGATGTCCTATGCCGTGGTGTCCGATGCGCTCCAGCGCAACACCACGTCGCCCGGCTTCCTGGCGCAGCTGGCGCAGTTGCAGGGTCTCGGCGTAATCCCCGCAGGCACCGATCTTGCCGCCATCACCTTCGACGGCAGCCTCACCGTCTCGCCCACCTGCACCACGGTCGCCGCCTGCCCTGGCCCCGACGCAGTCCAAGGCCTGCGCGATACGGCCACGATCAACGAGGCGCGCATCCTCAGCCCGACCGGCTATGACAGCCCCTATGCCGTGCAACTGAGCGCCGGCTACCAGTTCCAGGCGAGCGAGCTGGTCACCCTGTCGGCCGACCTGATCTACAGCCGCACCCGCAACCTCGTGCGCCTGCGCGATCTTAATGCTCCAAGCCCGTTCACGCCGAATGTGGCCAACCTGACGCAGGCCAACATCGCCCTGCTGCAAAGCCAGCCCGACAACGCCGCGCGGCTGGCTCTGGCCCAATCGCTCGGCCTTGTCCGCAGCCAGGCCGATGCCGATGCCTCGCGCCCGGTTCCGCTAGTGGCAGGCGGAGCGCGGCAGATCACCGTGTCGGAAACTGAAGGCGAGGCGGAATACCGTGCGCTGGTGCTTCAGGCGAACAAGGCGCGCGGAACCGATCCCTATGCCTTCCGCCTGTCCTGGACCCTGTCGAAGCTCGCCAACGACACCGATGACATCAACTTCCGCGCCGCCAACAACGATTTCACCACGGAATGGGGCCCGTCCGCCAATGACCGGCGGCACGTGATCTCGGCAGTCGGCTATGCCTATCCGGTGGAAGGCCTGACCGTCAGCCTGGCGGGGCTGTTCCAAAGCGGCCAGCCGGTGAACCTGGTGCCCGATGCGCGCATTTTCGGCACGCAGGACTTGAACGGCGATGGGGCTTCATTCGGCGAGAACTTCGTCGGCAATTCCGACCGCTGGCCGGGAGAGAGCCGCAATTCGCGTCGCCTGCCGTGGTCGGCCACTCTGGACCTGGGCTTGCGCTACGCCATTCCCGGGCTTGGTGGACTGGAATTGAGCGCTGATGTGTTCAACGTGCTCAACACCAACAACGAAAGCGGCTTTGCCAACGCCGCCACAACGTCCAACCAGGTACAGTTCGGGGGCGGGGCACCCTTCGTACAGCGCAATGCGGGGCCGCCGCGCCAGTTCCAGTTTGGCGCGGCATACCGCTTTTAGGGGGTGGGGATGATGGGGGCATTGATGAACCTGCAGGGGGTGGTCGGCCTTGCCGCCGTGCTGCTGCTCGCCTGGGCCCTGTCCGAGGATCGCAACCGCCGTCCAAGCTTGCGCTGGATTGGTGGTGCGCTGTTGCTGCAGTTCGCCATCGCTCTGGTGGTGACGCAGGTGCCTTTCGTGTGGACCGTGGTAGGCTTTGCCAATGAGGCTGTGTTCGCACTGGAGCGGGCAACGCTGGCGGGATCGTCCTATATGTTCGGTTATCTCGGTGGAGCGCCGCTGCCGTTCGCGCTGGCGGAAGGGGCATCGCCGCCGGTGGTAATCGCCTTCCAGATCCTACCGCTGATCATCGTGCTGTCCACCATCTCGGCGCTGCTGTGGCACTGGGGTATCTTGAGAGCGGCGGTGCGCGGGCTTGCCTGGGCACTGCGCCGCACCCTGGGGGTGAGCGGCGTCGTCGGGCTGGGCGGGGGCGGCACGATCTTCCTCGGCGTGGTGGAAACCCCGCTGATCCTGCGCGCCTGGTTCGAACGGATGAGCCGCGCCGAACTGTTTGCGGTGATGGTCATGGTCATGGCGACGATATCGGGCGCGATCCTCGTGCTCTATGCCACCACCCTGTCGGCCACGGTGCCCAATGCCGTGGGTCATATGATCGTCGCCTCTTTGATCTCGCTGCCCGCCGCCTTGCTGATTGCGCGCCTGATGGTGCCCGGTGATGGCTCCCCCGGCACCGACGCGGGCGAGCCGGACCTTGCCTATGACAGCTCGATGGATGCGGCCGTGCGCGGGACGATGGACGGGATGCAGCTGGTGCTGGCGGTAATCGCGGTGATCATCGTGGTCTTTGCCCTGGTCAACCTGGTGGACCAGGTGCTGGCCCTGCTGCCCTTCGTCGATGGCTCGGCCATTACTCTGCGCCGCGTGTTCGGCTGGCTGTTCGCGCCGCTGATGTGGTCCATCGGCGTGCCGTGGAGCGAGGCTCCGGCGGCTGGCGCACTGATGGGCACCAAGGCGATCCTCAACGAATATGTCGCCTACCTCGACCTTGCCGCCGTGCCCGATGGCACCCTGTCGGCCCGCAGCCTCATCATCGTGACCTATGCGCTGTCGGGAGTGGCGAACCTTGCCAGCGTGGGGCTGATCGTCACCACCGTCGGCTCGCTGTGCCCGGCGCGGCGCAAGGATGTGGCGGCGCTGGGGATGAAGAGCTGGCTGGCGGGCAACCTTGCTACCTTGATGACCGGGGCCGTGATCGGCCTTGTCACCTGGAGCTGACGGCCATGTTCGATGCCCGACTGCGCCCGCTGATCGACCCGCCACTCGATGCGCTGGGCCGCCTGCTCGCCCGCGCCGGGGTAGGGGCCAACGCGGTGACGCTGGCGGGGCTGCTGCCCGCTGTGGGAGCGGGCCTCGCCATCGCCCACCACCACTATGTCCTCGCCCTCGCGCTGGTCCTGCTCAACCGGCTGATCGACGGGCTGGACGGGGCCGTGGCGCGGATCAGGGGGCCGAGCGACTGGGGCGGCTATCTCGACATGGTGGCCGACTATGTATTCTACCTCGCCGTGCCGCTGGGCTTCGGCTTTGCCAGCGCCGCCAACACGCCTGCCGCCATGGTGCTGGTGGCGAGCTTTACGCTGACCGCCGTCAGCTTCCTCGTCTTTGCCGCGCTGGCCGCCAAGCATGGCCGCATGGCCAGCGAGCATGGCACCAAGAGCTTCTTCTATTCCACCGGCCTTGCCGAAGGGGCCGAGACCATTGCCGTGTTCGTCGCCATGTGCCTGTGGCCTGCCATGTTCGTGCCGCTGGCCTACGGCTTTGCCGCGCTATGCCTGCTTACCGTGGTGCAGCGCACGGCGCTCGCCCGCCGCACTTTCCGCAAATGACCTGAGGAGACCCGCCCGTGCCAGTGTTCCCGTCGATCGCAGAAGAGCCTGATCTTGCCAAGGTTTTCAAGCGTTTCCCGCACACAGTTGCGCCGCTGCTCGAATACCATGACCGCCTGCTGCGCGATCCCTCGCCCTTGACCGTGGCCGAGCGCGAGCTGATCGCGGCCTATGTCTCGGGCATCAATTCCTGCACTTATTGCCACGGCGCGCATGTGGTGGCGGCGCGGGCTTTCGGGGTGGACGCGGACCTGTTCGAAGGGCTGATGGCCGACCTCGCCACCAGCGGAGTGGATGACAGGTTGAAGCCGCTGCTGGCCTATGTCGGCAAGCTCACCCGCACGCCCGCCATGATGACCGATGCCGACGCCGCGCCGGTCTATGCCGCCGGGTGGGACGAACAGGCGCTGTTCGATGCGGTGAGTGTCTGCGCGCTGTTCAACTTAATGAATCGCATTGTCGAAGGATCGGGCATCAAGTCGAACCCGCTCGCCGCCAGTCAGGCCGAGCTCGATGCCCGCATGGCGCGCATGGCCGGCGAACCGACGGATGATCCGCACAGCGCCGCGCGCAGCTATACCGCGCTGGCCGCCCTGTGGGGCATTCCGGACGACGCCTGAGCCGCTCATCACCCGACCTCGCGCCATTCGCCCGGCGCAAGGCCGTCCAGCGTCCAGTCCCCCACGGCCCAGCGCACCAGCCGCAGGGTGGGCAGGCCGACCGCCGCAGTCATCCGCCGCACCTGGCGGTTTTTCCCCTCGCGGATCGTCAGGCTGAGCCAGCAATCGGGCACGGTCTTGCGGAACCGCACCGGCGGATCGCGCGGCCACAGGGCGGGTGGGTCGATCGCTTCGGCCTCGGCGGGCAGGGTCAGGCCGTCCTTCAGGCGCACACCTGCGCGCAAGGCGACCAGTTGCTCCTCGCCTGCTTCGCCCTCCACCTGCACGAGGTAAGTCTTGGGGGCCTTGTAGCGCGGATCGGCGATGCGGGCCTGCAGGCGGCCATCGTCGGTCAGCAGCAGCAGTCCCTCGCTGTCCATGTCGAGCCGCCCGGCCGGATAGACGCCCGGCCTGTCGATGAAATCGGCCAGCGTCAGGCGCGGCGGGCCGCCTGGTTCGGGCGAGAACTGGCACAGCACGCCATAGGGCTTGTTGAACATGATCAGCGCCATGGCGGCTCTATTCCGCCTCCTCGAACGCCAGACTGCCGCGGTTGACCAGCGTGGCGACCAGCGCGGCGACTTCCGCCGAAGTGGCAGGCGCCTGCACTGTTGTTGCAGCACACAGGATTGGCGCAAACTCCGCCAGATCGCCCGAGCACTCGAACGCCTCGCCATCGACGAACAGCACCACGGCTCCATCGCCAGCCTGCGTGAAGGCAAAGCGGCTGGCGGGGTTGCGGACCAGCGGAGTGCCTGCGGCCATCAAGGCCAGCACTTCGCCCTCATCCACCATGTCTTCGGGCCGCCAGTCGATGTCAGGGTATTTGGGCTGGGTGGCGTGGCAGCCGAACCAGCGGTCGAACGCAGGCCGGTCTGCCAGGGCCTGGCTCACCATGGCATAGAGCCGGTCGAGCGCGGGCGGGGCGATCTCGCCCGCATTGGCCTGCCGCGCAAGGTCCGGGTCGGCAAAGCGCAGTTCATCGGGCGAGGCATCGGCCTGGTGCTCGCACCAGCCTTCGACCAGTTCGGCCAGCGACGGGGCGCGGAAGCCGATCGAATAGGTCATGCAATCGTCGCTCACCGCCACGCCATCATGGGCAAAGCGCGGCGGGACATAGAGGATGTCGCCCGGTTCCAGCACCCATTCGTCGGTGGCTACGAAGTCCGCGATCAGGCGCAGGTCGTCATTGTCCTGCAGGGGCGTGGTGCTGTCGCATAGCGGGCCGATGCGCCAGCGGCGACGGCCAAGGCCCTGCACCAGGAACACGTCATACTGGTCGAAATGCGGGCCGACCCCGCCGCCATTGGCTGCCCACGACACCATCACATCGTCGATCCGCCAGTCGGGCACGAAGCGGAACGGTTCGATCAGCGCGGCCACATCGGCCACATAGTGATCGACCGCCTGGACCAGCAGCGTGCAGCTATCGCCGTCAAGCTGGCCAAAGCGCTCCTCGGGCAGGGGGCCGGCTTCCAGAGCCAGTTGCTCGCCCTGGCGCACAACCAGCCGCGATTCCACGCCCTCCTCGCAGGCGAGGCCGGCCAGCTCGTCAGGCTCCAGCGGATTGGTCCAGCGGTCCCACGGATTGCGGATCAGCAGCGGCTTCTTCTGCCAGTAGTCGCGCAGGAACAGGTCGATATCGAAGTTGGTGAGTTTCATGGGTCGCTCAATGCGCCCGGCGGGGACGGGTGTCAAAAGCGCTGGCCGGGAGAAGGTGACAGAAGTGACAGGGTGTCACCTTTGTTTTGGGCCTGTTTTGCGTGTTGTTTCCGTATCTTACGGGAGGGCGGACAAAGTGACAGGGGGCTGGGAGAACTGCGGACATGGCGGGCGGTGATCCTTACGGGCAGGGTTGCCGCTTCGTCGCACTGTTCGGGGGGTGTAGGAAAGGGTTTGGTGGCGTGGAGGCCAGGGGCATCTGCCATGGCAAAGCAGGTTAAGCAGCAAGCCACCCGTTTGCGGCATCGGGAATCTGGACTGGCGATGATACAGAGCCAGCGACTTCAACCGGGTGGCAATGTTTATGCGGCAACAAGGGGTCGCTAAATGCTGTAGCACAAGAAGCAGCGAGGATTGAGATCCTCCACGCGGGTCACCAGAACGCCTGAAAAAAGAAGAAAAAATGGCCAAATTTCCCCTCATCCGAGATGCCCTTCTCGCGAAGCGATCACGTCTGGAATGCTTCTATCTGGCCGGCTTTGTCATGGGAACGGCCACAGCGATCCGGTTGGTTCTGGAGCCGTATGTCCCCAACATGCCGTTTCTGACCTATCTTCCGAGTGTAATGATCATCGCCCTTGTAACGGACTGGCGCTGGGGCGCGGCGGTATCGGTGGCCTCAGCAATCCTTGGCGCATCGCTTTTTGGTAGCTCGTCCACCTTCTACATCCAGTTTTTCGCGTTTTTGATCGTATCCAGCATTGTCGTCGGAGTTGCGGAACTTTTGCGCCGCCTTGTGGCCGATCTCGAAGTTGCCAAAAAGGCAGCGGAACACCAGACCGACGAACTGCTCCACCGGGTCGGCAATACACTGGCAATCGTGCAAGCGATCGCAACGCAAACACTTCGCATTTCGAATCCTGATGAGTTTCCGGAGGCCTTCCGCAGCCGTCTACTGGCACTTGGCAATGCCTACACCCTGCTGCGGAAAGTTGCGGTCAACAGGTGCCGCCTGCGTACTATCGTGCTGGAAGCCTGCTCTCCCTTCTGTGGCCGACAAACCCTGGAACTTCGTGGCCCGGACTGCCATCTGCCTGCACAAAGCTGCGTTCCGCTGCTGCTATTCCTGCACGAACTGGCCGCCAATGCGGTGATGCACGGCGCGCTGACGGTACCGGGCGGACGTATTGCGGTGACCTGGGTAGTTGATGAGCAAGGGAAGGCGGTGGTCACCTGGAAGGAAGTAGGTGGCCCCCCGGATGCGGCGACAACCGGGAAAGACATGGGGGCCTTGTTCCTGCGAACACAGAACGGGCTGACGGATGTGAAGGTGGTTCACGAGACTTCCGGAATCCACTGTGTGATCGTGATTGAGGGGGCAGAACTGGACTGATCGATCGCCGGGGGTGATTGAATGCGGGCCGTGACGGAGGAACTACTGCCGAGGATCCTCCTCGATCTCCTCGCGCACTTCTTTCGCCCCGCGCTCGGCGCGGTCGAGGTTCGAGCGGCGGGCGCGTTTGGTGTAGAGGGTGGCCCAGATGATCGCGCCGAACAGCAGGATCGGGCCGAGGACGGTAATCAGGCTCCAAAGCGAGCTCATCGCACTTCTCCATCGGTGGCAGGCGCGGGAATTGTCCGCCTTGTCCTGTCACCAATGGACGAAATCGCGGGCCGGTTCCGAACCGAGGCGGGCGATCAATAGCCGAGGATCGCCTTGACCTCGCAATATTCCTCCAGCCCGAATACGCCGTATTCGCGGCCGTTGCCCGATTGGCGATAGCCGCCGAACGGCGCGAAGCCGGACCATGCGGGGTAGTTGATGTGGACCTGGCCAGCGCGGATGCGGCCCGCCACGCGGCGGGCGGCTTCGTGGTCGGCGCTCTGCACGTGGCTCGACAGGCCATAGACGGTGGCGTTGGCGATGCGCACCGCGTCTTCCTCGTCATCATAGGGCTGGATTACCACCACGGGGCCGAAGATCTCCTCCTGCGCCACGCGCATCTCGGTCGTTACGTCTGAGAAGATCGTGGGGCGGGCGAAGAAGCCGTGGTTGAGGCCATTGAGCCGGCCGGTGCCGCCGCAGATCAGCCGCGCGCCTTCGTCGATCCCGGCCTGGATCAGTTCCTGCACCTTGGCGAATTGCGGGGCATTGGCCAGCGGGCCGATCACGCAGGCCTCGTCCAGCGGATTGCCGACAATGATGCCGTTGGCGGTCTCGGCGGCGATAGCCTCCACCTCGGCCAGGCGATTGCGCGGCACGACGATGCGGGTGGGGGCGGCGCAGGACTGGCCGACATTGCGCATGGCTCCCAGCACGCCCTTGGGCACGGCAGAGGCGAAATCGGCGTCGGGCAGGAAGACGTTGGGCGACTTGCCGCCCAGTTCCTGCACCACGCGCTTGATCGTGGGAGCGGCGGCCTGGGCCACCAGCACGCCCGCGCGGGTGGAGCCGGTGAAGGATACCATGTCCACGTCCGGGTGTGCGCTCATCGCCGCGCCAACTTCCTCTCCGGTGCCGTTGACGAGGTTGAACACGCCCGCCGGTGTCCCCGCATCGTGCATCACCTGCGCGAACAGCAGGGCGCTGAACGGTGACAGCTCGCTCGGCTTCAGCACCACGGTGCAGCCTGCCGCGATGGCGGGGGCGACCTTGGCGGTGATCTGGTACAGCGGCCAATTCCACGGGGTGATTAGGGCGCAGACGCCGATCGGTTCGCGCCGCACGTGGATGCCGTTGACCTGGGTGTCGAAGGCATAGTCCTCCAGCACTGTCAGCACCGAGCGCACATGCTCGATCCCGAAATGCACCTGCCCGCCGCGGGCAAAGGTGATCGCCGCACCCATCTCGGCCACGATGGCCTGGGCGAACTCTTCGCTGCGTTCCTCCAGCAAGTCGCGGATGCGGGTGAGCAGGGCCACGCGCTCTGCCACCGTGGTGCCCGAGAAGCTGGCGAAGGCGCGGTTTGCTGCGGCCACGGCAAGGTCCACGTCCGCCGCGCTGCCCGCAGCGATCTGGCCGAACGCTTCCTCCGTGTAGGGGTTGAGGACGGGGATCAGCGGGGCCTGGGGCCGGTCGGTCCATTGGCCGTCGATATAGAAGCGGGTGTCGGTTTTCACTGCAGGATCCTCGCCATGGTTCTGTTTGCGCGGACCCTGACCGTGGCGGCTGGCGCGGTCAATATGGCCTCCGAATTATCGCGTTCCCATGGCCAGCCCGCAGTGATAGCTTGCCCCTGACGGCTGCACCAAAAGCGCCGCACTGGAGGACAGCCATGGCTTACACCACGCGCATCGGAGCGCTCGATTCCTACGAAAAGGGCGTGATCGAGCTGGACGACGACCTGCGCAAATATGCCTTTTCCAACGTGTTCGAAGTGGCCGGGTCAGCCAAACCCTTTGAGCGCGTGGCCGTGGTCCAGAACCTCGAATATACCGCCGAGGTCGTGCGGGCCGAGGGCGAGAGCGCATGGTACGCTGCCCCGCACGATGAATTCGCCATCGTGATGGACGGCGAGATCGCCTTCCATTTCGTCAAGCTGGAAGACGCCCAGGTTCCGGGGCACGAGGGCGGCGCGGTGCGGCTTGGCGCCAAGCCCAACGGCCCGCCGATGGGCCGCGTGGTCGCCCGGCGCGGGCACCAGGTGCTGCTGCCGCGGGGCGCGGCCTACCAGATGGCCTCCGCCAATCCCTCGGTCGCCATCCTGCAAACCGTCGATGGCCCCGAAACGGTCAAGCGCTGGTCCGAAATCTGCGTCATGGGAGACAAGTGAGATGACCGTTCTGGATGCCACCGTGCAGAAGCTCTCCAAAGACGAGACCACCGGCTATTCCGCTTTCCAGCTCGGCAGCTTCACTTTCCGGCGTGACGAGTATTTCGCCCATGTAAGCTGGCCCAGGGGCAGCCACATCATCGAGATCGACCGCTTCCTGCGCGCCATGGTGCGCGATATCGGCTGGGGGTTCTTCTATGGCTGGATCTTCTTCGACGACGTGTTCGGCACGACCAACCACTATGGCACGGTCGATGTCTTCGCCGGCACCTATGACAAGGGTTGCCGCGATGCCGGGACCGACCACCTCGAAACCTTCAGCGCCGATGCAGTCAGCGCGGCCTTCATGACGATTTCGCAGGACTGGATTTCCGAAGGCTACGATCCGTTGAATGCCCCGCTCGAAACCGGCAGCCCGATGGGGCCGAAAGGCAAGGAGCGGAGCGATCCCTTGCTGCGCGCCTTCATCGCGGCGGACCGGATGCTGGGCCTGCCGGGCGACAAGCCGGTGCGTTCGGACGAGAGCGGCTTCCCCGTCAACCGCGCCTTTGCCGACCTGGATTACGATGCGCCCGATATCGAATGCGAGCCGGGCTTCGAAGGGCAGCTCCACGCGATAAACCTGTTCGACCACATCGCCCGTTCGGACGTGACATGGAACCCGTCGATCAGCGCCGTCACCCGCGCCAACATCTGCTGCGTGACATCAGAGGAGCACATGCTGCCGGTGATCCACGGAAATGACCGCAACGAATGGTTCATCCAGCTGACCGACGAGATCCACTGGAACATTGCCGACAAGAACACCGGCGCCCCGCGCGGGCGGATCGTGATGAAGGCGGGCGATGTCTGCGCGATGCCCGCCGACATCCGCCACCAGGGGTTCGCCCCCAAGCGGGCCATGCTGATGGTGATGGAAAACGGCACGCCGGGGCTGGAACAACGCTATGCCAGTGGCGAGCTGAAGCCCTATCCGGTCGATTTCGACTGAGCGAGCAGTCTGGCTACAGCGTCCAGCCAAAGGCGATCCCCACGCTGGTTTCGGCGAGGTAAACATCCGCTTCACCACCGCCATAGGGAGCCGGAATGGAGCCTGCGCCCGCCACCTCGTTGCGCGGTGCGCGCATGCCATAGGCGGTCACTTCCTTGCCGCCGCCAAGATCCAGCGTTGCGCCGATGGTGAAGTGGTCCTGCACCACGCCCGGCGCCAGGATGTTGAGGAAGGTCTCGGACGCCGGGACCGGGTTGCCCGACCGGCCATAGCCTGCGCGCAGGGTCAGCCTGTCGCTCGCCGCCACGCTGCCACCGATCTTGAACACCGTGATATCCCGCCAGCCGAAGCCGGGGCCGCCTTGTGCCCCGAACGGCACGCCGCCGAACAGCGGAGCCAGCGGATTGCCGACCGACTGCACTTCGGAATATTCGATCCGCTTCACGTCCACGCCCAGCAGGACGCCCGGTGCAGGCTGCACCGAAATGCCCGCGCCATAGCTTTCCGGCACGTCGAACCCGCCGCCCTGGGCAAACAGTCCGGCATATTTGTCGAACTCCTGCGCTTCGATGCGCGACTGGTAGAAGGCGCCAATGGCAAGGCCCGGTGCCAGCTGGCCGAGATAGCCTGCGCGGAAGCCGCCGCCAAAGGCCCAATCGGTACCCTGGTTGGTGAAGCGGGTGGGGGCCGACGAGGCAGCCGTGAAAGGCTGGATGCCGGTTGCCCGGAAGCCCTGCACCAGCAGAATCGGCGACAGGCCCAGCGAATGGCCATCGGCCAGTTCCACCGCCACCGTGGGCGAGATGAACACCTGCTTGAGGTCAACGCCTGCCGGTCCTGTGGCACCGAAGCTGGCAAAGGGATTGGCATCGTACTGCGTGTTCATGCCGCCATTGCCGTTGATCGTCAGGCCGATCGAAACGCTATCTGTCAGGGCACGGACATAGCCGAATTCGGGCAGGATGAAGGGATTGGCACCGTTGCCGCTGTAGGTGCCATTCAATCCGGCACCATTGCCTGAAATGGTGGCGCCGCGATCCGGCACGAAAATCTCCACGCCCAGGTCCACCCGGCTTTCCAGCATGGTGGCCGCAGCCGGGTTGCTGGCAATCGACAGTGCATCCTGCGGCATCGCGATGGCGACCCCGCCCATGCCCTTGGCCTTGGCCCCCACGCCATTAAGGAAATAGCCGTCGGTCGCCTGTGCGGGCAGGGCAAGGACCAGCGCCGCCAGCGAGGCGGAGGTCGCGGCGAACAGACGCAGGCGACGAGCTGCGGAAGCGCGGGTATCGAGGTTTGGCATGGATGGATCCTGTTTCAATCTGCTCTATCCACCGTTCGAATGCGGTGGTCTGGACAGGGCCTCTAGAGACAAGTGCGCCAAGTCCGAAGCTAGTTCGGCTTGTCCATCAGCAATCTGCATTATGCACTGGTCCAAATGACTGGCAAACGCCGCGCAGCCTCCCTATATGTTTCTTGTGGGAAGCAAGATCGACATTGATCCCGAACCTTGGGTCGCCGAATTGATCAAGGCATCGCCGATTGCCGGCGTTGTCAGTAATCCGCGGCTGGATGACAACCCCATCGTTGCCTGCAACCAGGCCTTCTGCGATCTCACCGGTTATGGCGAGGATGAAGTGGTGGGCCGCAACTGCCGCTTCTTGGCCGGACCTGCCAGCGAACCCTGGCTGACCGAATCGATCCGCGAAGGCGTGCGCGAGAAGAAGCCGGTGCTGGTCGAAATCCTCAACTACAAGAAGGACGGCACTCCGTTCCGCAATGCGGTGATGGTGGCGCCGATCTTCGGAGACGACGAGGAACTGACCTATTTCATCGGCAGCCAGATCGAGCTGACAGAGGATTCCGCCGGACCAAGCCTCAACCGCCGGGTGCGTGCCTCGCTGAAGATCCGCGACCTGTCGCCGCGCCAGCTCGAAGTGCTGCAACTGGTGGCGGGCGGACTGCGCAACAAGCAGATCGCCTGGGAGCTCGGCCTGTCGGAAAAGACCGTGAAGATGCACCGCGGCATCGCGATGGAAAAGCTTGGCGTGCAGACTTCGGCCGACATGATCCGGCTGGCTGTTGAAGCAGGGATATAAACCGCGACCCTGTCCCAAGGTCCATATTTTTTCCTTGCCCGGACAGGTCCATACCGCAACTGCATCGCAGTCGGAAATCAGTTGCGGGATCCTCACCTTCCCCCCTCATGTCCCGCTTCCTTCCATCCCACCCGATCTGACTGCGATGCGCCCCCCTATGACAACTGATGCAAACGGCAGGCTGGTGGTCTGGCACGATGGCAACTGCCCGCTGTGCCGCCGCGAGATCGCGCTGATGCGGCGGCTCGACCGGAATGGCGCGATCCTCTTCATCGACGCGGTGGATGCGGCGGACGAAAGCTGCCCGATCCGGCGCGAGGACCTGCTCGCCCGCTTCCATGCGCAGGAGCACGGCGTGCTGCTGTCCGGTGCCGCTGCCTTTGCCGCCATGTGGCGCGCCATCCCGCTGCTGCGCCCGTTGGGCCTGGCGGCACGCTGGCGGCCCGTGCTGCGGGCGATGGAATGGCTTTACCTGCGGTTCCTCAGGGTGCGGCCGCGTATTTCGGCGATGCTGCGCTAGTCGGTAAACAGCAGCGGCAGGAAGTCCGCCAGATAGCGCCGCCAGTTGATCCAGGTGTGGCCTCCACCGGTCTCGTTATAGACGTGGTCCACGCCGTATTCGTCGAGCATGGCGCGGGTGGGGGCGACGGTGCCGTAGAGGAAATCGTCGGTGCCCATGGCGTAATAGACGAGGTCCAGCTCTGCTGCCGAGCGGCGCAGCATGTCGCCATCGGCGGCGGAGTAATTGGCCACATCGTCCGGTCCCATGCCCAGGCCCATCGAGAATATGCCGATATGGCTGAAGCGGTCGGGGCGGGGCAGTCCGAACCGGATGGTGTGCGATCCACCCATCGAAAGTCCTGCCATGGCGCGGCTGTCGGAATCGTCGAGCGTGCGGAACGTGGCATCGATATGCGGGATCAGCGCGCCGTGCAGATCCTCGCCGAAGTCGGTATTGGCAAGTATGTTGGATCCGGGACAATCGGGCGTGTGGCCGAACGGCATGACCACGATCATCGGCTGCGCGCGCCCTGCGGCAATCAGGTTATCGAGAATGTTCTGCGCGTGGCCCACCTGGGTCCAGCTGTCCGACGAATCTCCGGCGCCGTGGACGAGGTAGAGCACCGGATAGCTCTCCCTGCCGTTCATGTAGCCGGGCGGGGTATAGACATTGGCTTCACGCATGGCGCCCAGTGGTTCCGACCAGTAGGTGACTTGCGTTACCGTGCCATGCGGCACATCGGCGTGCCAGCGCTGGAAATCGCCCTCTGGCCCGGCCAGATCTACGGTGGAATTGACGCCCGCCCGCTCGCGGCTGAAAGTGGTGGCCAAGGGATCGGGCACTTTCGCGCCATTGACCTGGAAATTGTAGCGGTAGTTGTCGGCCGGGATGGGTTCGGGCGTGGTCACCTGCCACAGGCCCGTGGCGTCGCGTTCCATCGGCAGGCCGCCATTGGGTCCAAGCGGGATCTGGGCGATATCGTTGCTGATCAGTTTCACCACCTGCGCCGCCGGGGCGCAAAGACGGAAGGTGACGCGGCCATCGGCCAGCTGCTCCACCGAGGTATAGGCGGGCAGGGCGAAATTGCCCTGTGGCAGGCAGGTTTCACTGGCGGCAGAGGGAGTCTGCTGGGCGAATGCCGGAACGGCGAGTGCCGACAGCGCCATGACGGATGCGGACGCCCCGGCCAGGGCCAGGTGACGGATGTTCATGCTGCTCTCTCCCACTCTAACGAACGTTAGTATGCCGGGGACGGCGCAGGCCCGCACAAGAAAACGGGGGCTCCCGAAGGAACCCCCGCTTCATGCCAACCCGCCGAGGCGGGATGGTATTTCTTAGTTGCCCTGGGCGCGGCGAGCCGCGGCAGCAACGGCTTCCGTGGTCGGGTTGCCGAGCGAGAGCTCGCGACCGTTCGGGAAGCGGATTTCGGCGGCCGAGGCGCGGGTGTCACCGTCGCGAGCCTGGAAGGCGTCCACGATGATGTCGGTACCGGCCGGCAGCGAGTTCCTGTTCCAGCCACGACGCAGCAGGGCCGACGGAGCGCCGCCCTCCACGCGCCAGCGTTCGGTGCGGTTGTTGCGTTGCACGTCGATGTGGATCCACGAGTGGGGGTTGACCCACTCGAACATCACAACCTTGCCTTCAAGGCGGACGGGCTTGTTGCGGTCGAACTCGGTGGCGAACGAGTGGTGAGCAGCAGCGCCAACCCCCGTTACGGCCAGCACGGCACCGATCGCGGCGATGCTGAGCTTCTTCAATTGCATGGCGTGTAACTCCTTTGTTTCACGTAATGTGACGTCTTGCGGGACTTCAACAAGAGTGCATTAGCACCCCGGTCATTGGCCCTCGATTAAGTCGCCGTACAACAGCTGTTCAGAAAACGGCACGCACTTGAATTCAAGCAGCTGGGCGTTTTCTTCCATGCGGCGGTACAGCGGCATGCGGATGGTCCAGGGACGCGAGTAGATCGAAGGATCGTCGATCGTCGCTTCGTACTGGATGTGGTTGTCGCTCATCTTGGTGAAGCGTTCGGTCACCGTGGCGTTGTTGGTCAGGTAGTTGCCCGCCCGGTCGAGCCAGGTCACGCCTTCCACCATCTCGCCAGCCGGCAGCTTCACCAGGCCCGGCCCGAGAGCCAGCGTGGTGACGACCAGCGTATCGCCTTCCCACTGGCCGTAGGACGTGCCCATCCAGGTGTCGATCGGCGGGATGCCGACCGGCTCCATATGGATGACCCGGTTGGCCGACGCATATTCATAGGCCATCAGGATGTCGTCGTCGTTGCCCTGGATGATCTGGAACGGGAAGGGCATGTAGGTCGCGCGCGGAATGCCGGGCAGATAGCAGGCGGCTTCGGGATCATGATAGATCACATTGGCCTTGTGTTGTGCCAGCAGTTCCTCGGCTGCAGGCAGATAGGGGATTTCGCCCCCGTCAATCACGCCCAGGCCAGCCGGGATCGCGCCGATGGCGCCCAGCAACCTGTCTGCCACCGGGTTGGGGGCCGCGGAATGCGGTTCCAGATTCCAGTTGGCGGTATTCATGGCCTGCCAAACACCGTTGATGTTCGGGTTGTTGCCGATTCGATCCTGCGCAGTGGCCGAAACACCGCCCAGCGCGATAAGCGCCACTGCAGCCACAGCCGTCGAAAACCTCTTAATCCCCCGCATAACCTCTCCTGTATGCATCTAAGTTCAGAGCGAATACACCATGATAACGCCACTGGCGTTGATGGCGACATATTGTTTGCCGTCGCTTCCCCGATAGGTCATCGGATTGGCGTTGGCATTACCGTTGAGCGTGGTCTCCCATAGCTGCTCTCCGGTATCTGCGTCAAAGGCGCGGAAGCGCCGGTCGTTCGTTGCACCTACGAAAACCAGTCCGCCGGCCGTAACCGTGGGGCCAGCGCTGCCGGAATTGCCGAGAGTCTGGCGACCTTCGGGCAGGTCTTCGTAAATTCCAAGGGGCACAGCCCAGGCTATTTCGCCGGTATTGGCATTGACCGCAGTCAAGCGCGACCACGGCGGCTTGTAGCACGGCGCAGTGGCGCCAACGGGGCGGTTGTTCGCATCGTACTCGCCCGAAATCGGCGCGCTGAACGAGAAAAACGGTCCCTTGCCGTCCACGCTGGCCCGGTCATAGGGGGGCGAGGAGGTGGCATCGAAGCTGTAGGGCCGGTCACCCTCCACCCGTTCCACCCAGCCGACCAGCGAGGTGTCCTGGGCGTTGACATAGATCATGCCGTTGGTGGGATCGGCCGCCGGGCCGCCCCAGTTTACGCCGCCCGTCCCGCCCGGAAGCTGGATGGTCGAACGCGGCGCGGCATCGGCCGGCTTGTAGTGGAACGGGGTATAGATGCCCATGTTGTAGAACCCGCCCGCGCGGTCCCACATCGCCAGGCAGGCGGCGGCATGGGCTTCGGTCGTGTCCTCGGCCGTCACCATGTCGGCGAAAGTCATCGACACGCGGCTCAATGGTGGGGTGACGGTGGGGATCGGCTGGGTGGGTGAATACCATTCGCCCGGCACGTCACCGCGGGGAACCGGCATTTCCTCCACCGGCAGCACCGGCTCGCCATCCTGCGCATCGAGCAGGAAGAACAGGCTCGACTTGCCGATATTGGCAATCGCCTGGTGGCGGCCGTAGGGACCATCGACATTGATCAGCGGGCCGGCATTGCTCATGTCGATGTCCCACAGGTCGTGGTGCACCGTCTGGAAATGCCACTTGTAGACGCCGGTCTGCATGTCGACCGCGACAATCGAATTGCCGAACAGGTTGTCGCCCGGGCGATCGCCGCCGTAATAGTTGTGCGCCGGCCCGGCGATGGGCAGGTAGGCGGTGTTGCTGCGGACATCCACCGTGGCGGCAAAACCCCACATGTTGGTGCCGCCGCGCCCGGCGGCACTTCCTGCGCCCCAGGTGTCGGCGCCGATCGCATCGCCTTCGGGAGTGGTATCGAATTCCCACAACTTGGCCCCGGTCACCACGTCGAAGCCGCGCGGGTTGCCGGGGTTGCCGATGGGATTTTCGAGGCTGGCTGCGCCGACCACGGCCACATTGCCGTTGATCGTGGGCACGCCGCCGAAGCCAACGCCCATGTCCACCTGACCGCCCTGGCCGAAGCTTTCGACCGGCTGGCCGGTAGCCGCATCAAGCGCCACCAGGAACGTGCCGCGTGTGACCAGGATGCGCGCGGCCATATCGCCCGATCCGGGCCAGTAGCCGACGCCGCGGCCGGAAAAGCCGCCGGGGCCGCCCGCGCCAGGGCCTGCCGCAGCACCTTCGGGCGGAGTAGTGTCGTGAACCCAGATTTCCTCACCCGTAGCGGCATTGAGCGCCACCACGCGGGCCTGGGCGGTGATGTACATGGTGCCGTTCACCACCAGCGGCACGGCAGTGTTGAAGGCCCGCAGCGGATAGGTCCAGGCCGGTTGCAGGCTGGCCACGTTGCCGCGGTTGATTTCGTTCAATGGGGAATAGCGGGTGGCGGCAAGGTCACGGTTGATGGTGAGCCAGTCGCCTTCCGGAATCCTCTCCTGAGCGACCACGGCCGTGGTGCCGGCAGTGGCCAGCAATGCTGCAACAAGGAGGCTTCCAGCCTTTCTCATAACCCCTAATCTCCCGCCTTTATGGACCGGCCGCTTCGCACCTCGCAATCGAGGGTCGCATGGCCGTCCTAGTTGATTCTGTCCTAAAGGCGCATCCATCTTTTGACAATGCCTTCGCGCCTGCATTAGCTGGTGAACGAGGGCAACTTCTTTCGCGGCCTTGCGACCGCGCCTTGAACTTGTCCGTATTCCGTTGCGAATGCGCGGTGGATTGTCGAGGCAGAGTTTGTGATAAATTGTCGCGAATGGTCGTTCCGCCCCGGCGGGGCTTGGCGCAAGCCGCTTGAGGCGTTAGCGGGTTTTGCGCAAGATCAAGGTTTGTCGGCCTGCCGGGCATCAAGTGGTCCGGTCAGAGTCAACGCCAGAGTCGGAACACGACTCGACAGATTGGGTCAGAGTCAACGAGGGGGAGCCCGATAGATGTTAGATTTGCTTTTCAGCATTACGGAGTGGTTGAGGACAACGGTGCTCCTCGACTTCTCCTTCTGGCTGGGCGACACGTCGCTCAGCCTGTTCATGGTCGAAAATTTCTGGAACGTGCCGATTGCCCAGGTGATTCATATCGCCGCAATCGGCATCGGCTTCGCCTCGCTGCTGATGATGACGCTGCGGGTCTATGAAAAGGCCGGGATGACCCAGCCGGTATCGGCCAATGCCGCGCGCTACCTGCCGTGGATGTGGTGGAGCCTGCTGGTGATCCTGCTCAGCGGCCTGCTGATGATCACGGCAGAGCCGATCCGCAACATGGTCAACGCCGTGTTCTGGATCAAGATGATCGCGCTGGTCGGCACGATCCTGGTCACGCTGCGCTTCCAGACGTCGGTCAAGGCCAAGGCCCTGGCCGGGGGTGCGGGATATGTCGCCAGTTCCGGTACGCGGACCACGGGCCTCGCGCTCGTGATCCTGTGGTGCTTCATCATGTTTTGCGGTCGCTGGATCGCCTACGTTCCGGTCTGAGGGGGAAGAAAACAATGTATCCTGAACCGACCAATATCTGGCAATCGATCCAGTATTCGCCAATGGGCATCAGCCTTGCCGAAAGCCTCTGGGCATTTCCCACTATCGAAACCATCCACGTGATCGCCCTGGTCACCGTGTTCGGCACGATCGTGATCATGGATCTGCGCCTGCTGGGCATCACGTCCACCAACGTTCCGGTTTCGCGCCTTTCGGCCGATACGCTGAAGTGGACCTGGATGGCCTTCGTGCTGGCCGCCGTAACCGGCACCCTGCTGTTCATCAGCAAGGCCAGCAGCTACATGGTGAACCCGTTCTTCCTGGGCAAGATGGCAGTCATGGCGCTGGCTGGCCTCAACATGCTGCTGTTCCACTTCCTCACCTACAAGACGGTCACCGACTGGGATAACGCCGCGAGGCCGCCGTCTGCGGCAAGGTTCGCCGGTATTGCGTCGCTGGTGATGTGGCTGGCCATCATCTTCTTCGGACGCGCCATCGGCTTCACCTTGGGTGTTTACGATTGCGAGTTGCTCAATCCGGACGAAGCGGGCTTCTACAACAGCCTCGCGCAGTACGTCTGCCAGATGTAACTGACCTGACTAACGCAAAGGCCGCCCTTCACCGGGCGGCCTTTTTGTTTGTGCGAAACGGCAGGCAAATGGCGGACTATTCCTCCGGCAGCGCAAAGACATAGATGCTCGACGAATTGACCTGCGGGACCGGCAGTTCCGGAGTATAGCCTGGCAGGCCGAGCGCCAGCGGGTTGCCCATGCCGGTCACCACGGCGACATATTGCCGCCCGTCCACGGCATAGGTGATGGGGCTGGCATTGGGCACACCGGTCAGGCCCGCGCGCCACAACTGCTGCCCGTCATCCTGCGCATAGGCGATAAATTCGCGGTCCATGGCCCCTGTAAACAGCAGCCCCCCGCCAGTGGCCAGCATGCCCACGTCATAGGGCGCGCGGCGGCGGCTTTCCCACAGTACTTCGCCGGTGCTCATGTCGATCGACTGGATGAAGCCGAAGTTGCCGTCGCTGTCGGCCGGCGCCGAATAGAACACGTTGACCCCGCTGGTCAGGAAGCCCTGTTCGGTGGGCACCAGTTCCATGCAGGTATCGCGCGCGTTGACGAACAGATGGCCGGTCGTCTCGACAAAGGCGGTCGGGCTCCAGTTGCGTCCTCCGCCTGCGTGGGGGCACATGAACAGCGCGAGCCGGTCGCGGCCGGGCAGCAGGGCGGGGTCGGGCGTCTTGCGGCCGGTTACCGGGTCGATAGCGATGATGAAGTCCTGGAAGCCCATGTCGGCGGTGGACAGATACTGGCCGGTCGCCGCATCGAGCGTGTCGAACAGGCCTTCCTTGCCGCCGGTGATCACCACGTGGCGCTGCTCGCCGTTCACCTCCAGATCGCCGATCACCCGCTCGAACGCCCAGTCGAGATCGTACTGGTCGTTCGCCATGTGCTGGTAATGCCAGACAAGTTCCCCCGTGCGCGGGCGGAATGCGAGGGTGGCATTGGTGTATAGCCCGTCGTTGTTGCCGCCGGGAATCACGTCGCGCACCGGGCCGGTGTCATAGGTCTGCGCGACGCCCCACAGGGCAATGCCGGTGCGGGCGTCATAGGTGCCCGAAGTCCACACCGATCCGCCGCGTCGTTCTTCATCCGGCACACCGTTCCACGTATCGCCGCCGGGAGTGCCGGTTTTGGCGACGGTGTCGAAGGACCACAGCCGCTCGCCCGTATCGGCATCGACGCCCACGATCAGCCCGCCGCCGGGTTCGGTCGTGGCAAGGCCGTTCATCACCACGCCATCGGCCACCAAAGGCCCGCCGTTGTTGCGATAGCCGGGGGGGGTGCCGTCCACCATGGCGACGTCCCAAATGGGCCGCCCGGTGCGCGCGTCGAGCGCGACGATGTGGAGGTCGGAAGTCGAGACGATCAGTTTGTCGGCCCATAGGGCGATGGTCTTCTTCGACAGCGGGTTGGTGCCTTCGGGCAATTGCCGCTGGTAGCGCCATAGCGGGCGGCCATTGGCGGCATCGAAAGCGAACACCTCGTCGCCAAAGCCGAAGACATAGAGCACGCCGTCGCGCACCAGCGGTTCGTTGATGTTGGGTCCGACAGGCAGCGCCTGGGCCCAGGCGATATTGAGCCGGCTGACGTTCTCGGTGGTGATCTGGTCCAGCGGCGAGAAGCCGTGGCCGTTATGCCCGCGCCGCCAGGTGAGCCAGTTCTCCGGCTCCGGATTGGCGAGTTGTTCCGGCGTGACCGGCGTATAACCGGCAAAGCGGTCCACCGGCACCGGCGCGGCGGGGAAGGGGTAGTTGGGCGTTATCCCGCCGATCCTGAGCTGGCTGCTGACCACCACCGGCGGGGCAGGCGGCATGGCGCTGGCCAGTCCGCGCGTTACCGGCTCGCCAAGCGCCAGCCCGTTTTCATGCGCTACCAGCGCGGTCAGCGCGAGGTAGGCTTCGGCGGACAGGCGCCCGCCGCCACCCGGCGGCATCGAGGTGCGGATATAGGCTTCAAGCTCGCCCACCGGCACTTTGCCCCAGCGCGACAGGAAGTTGGGCCCGGTCAGGGTTCCGGCGAACTGGCCGCCGGTCAGGTCTGCCCCGTGGCAGACGGCGCACTGGGTGGCATAAAGCGTGCGGCCCTGTTCAACCTGGGTCGCAAAAGTGGCGGGTGCGTTCTGGGGCGCGTTTTGGGCGGAGCCCGAGGCCGCCCCGAGCAGCGCAAGCGCGGCGCCAGAGCCCAGGAGGGCCCCCTTGAAGTATGTCATGTCCCCTCCCTCCAGAGATATTTGTCCGCACTATGGCGCAAGTCCGTGCGCGCGCAAGCGTGGAGGGAGGGGAACTAGATCATTGTCCGGCGGCGGGGATTCCCAGCGGGCCGGCCACGCGCTCGTTGAACTGCGCGGCGTAGAAGGCGTCCTGCGCCGGGGTCAGCCAGGGGCCGACACCCGAACCATCGGCGTCGAGGCGCATGACCTGGTTGCGCGGCAGTTCGTTGGAGGCAGGCCAGTGCGGCAGGCCGGGGCCGTTGGGATTGCCGGTGGCGGCAAAGTTGACCCAGTACTGCGAAACCTGGTCGGCAAAGCCTTCCTCGCGCGGATTGCCGCACATCAGTTCGACCGACGAGCCGCCAGGGAAAGTCCGCGGGGCGCACAGGTTGTTGAACACATAGGGGATTTCGCCCGTATGCGCCGCGCCCAGATCCGGCTTGTCGGGATCATACAGCGGGTCGTGGGTGAAGAAATAGAGGAAGGCATTGCGACCCAGCCGCGCCTGCCCGTCAGCATATTGGCGCATGTGCCAGCTCATCCCGTCGGAGAACGGGCGCTGGGCCTGCAGCGCTGCTTCTTCATCGCTGCTGGCGGGATAGGCCGCGCGGCCGAGGTCCACGTGGGCACCATAGCGCTGGGCTTCGCCCGCGTTGTAGCGTTCCAGCGTCATCGCCGGGCCCATGCCGCCGGTAAAGCTGCCTTCGTCCTCGTTCGATCCGGCGAGCACGTCCCACGGGTTCTGGCGGTTGTTGGCGACCGCGATCGACACGTCTTCGGGAATGATGTGGCCATCCACGATCATGCCCGCACCGCGGATCTTGGCATGGATTTCGGTGGCGGGCTGGGCGCGCAGTTCGGCCAGCGAAGTGGTGCCGAACTGTTCCTGTGCCTGCTGCAGAACCTGTGCTTCGGCGCGTTCCCGCGGGACCATGGTGCCGATGCCAAGGCCCATCCACGCGCCCGATTGCGGGATCGCGCGGTGCACCAGGTCACGGGCGGGCGGCGCGCCGACCAAGCCACCGGCAATGGCTGCCCCGGCGCTCTCGCCGAAGATTGTCACGCGCGAGGGATCGCCGCCGAAGGCCTCGATATTGTCCTGGATCCACTGCAACGCGGCGATACTGTCACCCAGCGCCTGGTTGCCCGAAGCGCCATGCGGGCTGGCCGCAGTCAGTTCCGGATGGCTGAAGAAACCGAGCGAGCCGACGCGGTAGTTCAGCGTGATCAGTACCACGCCCTTGGCCGCCAGCTGGTCGCCATGGCTGAACGGAGCCGAACCGCCGCCTTCGTTGTAGGCCCCGCCATAGATCCAGACCATCACCGGCAGGCTCTCGTCGGCGCTGGCGGCAGGAGTCCAGACGTTGAGGTAGAGGCAGTCCTCCGAAATGCCCGGGCTGTCGGGCATGTCGGTGGCGGAATTGGGCGGGAAGCGGGTGGGGGCGGGGTTCTGCACGCAGCTGTCGCCCCAGGTGTCTGCCATGCGCACGCCGGTCCACGAGGCGGCGGGCTGCGGCTGTTCCCAGCGCAGGTCGCCCACCGGCGGCGCGGCAAAGGGCAGGCCCTTGAACACTGTGATGCCCGGCAGCGCGCCCGGCACGCCGCGCACCATGCCCTGCTCGGTCTGCACGGGACCGCTGGCGATCATACTGGTGCCGGCAGCAGTGGATTGCGCCACGGCCATGTCGGCAGTGGCGCAGGCACCGACCGAAGCCATCATCAGGGCGACCAGAGCGGATCTGGCGAAAGCGGTTTTGCCGATTTTGCGTGTCATGGTCGTCCTGTTTCCCTGTTGCGGCCGCGCCTGGTTACGATGCGCGCGCTCCGATAATGTGTTGTGAAATGCGCCGCGTAGCGTGCGGCCGCCGTGCCCTCGACCTTCAGGGGAGGGGCAGTGTCCGGGGGCGCAAGGCAGCAAGCCCGCGCCCCCGGCACCATTGCCTGTTACTCGACGCCGCCTTCGGCACCCGACAGTTCCACCCCGGCGCGGCTGGCCGTGATGTAGTTGCGGATCTGCACGTTGCCTTCATGGCAGGCATATTCGAAGAACGAATAGTCGTCATTGCGCGACCAGTCGAGGCGCGCGGTCCACGGAGCCACGAACACTTCGGGGTCGTTGTAGGTCAGTTCGTAAACCACCGAATCCGGACCGGTCATGGTCAGGCGTTCGGTCACCACGGCCTGTTCGCTGGTCGGGATAGTGTTCCACGGCGGAACGCCCATGGTTGCCATGTTCAGCGGCGACGGGCCACGCTCGTAGGAGTTTTCCGGCACGCTATCGCCGGCGATGATGTTGGTCGTTTCGATCACCAGGGTGTTGCCTTCCCAGTAGCCGATCGACTGGCCCATCCAGGTGCGGACGCTGGCGGGCCAGCGACGGGCGGCGATTTCATCGCGGCTGCCGACGATCGGGATCACGCGGGCATCGTGGATCATCTCGAGGTTGATGACGACATAGCCCGGCGACTGCAGCACCTGGATGCCGTTGTTGTAGCGGAACGGCAGCATCGATGCCGGGAAGCCACGGGTGACGCACCGGTCCCAGGTGTCGAAATCGCTGGTCCAGTTGAACTGGGTGTTCGGCGTCCAGCTCGACCGGCCGGAACGATAGCGCGCTTCGGCTTCGGGGGTCATGGCCGGAAGCTGGCCATTGGCCGGGCTGACGAGCAGGTTGGTGCGGCGGCCCGAGCTGTCGGATTCCACCCAGTGGCCCATGCCGATGGTGCCGCTCTCGTCTTCGGCGGCATAACGCGCGTCGGAGCCGCCATATTGTGCCTGACGGGCGGCATATTCATCATCGTTCAACCAGAAGCGGTCGCCGAACTGGGCCGGGCGGTTCATCGGCAGGCTGGCGATGTTGTCGATTGGCCACATGCCGCGCAGGTCGGGATCGCCCCAGGCGGTCTTGGGCGGGTCGAAATTGGTCGGCACCGGCGGCATGACTGTCAGGTCATCCGGGATATAGGATTGCGCGGCAACCGGAGCGGTCAGCGCGGTGCAGGCCAGGGCGGCAACGGACAGGGCGGCCATCAGGCGGCCCGTCCGGAAGGTGGTGATCTTGGTCATGGTGGTCTCTCTCCTGATAGTCGAATTCGCTTGGTACCGGGCGGGGCCATGCGCCCCAAAAGTCACGTCCTGAATCAATTCCTGTTATTGCCTACGCCCCGGCTGGCGGGGTCCATTGCCGGGGGCGGGCCGGCATCGGGATCGATCGGATCGAACATCCGGCCCCGGGCATATTCCTGCTCGCGCGCCGTGCGATCGGCGGTGATGTAGTTGCGCACCTGCACGTTGCCTTCATGGCAGGCATACTCGAAAAACTCGTAGGAGTCATCGCGCGACCAGTCCATCCGCAGGGTGAACGGCGCCTGCCACACGACCGGATCGGAATAGGTCAGCTCGTAGGTGATCGTATCGGGCCCGATCATGTGGAACCGTTCCACCGTGGTCGCTTGTGCGCTGGTCGGCAGGGTATTGTGTGGCGGAACGCCGCGCGTCGCCACGTTCAGCGGCGAGGCTCCGGGCTGCATGTTGGTCGTTTCCACCACCAGCGTGTTGTGGTCTTCCCACCGGCCGCGGCTGTTGCCGAACATGCCGGTGACGGCAGCGGGCCATTGTTCCGCACCGCTGACCGGGATGATCCGCGTGCCGAGCATTTCGAGCTGGATCACCACATAACCGGGCGCCTGGAAGATGCGGATGCCGTTGTTGTAGCGGAACGGCAGCATCGAAGCGGGGAAGCCGCGCGTCCAGCAGCGGTCCCAGCTGTCGAAATCGTCCACCCAGTCAAACGTCTGGCCGTTGACCCAGCTCGACCTGTTGAACGAGGCTGCCCGGACCCCCTCATCGGTCAGCGCGGGAAGCTTGCCGCTGGCCGGTTCGACCAGCATCGAGGTGCGACGGCTGCCGGCCTGGTATTCGATCCAGTGGCCGAGGCCGATGGTGCCTTCCTCGTCCTCGGCGTCATAGGCCTGTTCGAGCTGGTCCACGCGGCCCTGTTCGGCGGCCAGTTCCTCGGCCGTCTTCCAGTGGCGGTTGCCGAAACGGTCGGGCCGTTCCACCGGCAGTTCGGCGATATCGTTGATCGGCCAGCCGCCACGGAAATCTGGGTCGCCCCAGGGTGTGGTTGCCGGACGGTAATCGTCCGATACGGCAGGCATCACGGTCAGGTCATCGGGTACCGCCGTCTCCGCCATGGCCGGCGCCCAGCAGGCCGCAGCCAGGAACACTCCGGCAAGGGCCGCGCGACTGGTGGCACTACGCAAGGTCATTCACCCGCTCCCATGGTCGGCGGTGCAAGGCCGCGCTCGACCCTGCTGGCATTGATATAGTTGCGGATCTGCACATTGCCTTCATGGCAGGCATATTCGTAGATCTCGAATTCCTCGTCCCGCTGCCATTCCAGCCGCGCGGACCAGGGTTCGGCGAAGACGACCGGGTCTTCCCAGGTGAATTCATAGATGATTTCGTCCGGGCCGACCATGTGGAAGCGTTCCACCAATCGGGCGCTGCTGCTGACCGGGGTCTTGTTGTTGGGTGGCGATCCGGTCGTGCCGATGTTGGTCGCGCTGGGGCCGGGCATGAAATTGGTGGTCGTGACCTTCAGCGTGTTGTGATCCTCCCACTCGCCCCGGCTTTCACCCAGCCAATGGGCTATCTGCGTGGGGATGGGCGCGCGGCCATCGGTGTAGATCATCCGCGTTTCGTGGACCATTTCCATCTGCAGCGCGACAAGGCCGGGCGCCTGGAAGATGCGCATGCCGTTGTTGTACATGAAGGGGAACATCGAGGCCGGCAGGCCGCGGGTGATGCAGCGGTCCCAGCTGTCGAAATCGGTCCAGGTGTCGAATGGCTGGCCCTGCACCCAGGTGCTGCGCATGGCATCGGACAGGGCCTGGCCCTCGGCTGTAAAGGCGGGCAGGCGGCCATTGGCGGGCGCGGTGATCCAGCTGGTCCGGCGATTGGCTGCGGCCACTTCGGCCCAGTGGCCAATGCCCATGGTGCCGCCGGTATCCTCGTTCTGGTAACGCAGTTCGAGCGCCTCGACCATTTCGGAGCGGGCGTTGAATTCTTCTTGCGTCAGCAGTTGGCGGTTGCCGTGTTCTGCCGCCCGTTGCAGCGGGGTGCGGCCGTTGAGATGGTCAATCGGCCAGCCGCCGCGGAAATCGGGCTCACCCCACTGGGTCAGCGATGGTTGAAAGTCGTTGGACGGGGCAGGGAGGACCGTCAGGTCCTCCTCCGCCTGCGCCATCACGGCAGAGGATGCACAGCCGGCCAGCAGCAGGCCGCAAGCAGCGATCCCGGTCAGCAGTGCACCTTTCCGCATCAGTTGCCTCCCCGCGGCAGGGCGAAGGTGACATAGCGGCTGGCCCCCGGCTCGGGCAGGCCGAGACCGCCGAGGAAGTGGCCCACGCCGCCGACCGGCACGGTGATGTATTGCACGCCATCGACCATATAGACCGCCGGCACGCCTTCGGTCGCCGCGTCGAAGCGGTGTTCCCACAGCACGGCGCCAGTGTCCGCGTCGCGGGCGCGCAGGGCGCGGTCGCTGGCGGTGTTGACGAACAGCAGGCCGCCAGCCGTCGCCACCGGACCGCTGCGCGGGGTCTGCGCGCCGACGCCGGTGATGCCCTGCGCTTCCAGTGTCATGATCTCGCCGTTGGGGATGTGGTAGATCCGCTCGCCGGTGTTCATGTCATAGGCGGTGAGGTTGGAGAACGGCGGCTTGATCGCCACCATGCCGTTCGATTGCAGCATGAAGTTGACCGGCCAGCGATAGGGGATGTTGTCCTCTTGCGCATTGGGCATGGCTTCCAGCGCTTCGGGCCGGTTATCCGGGTTGATCTTCAGCAGCAGCGGCAGTTCGCGGCTGACGATGTAGAGTCGCTGGCGTTCCGGATCGACCGAAACGTTGCCCCAGTTCGCGCCGCCGTTGTGGCCCGGCATCGAGATCGACCCGCGCAGGGACGGCGGAGTGAAGATGCCGTCGTTGCGCCATTCGTTGCGCAGGGAATTGCGCAGCGCTTCCTGGTCCGCTTCGGGCAGGTAGGGGTTGATGTCGTCCTCGGTGAACTCCATCCGCATGTAGGGCAGCGGCCAGGTCGGGACCGGCTGGGTCGGGCTGGCGTGTTCGCCCGGCACGTCCGAAGCGGGCACAGCCACTTCCTCGATCGGCCAGATCGGCTCGCCCGTGCGGCGGTCGAAGGTAAAGACATAGCCCTGCTTCGACACCTGGATGACGATCGGAATCCGCTGTCCGTTGCGGGTAATGGTCATCAGCTTGGGAGCTACCGGCAGATCGAAATCCCACAGATCATGGTGCACGGTCTGGAAGTGCCAGATCCGCTCGCCCGTGTTGGCATCGAGCGCGACGATCGAGTTGCCGAACAGGTTGTCGCCTTCGCGGTTGCCGCCGTAGAAATCATAGCGCGGGGTGCCGGTGGGGATGAACACGATGCCCAGTTCGGTATCGACCGTGCTTTCCGACCAGTTGTGCACGCCGCCGAACTGCGCGCGATCCTCGGTTTCGGGCCAGGTGTCATAGCCGAATTCGCCTTCACGCGGGATCACGTTGAAGGTCCACTTCAACTCGCCCGTGATCACGTCATAGGCGTGGATATTGGCCGGCGCCGAGGCATAGTCATAGGCACCGGCGGGCAGCGACATGATGATCGTGTTGCCATAGATGCGGCCCGGGTTGTTGGTCATCAGCGGGTTGGCCGGCATGGCGATATCGCGCGGCAGGGCATCGCGCAGGTCCACCCCGCCATTGGTCCCGAAGCCGGGAATCATCTGGCCCGTAGCGGCATCGACCGCGCGCAGGATGCCGTTGTTGAGCACCATCAGGCGGCCTTCGCGGCCATCGGCGCTTTCCCAGTAGTTCACCCCGCGGCTGCCCACGCGCCCTTCGAGGTTGCTGACCCACAGTTCCCGTCCGGTGGCCGGATCGAGCGCGACGAGCTTGCCCTGGCCATTCTGCACATACATGCGGCCACCGCCCACGGTGGGATTGAACAGCGGAGCCTGGCCCGCGCCGGTTTCATAAGTCCAGGCAACGGCAAGCTGGTTGACGTTGCTGCGGTTGACCTGGTCAAGCGCGGAATACTGCGCGCTGTGCCCGCCACCGAGATAGCCATCCCAGGCGGCATAGTCGAAATCTTCCGCCGGAACGCCGACGCTGCTGGCCATTGCGCCAGAACCGCCAGTGGCGGTGGTGCAGGCGGCAGCCGCCAGGGCCATCGTCGAAATCGCGGCGATCCGCACGGCACGGTTGAACCCCAGTCTGATCACACCCAACTCCCCATCTTTCACTTGGCCGGTATCAATGCGCCAGCCACAGCTCAGGCATTGGCACAAACCTAGCGCCAAGCCCAGCGTAACAACAAGGCCATATAGGCCCTGCCAGTTGACTTAATCCGGTTTTTTTGTCGCACTTTGTATCATCCGGTTTCGCCGCCATCACCCTCGGCGGAGCCCTGCATGTCGTGCCCGGCGGCGCTGCCCTCGACACTGTTCTCCACGCCTTCCAGCGGGCGATCCACCTCGCCAACCGAACTGTAGATTGTCGAAGTGGTCATACCGCCGCTCGCTTCCAGCCGGACAATGACATTGTCCGTCGAGCGGTTCTGCCAGTACCACCCGTGGATGCCAGTGAACGGAGCGATATAGATGCCCTGCATCTGCTGCGCCTGGCTCACCCCGAAGCTCTCGGTCAGTTCCACGCCGCCGTCGAACGGGTGGCTGTGCATGTCGTAGTTGAGCGGAGCCGAGCCCTCCCAGCGGAAGGCGATCCGGGCATCTTCCGGCGCGGTGTACTTGAATTCGATCGATTCGTAGGGGGCCAGTTCGTACTCCCACACGTCGGTCGCGCCAGGTTCTGCGGCGGGCGGGGTGTCGGACAGCAGCAGCACATCCTCGGTCTCCATCCGGGCGAGCCCGCGCTCCAGCTCCTCGTTGTCGGGACTGGCAATCTTGACGAGGCCCGTTGCGGCCCCGACGCCGGTCGGATCCCAGCCGGTTTCGGCGGGCAGGACGAACAGCACGGCAATTGCTGCCACGACGACCACTGCGCCACCGACGAGCAAGGGCGTGCGGCGTGATTTGGCGGGCGGGTTAAGGCTCATGACGAGATATATCCTTCGACTTGGACGGCGGTGAGCACCAGGCCCACCAGGATGAGCGCCACATTGGCGGCAAAGGCGTAGCGGGTAAAGCTCGACCGGTGGCGCCACACGGCGAACAGCGAGACGACGAAGGCCAGCACCAGTACCTGGCCAAGCTCCACACCCACGTTGAATGCGACGAGGTTGGTCAGCAGCCCGTCGCGCGACATCTCCAGGTCCATCACCTTGGTGGCCAGGCCCATGCCGTGGAACAGGCCGAACACCAGCACTGCCGCGCGGGTGTCGATATTGAGGCCGATGCGCTTGAACCCGCCGATGTTCTCCACCCCCTTGTAGACCACCGACAGCCCGATGATCGCATCGATCACATAGGCGTTGGCGCCGATCCCCAGCAGCACGCCGCCCAGCAGGGTGATCGAGTGCCCGAGAGTGAACAGCGACACATAGAGCACCACGTCGCGCAACCGGTGGAGGAAGAACACCACGCCCACCAGGAAGGCAATGTGATCGTACCCCGTCACCATGTGCTTGGCGCCGAGATAGAGGAACGGAAACACCGCCGGGCCTTCGACCGACTGGACGAAGGCCTTGTCACCCTCGGCAACATCGTGCGCCAGGGCGAGTTCAGGGACGAGCAGGGCGGCGGCAATCAGGCACGCCGCCACGACATGGGCGGGACGGATCATCGGCTAGGTCGCGTCTTGGGCGCGGTACTCTTCCAGCGTTTCATCGGGCGAGGGGCGATCGATGTCGTCCACTGTCATCCCGGCGGGCAGGTCCGCGGGCGGGTAGGACTGGTGGCAGGCGGTGCACACATTGTAGAGTGTGCCACCCACTTCGAACACCGCCTCGGGGCTCTTGTCGAGAGCGGCCTGTTCGGCCTGGCGCGAGACCGCCTGCAGCCCTTGCGCAAAGTCCATCCAGTCATCACCGCGGCCATCGGCATAGGCGGGAGTGGCGAGCACTTCGCCATATTCGCGCATCTTTACTGCCGCATCGGCCACCTGTTGCCATTCCTCGTCGGTCTGGGGCTCGAATTCGCGGAACACCGGCTCCCCATCGACCAGTTCGCTGACTGCCCCCACGGCGTTCCAATAGACCTCTGCCGTGGACTGCACCTCGTTGGCCATGAACTGCTGGGCGGTACCATAGGGCAGGTCCACCGGCTCTTCCCCGCAGGACGCCAGGCCCACGCCCGCCAGGGCCAGCGGAGCCAAACGCGCCAGGTGTCGATAATGCCTTGCCATGATTCGGTGCCTCTTCCCGTCTGTTTGCTCTTTGTCCTCCTGCGGGAAGGCCGATGCAACCGAAAAAATCTTGCCGAGGTTGACAAAGTCCGAAAAAATCGGCTTTGGAAGCGCCGCATAAATGTGCGGTAAACATTGACTCGGCTAGACCGGTTGTTGACTGGAGCCCGGAATTGCAGAAGCGAATTCGGACCCCGCAGATGGATCACGAAAGGTAGAGTATCGACATGGCTGGAATCAAGGGCATCACCGGCAAGTGGAAGAACGCAGGGCTCGCTGCCCTTGGCGCGGCGGTACTGGCCGTTCCGCTGGCGGGGGCTGTTGCCACGCCGGTCGATCCGACCCAGGCTGCCCCGGCAGCCGATGAAGCAGCAGCGGCGCTGAGTGCTGAACAGCTGGCCGAAGGCCGCACGCTGTTCCAGAACTGGTCCTGCGGTGCCTGCCACGCGCTGAGCGATGCCAACGGCTTCGGCCAGATCGGCCCGGCGCTCGATGGCAATGCGGCAATGGACCACGCCTTTGTCGTCTCGCGCATCGCCAACGGCCAGGGTGCCATGCCCGGCTTCGGCGGCCAGATGACCGACGAAGAGATCGACCTGGTCTCGGCCTATATCATGCAGGTGAAGAAGTAAGGCTTGACCGCCTTCCACCAGACACAAAAAAGGGGGCTTCGCGGCCCCCTTTTTCTTGCCGCAAGTCCGGCTTTGCGGGGCGGATCAGTTCTCGCCGCGGGCGGTGCGGCTGTTCGGGCCGACCTGGGCGAAATAGTTGGTCACGCCATCGGGATCGCTGAACCACACGGTGACCAAGTCGAACCCGGCCATCTTGTTGAGCGGGGTCTGCACTTCCACATCGCGGTGCGCGCCCATGGCCGCGACATAGGGCGCGTCGCTGACCACGTACTGGATGCCCGCGCTGCCGTTATCGACCGGCAGGTTATCGCCCATCTTGTAGAGCATCACCGTGGTTTCGCCGTGGCGATAGGGATGGAACGTTGCGCCCATCAGCGGTGCCTCCATTGCGGGAAGCTCCTCCAGGCCCACGAACTCGCGATAGAACCTGCGGCTTTCCTCCAGGTCGGATACATGGATGCCCACGCCCACGCCATCGTCCGAATTGTCCGCCGCACCGGGGCGGGTCACGATCACCACGTCGAACCCGCCAGGATCGCGCACCAGCGCCTGGCTCGAGCCATCGCCGCGCGCGACGAATTCGGGCGCGGGGAACCCGGCATCGGTGAAGCGCTGCGTCACCACGGCGGGATCGGGATAGGTGAACATGAAGAACCGGATACCGGTGCCCCCGGCATAGCCGCCGTCGAGGTTGTAGGTGCGATTGCCCAGTTGTCCGGCCGAGAGCTTGACCTGCCCGCTACCCACACCGGTCAGGATCATCTGCTGGGTGCTGGTCAGCTGGATCGGGTTGAGCGAGCGCAGGCCCAATGCGTTGACGTAGAAGTTGACCATCTGCTCGGTCGCTTCACGCGGGAAGCGGCGGAACACGTTCATCGAATCCTGGATGAACAGGTGCCCGGCGCTGCCGTTAAGCTGTGCATCGGTCAGCTCGCCCGGAGCATAGGCCAGGTCCGCGCCGCTTTGCATCACGGCGCCTTCGGGCGTGGTGATCGTATCCTGCGCCGTGGCCGGTGCGGCCAGGGCGAGCATCGCGGTCGTGAGTGCGAAAGTAATCTTGCGGTTCATAGTCTTCTCTCCCTTGGTGCGCCCTATTGCGGCAGGGCCCACACGATCAGGCTTTCCTGGTTGGCCGGGGCGCCGCTCTCGTTTCGCGGCGATCCCATGGCCGTATTTCCCGTGGCAAGGGCGGCAATATACTGCCGACCGTCCGCCCCGCGATAGGTCATCGGAATAGTGTTGGTGGTATAGTCGAGTTGGTCTTCCCACACCACTTCGCCGTTGTCGGCATCGAAGGCGCGGAAGATCCCGTCGCTGGTCGCGCCGATGAAGACCAGGCCACCTGCCGTGACCATCGACCCGCCGGCCGAATTGTTGGCCCCTGTATCGCGCTTGCCCTCTTCCAGCTGTGGCGAAGTGCCGAGCCTGGTCGCCCAGGCAATCTCGCCGGTACTGGCATCGACTGCGATCATCCGGCCCCACGGCGGACGGATGCAGGGCAGGGTTACGCGGCGGCCATCGTCGCCGGTGAAGCTGGCCAGAAAGCCGGAATAGGCCCCGGGGCCGGTCAGGCTGCCGCGGTCATAGGGCTGGACCGAGCCATCGGTCCCGCTGCCATAGTTGCCATCGGGATCGCGCTCCTCGATCCAGCCGATCGAGCCCCCTTCGGTGATGTTGATATAGACCATTCCGGTGGTGGGATCGGCCGAGCTGCCGCCCCACACAGACCCGCCGTTGTGCGGCATATTGATCGATGCGCGCGGCGGGTCGCCTTCCTTGTGCAGGAAGAACGGGGTAAACGGCCCGGCATTGAAGAACAGGCCGCCATAGCTATCCAGCAGCGCGTGGCAGGCGGCGACGTGGGCAGCGTTGGTATCGTCCTCGGTGACCACGTCATCGGGCGTCCAGGTCATCCGGTTGAGCGGCTCGGGCTTGACCGGGAACGGCTGGGTGGGGCTGTACCATTCGCCCGGTACGTCGCCGCGCGCCACCAGCATCTCGTTCACCCCGTGGATCGGCTCCCCGGTCTGGCGGTTGAGGATGTACATCAGTCCGTTCTTGCCGGTCAGCGACAGGGCCGGAACTGTCGCACCGTCCTGCGTCACGTCAACCAGCACCGGCGGGGCGGGCAGGTCCCAGTCCCACAACTCGTGATGGATCGCCTGGAAATGCCAGCGGTATTCGCCGGTCTCGATATCGACCGCGACCAGCGAGTTGGCATAGAGGTTGTCGCCCGCCCGGTCACCGCCCCAATAGTTCGGGCCGGGGCTGCCCAGCGTCATGTAGAGCATGCCGGTTTCGACATCGGCGGTGGTGTACCAGATCCACATGTTTGCACCCGGGCGGCCCTGCCAGCCGTCTTCCGGCCAGGTTTCGTTACCCGGTTCGCCCGCATGGGGAATGGTGTTGAAGCGCCACTTGAACGCCCCGGTGCGCGCATCGAAGGCGCGGCTGTCACCATCGCCCTCTGGCCCGGCCACCGAGACTTCTGGCGTCCATGCACCGATCACCAGAGTGTCGCGGAAAATGCTGGGGGGATAAGGATAGCTTGCCCCGTCCCACGTCAGCACGCCATTGTCGGCAAAGGAACGGTCGATTGCGCCCGTGCGTGAATCGAGTGCCACGATGCTGTTGCCGGGGTTGTAGAACAGGCGCGGACCAAGCTCGCCATCACCCGGCCACCATGCGACGTGGCGCCGCGCCGTGCCTTGCGCGATCTGGTGGCGCCAGATTTCGCGGCCGCTGTCGGCTTCCAGCGCCACGACCGAATTGCCCAACGGCAGATACATCACGCCTTCGATCACGACCGGCACCGTACCTGCAAGGATCGCAGCGCCGCCTTCCGGCCTTAACTGCATGGTCCATGCCCGTTCGAGCTGGCCCACGGTGTCGCGATTGATATCGGTCATCGGCGAATAGCGCTGGCCCGCGTGGTCGCGCGCATAGAGCGGCCAGTCGCCCTCGGCCACGCCCTGTGCCATCAGCGGCCCGATCGATGCTGTGGCCAACAAGGCGGCACAAAGCGCCAGTCCGGTGATTTTGCGCATTTTCCTGTCGTCTCCCCGAGAGAATCGCAGCTGTTGCCGCGCGATTCATTTGTATCTTAATCGTTCTGTTGGAAAACTATTTCAACCCCTGATCGGCAAGCCAGCAGGCAATTACCGCCGCAACATCGTCGCTGTTGGCTTCCAGTTGCATGGCATGGCCATTGCCGCGCGCTCCGTGTTCCTCCAGCCGCACATGATCGACGCTGGCCCCTGCCTGCCGCAGGAAATGGACAATCGCATGGTTGTCTGCTGCCATCCAGCTTGCTTCGGCGGTCAGAACCATAACCGGCTTGTCTGCCAGCGCGGGCAGGCGGCGGGCGGGCTCGGCCTGTACCTTGTAGGGCACGAGACCGGGGCCGGGCGAGGGCAGGTCCATGCTCGCCAGTTTCTCCCCCGCTTGCAGCAGCGGATCGAACGTGAGCGGGGCGTGGGTGATGCCAAAGGGCAGGGTGCCGCTGATTGCCTCGAACGGCGGACCGAGCGGTTCTGCCGCGACGATGGCGCGGACAAGGTCGGGCCGCGCATCGGCAATCAGCCAACCGCAGGGCCCGCCCGCTGAATGGGTCAGCAGGATCGCCGGGCCGATGCGGTCGAGCATTTCAGCCCCGGCGGCTTGCGCATCGGCTTGCCACTGCGCGGGATCGGCCAGCGTCGGCCCCGTTCCGGCGAGGAAGGCGAGGAACGCCGGATCGTCCATCCTGCCCGTGCCCGGCCACTGGCTGTGCAGGCTGGCCTGCGGATAGTTGTCGGCAAAGTCGCCCGGCCGGGTGAACAGCCGTTCGAGGAACATGGTTGGCCCCGGCCTCGCCATCGCGCCCTGGAATTCGGGGTTGAACGGACTGCGGCCATGTTGCGGGCGGTCCACCACATAGACCGGCCAGCCCGCCCGCACGAACCAGTGGACCCACCCTTCGCGGCCATCGGGCGTGCCGAGGAAATCGGTTCCCTGGCCGCCGCCGCCGTGGATCATCACGATGGGCAATTCGTGCTGCAGGACCAGCGGGATCCAGTACTCGACATACTGCTGCCCGCGCATGGCCTTGCCGGCTTGCGGATGATCGACAAGTTCGCCGCCGGTCCAGAAAAAGCCCTGCGCCGCCAGTTCCAGCGGCCGTGCGCGCCCCGCTGCGTGGAGGTCCGCCGGGCGGTATGACTTGCTCCCGGTAGCGCTCAATGAATCTGGCCCTTGCGGTTCCTGATGTCGATGGCGACGCGGTCGCTCGGGTCGGCGTGAGCCCAGCGCGAATTGGGCCGCAGAACGTCACCGATCACCTTATAGGCAAACAGCATCAGCAACGCGCCGCTTTCGGGATTGTCCTCCAGCGCTTTCAGGAAGCCGAGGTCCTTCTGGCGCTGTTCTGGGTCGGCCTCCTGCAGCATCCGCTTGTTCTCGGTCGCCGCCGGGGTGACGACTTCCCAGAATATCCGCCGCCGCTCGTCGCTGAAGCGGTCAAGGATGCTAGCGTCTTCCTCGCCCTTCAGCACCGCGCCCAGCACATCGGCCAGGACGATCCCGGTCCAAAGGCCGCTGGTGAGGCCCAGGCCGCCGCAGGGGTTGGTCGCATGGGCTGCATCGCCTGCCAGCAGCACGCGCCCCTTGCGCAGGGTCTCGCCCGCCCGCTGGTGAAGCATGTAGGGGCTGGCCGAGACCACCTCGTAATCGGTGCGGCCCTGCATGAACCATTCGTAGCGCTGCGGAATACGCTCGGCGAAAGTCTCCTCGGGCAGGGAGGAATCCTCCATATAGGTGCAGCGCCACAGACCGGCCGTATCAAGCTGGGCAATCACAGCCATATTAACCGGATCGCAGACAAAATTGGCCTGTTCATAGCCCAGTTCGCCGAAGGGGAACTTCACGTTGGTGGCAACGAAGCGTTCGGGCCAGGTGTGGCCTTCGAATTCGATCCCAGCCAGCTTGCGCACCATCGACCGTGCGCCGTCACAGCCGATCATCCATTTGGCGCTGTAGGTCACTTCGCCATCGGGGCCACTCGCCATGGCGAGCATGTGATCGTCATATTCCTCGAAGCCGTGCAATTCGCAGCCGAACTGCACGTCCACGCCGAGGCGCTGCGCATGTTCCATCGCCACCCGCGCCACATCGTGCTGCCCGACATGGAGCTGGTAATCGTAGGCAATACCCTCGACCGGCTCGGTCACCACGACCGAGTGGTAATCGAACTCCGGCACATGGGTGCCGAAGGCGCGGTTGCGGAAGCCGATCCGGTCGAGCTCGTCCAGGATGCCCAGTTCCTCCAACACCAGTAGGGTGGAGGGGAAATAGACTGCGGCGCGCGGGGAATTGATGATCTGCCCCTCGCGCTCGATCACCCGCACGCTGGCACCGGCTTGCGCCAGGGCCAGGGCGGTGATCATGCCGACGGGGCCTGCGCCGACGATGAGGACGTCTGTGGGCCGGAACTCGGTAATGTCGCTCATTGCTGCTCCGCTGCTTGCCGCCGTGCGGCTTCGGTCAGGACATAGGCGCGGATCGCTTCGGATTGTTCCGCATCGATCCACGGCGCGAAAGCGATCATGCCGCGTTGTGCCAGAATGCCGTCCATCACTACCGCGTTCCATGCCGCCGCATCGGTGGCGACAGGGCTGCGCATCAGGTCCGGGTTGACCGGGCCGTTGTGGCAGATGGTGCAGAAGGCGAAATACTGTCCCTGGCCCATGGCGACCTGCGCGGCGGTGAAGCTTTCCTGGCTGGCGGCATAGGGCCGGGGCTCGACCGGCGGCAGGGGCGCAAGCTCGCCAGTTCCGCCGATGCGGAACACCAGCAGCATGCCATTGGGCGGCGGGCGGCGCATCCAGTCGGTCTGGCTGGCCATGCCCATCGATCCGCCATAGCCCGCCAGCACGGCGACATATTGCACGCCGTCGGCCCGGAACGAGATCGGCCCGGCCATGATCCCGCGTTCCTGCTTGAACGACCACAGCTCCGCGCCACTGGTCGCGTCATAGGCGTTGAACCGGCCATCGGGCAGGCCCTGGAATACCAGGCCCCCGCCGGTGGCCAGGGTGCCGCCGTTCCACGGCCAGTCACGGTCGATCCCCCAGACCTCGCGCTGAGCCACGGGATCCCAGGCCACCAGCCGCCCCTTGGTCCGCGCGGTCATATAGGCGCGGCGCGCTTCGGGCGTGGCGCCGGGCACCAGTCCTTCTGGCGGGGCAAGGAACGATACCCCGGTGTTCCAGCGGCCGATGTGGCGTTCGAAGTCGCTGTCATCGGCATAGGCGCTGGGCACCTGCATGGTGGGGATATAGACGAGGCCCGTCTGCGGCGAGAAGCTCATCGGCTGCCAGGCGTGGGCGCCAAGCCCGCTGGGTGTGATCAGGAACGGGGCATCGGCGAAGCGCGCGCCGGGCCGTTCCACCGGGCGGCCGGTTTCAAGATCGATCCGTTCGGCCCAGGTCTGCTCGGTATAGGGTTCGGCGCTGACCAGCGTGCCGTCCGCCCGGTCGATCACATAGAAGAACCCGTTCTTGGGCGCCTGCAGGATCACCTTGCGCATCTCGCCGTCGATTTCGAGGTCGGCCAGCGTCATCTGCTGGGTGGCGGTATAGTCCCATGTCTCGCCGGGGTTCTGCTGGTAATGCCACTTGTAGGCCCCGGTATCGGGATCGAGCGCGAGGATTGAGGTGAGGAACAGGTTGTCGCCTTGCCCGTCGCTGCGCACGCGGTGGTTCCACGGGCTGCCGTTGCCGACGCCCACCAGCAACTGGTCGAACTCGGAATCGTAAACCACCGAATCCCACACCGTGCCGCCGCCGCCAAGTTCCCACCAGTCACCGCTCCAGGTGTCGGTTGCGAAGCGTTCAAAGACCTCGTCGCTCGCCGCGCCATCGGGCCCGTCCGCCGGGTTGCCGGGCACGGTGTAGAACCGCCAGACCATGTCGCCACTGTCGGCATCGTAGGCTGAGACATAGCCGCGCACGCCCATTTCCGCGCCCGAATTGCCGACGATCACCTTGCCGCGTACCACGCGCGGGGCCATGGTCACGGTATAGGGCTGGGACTGGTCCACCGTGACCACGTCCCACAGCTCCTCGCCCGTCGCTGCGTCCAATGCGACCAGCCGCCCGTCGATCGTGCCGACAAAGACCTTGCCTTCCCATACCGCCACGCCGCGGTTGACCACGTCGCAGCAGGCGTGGGCGCCCTTGGCTCCGTCCACTTGCGGGTCATAGCGCCACAGCACATCGCCCGTGGCGGCGTTGACCGCCATGACCTTGGACCAGGCGGTGGAAAGGTACATCGTGCCATCGACCACGATGGGGGTCGCTTCCTGCCCCCGGTTGGTATCGAATTCGACCGCGTAGGCGAGCGACAGCTCGCCGATATTACCGGTGTTGATGTCGGCCAGCGGGCTGAAGCGCTGCTCGGCATAGGTGCGCCCGTGGGCGAGCCAGTTGTCGGAATCGTCCTCTGCCGCCAGCAGCCGCGCTTCGTCCACCGCGCCATATTCGGAGCCCTGCGAGCAGGCGGCGAAAGATAAGGTCGCTGCCACTGCCAGCAATGTCGGAAGCAATCTCATTCCCGCGTCCCCTCCCTAGGAATCGTGCGTGCGTCTTATGGCGTCATCGTCACGGACGTTAGGATGCCTGTCAGCGGTTGGCGAGTCCCTCTGGCAGGGATGTGGGGCGCTGGTCGGCGCCGATGTCGAACACGAAATCGGCGCGGCGGGGCAAGTCTTCCAGCATGTGCAGCGTCAGGCGTTCGTAATGCTGGCAGAAGCGGGCGATGGCGGCTTCGTCCATCAGGCCGGGCGCGGCGGGATCGGCGGCGCGCAGCTTGGTTTCCTGCAAGGATCGGTTGGCGAGGACTGCATCGAACCCATCGACCTTAAGCATCACCAGCATGTCGAGCTGGTCGAACAACACCCGATAATCGCCGCGCAGCCACAGGTTGACGACGCTGCGCCAGACACCGTCCGGATCATCGTCGCGCTCAAGTTCGTTCACCGGATCGAGCAGTTCCTCGTCGGCCTGCGGGTGGCAGCCGACACACCAGCCTTCGAACAAGAGCACGTCTACCGGCCCTTCGATCCGCTCGCCTTCGGGCTTGCGGTCATCGGTGCCCTTGTCGAACCGTGGCAGGTCGAAGCTGCGACGGGCGCGGACATGTTCGATGATCGCCATGCCCAGGCCCGGCGCATGGGTACCAGGCACGCCGCGCGTGGCGAACAGCGGATGGACCTCGCTCGCCACGGCCTGCCGCTCGGCGCGGGTGAGGTAGAGGTCATCGATCGACAGGGTTACGGCGCGCAACTGGCGGCTTGCCAACAGCACTTCGAGGAAAGCGCAAATTGTCGATTTTCCAGACCCTTGCGCGCCATTGATGCCGGCAATAAGAGGTTCACGGCTGGTTGTGCGGCGCGCAATCGCCGTGGCGAGCGGCTGCCAGTATTGCTCCACCACCTCGCGGTAGGAGGCTGGCAGGCCGTGGGCGGCGATCAGGTCATCAATGGTCATGTAACGGGGTTGGGCAACTCGGCCCCTTTCGCAAACTCTTCCACATTGGCCATGGCGCACATGCCCATGGCTATGCGCGTTTCTGAATTGGCGCTGCCAAGGTGCGGTAACAAAACGACATTTTCGATATCGAGCAACTCTGCCGGTACTTGTGGTTCTGCCGGATAGACATCCAGCCCCGCGCCCGCCAGGTGGCCTGACCTGAGCGCTGCCGCCAGCGCTGCATGATCCACCACACCGCCGCGCGCCGTGTTGATGAGGTAGGAGCCGGGCTTCATCGCTGCGATGGCGGCAGCATCGATCATGCTGGCCGTTTCCGCGCCGCCGGGAACATGGAGAGAAACAAAGTCAGCTTTGCCCAGCAAGTTTATCAGATCAGGCGTAAACTCTGCCTGTAACTCCTGCGCGACCGCCTCGTCGGCTGGCCGCCGCGCGTAATAGGCAACCTTCATCCCGAAGCCGTGGTGCGCCCGCCGCGCCGTGGCCTGGGCAATCCGCCCGAAGCCGACACAGCCGAGCACCTTGCCTTTAAGCGCGCTGCCGACAAGGTGCGTCGGCCGCCACCCGCTCCACTGCCCGGCGCGCAGTTCCCTTTCGCCTTCGCCCGCCCGCCGCGCCGCCATCAGCAGCAGCGTCATGGCGATGTCGGCCGTGGCATCGGTCAGCACGCCGGGGGTGTTGGTAACGGCAATGCCCTTGGCCTTCGCGGCGGCGAGATCGATATGGTCGAACCCCACGCCATAATTGGCGATCAGCTTCACGCGGTCGCCGCCTCCGATCACATCGGCGTCGATCCGGTCAGACACCGTGGGGCACAACACGTCGAACTCGCCCATGGCGGCGGCGAGGTCCGCCTGGGAGAGCGGCTTGTCGCCCTCGTTCAGCACTACGTCGAACTGCGCCGCCATGGCTCGCTCGACCTCGACCGGCCAGCGGCGGGTTATCAAAATGCGCAATGCGTCAATCCTTGGTGGTGATGTGTTCGGTTTCGGCGCGGGTGGAGGCTGGGCCGGTATTGCGCTTGTAGATCCCGCCGCGCCAGCTTTCGCGCATATAGGGTTCCGGCCCGCCTTCAGGCACGTGGAGGCCATAGAGGTTCATCAGGCCGGGATGGCGGCCCAGACCGCCGTAAAGATCACGGCACCGCTCGATCCAGTCGCGCAGCGGATCGTCCTCGGCCAGTGCGGGAACCTTGCCGACAGAGGCGAGGAACAGGATCGGCCCGAGGATGCGGTAATCGGCATAGTTGGGCTCGCTCCCGCCCAGCCACTGGTGCTCGCGTAGCGCCATGCGCAAGGGCTCGATCGCGGCGGATATCTGCGGCAGGCGCTCCTCGCGCCCCGCCTGCATGTCCTCCAGCTTCATACCGAGCATCTTCTCGCGGCTGGTGGTGACATATTCCTTGTCATGCTCGAAGCACAGGTCGCGGTAATCGGCGCAGAAACAGCGCATCCACGGCCCCACGGCGGTGGGCCACCACCAGGCATCCAGCGCCTTGGTCAGCGCGGCCACGCTTTCGTGCGGGATGAGCATGGGGCGGTCAGGGTAGGTGGCGTCGAGATATTCAACGATGCCCCAGCTATCGAGCACCCATTTCCCATCGTCCACGATGGCCGGCAGCCGCTCGGTCATGCCGCCGGTGCGTTCCATGATACCGGTAAAACCGCCCGGCACGGTGTCGATGGTGAAGCCCTTGTGGGCCAGCGCATACTTGGTGGCCCAGACGAAGGGGCTGGTGGTGGCGCCGTGCGCCATGGTCAGGTCATAGAAGGTGATGGTGTTGTTGGCGGCCATGTCGGGAAAATTCCTCTCTAGCGGTCTTGCTATTGGTTGATGCCGCAAAAGGAAAGTGGGAGACATTGCGCCATGTCAGATATTGCTCCTGAAGTCGCAACCGTCAGCCTCGCCAAACCGCTGCGGGACCTGGCGGACGAACTGGGCCGCTCGTTCGAGGACTACGGCTTTGCCGTGGTGGAGAACCACGGGATCGACCAGGGACTGATCGACCGGGCCGAGCAGATGATGCGGCAATTCTTTGCCCTGCCGGATGATGTGAAGCGGCAGTACCACCGCACCGGGCAGGCAGGCGCGCGCGGCTATACGCCGTTCGGGGTGGAGCAGGCCAAGGGCGCTGCCGTGCAGGATCTGAAGGAATTCTGGCACGTGGGGCGCGATCTTCCCGCAGGCCACCGCTATGGCGCCCAGATGCGGCCCAATGTGTGGCCGGACGAGCCTTCCGATTTTCGCCCCGTCATGCAGGACCTGTTCCTCGCCTTCGACTGGACGGGGCGGCGCATTCTGTCGGCAATTGCGCTTTATCTGGGCGAGGAGGAGGACTTCTTCGAGGATGCGGTGCGCGATGGTAACTCAGTCCTGCGGCTGCTGCACTATCCGCCGGTGAAGGGTGGTCCGGCAGGGGCTATCCGCGCTGCCGCGCACGAAGATATCAACGCCATAACCCTGCTGCTGGGGGCCGAGGAGGCAGGGCTCGAACTGCTGGCGCGCGATGGCCGCTGGCTGCCGGTCAGCCCGCCGCCAGGCGCGCTGGCGGTGAACATTGGCGACATGCTGCAACGCTATACCGCCGGACGCCTGCGCTCCACCACGCATCGCGTGGTCAATCCGGCGGGCGAGGCGGTTGGCCGGGCGCGCTATTCGATGCCCTATTTCCTCCACTTCCGGCCCGATTTCCTAATCGATCCGTTGTTTGAAGGCGGCGAGGAGCCGATCACCGCGCAGGATTACCTGATGGAGCGGCTGCGCGAGATCAGGCTGGCCTAGCCCTGCGTTAGCTTGGGGCCAGCTTGGCCTCTTCCAGCTTGACCAGGTGCCACAAAGTCCGCGTGACCGGCGCGGCCACGCCCTTGTCCTCTGCCGCCTCGACAATCGCGCCGTTGATCGCATCCACCTCGGTGCGCCGACCGGCTTTCACGTCCTGCAGCATCGAGGCTTCGTGGTCGGCATGGTCGGTCATCGAAGTTTCGGTGAGGGCGTGGATCGGCGCGGAGTCGATCATCGCGCCATTGGCGTGGGCTGCCGCAACGCCTTCTTCCACCACGGCGCGGATCGTGGCGCGTGCTTCGGCGCTGGCGCCGAGGAAGCCCGGCGTGCGGCGGGTGAGGGCGCACAGCGGGTTCATCGCGGCGTTGAAGATGACCTTGGACCAGATGGCGTTGTGGATTTCGGGATCGAGCTGGGCGGGCAGGCCGCCTGCGGTCAGCGCCTCTGCCAGGGCCTGCGCCATGGCCGGATCGCCACCGAACGCCGGATAGAGCCGCGAATAGCCCTCGCCATGACTGCGCACCTTGCCGGGGCCGACAAGGTCGCTCGGCAACATGGATGCACCCACCATCACCCGGTCGTCCGACACGAAGCCTGCCAGCCGCCGGTCATTGCCGAGGCCGTTCTGCAAGCTGAGCAGGTGGGTGGCGGGTCCGATGGCATGGGCCAGACCTTCCAGCGCGCCCTGGGTGTGGAAGGTCTTGGTGAACACCACCACCAGGTCAAACGGGCCTGCGGCATCGGCAGGCAGGCGGGCGGGGATGGGCAGGTGCTCCACCCCGGCGCGGGTGTCGAGTTCGAGGCCGTGGGCATTGATCGCGTCAAGATGGGCGGCGTTCACGTCCACCAGCGTCACATCGTGGCCCGCCCGGTGGAAGGCTGCACCAAACAGGCAGCCCATTGCGCCTGAACCGAGGATGGCGACTTTCATGCAGATTCTCCCAACAGGTTGGCCCCCAGCAGCAGCAGGAGCTTGACGTCGATCGCCAGCCCGGCCTTGCGGAATTGCGCGATCCGCTGAGGCAGGTCGGCCAGCGCCACGCGGTGGACGGTGATATCCTCGCCCTCGATCCCTCCGCCAGAGCCCACGCGGGTAAGGTCGCTTGCCAGCAGCAGGGTGAAACTTTCGGAGGTCATGCCGGGGCTGGAGAAGTATTCGCCTGCATCGCGCCAGGTCGCCGCGGCATAGCCGGTTTCCTCGACCAATTCGCGTTTGGCAGCGGCCAGCGGGTCTTCACCTTCCGACCCCGCATCGTCACCGATCAGGCCTGCGGGCAGTTCGAGGCAGCGCCGCCCCAGCGGCACGCGAAACTGTTCGACGAGGATCACATGGCCTGCGTCAATCGGCACGATCACCGCCGCGCGGATGCCACGCGCGCGGGAAACATATTCCCACTTGCCGCGGCTGCGGGCTTCGATCCACTTGCCGGACCACAGGACTACTTCGGGCTCGGCTGGTTCGCTGGTCATCGGACCCGCCTAACGAAGGCCCGGAGTTCGATCAATCAGAGTTCGATCAACCTGTCGGGCAGTTCGTTGACATCTTCGGCGCCGCGCGGGAAATGTTCGGCCAGTACAACGCCCACATCGCGCACGCCCGCTGCGATGCCTTCGGCGGTGCAGCCCTTGCGGATTTCCACGAGCATGTCGGCCATGGCGAGGCCCCAGACTTCCGCCGGAACCTTCGCCGCGATGGCGTTGTCGGCGACGATTTCCGCGCGGTGTTCGGCCATGGAAAGGTAGATCAGCACGCCGGTGCGGCCATGGGTGCGCTTTTCCGCACCCACCTTGAAATGGCGGATCGCGGCGCTGCGTACCCGCGCGCACTTGATCGGGCCAGGGATGAGGAACATCCGCAGCGGCTGCCACAGCTGGACCAGCAGCACACCGACGAATTTGACCAGGCCGAAGCCGAGCATCAGTGTCAGCACCTGGCCCATGGTCCATTCGCTTGCCCAGCCGCCATGGAACAACCCGTCCCACAGGCCGAGGAAGAAGGCCGGAAACACGGCGAAGATCGACATGGCGGTAAAGGCCACGGCAATGGCCCAGACCAGCGCCACATCGGTATAGCCGTCACTACTGCGGGCCAGCACGGTTACGATCTCGCCGCTGGTGGAAAGCTCCGCCGCGCCGACGGCATCGGACACGATTGTGTGCTGGTCGTTATCGAGCATCGCCATCCTACCAGCCCCCCGAAGCGCCGCCGCCCCCGAAGGAGCCGCCACCGCCACCAAAACCGCCGCCGCCGCCGAAGCCACCGCCTCCGCCAAAGCCGCCTCCGCCGCCCCAGCCGCCACGGTCATGTCCGCCCATCAGCGCCTTGCCCGCTTCCCACAGGATGATGTTGCCGACTGCGCTACCAACGCCGCCGTCGCGATAGCGCCTGCTCCCTCCGTCGCGCATCATCGGCAGGATGAAGAAGAAGAACATGATGCCCAGCCAAATAAGCGCGCCAATCGGCACGCCGCCTTCGCTCTGCCGGCCCTGGCTCTGCTGCGCGATGGCCGCCGCTTCCTCGGGTGGCAGGGTCAACTGGGTCAGGATGCGATCCGCGCCGAGCGCAATGCCGCCCGAATAATCACCTTGGCGGAAGTAGGGCTTCATTTCCTCGATATAGTCGAAGGCCAGGCCATCGGGTATGATCGCCTCCAGCCCGTAACCGGTCTCGATCCGCATAGCCCGCTCGTTCGGCGCCACGATCAGCAGGATGCCGTCATTGCGCTCCGCATCGCCCAGGCCCCACTCGCGCCCAAGCTGGTAGCCATAGTCGGCGATATTGTAGCCCTGCAGCGAATCCAGCGTGACAATCACGAACTGCCGCTGGTTCGCTTCCTCGAAGGCATCGAGCCGCGCGGTGAGGTCTGCCTCGGTAGCCGGGTCGATGATATTGGCCAGGTCGAGCACGGGTGCCGTGCCGCGATCAGGGAAGGCGGACTGGGCGTGGGCGGTGGCGGTGAAGGCAAGCGCCCACGCCGCCAGTAATCCTGCCAAAAGAGTACGAAAGGTCACGATCCGGGTCTCGCGATGCGCCGCCGTCACTCGCCGCTGCGCATGTCGAGGGTGGGAGCCACTTCTGCACCCTGGGTTACGGCTTCATAGGGCACCATCGGTTCGGCGCCGTGGATGATATTGGCGCCGATGGTATCGGGGAAGGTGCGGATCGTGGTGTTATACTGGCGCACGGCCTCGTTGTAGTCGCGGATGGCCACGCGGATGCGGTTCTCGCTGCCTTCCAGCTGGGTCATGAAGCGGCCGAAATTGTCCTGGCTGCGCAGTTCGGGATACTGTTCCACCGTCACCATCAGCCGCGCCAGCGCACCACCCAGTTCGCCCTGCGCCTGCTGGAAGGCGGCCATGCGGGCGGGATCGTCGAGGTCTTCGGTCGAAAGCTGGATTTCGGGGCGGGTGGCAGAGGCGCGCGCCTGGATCACCCCTTCCAGCGTCTCGCGCTCCTGCTCGGCAGAAGACATGGTGATTTCCTGCAGGTTGGGGATCAGGTTGGCCCGTTCCTGGAACGCGGCCTGCACGTCGGCCCACTTGGCCTTGGCGTTTTCCTCTGCCGCGGGCACCGAATTGATGCCGCAGGCGGTGAGGGCGAGGCTGGCGAAGGCTACGGTCGCAAAGCGGGCCAATTGCGGGAAATTCTGGCGCGAAAACATCTTGGATATTCCTCCCAAACAAGTCGGTCACCCGCAGGTGTATTGCGCATATAGCACGGTGGGGCGGGGTTTCAAGGATTGCCCCGGCATAACTGGCGACACTTGCCGTTTGTGCCGCCCGGTGGCAGGAAACCGTGGTTAATCAATGGAGGGGACGCATAATGTTGAGCGAGTTCAAGGCATTCATCGCCAAGGGTAACGTGCTGGATCTGGCCGTGGCCGTCATCATCGGGGCCGCATTCGGCACCATCGTCAGTTCGCTGACCGACGATATCATCATGCCGCTGGTTGGCAGCCTGGTGGGCGATGTCGATTTCTCGAACCTCTATGTCGTCCTCAGCGGCGCCGTGCCCGAAGGCACCTCGCTCGCCGCTGCGCGCGAGGCGGGGGCCAATGTGCTCGCCTGGGGCAACTTCATCTCGGTGGCTATCAATTTCCTGATCCTCGCCTTCGTGATCTTCCTGCTGGTGCGCCAGGCGAACAAGCTGATGGCCAAGAAGGAAGTCGAGGAGGCCGCAGCACCGACCGGTCCGACCGAGATCGAACTGCTGACCGAAATCAGGGATGCGCTGAAGAAGTAGGGGAATTCCTCCCCTCCTCTTAAGAGGAGGGGATCGAGGGGTGGTGGCGGTGCACCGCACGGTGCGATTCTACGCCACCACCCCCAACCCCCTCCTCTAAAGAAGAGGGGGCTACCGTTGCCGCTCACTTCACATTCAGCAATTGCACGCTATATCAATCGTGCCGGCTTCGGTCGGATATGGCGATAAATGGCATTGTGTAATAGACGCAGCGGACCCGGGGGCAGTACCCGGCGGCTCCACCACCTTCCCCGGGAAACCGGGGGAAATGACGGGGCCGAACTAGGATCGACGTGTGTTGAAAGACAATGTTTTTGCCCAGGCTGAGTAACCTGTTTCAAGGCTCACAACACACAAGTGCCAACGATAACGAAGCACTCGCAATCGCTGCGTAACCTGACGGCCTAACGGCCTGATCTTACAAAGCTAAAGCGCGGTTGGACCGACCGGGCAACAGAACGGATTCCAGCGGTTTGGGGGGCACCGGGCAACAGAAGCCTCCCACCTATCTATCCAGACATTGGCGGTGCGATTTGCGGCTTTCCTACAGGACGCCGGATGGTTGATGGCCGAGCTTCCCACGTGCTTGCTCTTTGCCATTGTCGACCCCTGTGCAAACAGATGCTTCCCGCCGGGGTGTCACTTTGACACCTTGCGATCAACCTACTGATTTTCGTCGCTAAATGCCCGAGAAAGAAAGTGACACGGTGTCACTTCTGTCACCTTTGACCATCAGGTGCCTGCTATTCGGAGGTATTCACCGCTTCCCGCTCGACCCGTTCAAACTTCAGGCAGTCGAGGATCTTGGCGCCGGCCAGGAACACCGCGCCGGTGCAGGCGAGGAACAGGAGCCAGCCGCCGGTGCCGGGATAGGTTTCAAGGTAGGTCGCGCCGCGCGACGTTGCACCCAATGCCAGCGCATAGATGATCAGGAAGGCTTCGACCCGCGTCTTGATTGTGAACAGCCTTGAAATCTTGCGCAGCATTGCTCCCCTTTCTTGTTAGGAATTACAGGTGCAAAGCCCGTGCCATTGGCCGGTTCCCGCCATTGTCGAAGGTTAACGCAAGGCAGTCTGTAAGGCAATCCGACAGGTGAGGGCAATCAGGCCAGTTCGCCGAGGCCAAGCAGGTCGAGCAGGGCGGTCCGCGCACTATGGATCGAGGCGGCCAGGCTGGCGCTGCCCACATCCGCCGGATCGATCTGTTCGGGCCACATTTGCGCGATAAGGGCCTCCATCGCATCGGCCCGCGCCTCGTCCAGCAGGAAGCGCGGATCGACCGTGGTGGGGTCTGCCACCACGCGCAGGCGCAGGCAGGCGGGGCCGCCGCCATTGGCCATCGACTGGCGCACGTCCACCACCTTCACCTGCCGGATCGGGCCATTGCCTGCCAGCATGGCCTGCAGCCAGGTCCAGACCGGCGCGCTTTCCTTGCATTCACCGGGCACAACCAGCGTCATTTCTCCCGAGGGCGGGGTGACGAGCTGGGCGTTGAACAGGTAGCTGCGCACTGCCTCGTTCAGGCTCACCGCGCTGGCTGGAACCTCCACCACCTGAGCGCCGGGACATTTGGCGGCAATCGCCGCGTAGGTGCCCGCCGGATCGGCAAAGGCGCACTCGTGGGTGAACAGCACGTGCTCGTTCGCCACGGCCACCACATCGTTATGAAACGCGCCTGCCGCGATGGCCTCGGGGGCTTGTTCCACGAATAGCATGCGGGCCGGATCAAGGCCGTGCCGCCGCGCGACAATGCGGCTCGCCTGTTCGTGCTGGCGGGCGGGGAAGGGGCCTCCGCTGCGGCCATAGACGAACACTTCCAGCCCCGGCTGGCCATGCGAGGGGGCGAGGCGCATGTGGTTGGCCGCGCCCTCGTCGCCAAAGCACATCGGTACGGGATGATGGACACCGAAATGGCGGGAATCGGCAAAGGCCAGCCGCAGCTGCCGGTGGGTATCGGGCCACTCATGGCTGCGGTGCGGCATGGTGACAAGGTTGGCCACGGTCAGGTGGCAGCGGCCATCCTGCGTGTCAGGGGCGGGAGATACCGTGGCGGCATTGGCGGTCCACATCGAACTGGCCGACCACGCGCCCGCCACCAGCGCCCGGTCGGTCGTGGCATCGGCGGCCACCTCGTCCAGCCAGCCGGCGTTGGGGCGGGGCAGCGGCAGGAGATAGCCCTGCGCCAGTCCCAGCGTCATGTTGCCGCGCATCTTTGCGAGGCCCTGCAGGGCGGCAGCGCGGGGATAGGACGTGCCGCCTGCGTTCTTCGTGGCGGCCAGGTTGCCAAGGCTCAGGCCGGCATAGTTGTGGCTCGGCCCGACAATACCGTCGAAATTGATTTCCTGCAGCATTACCGCCCGATGCTCCACACCACGTCGCCATCGCCCACCTGCAGCACGTCGGCGGCGCGGCTGTCGATGGCGATGCCGCCGTCCCGCATCTCGCGCGCGCCATAACAGCAGCGGAAATTGCCCAGCCGCCCGGTGGCGAGCAACGCCTTCTCCCCCTTGGCGAGGTCGGTGCCAGTGACCGGCAGGTGCACTGCGTCGCGGATCGAATGGACGCGGTCCGTCCGGGCCAGCATGGTGGGGCCGCCGTCGAAAATATCGACATAGCCTTCGAAGGCGAAGCCCTCGTTCTCCAGCATGCGCATGGCGGCGCGGCCATTGGGGTGGGGCAGGCCGATCACCTGGCGCGCGTCGTCGCTCAACATGGCGATATAGACCGGGTGCTTGGGCATGAGGTCGGCGATGAACTGGTTGCCATGGACGCCGTTGAACTGGTCCGCGGTCTGGAAATTCATGCCGAAGAACCGCCCTCCGATGGCATCCCAGAACGGCGATCCGCCGCGTTCGTCGATAATCCCGCGCAGCTCGGCCAGTATCCGGTCGCCGAACCGCTCGCGATGGGCGGCGATATAGAGGTAGCGGCTGCGGGCCAGCAACATGCCGAGCCCGCCCGCTCGCTGGCCGGGATGGAGGAACAGCCCGCCCACTTCGCTGCACCCGCCAAGATCGTTGGTCAGGGTCAGCATTTCGGCGGTGACGGTGCGTTCCAGTTCCTCGGAATGCTGGGTCAGCGTGGTGATGCGATAGGAATAGAACGGCCAGTGCTGGCCGACCCGGGTGAACAACTGGCTGGTGCCGCGCACTTCGCCCGTTTCGGTGTTTTCCAGCACCATGACGAACAGCTCGTCGATCAGCGGCAGGTCCGCGCCATCGCGGGCGAAGGCCGTGGCGGCGCGTTCAAGCTTGGCGGCGAGCGACTTGCGATCGGGCGGCAGGTTGGTGAATCCCCCGCCGGTCAGTTTGGCCATCTCGTATAGAGGCTGAAGGTCCTCCGGTGTTGCCGCGCGGATCACGAATGTCATAGGTCGGCCCCCCTTGCCAGGCGGCTCAAGACCAATGCGCTCAGCGCCGCCCGCTCTGCCAGCGAAGGCACGATCATGAACTCGTTGGGCGAATGGATCGAGCCCCCGCGCACGCCCATCGTATCGACCACGGGAATGCCGCAGGCCGCGATGTTGTTGCCATCGCAGACGCCGCCCGATGGCTGCCAGCCGATCGTCTGCCCCAGCGCCGCGCCGCTGTCGCGCACAAGGTCGAACAGCTTTTGCGCGCGGGCATCGACCGGCTTGGGCGGGCGGGTCACGCCGCCGTGGCTGTGGATGGAAACCTCGTGCAACTTCTCCAGAAGTTGCAGCAAATCGTGGAAATCGGATGCAAAGTCATCTGCCGCCTGCGCAGTGCAGGGACGGATGTTGAAGCGCAGCACGGCAAGGTCGGGCACTACGTTGTTGGCCGATCCGCCATCGATCTTCGCGGGATTTATCGGCAGGTCATCGTGGCTCATGAGCTTGAGGCGGACCGCGCAATCGGCGGCGGCTACCAGGGCGTTGCGCCCGTCCTGCGGGTTGCGCCCGGCATGGGCCGAGCGGCCGCGGAAAATGACGGCATAGTTTCCGCTGCCGCCGCGAGCATGGGCCAGCGTGCCATCGGGCAGGGCCGAAGGTTCGTAGGTCAGCGCAGCGAACTTGCCTTGCGCCAGCTCCGCGATCAGCGCGGCGGAAGACAGCGAGCCGGTCTCCTCGTCAGAATTAACCATCACGTCATAGCCAAGGCTGGCGGCAGCGGGCGAGGTTTCCAAGGCCTTCAAGGCTTCCAGCATGACCGACAAGCCGCCCTTCATGTCCGCCGTACCGGGACCGTTGATTGTGTCATCATCGAGCCAGGCGATCGACTGGAACGGATCGTCCACCGGGAAAACCGTGTCCATGTGCCCGGTCAGCAGCACACGCCGGGGCGCTTCGGGCCTCACGCGCAGGACCAGGTGGCGACCATGCTGCTGCGCGTGTTCGTTGCCCGCGGCATCGACCGTGACCACCGGCGCAGGCTCCACCAGCGACAGCTCGCCCGGAAGCACGGCAAATGCCTCGGCCAGCGCCCCCGCCACCGCGTCCAGTCCCGCCAGGTTGCCGGTGCCGCTGTTGATCGCCGCCCAATGCAGCGTGCGGTCGAGCATGGCGGACTGATCGACGGCGCGGACCAGTTGTTGCTCAAAAGGCGACAGTTGTTTCATCCGCAACCGGGTTTAGGGACTTGCTGCATGGTGTCAATTCCCCGGCAATTCCCCGCCCCCGGCCCGCCTTAACCCCTGGCTAAGGCTGTCGCCCTACATTGCCTACAGGGGAGCTACTACATGGGCCTGGCCATAGCCGACAAGCCGAGAGTCGAGCCGCGCGTGCGGGCCATGGTGCGCGCGCGCCTGCGCGATTCGGCGGGTGAGCGCGATGTCTGCATCATCGACGTTTCGACCCGCGGCCTGCTGATGACCACGGCCTGCCCGCCCGGACGTGGCGAGTTTGTCGAACTGATCATCGGCCCCAATCGCCTGACCGCACTGGTCAAGTGGTCGGGGGAGCGGCGGTTCGGGCTGTCCTTGCGCGAACGGGTGAGTGTGGCCGCGATGCTGGAAGGCGGGGCTGGCGCGGTGGCGCTGGCGGTTTCCCCGGCAAGGGCGAGGCGCACGACAAATCACTGGGCGGCCCTCGCTGCAACACCCCAGGCCCTGGCGCGGATCGGCCAGTTTGCCATGGTGCTGGCGGCGCTGATGGGTGCTGGCTTCATCCTGACCGAGCTGGTCTCGAGCGGCTTCGATCCGATGCGCGCGGCCATGCTGGCGCAGAAATAGGGTGCACTAGGCCGAGAGGCAGCGGGCCAGCGCCACAAATTCATCGACCGACAGGGTTTCGGCGCGGCGGGCGGTGTCGATACCCAGCGCTTCTGCCGCCTCGACCGCGCCGGGCAGGCCCTTCAGGCTTTGCCGCAACATTTTGCGCCGCTGGCCGAAAGCGGCCTCGGTCACTTGCGACAACTTCGCGGCGCGCACGCCTTCGGGCGCCTCGTCCGGCGTGACATGGACCACCGCACTCATAACCTTGGGCGGGGGCGTGAAGGCGCTACGGTGGACTTTCATCGCCAGCTTGGCCGAAGTGCGCCACTGGGCCAGCACCGCGAGCCGCCCGAAGGACGATGTATCCGGTTCGGCCACGATCCGCTGCGCCACCTCCAACTGGAACATCAGTGTCAACGAGGTCCATTGCGGCGGCCATTGCGGGCTTTCGAGCCAGCGGACCAGCAGCGCAGTGCCCACGTTATAGGGCAGGTTGGCGACCACGGCGAAGGGCTCCCCCTGCATCAGGGTGCCGTGATCGATCTTCAGCGCGTCGCCTTCGACCACGGTCAGCTTCCCGGGGAATGCCTCGCCCAGTTCGGCCAGGGCTGGCAGGCAGCGGCGGTCCATTTCGATGGCGGTCACTTCGGCACCGGCCCTCAGCAGGGCGCGCGTAAGGCCGCCGGGGCCGGGGCCCACTTCGAGCACGCGCTGGCCGGCAAGGTCACCCGGAACGCGGGCGATACGGTCCAGCAGGTGCTCGTCGAACAGGAAGTTCTGGCCCAAGGCTTTGGATGCGCTGAGACCGTGCCGTGCGATGACTTCGCGCAAGGGCGGGAGGGTCATGCAGCGGCTCGATGCGCGGCGGCACTGGCGGCCATGCGAATCGCCGCGACCAGCGAATTGACCCGCGCCACACCCTTGCCGGCAATGTCGAAGGCCGTGCCATGATCGGGCGAAGTGCGCACGATCGGCAGGCCCAACGTCATGTTCACGCCCTCGTCGAAATCGAGCGTCTTCAATGGCACCAGCGCCTGGTCATGGTACATCGCCACGGCGACATCATAGGTGTCGCGCTTGTGCGGGGCGAACAGGGTGTCGGCGGGGTGGGGTCCGCTCGCATTGATGCCTTCGGCCTGCAACTGCGCGATGGCGGGCGCGATCACCGCCTGCTCCTCGTCGCCCATGCGGCCCTTTTCTCCGGCATGGGGGTTGAGCCCGGCCAGCGCGAGGTGCGGGTGGGCCATGCCGAAATCGCGCGTCATGGCTGCGGCGATCACGCGGCAGCGGCGCAGGATCAGGTCGATAGTGACCAGCCGTGACACCTCGGCCAGTGGCACGTGGACCGTCAACGGCACGGTGCGCAGGCTGGGCCCCGCCAGCATCATCACCGCGTCTTCTTCGGCGATGCCGCAGGCATGGGCGAGGAATTCGGTCTGGCCGGGGAAAGTGAAGCCGACACGCGCCAGTTCGGACTTGGAAACCGGCGCGGTGACAAGGCCACTCGCCGCGCCCGACAGGGCCAGGGCGGTGGCCTGTTCGAGCGAGTGCAGCGCAAGCCTCGCGCCCTCCACGCCCGGTTCGCCGGGGCGGTATGGGCCATCTCCGACCGTGGTGAGGACGGGAAGGGACGTGGGGAACAGCGCGGCAGCCGAAGCCGGATCGTCCATCACGGCCACCGGCAGGTCCACGCCGCGAGTTGCAGCAGCGGCGCGCAACACATCGGCTCCGCCTGCCACAACGAAAGCCGGCAGGTCCAATTCTGCCCGCGCGGCCCATGCGGCAGCGATCAGTTCCGGACCGACCCCCGCCGGATCACCCAGCGACAGGACGAGAGGCGCCATTTCAAGGTGAGCGGGGGCGGGCGGCGTCGGCACCACCCGGTCAGTTGTAATCGATCACCGCATCGCGGCGCAGGTCGCGCAGGTAGCGCTGGGCCCGGCGGTTGATCCGATCGTTTTCTAGGTTGTTCATAAGCTCGTCGAACTCAGGCCCCGACGTCTGCGATGGGTCATCGCGACCGCAAAGCATCAGCACGCGCACACCCTGCTGCACGTCACCGAACGGCGGGGTTGCCTCGCCCACGTTGAGTTCGAGCATGATGGGCTGCAGCGCGTCGGGCAGGGCGCGGACGGCAAGCTCGTCATTGGCGATGACCTCGGCTCCCATCGCGGCCGCCCGGGCATCGGCATCGCCGCAGCCGTTGATTTCGGCCACAGCGGCGGCGAATTGTTCGGCGCGCAACTGGAACTCGGATTCAGGTATGCCGGGGGGGAAATCCAGCGAAATCTGCTTGAGGCTGAGCACCGCGTCGCGCGGATCGGCCATGCCGATCTGGCGGCGGTCAATCAGCAACAGCAGCGAATAGCCGCCGGGTATCTCCAGCGGACCGGCCAGTTGCCCGGGGGCAAGGTCGCGCGCCGCGGCTTCGAGCACCGGGTTTTGCAACTGCTCGATGCGGATCCAGCCAAGATCCCCGCCAACGACGGCAGTCGAAGCCTGCGAAAACTGCCGGGCATAGGCGGCGAACGAACCGCCCTGGCGCAACTGGGCCACGATCTGGTTGGCATTGGACAGCACTGCATCGCGCGTGGCGGGGGTGGCCGCCATGTAGATTTCACCGATGCGGTATTCAAACTGCCCGCGGGCCGCATTCATGCGGTCAACGATCTCGTTCACTTCCTCGCTCGAGACATTGACGAAGGGGGCGATGTTCCGGCGCAGCAGCCGGTCCCACGCCAGTTCGCCCTGGATCTGCCGCTTGACCGTGCGCGCCGACGAACCGATCGAAGCGAGATAGGCGTCCATGTCCTCGGGGCTGAGATTGAATTGCTCGACCGCGAACCGGGTATAGGCCTGGTCCACCTCTTCGGCGGTGATTTCCATGTCGAGCGAGGCGGCTTCCTGCACCTGCAGCGTCTCGTCGATCAGGTTGCGCAGCACCTGCAGGCGCAGCCGGCTCATTTCTTCGGCCGGGATCTCCATGTTGTTGGATGCCGCGATAAGCGCCACGCGGTGATCCACGTCGGTCCCGGTGATGATATTCCCGTTGACCCGCGCAGTGGCGCGCCGGACGTTGGGATCGGCCTGGCCGAGGAAGTTGATATCGCCGGGAAGCTGGAACCCGTCTTCCTGCGCCTGCGCCACAGAGGCCCCAACCAGGCCGAGCACGGCCAGCGTGGCAGCGGTGGAGGCCAATCGTATCGTCTTGCCGAAACGGTTCACGTCGTTCTCAATCCTGTCGATGGCGCGATATTGCGCCGTTCTGCCCAAAGCAACTCCGGGCCAAATGCCAAGCCAAGGCTTAACCCAAGCTGAGTTGCCGTGCTGGAACGGCGGCTGATAGCCGCTTTGTCGCCTGCTGCCAATCCAGCCGCCAAGTACCCGTCCGGCCTATCACCGGAAGCCGATGTTGCGCAGGGCGAAATGCAGGCGGAAGGAGTTACCGCTGCGGGCATCGGCCAGCTCGATATAGTCGCGCCGCCAGGTAAAGCCCAGTTCCAGGCAATCATCGGCATAGGCGATGCCAAGGCGGGTGCGCAGCGGCTCGAAACCGTTGGCCTGGAAAGTCGGGTCTTCCTCGCGGTTGGTCATGTTGACCACGGCCGATCCGAAAATCGACCAGTAGCGGGCAAAGGCGATCCGCCCTGCGGCGCGCAGCTCCTCGCGGTCCTGCAGGTCTTCGAAGTCGAGGTCGATATTGCGGTCGAGCCGCAGGTAACCGACTTCGATGTAGGTCTGGTCATTTCCCAGCGTCGCATCGATCTCGTTGCGGCGCACGGCAAGGTTGTCCTTGTCGAGCCGGAACCGGTGCGTGAACTTGACGAAATCGCGGTAGCGCACCGTGGTCCGCCCGACAAAGTCGGACCATTGTTCGTTGAGGCCGGTGCCATCGGGAAACAGCGTCGGCTTGTCATTCAGGCGGTAGGACTGGCCGATGGTAGTTTCCAGCCGCCAGCCGGGAAAGCTTGCTTCCCAGTCGAGCCCATAGGTCAGGCGGACGCCGTCCTCCACCCGGTCATACCCCGGGAAGCGATTGAGCGCGAAGAGGTTGGAATCCTCCAGGTCGATCGCGCGGGCGTCCTCGTTGGGAATGGCCAGGTTGCGCACATCGGGCGTGGCCACGACCTGCATGCGCGGTGTTAAGATCTGCGATCCGCCCATGAATTCGCCGATGAACGGCCATTTCACATCCACCGCCGCCACGGCCACGCCGCGCGTCTGCCAGCCGTTCTCGCCGCGGTAGCTGGGCGTCAGGGTCAGCAAGTTCTGGTTGGAGTGATAGACATCGCCGCGCACCATGCCGGTCAGCGTCACTTCCTGCCCCATCCGGGTGATGCGCCTCAGGTCCCACTGGGCGCGGGCAAAGACGCGCTGGGTATCCTGCCCTTCGGTCCGGGTGATGGCCAGGGTGTTGAACTGTAGGTCCACCCGCCCGCCGGCGATCGGATCGGTGAGGCGGCGGCGATAGTCGAGCAGCGGCAGGGCCACCGGAACCTGTCCCTGACCCACCGGCACCAGCAGCGCCTGGGTGGCCCAGCCGGAAATCGACAGGTAGCTGTCCGGATCTATCCGCTCGACATTAACGGTGGAACGCAGCCGGTCCTCGCGGCTGATATCGTAGCGGCGGATGAAAGTGCGGTCACTCGCTGCCCGCAGCGATCCGGTCACGCTCCAGTTGGGGTCAAGCTGGTAGCGGCCATTGGCGAAGATATAGCCGCGCAGCGAGCTTTCTGGCGTCGGCACATTGGTGTTGAGCGGGATGCGGCGGCTGTAGGTACCATAGCCCGTCACCTGGAAAGCGCCGTCATCGTTCAACTGGCGGTACTGGGCCTGGAGCATCGGCGTGGCCGAGCTGTAGACAAAACCGGTCAGTGTCAGGTCGCGGTTTTCCTGGATGCGCCAGTAATAGCTGCTGCTGATTTCCAGCCCGTTGGACGCGGTTATGCCCAGATCGGGGATGAGGAAGCCCGACATCGCCCGCCCATCTGCGCTGAGCATCATGCCCGGCAGCGGCAGGACGCGCGTGCCGAACAGTTCAAGGTGCGCGCCCTGGAAACGGATAAGCTGGGTTTCGGCATCATAGACCACGCGCCGCGCGGTGATCCGCCAGCTTGGATCCTTGGGGCAGCCTTCGGCATCGACCACGGCGCAGGATGAATAGGCAGCCCGGTCGAGCACCACGTTGCCGGCCTCGTCACGCTCGGCCATGTCGGCGGCCAGCCGGCCGCCCTGGCGGAAGGCGAGGAGCAGGTTGCTCATGGCCCCGGCCTTCAACTCGTCGGTCAGTTCGAGCTGTTCGGTGAACAACTGGTTCCCGTCGCCATCGACCAGGCGGACATTGCCCTCGGCCACGATCTGGCCGGTGGTGCGGTTCCATACGATGCGGTCGGCGCGTACCGATTCGTCGCCCGATCGCGCCAGCACATCGCCCGATGCGGTCACCACATCGGCATTGCTGTCGTAATCGAGTTCGCCAGCTTCAAAGGCGATGCGGCGGCCTTCGGTTGCAGCCGGGTCATCGGCAGGGCCTTCCGACTCTGCTGGCGTCTCTGCGGGCACCGGTGCGGGTTCTGTCGGATCAGGCCGTATGCGGAAGCCCGGCTCGGTCATGGCGCTTTCTGGCTCGATCTCGGCAGCAGGTTCGTCCGTCGGTGAGGAAACCTGCGCCATCGCGGGCAAGGCCAAACAGGCCAGCGCAGTGGCGCCGAGTAGAGCTCCCAGCCGCATGGAATGCGATCGGGCGCGCACATGATCCGGCGCCGTTTCTCCGGCCAGATCCCGGACTTGTGGCGATGACGGCAGGGCAGGGAGCATGGGTTGCCTATCGCACCGCCCGCGCTTAACTGCAACGGCAGCATTCGCGGCCGCCAGATCGGATCGCCGTGTCCCCGTTTCGGATCACCGGAGAAATCATGAAAGTTACTTTCGCCCAGGCCCTGCCGTCCTCGCCCCGCCTCGTCGCCCGCCTTGTCGAAACGGACAAGCTGCCCGCCGACCTGCCGGTGGCCATGCTGCAAGGGGCCGAAGCCTCACGCTTTTCAGGCAAGGCCGGACAACTGTTCGAAGGCTTTGTCGAAAGCGGCGGCACGGTGGTGCGGCTGGCGCTCGCGGGCGCGGGCAAGGACAACGGGTCAAGCCGGGTGACCAATTTCGAGAAGGCCGGCGCAGCGCTGGCCGCGCGCTACCTCACCTCGGGAGAAACCGTGCTGGCGCTTGACCTGACGAGCAGCAAGGCCAGCCCGCGCGAAGTTGCCGCCGTACTGCTCGGCCTCAGGCTGCGCTCGTGGCGCTGGGATGCCTATCGCACCAAGCTGAAGGAAGAGCAAAAGAAGTCCCTCGGCGAAGTGGTCGTGGTCGGTGCGCCCGAAGGAACCGAAGCTGAGTGGCAGGCCGAAGCGGCCGTCGCCACCGGCGTTGAATTCACCCGCGAGCTGGTGGCTGAACCCGCCAACGTGATCTATCCGCAAAGCTTCGTCGAACGGTGCCAGGCGCGCTTTGCCGGAAGCGGTGTGGAGATTTCCGTGCTGGACGAGGACGAGATGCGCCAGCTTGGCATGGGCGCGCTGCTCGGCGTGGCGCAGGGCTCGGCCCGGGCTCCCAAGATGCTGGTCATCAAGTGGCAGGGCGGAAAAGCGGGTGCCAAGCCGGTGGTCTTTGTCGGCAAGGGCGTGACTTTCGACACCGGCGGCATCTCGATCAAGCCTGCCGCGGGCATGGAAGACATGAAGTGGGACATGGGCGGCGCAGGCGCGGTGGCAGGGGCCATGCTGGCGCTGGCTGGGCGCAAGGCCAAGGCCAATGTGATCGGCGTCTGCGGCCTCGTCGAGAACATGCCCGATGGCAATGCCCAACGTCCGGGCGACGTGGTCACCACCATGTCGGGCCAGACGGTCGAAGTAATCAACACCGATGCCGAAGGACGCCTAGTGCTGTGCGACGCGATGACTTGGGCGCAGAAGGAGTTTTCGCCGAAAACCATGGTCGATCTGGCCACCCTGACCGGCGCGATGATGATTGCGCTTGGCGTGGAGCACGGGGGGCTGTTCTCCAATTCCGATGCCCTGGCCGACAGGCTGGCGGCCGCCGGCAAGGCGAGCGGGGACAAGCTGTGGCGCTTCCCGCTTGCCCCCGAATACGACAAGCTGATCGACAGCCCGATTGCCGACATGAAGAACGTCGGCCCGCGGCTGGCAGGCTCCATCACCGCGGCGCAGTTCCTCCAGCGCTACGTCGATGAGGGCGTGGAATGGGCCCACCTCGACATTGCCGGGATGGTCTGGGCCGATAAGCCCGGCGCCACCTGGGACAAGGGCGCAACCGGCTATGGCGTGCGGCTGATCGACACCTTCGTGCGCGATACTGTCGAGGGCTGATCGCGCCCATGCCACGGATGCGCAAGAAGGCGGACCTGCCCAGCAAGACCTGCGCGTCATGCGGGCTGCCGTTCAGCTGGCGCAAGAAGTGGGAGCGGGATTGGGACAACGTGCGGTTCTGTTCCGACCGGTGCCGCAGCAGCAAGGACAAGCGCACCTTGGGAGCGGTGGCCTGAATGCGCCTTGGCTTCTATCTCCACGCCGACCAGCTGATCGAGCGGGTCCTGCCGCTGATCGCCCGCGCGGCCATGGGGCAGGGGCAGCGCCTGCTCGTGGTCTCGGCCGATGTGGAGCAAGTGGCGCGGCTCGATGCAGCCTTGTGGGAGGCCTTCCCCGACGAATTCCTCGCCCACGGCTTTTCCGGCGGGCCGCACGATGCGCGCCAGCCGATCCTGCTGTCGGACCGGTGCGAAGCAGCCAACGGGGCGACGCTGGTGGCCCTTGCCGACGGCCTCTGGCGCGAGGAGGCGGAAAGCTTCGAACGGGCGCTGCTGTTCTTCGATGAGGAGGGTCGTTCGGCTGCCCGCGCCACATGGCGGCTGTTCGACGGGCGCGAGGATGTGAGCCGCGAATTCCACGAGCTGGAAAACGGGCGCTGGATTCAGAAGGCCTGAACGGGCAAGCTTCAGCCTCGGACATTGGCACGGACATTAGGAGGATTTGCGATGCGCAGGTTTTTGGGGGTGAGTGCGGTGGCCTTGCTGGTGGCGGCCTGCGGTTCGGGCGATGAAGGCACGATCCAGACCGAGGATGGCGAAGTCACCTACGATATCGACAGCCAGGGCGAGGATGTCTCGGTCGACATGACCGGGCCGGGCGGCGAACATGTGACAGTGCGCAGCGGTTCGCAGGCGGTTGAAGGGATGCCCCAAGGCTTCTCGGTCTATCCCGGTGCCACGGTAGTGACCTCGACCTCGGTGAACACCACCGATGGCTCGGGCGTATTGGTGGTGCTGACCACGCCCGATGCGCCGGAAAAGGTGATCGAATTCTATCGCCAGCAGGCCGAAGCGGCGGGCGTGACGATCGATGGAGAGATGAACACCAATGGCACCCGGCTGATCGGCGGCGACGGCCCGGAGGGCCTGGCCTTCAGCGCCAGCGCCTCGCCCGGTGGTGACGGGGTGAACACGGTGCAGCTTACCGTGGGCCGGGGCATGTAACCCCGCCGCCCGCGTTGCAGATGCGAAAGCTTGCCCAAAGGCGGCAACAAGGCTAGGGGCGCGCCCGACAGGGGCGGCGGCACAGGCGGCTGGCCCTCACACGGATCCACAGGCGTATCTCAAAGGAACACCCCATGGCGGTTACCCGCACTTTCTCGATCATCAAGCCCGACGCCACGCGCCGTAACCTGACCGGGGCGGTCACCAAGATGCTGGAAGAAGCCGGCCTGCGTGTCGTCGCTTCCAAGCGGATCCACATGACCCGCGAACAGGCCGAAGGCTTCTATGCCGTCCACCGCGAGCGTCCGTTCTTCGGCGAACTGGTCGACTTCATGATCAGCGGCCCGGTGGTCGTGCAGGTGCTCGAGGGCGAGAACGCCATGCAGCGCAACCGCGACATCATGGGCGCCACCAACCCGGCCAATGCCGAGCCGGGCACGATCCGCAAGGAACTGGCCGAATCGATCGAAGCCAACACCGTCCACGGTTCGGATTCGGACGAGAATGCCGCGATCGAGATCGCCTATTTCTTTAAGCCGGAAGAAATCGTCGGCTGATTGCTCGGCAAATGCTGAATTCATGAACCCCGTCGGAGCGATCCGGCGGGGTTTTTGCTGCTTGGCTTTTTGATTGCGCGCAAGGGATTGCGCGGACGCGAGGCCTAACCTTGGCGAAACAACCAAGGAAAGGATCAACCATGTCCCACACCCCGCACGAACTCGCCGCCGAATTTCCGCAGGACGTTGCCGTCATCCACAAGCTGAAGCAGGACGATGCCCACTTCGCCCGGCTGGCTGACAGCTATCACGAACTGAACCGCGAAATTCACCGCATCGATGCAGAAATCGAACCGGCATCGGATGACCGTGCCGAACTGCTCAAGAAGAAGCGGCTGGCCCTGCTCGACGAAATCGCCCCGATCCTCGCCAAGGCGCGCGCATAGGGCTGAACCCCTTCGGGCGGCTAGTCCGTCCGAAGGGGCCGCGCGACATAGTCGGCGAACATGCGCGGATAGAGCTGGTATTCGGCCAGGATTACCCGCCGGGCCAGGCTGTCGACAGAGTCGGTCGGCAGGATGGCCACCGGGATCTGGCCCAGCAGCGGCCCGCCGTCGAGCTCCGCCGTCACCACATGCACCGAACAGCCGCCGTACTTCTCGCCCGCGTCGATGGCCCGCTGGTGGGTGTCGAGGCCCTTGAACTTGGGCAGCAGGGAAGGGTGGGTGTTGACCATACGGCCTTCCCAGCCCGACACGAACTCGGCGGTCAGGATGCGCATGTAACCGCACAGCGCCAGGTATTCCGCACCCGATTCCCTCAGCGCCGCATCCATGACTGCTTCGTGCTCGGCCCGGTCCATGCCGTGATGGTCGTGGGCGAAAGTGGCGATGCCTTCGGCCTCGGCAATCTTCAGGCCCGGCGCATCGGGCACGTTGCTGGCGACCAGCACGATTTCATAAGGGCAGTCGGGCAGGCGCGAGTGGAACAGCAGGGCCGACATGGTGGTGCCGTTGCCCGACAGCAGGCAGGCGACCTTTGCCTTGGGCCCCAAGTCAGGCATTATGCGTCGCTTCCCAGTCCTCGCGGGCCGACCAGGTTCCGGCCGATCCCTTGACCGTGCAGCCCTTGGCGCCTTCGACGATGGCGCCGATGCGGAACACCTGTTCGCCTGCCTCTTCCAGCGCGGCAGTCACGCCATCGACCTTGTCCGGCGTTACGGCCAGCACCATGCCGATGCCGGTGTTGAAAGTCCGCGCCATCTCGACCGGCTCGATATTTCCCTGGGCCTGGAGGAAGGCCATCAGTCGCGGCAGTTCCCAGCTGTCGGCATCGATCACCGCATGGGCCCCCGCGGGCAGAACACGCGGCACGTTCTCCAGCAGGCCGCCGCCGGTGATATGGGCCAGCGCATCGATCTGCCCGGCGCGGATCACCGGCAGCAGGCTTTTGACATAGATTCGCGTGGGTTCGGCCAGATAGTCGATCAGCAGGCGATCGGGATCGAACAGGGCGGGGCGGTCCATCTTCCACAGCTTGTCCTCCGCCAGCCGCCGGACCAGCGAATAGCCGTTGGAATGGACGCCCGAACTGGCGAGGCCCAGCAGCACGTGGCCGGAGGCAACGCGGTTGCCCGTCAACTGTTCGCCGCGCTCCACCGCGCCGACGCAGAATCCCGCCAGGTCATAGTCTCCCGCGGCATACATGCCCGGCATTTCCGCCGTCTCGCCGCCGATCAGGGCGCAGCCGGCCAACTTGCAACCTTCGGCAATGCCCGCGATCACCCGCTCGGCCACGCCGTTGTCCAGCTTGCCAGTGGCGAAATAGTCGAGGAAGAACAGCGGTTCGGCACCCTGCACGATCAGGTCGTTGGCGCACATGGCGACAAGATCGATGCCGATGGCATCGTGCCGGTCATGGTCGATGGCGATCTTGACCTTGGTGCCTACGCCATCGTTGCCCGCCACCAGCAGCGGATCCTTGTATCCCGCCGCGCGCGGATCGAAGAAGCCGCCGAAGCCGCCGATCTCGCCGTCTGCACCGGGGCGACGGGTGGCTTTCACCAGGGGGCCGATGGCCTTGACCAGCCGGTTGCCGGCATCGATCGAAACGCCTGCCTGTTCGTAGGTGTATGGTGGAGTGTTGGAAGTCATTCACCGCCATTGGCGCATTCGCGCTTGGATTTCCACTCGCCTTGTCGCAGAAGGGCCGCGATTTCCCCGATGCTGAACCCAGTCGCCTCTTCACCCACGCAATCGCACCGCCCGATGCTGCAGTTTGCGGCGCCTGTCGTGCTGGCCCTTGGCGTGCTCGGCGCGGCCAGCCTGTTCGCCCAGGTGGCCGGTGATCGCGGCATCGCGCCCGTCGCCAGCAGCACCGATATCGAGGTGTCGGGAATCGAGGTCAACGTGACCGGCGACAATCCGGACGATGCGCGGATGAACGGCTGGCTGGAAGCGCAACGCATTGCGTGGGAACGGATCGACGGGCCCGATATACCCGATTCGCGGCTGCAGGGGCTGGTCTCTGCCATCGTGGTGGAAGAGGAACGCCTCGGACCGCGGCGTTATGTCGCGCGGCTGGGCGTGATTTTCGATCGCCAGCGCGCCGGTTCCCTGCTGGGCGGAGAAGGCGCGCGGGCAAGGTCTGCCCCGATGCTGACCCTGCCGGTGATGATGACCGGCGGCAGCGCAACCATGTTCGAATACCGCAACCCGTGGCAGCGCGCCTGGGCCGAAACGCAACTGGGTGCATCGACGATCGACTATGTCCGCCCATCGGGCGCAGGCGGCGAATCGCTGCTTTTGACCTATGGCCAGACCGGTCGCCGCAGCCGTGCCTGGTGGAATACCGTGCTCGACCAGTTCAGCGCGGCCGACGTGCTGGTGCCGGTGGCGCGGCTCCACTATTCGTGGCCGGGCGGGCCGATCGAGGGGCAGTTCACCGCCCGCTACGGCCCCGACAACCGCTTCCTGTCGTCATTCACCATGCGCGCTGACGGGCCGGGCCAGTTGCCGGACATGCTGCGCCGCGCGATCACCCGGTTCGACGAGATCTACCGCCGCGCCCTGGCCGATGGCACCTTGCGCCCCGATCCCACGCTGACCCTCGACATGGTCGAGATCAGCCCCGAACTGCGCGCTTTGATCGAACAGGGGCGACTGGCCGAAGCGATGGGAGTAGCCGACGCGCCGGGCGTGGCTCCGCCGGTGGCCGGAGGGGTCTCCTCGCCAGGCGAACAGCCGGTTCAAGCCGCCACGGTCAATTCCATCGTGGTCCAGGCCGCCACCCCCGATGCGCGCAGTTTCGATGGCACGCTGACCGGCATTCGCGGCGTGGCAGGCGTGCGCGGACTGTCGGTATCGAGCACGGCAATCGGCGGCACTTCGGTGATGCAGGTCAACTATGCCGGATCGATCGGCGAACTGGCCGATGCTCTGCGCGCCGCCGGCTGGCAGGTGACCGTGGGCAACAACGCGCTCGCCATCGCGCGCTGAGCGCGCGGGAACGGCAGAACGTCCCATGTCGCAGATCGCCCTTCCTCTCACCGCTACCGGCAAGGGGCCGCAGCGCATCGTGATCGGCGCGGGCAATGCCCACGTCGCCGAGGCGCTGGCACGGCCCGAAAGCTGGCCGTTCCATACAGCCGTGCTCACCGGCCCGCCGCGCTCGGGCAAGTCGCTGTTCGCGCGCTGGTTTGCTTCGTCCGGAAAAGGCGAGGCGGTGGACGACGCGCATCTCCTGCCCGAGGACGAACTGTTCCACCGATGGAACCGTGCGCAACAAAGTGGCACCCCGTTGCTGCTGGTGGGCGGGGAGCCGCCGTGGACCATTGCCTTGCCGGACCTGCGCTCGCGTCTGGGTGCGGCGCTGCAACTCGATATCGGCATGCCGGATGATGGACAGGCGGCAGAACTGCTGTTGTCGCTGGCCGCCGAGCGCGGACTGCCGCTGGGGCCGGATGCGGCCATCTACCTCGTCCCCCGGGCCTCACGCGCGCAGGAAGATCTCGAAAAGCTTGTCGCGATGATCGACCGCTTGTCTCTGGAGCGCAAGACCCCACCTACTGCCGGCATCTGGCGCGCGGCGCTGGAAGCGCTGCATGGCCCGGACGAGCCGCGCTTGCTTTGACGTGACGATGGTGGGAGACTGGCACCGATGTTTGACCGCCTGATAAGCTATCTGGACTCGGTCCACGCGCGTGATCCTGCGCCGCGTTCGCGGTGGGAGATCCTGCTCTATCCGGGTGTCTGGGCGCTGGGCTTCCACCGGGTGGCCCACTGGCTGTTTGTCGGACGGCTTTACTTCCTCGCCCGGTTCATCAACCACCTGTCGCGCTGGCTGACCGCGATTGATATCCATCCCGGCGCACAGATCGGCAAGAACTTCTTCATCGACCACGGCTTTACCGTGATCGGCGAGACCTGCGAGATCGGCGACAATGTCACGATCTACCAGTGCGTTACATTGGGCGGAACCAATCCCACCAATGGCGAAGGCGGCAAGCGCCATCCCACCTTGTGCGACAATGTGATCATCGGTTCCGGCGCGCAGGTGATCGGCCCGATCACCGTGGGAGAACGTGCACGAGTGGGGGCCAACGCCGTGGTGACCGACGACGTGCCCGAAGGCGCGACGATGATCGGCCTCAAGGCGCGGTCCACCCTGGTTCCGGCCGAAACCTGGTTGCGTGAATTCATCCCTTACGGCACGCCCTGCGACGAACCGTGCGAGCCGGACTATTCGCGCATCGATGTGCTGGAGCGCGAACTCGCCGCCATGAAGGCCGAGATTGCCGCGCTCAAGGCCGAACGCGAACAAGCTCCCGCGACCCGCTGCCGCAAGAGCGGGACCGACGATTGATGCGGGTGCCGCCCGGCGATTTCACACTGCTTCCGTTCCCCGGCGGGGCTGCGCCGCAACAGGTCGGGTTCGAGCGTGTCGAGCTTGCCCGTATCCTGGACCTCTATGGCCGCATGGTCGCCGCAGGTGAATGGCGCGACTATGCGATGGACTTTACCCGCGACTATGCCGTGTTTGCGGCTTTCCGCCGCACGGCAGATGTCCCGCAGATGCGCCTCGAAAAGCGGCCCGCCTTGCGCAACCGGCAAGGCATGTGGGCACTGTTCGGCGAACACGGCCAGGTGCTGAAACGCGGCCATGAACTGGCAGGCGTGCTGGCGCCAATGGAGCGCAAGCTGGTTAAGCTTGTCTGATTACTCGAAAACTGCTGCCGAGCTTACCCCGTGCGCCTGCGCCGTGGTCACCGCGTTTATTATTCGCAGCAGGTAGGCGGCCGAGCCGGTCCAGAACAGGATGTTGAGGAGGCCGAGCACCGATGTCGCGGCAGGCGGCGTGGTCCAGTAGGCATTGGTTATCAGCGGTACCAGGGCAATGACCACCACGATGAAGGCCAGCAGGACTGCGGCCAGGTGGCAGGCCCACCAGCTCGTCACATCGCCCACGCTGCTGGCGGCAAAATCGGCCGGTTCGCCATTCGAGCGGTTGTGCAGATCGCGCATGGCCTTCATCGGCACGAACAGGTTGGCGACAGGAACAAAGAAGCTGCCGACCGCCCAGCCGGGCGAATAGTTGAGCCCGCCCACTGAGCCTTCATGCAGGTTCGCATGGGCGCGATAGAGCCACAGGCTGACCGGGATCGTCCCCAGCAGCAGCACCAGCCAAAGCAGCAGTTCGCCCAGGCCATAGAGTGCGAGAATCTGGGGCGGCGGATAGGCCAGTTGCAACTGCCGCGCCATGACCACCAGCAGCAGGCAGAATGTCAGTGCGCAGACCACGATGAAGGTCCACAGCGCCAGTCGGCAGACTTTCGCCCGCGTTTCAAGCCGCGCGGCACCGCGAATGGTTACTGTCATCCCCCCGTATCCCCCTTGCTCTATCCCAGTGCGGCCAGTGCCTCCACCAGATCGTCGAAATGGTCCACCAGCACGTCGGCGCCAAGTTCGCCCGGCGGGACATCGTGATAGCCGAAGCTGAGTGCCACCACCGGCACTCCCGCATTGCGCGCTGCGAGCACGTCGAACGTGCTGTCGCCCACCATGGCAAAGCTGCCGCCGCCGCAGCGGGCGACCGTCTCATGGATCAGGTCGGGCGCGGGCTTGGCGCGCTCGCGGCCCAGCGTATCGCCGCCCACGATGGAGGCGAAGCGTTCGGTCAAGCCGAGCTGTCCCAGCAGCAGGCGGGCGAGCACTTCGGACTTGTTGGTCACCACCGCCACCTTGCAGCCATGGCCAGTCAGCACGTCCAGCGCATCGAGGCAGCCGGGATAGGGCAAGGTATTGGCGGCGATATTGGCGGTGTAGTGTTCCAGCAGCAGCTCGTGCAGTTCATCGAAATGCGACATGGCCACCGGCCCGCCGGTCACTTCCAGCGCGCGTTCGAGCATGCGCCGCGCGCCGCCGCCGATCAGCGAGCGGGTAGTATCCAGGCTCACCTGTTCGCGACCTGCCGCAACCAGCGCGTGGTTGACGGCCGGGGCGAGGTCCAGTGCGGAATCGACCAGGGTGCCATCGAGGTCGAAGCCGACGATGGAAAAGGGAAAATCACTCATCCGCAATCCACTGGCCCAGCGCGGTGGAAACCGCAATCATTTGGTGGCATTGACCCTGTCCATGATGGAACCCGAACGACTGATCGCCGCCATTGTCCTTGCTGCGGGCAAAGGCACCCGGATGAATAGCCAGCGCCACAAGGTGCTGCACGAAATCGGAGGCAAGCCGATGATCGAGCATCTGCTGGCCGAAGTGGACCGGCTGGGCGCCAGCCGCACCGTAGTCGTCGTGGGCGAAGCGCGCGAGCAGGTCGAGGCGCGGCTGGCGGGCCGGGTGCAATTCGCCGTACAGGACCGGCAGCTCGGCACCGGCCATGCGGTGATGCAGGCCGAACGCGCGCTCCAAGGCTTCGCCGGCGACGTGCTAGTGATGTATGGCGACGTGCCATTCGTGCGGGCGGAAACCATGATGGCCATGCTCAAGCGCCTCCATGCAGACGACGCGCCCGCCGCCGTGGTGCTGGGCTTCAAGCCTTGGGACGCGGGCCATTATGGCCGCGTGCTGACGGATGGCGACCGGATCGTGAAGATGGTCGAATTCAAGGACGCGAGCGAGGAAGAGCGCGCCTGCCCCTTGTGCAATTCGGGCCTGATGGCCGTACGCAGCGACATCCTGTTCACCCTGCTGGGCAATGTCGGCAACGACAATGCGCAGGGCGAATTCTACCTTCCCGATGTGGTCAACGTGGCCATTGCCGCCGATGTGCCGACCGCGGTGGTCGTCACCAGTGATCCTGACGAAGTGGCCGGCATCAACAGCCGCGCCGAACTGGCCGAGGCGGAGGAGCGCTTCCAGCAGGGGCGGCGCGCCAAGGCCATGGCGCAAGGGGCCACGCTGGTCGCGCCCGAGACCGTATTCTTCAGCCATGATACCGTGCTGGGGTCCGATGTGCTGGTCGAACCCAACGTGGTCTTCGGCCCTGGTGTGACCGTGGCGGATAACGTCCGCATCCGCGCCTTCAGCCATCTGGAAGGAGCGACATTGGCCGAAGGGGTGGAGATCGGGCCCTATGCGAGGCTCAGGCCTGGCGCAGTGCTGGAGGCTGGCGCGAAAATCGGCAACTTTGTCGAAGTGAAGAACGCCACGCTGGGTGCCGGGGCCAAGGCCAACCACCTGACCTATCTGGGCGATGCCACGGTGGGGGCGGGGGCCAATATCGGCGCCGGCACGATCACCTGCAATTACGATGGTTATTTCAAGCACAGGACCGTGATCGGAGAAGGGGCCTTCATCGGGTCGAATTCCGCGCTGATCGCGCCGGTCTCGATCGGGCGTGACGCGATTGTCGGCGCGGGTAGTGCGGTCAGCCGCGACGTGGCCGATGGCGAGCTGCGCATGGTGCGGGCCGAACAGCTGGTGAAACCCGGCTGGGCCGACCGCTTCCACGATGCGATGAAAAAGAAGAAGGAAGCGGGCAAGTGAGCGCGGAAAACCAGGCGATTGGCGAGCAGGGACTGGCCCTGTTGCTCGAGGCGAGCCGCAATTTTGCAATCAGCCAGATCGCGCAGGGCCAGCGGTTGATCCCCTTTGCCGGTCGTGCCAACGCGGCAGGCGAGATCGATTTCATCCGCTTTGTCGATGAGGATACCGAGCTGCCGCTGGACGAGATCTATGACAAGACGCAGGCCGCCATCGCTGAAGAGGCCCGCGCGGGTCAGCTAGTCGCCGCCACGATGGTATCGGCAGTGGGCGGCACGCCGGGGCAGTTTGGCGAGGGGTTCGACAGCGCAATACGCGTTCATGTCGAGGCGCCGGACTATAGCCGCGTCGTGCTGGCGCCGTTCCGGGTTGAACAGAGCGAAGGGCAGGACGCGAAACTGGTAGTGGGTGAGTTATTGCCGATCGAAGCCGATCCGGCAATTTTCGCCGCTTGAGAACAGCGAGGGTGATCCGCTTGACATGATATCATGATATGATATCAGTATATCACCATGACCCGCATCCTTGCAGACCTGCCCGATGACGAGATCGAACGGCTCGACCGCATTGCCCGCGAGCAGGGCAAGAGCCGCGCGGCCGTGCTGCGCGAGGCGGTAGCTTCCTACAATGCGCAGCCAGGGGATAGCGGCGACCTCGACTGGCTTGAAGCGGGCTTTGGTGCCTGGAAGGACCGCACCGATATCGGCGATGCGGTCGAGTGGCAGCGCCGTGAGCGGGCCTCGTGGACCAGGCCCTGGGATGATGACTACGACGAGGTGAAGGCCGAATTTCCTGATCTTTTCGATGCCGAAGATGATCGGCAACGCCAGATCTATCTCGACATGAAGAAGGGCATTTATCCCGAACCGCGGAAGCCGGGCGCAGCGTGAGCGGCTTTACGTTCGATTCGAACATCCTGATCGATGCCCTGGGCGGTTCGATGCTGGCAAAGGCGGAGATTGCACGGGGTGCTGCACTGGGCGCTCGGGTTTGGATTAGCCGCATGGTCTGGGTCGAAGTCATGTCGAAGGGCTCACCGCAGGACATGCACCGGACCGAACACTTCCTGAGCGGGTTCGGTGTCGATGAGATGGATGGCGAAATCGGGGCGCGCGCTGCTGCCTTGCGACGGGAAAGGCCACGGCTGAAATCCCCGGACGCAATCATCCTGGCAACCGCGCAATTGCGTAACCGGCTACTTGTCACACGAAATACCAAGGAATTCCCGGCAGAGATGCCTGGCATCCGCGTCCCCTACACCTTTTAGCGAAAGCGCAGACCAGCATGTGCGGAATTATCGGAATTGTCGGCCAGGAGCAGGTTGCGGACCGGCTGATCGATGGCCTCAGGCGGATGGAATACCGCGGCTATGACAGCGCGGGAATCTGCACCCTGCACCAGGGCGAACTGGTCCGCCGCAGGGCTGAAGGCAAGCTGGCGAACCTGGTGCGCGAAGTGGCAGGCAATCCCGCCCCCGGCCTCACCGGGATCGCGCATACCCGCTGGGCTACCCACGGTGCGCCCACCGCACGCAATGCCCACCCCCACGCCACGCCCGAAGTGGCCATCGTCCACAATGGCATCATCGAGAATTTCTCCAGCCTTCGGGCCGAACTCGAAGCCCGCGGGCGCAAGTTCGAAAGCGAGACCGACAGCGAGGTGGTCGCCCACCTCGTCTCTGAACAGGTCGAGGCCGGCAAGGGGCCGGAGGAAGCAGTGGCCGAAGTCCTACCTCGCCTGCGCGGGGCCTTCGCGCTGGCCATCGCCTTTCGGAGTCATCCCGACCTGCTGATCGGCGCACGGCTCGGTTCGCCGCTAGTCGTCGGGCTGGGCGAGGGCGAGAGCTACCTCGGGTCCGACGCGCTGGCCCTGGCCTCGCTCACCCAGCGGGTGATCTACCTGGACGAAGGTGACTGGGTGGCCATCCGGCGCGACTCCATCGCCATCCGCGATTGCGACAACAGGCCGGTGGAACGTGCTGTCGTTGCCTCGGGAGCCAGCGCCGCGGCAATCGAGAAGGGGCATTACACCCATTTCATGCAGAAGGAGATCTTCGAGCAGCCGACCGTGGTGGCGCAGACCCTGCGGAGCTACCTGCGTCCGCTCGAACGGCAGGTCGCCCTGCCGCAGATCGACTTCGACATTTCGGCCATTGATCGCATCACCATCGTTGCCTGCGGCACCAGCTACTATGCCGCAATGGTGGCCAAGTACTGGTTCGAGGCCTTTGCCCGCGTGCCGGTGGACATCGATTTCGCTTCCGAATTCCGTTACCGCGACCCGATCTTGCCTGCGGGCGGCCTGGCGCTGTTCATCAGCCAGAGCGGCGAGACGGCCGACACCCTGGCCGCCCTGCGCCACTGCAAGGCGGCGGGGCAGACCATCGCCGTGGTGGTCAACGTGCCCACCAGCACCATGGCGCGCGAGGCGGACCTGCTGCTGCCGACCCATGCCGGGCCGGAAATCGGTGTGGCAAGTACCAAGGCCTTTACCTGCCAGCTTGCCGTGCTCGCCGCCCTCGCCGCCCATTTCGCGGTGAAGAAGGGCCGGATGAATGCCGAGGAGGAGGCCGATATCGTCGCCCACCTGCTGGAAGCACCTGCCAAGCTCAACCTGGCGCTGGAACATGACGACGAGATCAAGGCCATGGCTCACCTCATCGCGCCTGCCCGCGACGTGCTTTACCTCGGGCGCGGGCCGGACTTCCCGCTGGCGCTGGAAGGCGCGCTAAAACTCAAGGAAATCAGCTATATCCATGCCGAAGGCTATGCCGCCGGCGAAATGAAGCACGGGCCCATCGCGCTGATCGACGAGGCCGTCCCGGTTATCGTGATCGCGCCATCGGGCCCCTTGTTCGAAAAGACTGTGTCCAACATGCAGGAAGTGCGCGCGCGCGGCGGCAAGATCGTGCTGATTTCCGATGCCGCTGGCCTTGCCGAGGCAGGAGAAGGCTGCCTTGCCACGATCGAGATGCCGCAGGTCCATCCGCTGATCGCGCCGCTGGTCTATGCCGTGCCGGTGCAACTGCTGGCCTATCACGTGGCCTGCGCCAAGGGCACCGACGTGGACCAGCCACGCAACCTGGCGAAATCGGTAACGGTGGAATAGTTCGGAAACGTTGCAGCGGTTTACTCGAATAAAACCTTTCGCCCTTAACGCGGGCTCGTGGCCGAAGACTATTCCGGATTGCCGAGCCTGCCGCTCCGCCTGAGAGCTGCGCAGATTATCGGTTTCAAGGATCCCGACGAGGGGGACTGGGCGCGCCTGCGCGTGCTGCAATACCGCGAATTGTACCAGACTGCTGGCGTGCGCATCATCGGCCACCTGCTGGCCGCATTGACTGTCATCAGCCTCTATGTCGATGACATACCCTTGCCGCTGATGGGCGCCTGGCTGGTGGCGCTGTTCTTGTCGGTTATCTATGTGATCCGCATCGAGCGCGGACTGGCCGATATTGATCGCCGGTTGATGACACGGCGAGAATTCAACCGCCACTGCTGGGCCATTGCCGCTATGGCCGTCGTCTGGGCCCTGTCACTGCTGATTTTCGTGCCGATGGGCGATCAAGGCAACCACTATGCCTTGTGGACCGTGGTGGCGATGCTGGTGGCGGGATCGTCCAGCAAGATGAAGCAGGCCCCGTCCATCACGCTCATCTGGGCGGTGATCTGCGGCGCGGCGGCGGCGGCTTCGTTCATGCTCAAAGGCGAATATGTCTTCGCTATGGCCAGCGTGATCTTCTGCTTTATCATCGTCCACGGCACGATCGATATCGCCCGCACCTTCCTCACCGCGCGCATTGCCGAAATGGGCGTTGCCGAAAAGGACGAGGTCGTCTCGCTGTTGCTGCGCGAGTTCGAGGAGCACCAGGCCGACTGGCTGTGGCAGATCGATACCCAGCGGCGCATCAAGGGCGCCAGCCCGCGCTTCGCCTATGCCCTGGGCAGCGAGGCCAAGGAAACCGAAGGCAAGCTGATCATGGAGCTGCTGGCCGGCAAGCTGTGGAACGCCGGTGACCTGCCCCCTTCCTTGCACGAACTGGCCGAACGCCTGAAGCGGCGGGAGAGCTTTGCCAACCTGGTGGTGCAGGTCGAAGTCCCCTCCGGTCGTCGCTGGTGGGAACTGTCGGGCACGCCGATCTTCGACGATACGGGTGCCTTCGCCGGTTTCCGCGGCGTGGGATCGGACGTGACCCAGCAACGCGAATCGTCGGAAAAGATCGCCTATCTTGCCCGCTACGACACGCTGACCGGCCTGCCCAACCGCCTGATGCTGACCGAAGGGCTGGCAGAAGCCCTGCGCTATGCCGCCCAGTGGAAAACCCGCTGCGCCTTCCTGATGATCGATCTCGACCGCTTCAAGTCGGTCAACGATTCGCTGGGGCACCATGTGGGCGACCGCCTGCTGGCGCAGGTCGCCCAGCGGCTGCAATCGGTGATGAGCCCGAATGAGCAGGTCGGTCGGCTCGGCGGTGACGAATTCGCCGTGGTGATCCGCGATGCCTCGCGCACGGGCCATGTGGCGGAAGTCGCCCAGCGCGTGGTCGATGCTATTTCGCAACCATATACGGTGGACAATCACACGCTCTATATCGGCGCGTCGGTCGGCTCGGCCATGGGTCCGCGCGACGGGCCCAATGTGGAAACGCTGATGCGCAATGCGGACCTGGCCTTGTACCAGGCCAAGGACGATGGCGGCGGCGAACACCGCCAGTTCCTGCCCGCGCTGCACAGCAACGCACAGGAAAAGCTCAAGCTGGAGGCCAGCCTGCGCACGGCCATCGGGAACGAAGAGATGGAGCTGCATTTCCAGCCGGTGGTCAACGCCCGGTCGGAAAACGTGGTCAGCTTCGAAGCCCTGTTGCGCTGGAACAGCAGTGACCACGGCTTTGTCAGCCCGGCCAAGTTCATTCCGCTGGCCGAGGATACCCGCCTCATCGTGCCGATCGGCGACTGGGTGCTGCGCGAAGCCTGCCGCGAGGCCATTTCCTGGCCGGAAGACATCAAGGTGGCGGTCAACGTGTCGGGCGAACAATTGCTCGAACCGCGCTTCTCGCAGACCGTGGTCCGCGCCCTGGCCGATACCGGGCTGCCCGCCCACCGGCTGGAAGTGGAAGTGACCGAAAGCGTGTTCCTGCGCGATGGCCGCACCGCCCGCCAGACGCTGGAGGAAATCCTCGCGCTTGGCTGCTCCATCGCACTCGACGATTTCGGGACCGGTTATTCCTCGCTCGGCTACCTGCGCACGATGCGCTTCTCGACCATCAAGGTGGATCGCAGCTTCGTGCAGGGCGCTTCGCAGGACAATCCCGAAAGCCTGGCGATCATCAACGCAGTGGTCGCCATGGCCACCAGCCTGGAAATGTCCACCACGGCCGAAGGCGTGGAGGATGCGGTGCAGGCCCAACTGGTGCGCGATCTCGGCTGCACCAAGATCCAGGGCTACTACTTCGGTCGCCCGATGAGCGCGCTGGAGGCCCGATCGCTGGTGTTGAAACGCCGGAATACGGCGGCGGCGTGATCTGAGTTGCGAAGGGCCATCCGGCCCTTCGTCCTCGGCGCTGATCCTTCCGCTACGCTACAGGGCACCTGCGGGCGCGCGTTCGCGCTTGCGGGCCTGGGGCCCGTGACAGCCTCTCAACGATCAGCTGGTTGTTCGGCGAAGCCGCACCATAGGCCAAACGGCCGCCCGCAGGCGCCCCGGAACGAAGTGCAGGGAATAGCGCCGAGGACGAAGGCGCGGATGCGCCCTCGCAAAGCAAATCAGGCTGCGACCAGCGAACCGATCACGCTTTCGAACAGCGCCCGTCCATCGGTGCCGCCATGGTCCTGCTCGATCGCGCGTTCGGGGTGGGGCATCATGCCCAGCACGTTGCCGCCGGCGTTGAGGATCCCGGCAATGTCGCGGCGCGACCCGTTGCAGTTCTCGCCAAAGCGGAAGGCCACGCGGCCATCGCCTTCCAGCCGGTCCAGCGTGGCATCGTCGGCAAAGTAATTGCCGTCGTGGTGGGCAACCGGGATCTGGATCACCTGGCCCGCTGCATAGCGGTTGGTGAACAGCGACTGGTTGTTTTCCACCTTAAGCGGCACGGTGCGGCAGATGAAGGTTTGCCCTGCGTTGCGCATCAACGCACCGGGCAGCAGGCCCGCTTCGGTCAGCACCTGGAAGCCGTTGCACACGCCCAGCACGGCCACACCGCGTGCGGCGGCGGCGATCACGCCCTGCATTACCGGGCTCTTGGCCGCCATCGCACCCGAACGCAGGTAATCGCCATAAGAGAAGCCGCCTGGCAGGGCGATGAAATCGAGACCTTGGGGCAGTTCGGCATCGCCGTGCCACACGCGCAGCGGGGCCTTGCCCGAAACTTTCTCGATCGCCACCGCCATGTCGCGGTCGCAATTGGAACCGGGGAAGGTGATGACTGCGGCGCGCATCAGGCCGATTCCAGCTTTTCGACGCGGTAGTTCTCGATCACCATGTTGGCGAGCAGCTTGCGGCACATCTCGTCCAGCGCCTCGTCCGTTGTGCTGTCGGCCACGTCCAGCTCGATCAGCCGGCCCACCCGCACATCGGCCACGCCTTCGAAGCCGAGGCCTTCGAGCGCGTGATGGACCGCGCGGCCCTGGGGGTCGAGCACGCCGGGCTTGAGGTTGACGAAGATGCGGACTTTCATGGCTGCGGTCCTGTCGCTGGGGGTCAATTCGATCTGTGGCACGGAGTCGCCGGATTACCGAGCCTATGGCGACGCACCCGGCAATCGGCAAGAGGGGCAAGGCCCTTTGCCGATTGCCGGGTCGTAATCACTCTGCCGCTGGATCGGCCTGGGGCAGGACCGTCACTTCCAGCCGCTGCGCCGGATCGAGATAGCGCTGGGCCATCTCCTGCACATCCGCCGGGGTCAGTTCGGCCAGCACGGCGCGGCCTTCGACATAGCGCTGCAGGCGGTCGGGCTGGGTTTGGGCGCGATCGACCAGGCCCATCCAGCCACTGTTTGATTTCAGCAGGTTGTCATAGGATTCCAGCTGCGGGGCGCGGGCGCGCAGCAGGGTGTCCTCGTCCACCGGTTCGGCGCGCAGCCGCTCGATCACATCGAGCATCGCCTCGCGCGCCGGGGCCACGTCGTCCGGGGTGACCGCGGCGCTGACCGAGAAGGTGCCATAGCCCGGATAGACGCGCGATTGCTGGGCGTTGGCGCTGGGCGAATAGGTCTGCCCCAGCTCCTCGCGCAGCCGGTCGAGCAGCAGCGAACGCGCGACGTTTTCGAGCAGGTTCAATTCCAGCGTCTCGCGCATGTCCTCGCCGTCCCGGGTCGGCCAGGTCATGTAGAGCAGCGCCTGGCCTGCATCACCCTGGTGGGCGAGCGTGCGGGGCGAGCGGTCGGCGGTAAAGCTGCGGTCGCGGTTGGCGGCATAGTCGCGGAACTCCGCCTCGCGCGGGGGCAGCGCGCCCAGCGTGGCGGCGACCATGGCGATGGCCTGGTCCTCGTCGAAATCGCCCACCAGCGCCACTTCCATCGCGCCATTGGCCAGCCGCTCGCCGATCGCATCGCGCAGGCCCGCGAAGGTGAGCAGCATGTATTCGGACTCGGGGCGCAGCGAATAGCGCGGATCGTTGTCGGATATGATCCCGCCCAGCGCATTGCGCAGCGCTGCATCGGGGGTGGCGTTCAACTGCGCGAAGAAGTTGGCGACAGAGCGGCGGTACTGCTCCTCGCCCTGGCTGCGCCAGCCGGGATCGCTGGCAGCAGCGGCGAACAGCTGCAGCTGCATTTCAAGATCGCGCGTGGTCGTCGTGGCATTGAACTGGAAGGTCTCCTCCTCGGCACCGATGTTGAGTCCGACCTGCCGTCCCGCGAGGATCGAGACCAGCTCGTCCAGCGTATGGGCACCGAGGCCCCCCGAGATTAGCGACGAAGTCATGGCCGTGGCCAGCGGCTGTTCGCGCGTGTCGAGCAATTGCCCGCCATCGATATTGACCTGCACCGTGACCCGGTCAGCCGCCAGGTCGGTGCGCTTGAGGTTGAGCTTCACGCCGTTGGCAAAAGTGATCGTGCGCACTTCGAGCAGCGGTTCCACAACGTCGCTCACCACCGTGCCCGGCTGGCCGAAATCGGTATAGGCGAAGTCATCAAGCGCGGCATCGTCGCGCGCTTCCAGCTCCATGGCCATGCCGGTTTCCCAGGCATTGCGGAGCGCTTCCTCGCTGCCTTCAGGCGCGGTGCGACCGGAGAAGCGGATCAAAGGATTGTCGAGCGGCACGAGGTCTGCCCGCATCGCCGCCAGCACGGCTTCGGGCGTGATCAGCGGTTCGTGTTCAAGGAACCGTTCGAGCGCGCTTTGCGGAGTGGTCGGCACCTGGCCGTCTTCCAGCAGGGTCATCGCGCCGGTGAGGAAGTTGTTGTTGTGGCGTGTGGCGGCACCGGCGGCATTGGACTCCACCGAGGCGCGCAGGTTGGCGACCTGCTCTGCCACTTCGCCAGCCGTGAAGCCGCTTTCCACCGCCCGCCGATATTCCTCCTGCGCGGCGGCAAGGCCGCGCTGCCATTCACCCTCGGCGGCCTGGATAACCAGCGAGGTGGTGCGGGCAGCCTCGAACACTTCCTCGGTGTTGATCCCGGCGGCGCGGAACGGCGGGTTTTCCGTCCGGCTGAGGCGTTGCAGGCGGCGGTTGACGATCGAATAGCCGATCTCGCGCAGCAGCCGCTCGCGCCGGGTTTCAACCGTATCGGGCCGCTCGATCCACGGGCCGCTGCGCGACACGTTGACCTGTTCGGACAGCGCGGGGTCGAGGTAGATATCGGTTTCCCCCGCGCGGTCCAAGTCGATGGGGCCGGCCGGTGCGGGGTCTCCCACCGGTGCGCCCTGCCAATCGGCAAAATGCTTGGCGATGGCGGCCTCGGCCACCTCGGGATCGAATTCGCCCACCACGATGATTGCCACGTTGGAGGGGCGATACCACCGTTCGTAATAGTCCCGCAGCCGCTGGCTAGTGGCGGCAGAGACGGTTTCGTCGCTCCCGCCGATCCAGTTTTCGGCAAAGGCCGAGCCGGGATAGAGGAACTTCAACTGGTCGATCAGGGCGCGCTGCTGGAAGGTATCGCGGACCCGCAGTTCGGACCGGATCACGCCGATCTCGCGCTGGACGGCTTCCGGGTCCAGCGTCAACTCGCTCGCCGTTTCGCGCATGATCATCAACGCGGTGTCGAGCAGGCCTTCATCGTTGCGCGGCAGGTTGAGCATGTAGACCGTGCGGTCGAAGGTGGTCGAAGCGTTTGTATCGGGCCCGAAGGCCAGGCCCTCGCGCTCAAGCAGGCGGATCATCTCGCCTTCGGGCACATTGGTCGATCCATTGAACGCCATGTGCTCAAGGAAGTGGGCATAGCCCGCCTGGTCCGGCTCCTCGCCCAGCGACCCGGCATTGACCCACAGATAGACCATCCCTTGCGCGGCGGGGGTGCCATTGGGCCGGATGATATAGCGCATGCCGTTGTCCAGCACGCCCAGCCGGTAGTCGGGATCGAGCGGCAGGTCGCTGGCGGCAATGCCGAACGGATCGCCGGGTAAGCCATCTGGCGCGGTGACGTGATGCACCACCCGTTCGACATCCTGGTACTCAGGAGCCTGGGCGGTTGCAGCAAGCGGAAGGGCGAGCGCGGCGAGGCCCGCGCAAAAGACGTGGAATTTCATGCCGCACCTGATGCGGCAATCGAGCTTAACCCGCAATTACTTCTTAAGCCCTACTTCTTCGGCTTGGTCGGGGAATTGCGCAAGCGGGTACGGTGGGCACTCATGTCCAGTACTTCGCCGGGGCTGCCATCGTCCTGCAACAGGCCAAGGCGGCGGGCGACTTCCTGGTAGGCTTCCTCTTCGCCGCCCATGTCGCGGCGGAACCGGTCCTTGTCGAGCTTCTCGCCGGTGGTGAAATCCCACAGGCGGCAGTTGTCCGGGCTGATCTCGTCGGCCAGGATCACGCGGCTGTAGTCGCCATCGTAGATGCGGCCGAATTCCAGCTTGAAGTCCACCAGACGGATGTCGATCGCGCTGAACATGCCGCACATGAAATCGTTCACGCGGATCGCCATGGCGGCGATGTCCTGCATTTCCTCGTGCGTGGCCCAGTTGAAGCAGGCGATGTGCTCTTCGGCCACCATCGGGTCGTTCAGCTCGTCCGACTTGAGGTAGTATTCGATCAACGTGTGCGGCAGTGGTTCGCCTTCGGGCAGGCCCACGCGCTTGGCGAGTGATCCGGCCACCACGTTGCGCACCACCACTTCGAGCGGAATGATCTCGACTTGCCGCACCAGCTGCTCGCGCATGTTGAGGCGGCGGATGAAGTGGGTGGGGATGCCGATAGTGGACAGGCGGGTGAACACATGCTCGCTGATGCGGTTGTTGATCACGCCCTTGCCGTTGATCGTGCCCTTTTTCTGGGCGTTGAAGGCGGTGGCATCGTCCTTGAAATATTGGATGATGGTGCCCGGCTCCGGACCTTCATAGAGGATCTTGGCCTTGCCTTCGTAGATCTGGCGGCGGCGGGACATGGGCACACCCTTTGCTTGATGGCGCGGGCACTGTCCGCACCGGAAAACGAGAGCGCCCCGGCTAACGAAGCAGGTGCTTCGCCGGTGCCGGGGCGCGGTTGACACGGCCTATACACCCAAGCCCCCCTGCTGGCAATTGTGCTGGCATTGCGGCTCGTGGATATGACCGCTAAGTGCCCGCGCGGGTCACATGAGGGTCGATATGAACATTCGCGCTGCCGCCTGCTCGGCATCCATCCTGGCAATTCTCGCGTCGTTGCCAGCATTGGCACAGGATAATGACGGGGATGTGATCGTGGTCACCGGCTCGCTGATTTCGGGCAGCGAGGAGGATGGGGCCGCACCGGTCGATGTCATCACGGCGGATGATCTTGCCCGCGCCGGATCGCCCGGCCTGATGGAGCTTGCCCGCCGCCTGCCGGTTTCCGCCGGGGTGATCGGTGATTCCAGCCAGTTCGATCCGCGCAGCCAGTTTGCCCAGGGCGTGTCCAGCGTGAACCTGCGCGGCCTGGGGCCGCAGCGCACGCTGGTGCTGCTCAACGGCAACCGCATGGCGGCGACCGGCGGCGGCAACGTGCCGCTGGTGGACCTGAACCTGATGCCCGCCTCCGCGCTCGCCCGGATCGAGATCCTGAAGGATGGCGCGGCGGCGACCTATGGCTCGGATGCCATCGCCGGAGTGGTCAACCTCATCACCCGCACCGACCAGCAGGGCTTCGTGGTCGGCGGCGACTATCGCTATGTCCCCGGGTCGAGCGGCGACTGGACCGGTTCGGCCAGCTACGGCCAGCAGTTCGGCGCCCTCAGGCTGTTCCTGTCGGGCGGCTACCAGCGGCGCGGCGAATTGCAGATGACCGACCGCGCCTTTGCCTGGCGCGACTTTGCCGAGAACCCGCAAGGCGGCTTCAGTGGCGGCGGCAATCCGGGCAATTTCGATTTCAACGGTGCGGTCGGCGGCACGGTGTTCGAGGCGGACGAGGGCTGCGAGGCACTGGGCGGGTTCCGATCCTTGCCGGGATCGAGCAGCGACCTGTGCCAGGCGAGCTACCTCGGCTTCACCAACCTGGTCGAGCCGGAGGAACGCTATCAGTTGTTCGCCGACCTTGACCTCGACCTTGGGCCGGGAATGGACCTGCGCGTGACCGGACTTTACGGGCGCACCCAGACCTGGCTGCACACCTCGCCCAGCTTCCTGCCCACCATCGCACCTTCGGCCAATGCCGCGTTCGGCGGGACCGGGCTGTTCACTATTCCGTCCTATGCCCCGGCGCTGGCCGACTATTGCGCCCGCTTCGGCGCGGCGGCGGGCTGCGCGCTGGACGGCGCGGGCAATCCGACCGAACCGGCGCTGGCCTTCCCGGTGCGCTTCCGCCCGCTGCTGGCCGGCGGCAACCCACTGTTTGATGACGAGCGCGGGGCAACCCAGCTCGACTACAACAACGATGCCTACCAACTTGCCGCCGAATTCACCGCCGACCTGAGCGGCGGGATCGAGCTGAAGCTGGGCGCAACCTGGTCGCAATACGATGCCTTCTTCGAAGTGGGCGACAGCTTCGTGGATCTCCTCCAGAACGCACTGGCGGGCTTTGGTGGGGAAAGCTGCGCCTATGCTAGCCCGGCGAGCCGCGCAGGGCTGAGCCAGTCCCAGCTTGCCGCGCTGGCGGGCACCGGTGGCTGCACATGGTTCAATCCGTTCTCCACCGGCGTGGCGGGCAACGCCGTGACCGGCGAGGCCAATCCCAATTTCGCGGGCAACGGCAATCCGCTCGGGCAGGATGCGAGCCCCGGCGCGGGGCTGGTCAACGATCTCGGCACCATCGGCCATTTCTACAACGTGTGGGGCCGCACGGCGAACACCCGGCAGCTGGTGGCGGATGCCGTGCTGGCGGGTGACAGCGGCGTCACGCTGCCGGCCGGCGAGGTGCGGTTTGCTGCCGGAGCGCAGTTCCGCCGCGACCGTTTCGCGCGGGTCTTCGAGGGCGGCAACAACCTCGACCTGTTCCCCTGTCCCGGATCGGTGCTCAACCCGGTTGCAACCTGCGATCCCGAAACCGGCGCGCTCGGCTTTATCGGGGCAGGGCGCGATTTCGCCGTGAGTCGCGAGGTTTACGCATTGTTCGGCGAGCTGCATCTGCCGCTGGCCGATCGCCTGTCCGCCCAGCTTTCCGCCCGGTTCGAGGACTATGGCGCCGATGTCGGCTCCACCTTCGACCCGCAGGTGCGCTTGCGGTACGAGGCGACCGACTGGCTGGTCCTGCGCGGCGGGGTGGGCAGCACCTTCCGCGGGCCGCCCGCCAACCAGACGCTGTCCGACACGGTAATCCTGACATTCATCGGCGGGGCCTTCCGCGCGGTGGATATCCTCGCCAATCCGCAGTTGCAGCCGGAAAAGGCGACCACCTGGAACGCCGGTGCGGTCGTCGATAGCGGGGGCCTGAGGCTGAGCGCGGATTACTGGCGCTATGACTTTTCCGGCGGGATCGAGAACGAGCCGGTCGGTGGGATCGTGGCGGCCATGTTCGGCGCAATCGGCACGGCCAACTGCGGCAATCCGGCCTTTGCCGGGCTTGAGGCGCGCTTCACCTTTTCCGGGGGGGTCTGCGGGGCGGGCAATGTCCAGCGGCTGGCGACCTATGCCTTCAACGCGTCGGACGTGACGACCAGCGGGGTGGACGCCCAGGCCAGCTATGACTGGCGCGCGGGCGGAGTGGACCTGCAGGTGGGTGCAGCGGGCAGCTATGTGATCAACTACCGCGTGGACGACGTGCTGGTCGAAGGCGTGCTGGTCCAGCCCAGCTTCGATGCGGTCGGCAAGCTCAACTTCCAGACCACGGCCTATCCCCTGCCGCGCGCCAAGGGGCAGGCATGGGTACAGGCCCAGGCGGGCGACCACTCCCTGCGCCTCGCCGTCAACCACGTGGCAGGCTACGAGGACCAGCGCGGCGCGGCGGTGTTCGGCCCCAATAGCGGCGCGCTGGCGGGGGCTTCGGTCACCGGCGGCAAGCGGTTGGCGGCCCATACCACCGTCGATCTCGCTTGGCTGTGGACACTGGACAGCGGCACGCGAGTGTCGGTGGCGCTCGACAACATTTTCGACCGCGATCCGCCGTTCGCCCGGCTTGACCAGAACTACGATCCGTTCACCGCCAGTCCGCTGGGCTTCACCGCCAAACTGGGGGTGAGCCAGGCGTTCTAGGGCAGGCGCCGGTGCGATAGCCGGGCCGAAAGGGCCGGAACGAGCGTTTTTCCGGTGGAACCACAATCGCCCGTTTGCGTATAGCCCCAGGCGCTGTCATTGTGCGGCGCACTGCAATTCCCGGAAAAATCCTGAATGTACCACGCCATTGCTCCCGCCCTGCTGGCGTCTGTATCCCCCTTGCCGCTGCCTGTTGCGGTGGTGCAGGTGGCGGACATCGAGCTACCCGATACGGTGTCGGCCGGAACTGTCGAACAGGCGCAACCGGCGGGCGAGCAAACCGGTCCGAACCCTTTGACCGATGCCCCCGATTCCGGCGAAGTGCATCCCGGCGACATCATCCGCGTCCAGGGCACGGTGCTCGATACGCCGGGCGATCCGCTGGAAAACCTCAACGCCCAGACCTTCGAGCTGACCCAGAAGGTGGACCAGGCCATCGTTGGCCCGATCGCCGGAGTCTATGAGGATGACCTGCCCAAACCGGTGCGCAATGGCCTGCGCAACGTGCTGCGCAACCTTCTGGAACCGGTCAACTTCCTCAACTTCATCCTACAGTTGAAGCCGGGCAAGGCCTTCGAAACACTCGGGCGGTTCGCGCTCAATACCACGGCGGGGTTCGGCGGGTTGTTCGACGTGGCGGCAACCGAACAGTTCAACCTGCCCTATCGTCGCAACGGATTTGCCAATACGCTGGGCTACTACGGCGTCGGACCGGGGCCTTTCATGGTCCTGCCGCTGGTCGGCGCGACCACCTTGCGCGACCTGGTGGGCAATACGCTGGACCAGGCCGTGGTGCCCTTCATTGTCGGCCCCCCGCTCGATACGCCCTATTACGCGATCCCGGCCTATACGGTGAATTCGCTGCAGTACCGGATCGAAGTGGACGAACGGTTGGCAGCGATCCGCGCCAGCGACGATCCCTATATGGCCACACGCGAAAGCTACCTGTGCCTGCGCGAAGCCGACATTGCCAAACTGCGCAACCGCCCGCCGCCGCGTGATTGCTCGATCGATGCGCTGATGGCTGCAGCCGATCCTTATTACGAGGACGAGCTGGACGAGGTGGCCGAGGAACCTGCCGCCGCGCCGGTCGAAGCTGCTGTGATCGACATGGCTCCAGTCCCCGCGCCCGAGCCGGTCATCGAATTCGTGGCGGCCCCGGTGATCCAGCCCGCGCCCTGATCCGGCCGGAGGTGACAGGCCGGAAAAGGTGACACAAGTGACGCACTGTCACTTTCGTTTCTCGCCTTAAACTGCTGCAATTCAAAGATTTCCGGTGCGCCGGACAAGGTGACACGGGAGCCGGAGACTTCGCTCTTGTTGCCTGGCCCCATCGCCGGAGCCATCCGGCCTGCCACAAGGCCAACTTGGAACTGACGGTGGGAAAGAGCCGATCTGGCTATCTGCCGATCTGCCACGGTGTAGGACAGCGCGCAGTTCGCAGACGGGCCACATCCCGCGCATCCCTGCGGAAAGCCCTTATCCGCACGACTGCGTATCGCCGCACAATGCCGCGTTCTGCCAGACTGGGCCCACAAACGGGGAGCGATATTGCTGATGGACAGGGAGCCTGACACCGCTTCGGCTGCGCGGGCGGGCGCATGACAAAACCGCTGGTTGCGACCGACCGCCAGTCGATCCTCGATGGCCTGGCCGATAGCTGGAAGCCCGGCGAAATCCGTGACCTTGCCGCCACCCTGCTGCGCCTGGCCGATTCGCTCGACCAGCGGTGGGATGACACGTCGACCCGGCCGATCTTCCGCTGGCCCAATGCCCTTTCGCGGATCGAGCGCAATGCGCTGAACCTGGCCATGACCGCGCGGGTGATCTACCAGCAGCGGCGCAAGCGGCACGATTTTCTGCCCGCGCAATTCCTGGGCGAACCGGCGTGGGACATCCTGCTTGAACTGTTCATGCAGTTTGCCGGCGGGGCCAAGGTGTCCACCACCAGCCTGTGCATCGCCGCCGACGTGCCTGCCTCCACCGCGCTCCGCTACATCGCGCAACTGGAGCAAGCTGGCTTGGTCAAACGCGAGTCCAGCGCCTTCGACAAGCGCGTGACCTTTGTCTCGTTGACCGACCAGGGAGTGCTGGCCGTGGGGTTATACCTGGAACAGCATTGAGCGGGCCGAGCCAATGGCGGGTGGTCAGCCCGCCAGCTTCGCCGCCGTTTCGGCCACACGCTTTGCCATGTAGCGCGCGCTGTCCAATTCGGTGGCGCTGGGCTGGCGGCTGCCGTCGGGTCCGGCGATGGTGGTGACGCCATAGGGCGCGCCGCCCTTGACCTCGTCCACCCCGTTCTGGCCTTCGAAGCCATAGTCGAGGCCGATGATCGTGCAACCGAAGTGCAGCAGGTTGGTGATCATCGAGAACAGCGTGGTTTCCTGCCCGCCGTGTTGCGAATTGCTGGAAGTGAACACCGCCGCAGGCTTGCCGATCATCGCGCCCGATGCCCACAGACCGCCGCAGGTGTCGAGGAAGGCGGCCATCTGGCTGGGCAGGCGGCCGAAGCGGGTGGGCGCGCCCAGGATCAGCCCGTCATAGGTGCCGACCGCGTTGGGGCTTTCGATCACCTTGTGCCCCTCGTTAACCGAGAAGCCGAAGTTCTTGACGATTTCGGCAGGCGCGGTTTCGGGCACGCGGCGGATATCAGCTTCGTGGCCCGCGGCGCGCACGCCTTCGGACATGGCTTCGGCCATCTGCGAGTTGTGGCCATAGGACGAATAGTAGAGCACCAGGATGCGGGCCATGGAAAACCTTTCTTTGTGGCTTGCCGGGTCGAGCGCCTGCGCTACAACCCCGGTCAAGGATCAAGGGAAAGAGGATGGTTAGTCGCGAGGAGCGCCACTTGCCAAGCTGCAATGATGGCAGCCGCAGGCGGTTCCGCGCAAGACCTTTGCAAACATATGAGCGAACAGGACGACATGCCTCCCGCCGCCGCACCCGTTGGGGATAGCGCTAACGCAGTTGTCGAGGGTCAATACTGGAAGGCCAACCTGCGCCTGCTCGGAATCCTCATGACCATCTGGTTCGTGGTCAGCTTTGGGGCAGGGGTGCTCTTTCGCGACTGGCTCGACCTGTTCCGCATCGGCGGATATCCGCTGGGCTTCTGGTTTGCGCAGCAAGGCTCGATCTACGTCTTCGTGGCGCTGATCTTCTACTATTCCCATGCCATGCGCCGGCTCGAGCGCAAGTACGACCTGGAAGACTGAGCCGCGCCATGGAAACGCAGACCCTGATCTACCTGTTCGTCGGCGCCAGTTTCGCGCTCTATATCGGTATTGCCCTTTGGGCACGGGCCGGATCGACCACCGATTTCTATGTCGCGGGCGGCGGGGTCAGCCCGGTGATGAACGGCATGGCCACGGCAGCCGACTGGATGAGTGCGGCCAGCTTCCTGTCGATGGCCGGTATCATCGCCTTTTCGGGCTATGACGGCAGCGTCTACCTGATGGGCTGGACCGGCGGCTATGTGCTGCTGGCGCTGCTGTTGGCCCCCTACCTCAGGAAGTTCGGCGAGTTCACCGTGCCCGATTTCTTCGGTGCTCGCTATTACAGCAAGACTGCGCGGGTTGTGGCAGTGATCTGCCTGATCTTCATCAGCTTCACCTATATCGCAGGGCAGATGCGCGGCGTGGGCATCGTGTTCTCGCGCTTCCTGGAGGTTGATATCAACCTTGGCGTGGTGATCGGCATGGGGATCGTCTTCGTCTATGCCGTGCTCGGCGGCATGAAGGGCATCACCTATACCCAGGTGGCGCAGTACTGCGTGCTGATCTTCGCCTACCTGGTGCCCGCCTTCTTCATCAGCTTCATGATCACCGGCAACCCCGTGCCGCAACTGGGGCTGGGGAGCGAGGTGAATGACGGATCGGGCCTGTTCGTGCTGCAGAAACTGGATCTGGTGCTGCAGGACCTGGGCTTTGCCGCCTATACCGACGGGTCCAAATCGACCATCGACGTGTTCTGCATCACCGCCGCGCTGATGATCGGCACGGCGGGCCTGCCCCATGTGATCGTGCGCTTCTTCACCGTTCCCAAGGCGAGCGACGCGCGCAAATCGGCGGGCTGGGCGCTCATCTTCATCGCCCTGCTCTATACCACCGCGCCGGCCGTGGGGGCTTTTGCCCGGCTCAATTTCGTGGAGACGGTGAACGAGCAGGACTATGCCACGGCACCCGGCTGGTTCCACAACTGGGAAACGCAGAACCTCATCGCCTGGAACGACAAGAACCAGGATGGCGTGATGCAGTACCGCAGCGGCGATGCCTTTGCGGGCGCTCCGGTGTTCACCGGCGAGACCGGCCCTTCGGGCCAGCGGCTGGTGTCTAACGCGGATGCCGTGGGCGAGAACGAGGTCTATGTCGATCGCGACATCATGGTGCTGGCCAACCCCGAAATCGCCGCACTGCCCGGCTGGGTGATCGCGCTGGTGGCGGCGGGCGGTCTGGCTGCTGCGTTGAGTACGGCTGCGGGGCTGCTGCTGGTGATATCCAGTTCGGTCAGCCATGACCTGCTCAAACGCACCTTCCGCCCCGATATCTCGGAGAAGGGGGAACTGCTCGCAGCGCGAATCGCGGCCAGCGCGGCGATCATGGTGGCGGGCTACCTGGGGATATATCCGCCTGGCTGGGTGGCGCAGGTGGTGGCCTTCGCCTTCGGTCTGGCCGCCGCCTCGCTGTTCCCGCCGATCTTCATGGGCATCTTCACCAAGTGGATGAACCGCGAGGGCGCGATTGCCGGGATGGTGTCGGGGCTGGGTTTCACCTTCCTCTACATCGCCTGGTTCAAGCTGTGGTTTCCCGAACTCGACAGGCCGCAGAATTGGCTGTTCGGCATATCGGCCGAGGGGATCGGCGTGGTCGGCATGGTGCTCAACTTCGCCGTGGCGATCGCGGTGGCGAAATTTACCGGTCCGGTGCCGCTCCACGTGCGCCAACTGGTCGCCCGCATCCGCATTCCCAAGGGAGCCGAAACTCCGCACATGCATTAGGGCACATGCATTAGGATTGCTGGTGCGGTGCGGTTGACTTTGGAGCGCACGACGTTAGTGGCCCCAGCGCAAGGGGACGCCTCCCTTGCTCTGGCACATCCGCTTGCCGAGTCCTGTCGAAGGGCAAGCCGGATCCATCGGGCAGGTGAGGACATTCATCCATGGCCAATGTGACCGTAATCGGCGCCCAGTGGGGCGATGAGGGCAAGGGCAAGATTGTTGACTGGCTGGCGGCGCGGGCCGACGTGGTCGTGCGTTTCCAGGGCGGTCACAATGCCGGCCATACGCTGGTGGTGGGTGACAAGACTTACAAGCTCAGCCTCCTGCCCAGCGGCATCGTCACTGGCACGCTCTCGCTTATCGGCAACGGCGTGGTGCTTGATCCCTGGGCCCTGAAGGCCGAGATCGAGCGGCTGGAAGCCCAGGGCGTGTCGATCACGCCGGACAACTTCGGCATTGCCGACAACTGCCCGCTGATCCTGCCCGTCCACCGCGATCTCGATGGCCTGCGCGAGGCGGCGGCGGGCTCCGGCAAGATCGGCACCACCGGCCGCGGCATCGGCCCGGCTTACGAAGACAAGGTCGGCCGCCGCGCCATCCGCGTGTGCGACCTGTCACACCTCGATGAGCTGGAGCCGCAGCTCGACCGGCTCTGCGCCCACCACGATGCGCTGCGCGCCGGGTTCGGCGAACCGCCGGTCGATCGCGCGGCGCTGCTCGAAGAACTGCGCGGCATTGCGCCCTTCGTGCTGCAATTCGCCCAGCCGGTGTGGCGCCGGTTGAATGAGGCCAAGAAGGCCGGTCGCCGCATCCTGTTTGAAGGCGCGCAGGGCGTGCTGCTCGATGTCGACCACGGCACCTATCCCTTCGTCACCAGCTCCAACACGGTCAGCGGCACCGTCGCCAGCGGCAGCGGCATGGGCCCCAACGCGGCAGGCTTCGTGCTCGGCATCGTCAAGGCCTATACCACCCGCGTCGGCAGCGGCCCGTTCCCGACCGAACTCGACGATGCAGATGGCGAGAAGCTGGGCGTGCGCGGCCATGAATGGGGCACCGTCACCGCCCGCAAGCGTCGCTGCGGCTGGTTCGATGCCGTGCTGGTACGCCAGACCTGTGCCCTCAGCGGTGTAACCGGCATCGCGCTCACCAAGATCGACGTGCTCGACGGGTTCGAGACCATCCGCATCTGCACCGGCTATGAGCTACACGGTGAGGTGATCGACTACCTCCCCGCCAACGCCCAGGACCAGGCCGCCTGCACGCCTGTTTACGAGGAGATCGAGGGCTGGGAAGGCACCACCGTGGGCGCGCGCTCATGGGCCGACCTGCCCGCCCAGGCGATCAAATATATCCGCCGGATCGAGGAACTGATCGAATGTCCGGTGGCGTCGGTTTCCACCAGTCCGGAGCGGGATGACACCATCACCGTGCGTGATCCGTTTGCGGATTAACTCCCGAGCTTTCGATATTCTTGACACGATCCTGATTTGTTCCCATCTTGTTCCCGCCTGATGCCAGGCGCGAATCATGAGTGGGGAACATGGGCCAGGTCGATTTTGCATATGGTGCGATTGCCGATGCCGTCGGCCTGCCGCTCGATGTCTCGGTCTATGCCGATCGCGCCGCCGTGCGGGTTGAGCTGGCGGAGGATGTTGCCGCCGCCGGGCTGACCTTGCGCGAATGCGGTTCGCTGGAAATGCTCGCAACGGGCGATCTGCGCGTTTTGGGGGAGGCGGTGCTGATCGATTGTCCGCAGCTCGACGCGGCAGGCATGGCGGCGCTCACCCGGCTGGACATGCGCGCGGCGCGGTCCGGCGCTATGCTGGTGGTCTCCACCTCAATGGAGGCGCTGGATGCGGTGTTCGGCTGTTGCGCGCAATCGCGTCCGCAGATCCTGGTGGACCCTCGCCGGGCGGACCGGATCATCGCGCTGGGCCAGGTGATGGCGCGCGCGCCGCATGGCCGGTTGCACGAACTTACCGAAACCGATCGGATGACCCTGCTGCGCCTGACAGAGCAGGTGAACACCATTGCCGAAAAGCTTGAACGGCTTGGCGATGCGGAGAGCGACGCGGTGCGCGCCGCGGGCATGGCCTTCCGCTTCGATGAACAGGCGGGTGCGACCTTGCGCTCGCCCGGAGATAAGCTGGTGCGTCCCGCCCGCCCGCCACTGCCCGATCCGCGGCTGGTCCGCCGCATCATCCAGCAGCGCCAGGCCCGCGCGCGGTTCTTCGATGGCGACCTGTTCGCCGATCCGGCGTGGGACATGCTGCTCGACCTCACCGCCGCACGAGTGGAGCACACGCGCGTTTCGGTCACTTCGCTGTGCATCGCCTCGGGCGTGCCGCCGACTACGGCGCTGCGCTGGATATCGCAGATGACCGATGCCGGCCTGCTCGAACGGGTGGAGGATGATACCGACCGCCGCCGCGCCTTCATCCAGCTGACCGACAAGGCGGTGGATGCCATGGCCCGCTACTTCGCCGAAATAGGCAAGGGCGGGGTGGGGATGGCTTGAGGAGTGCAGGCTCGATCAACCTGTTGCACCCTGGACGAGAACGTGTCCCTTCGCTCCGCTCGGGAGTTTCGACCGAAAATCATCCCCCGGATGATTTTCTGTTGTCAAAACTGGTGGGCGATGACGGGCTCGAACCGCCGACCCTCTCGGTGTAAACGAGATGCTCTACCAACTGAGCTAATCGCCCCACGCAGTGGGAAGCCGCGGAAATACGCGGTTTTCCGGTTGGGTCAAGGATGGAGTTTGGGGAGCAGGGGGTGCGCGCAACCATTGCTCGCGCCTGCTCAAAGCTGACAAGAATTACGTCAGGGTGTCTCGCGCGGACGCGGGCGCAGTTCGATCACTCCGGGTGTCACCGCGTAATTGCCCGAGAAGTTCAGGCGAACCGCCACCGGAACATCCCCGGTGTTGGCCAGGTACCACCCATGGATGCCTGTCATGGGGGCGACGAGGTGGCCATAGGTCGCGGATGCGGCGGGATCCTCGCGATAGAACATGACTGCCTTGTTGGCATCGGATTCGCCGTGGAATTCGGCCACCAGCGGCGCGCTTGTGGCGAGCGAGTAGAGCAGCACATCGCCTGCCGCCATGTGCACCTTGTACTCAAGGCGCGATCCGTCCTGTCCGGCAGGCGCCAGAGTGAGCTCGACGGTGTCGGTACGATGGGGCTGCGCAGTTGCTCGATGAATCGTGGCTCCGGGCAGATCATCGGTACGGAATTCAGGCGATTGGGCCGCAGCCGGCACTGCCACGAGGGTGGCTGCGGCAAGCGCGGCGGCAAGTCTGGGAGCGGTAAACATGTGATCCTGCTTTCTGTATCGTGTGAACTTCAACGGGACGGGACAATCAAACCTGACTGCACCGAGCGATTCGGCCGACCCGACCTTCGCAGCCTGCGCCAGCCCACGACCACTGCAGTGGCGGAACTGATCAGGCCGGCCAGCGACATCAGCCAGATCAACAGGTCACGGGCCGGCGGGGTTCCGATCAGCAGGTTCAGGTCCCACCGGTGGAACAGGTCGAACAGCCAGCGATAGGTGCGTCGGCGGGCATCGGCTTCGCTCAGCAGGTCGCCGCTGGCCGGGTCGATATGGACCCATGTTGCGGCCTCGTCGGCGAACTTCACCCTAAGAACCGGCAGGGGCACCGTGCCGCGAACCGCATACCAGTAAGCATCGGGCTTTGTCAGCGTCTCGACTGCGGCAATCGAGGGGCCTGGCACCAGGCCCGCGGCAGACTGACGGATGCGCTCGAATTCGGGATGATGTGGCAGGAAGGTATCGGCTTCCAGCAGGGTATCGGGCGACCCCGGTTGTTGCAGTCGCAGATAGGGATGACCGGCTGCACTGCGCAGGGCCACCCGGTGTGCGCCGTCGCCCATTTGCGCCAGCAGGCCAGTATCGGGCGAGGGGAGCGGGGCGTCGCCCGCGTAATTCTGCCGAGCCTCGGCGCCGATCCCCTCGCTGGCGAACAGCCGGAACGGATCGACCGACAGCCAGCCCGAGAAGATCCACAGGATGAGGAAGGCCGAGCCGACGAGGCCCGACACATGATGCCACTTCATCCACCCGCGGTAGGGTGTCATTCTTCCGCCCTTGAACCGTTGGCGACCGGGGCGGATACGCATCAGCCCGATCCACACGCCGGTGATCGCACCCAGGATGCATGGACCAGAGACCCACATCACCACCTGCCGCCACAGCGGCTGATCCTCACGCAAGGCGCGCGGATAGAGCCAGTGCGGGATCGAGCCGAGCCAGTTCCAGAACCGCTCGGTGCGAGCAGTGTCGAGCACCACTTCGCCGGTGGTGGACGATACATAGAGCACCCGACCACCTTCGCCTGCCAGTTCTGCCTTCCATAGTGGCCGGTAGCGATCGTAGCCGCTTCCGACGGTCCACTGGTCCGAGCGGATCGGGCGCATCTCCTCGACCGGAGCCTTGCCGAAAGTCGCAGCGATGGCCTCGGCTTCGGTCCTGCCAGCCGTCCCGGCAAATTCGCCGCTATCGGCCCATACGGAGTAGGATCCGCCATTCCACGGGGAGACCCGCCAGACCGGCCGGTCTCCCCGCATTTCCAGCGCTACCTCACGCAGACCGGGCTCGGCCTCGGGCTGGTGGTCAACCTGTTCCCAAGTGATCGGCGAAAGCCCCGCCAGCCGTTCCTCCGCATCGAGCGCAGGGTATGGGACGTAGAGCATGACCAGCCCCGAGACGAACCACAGCACGAACAGCAGGCAGGTCGCAATGCCGATCCACCGATGGGTCAGGTAGAGCCAGCGCTTGACCGTATGCCACATCACCCGCGCGTCGCCCGTCAGAAGCTCGCGCGCAGCGACACGTCGAACGATCGCGGCCGGCCCAGGATCCACTGTTCGTTGCCATAGGTGGCCGTGGCGTAGTCCTTGTCGAAAAGATTGTAGAGCCGCAGATCCAGCGCCAGGTTAGACGTGACCGCATAGCTCGCGCCAAGGTCCACCACCGTATAGGCAGGCACACGGAAGGCGTTGGCGTTATCGGTGAAGCGATGACCCACATAGCGCAGGTTGGCGCGGGTGGAGAGGCGCCTGCTGTCGCTCCAGCGCAGTTCCACATTGGCTGCTGTCTGGGGTACGCCGGGAGGGGTGTTGTCCTCGAATCCGGTGAAATCATCGAAATTCGCATCGAGCACGGTGCCATTTGCCGATAGGCCGAAACCTGCGGGAAGCGCCAGGTCGAGCGTCGCCTCGATCCCCTGCGACGACCGCTGGCCGACCTGTTCGATCGCCCCGCCGACTACGGTCTGGCTAAACAGGTTCTGCTTCACCAGCCGATAGGCGGCCAGGGTGAAGCTGCCATTGCCATTCATGAACAGGCCCTTCACACCCGCTTCGTACTGGTAACCGTCGGCATAGGTCAGCTGGTATTGCTGGGCCGAGGTGGCAAAGGTCGTGAGGCTGCCGAGCGGATCGACCGCCGTGGCATACTGGCCATAGAACGACAGGTTTTCCGACGGCTGGTACACCGCGCCGACGCGCCAGGTGGTACTGTTCAGGTTTTTGAACGCATCGTTGCCCCCGTTCAGCGCCGGGGCATCGCCGGTGATCACGCCATCGGTATAGACCCAGTTCCAGCGCCCGGTCTTGTTCTCCTCGTGCCGCAAGCCGCCGACAATCGAGAACTGCTCGCTCAGCGCCAGCCGGTCCTCGACATAGATCGCCCAGGTGGTGGTGCGGGTGTGATAGCGCGGCAGCAGGCCCACGGTATCGAGGAACAGGCCCGGATCGAAGCCGGTGATCGGCACCACATCCTCTTGATAAACAGAGGCGAACTGGTGCGAATAGTTCAGCGTGACGCGGCTTACGTCCATGCCGACGACAAGATCGTTGCGCATCGAGCCGCCAAGGTCGCTGCGCAGCGTGAGGTAGCCCTGGTTGCCGTACTGGTCTACATCGTGAATGATGCCGTAGTTGTCGGCCCGGTAGATCGTGCCATTGCCGTTGTCGGCATAGGTTTCCAGGTTGCGCCACTTGCGGTTGCTGGCCAGCCAGTAGGCGGTGTTGTTGATCGACACATTGTCACTCACCTCCCAGTTGGCAGTCAGCGCCAGGCGGTTGTCGCGGAAGCGCATCGTGGCGTCGCTCACGTTGTAGTTCTCGCGCCGGATGGAAGTATCCAGCTCGCCATCGATCAGCGGCGTGCCGAAATACTGCATCGGGTTCACACTGCCGAAATCGTTGCGCAGCGTCAGCGTAAAATTCGAGGTGGGGGCGAACCTGAGCGCGCCCGAGAGTGACAGGTTGTCGCTGTCGCCGCGATCGACATAGCCGTCCGACTGGCGGTAGCTGGCATCGGCCCGGAAGGCGAGCGCCTGGCTGATCGGCCCGCCGGCACCGGCGGCAATGTGGAAGCTGTCCTGCGATCCGAAGCCGATTTCCGCGTCACCATCATAGCGCTCGGCATTGGGGCTGCGCGGGATTACATTGACCACGCCGCCCAGTGCGCCCTGGCCGAACAGCACCGAGGCCGGGCCGCTCAGGACTTCGATCCGCTCGACGTTCCACGGGTCGGTAGGAAACGAGATCGAGCCGTTGTTGGGGAACAGGCGGACCCCGTCATAAAGCTGCATGACAGAGGACTGCCCGCTGAACCCGCGCATCGCGAACGACAGACCGGCATTGCCCGGATTGGCATCGTTGGTGATCCCCGGGGCGCGGGTGGCGGCATCGATGATCGACATGTCACCGCGGGCGCGGATGTCGTCACCGCTCACTACGTTCACCGTGGCAGGCGTTTCCAGGATGCTGAGACCAAGGCGGCTCCCGGTCGGGGCTTCGGATGTCAGCACCTGCTCCCGCTGTGCCGTCACCAGGATGCTGTCATCGGTATCGGTGGTTTCCTGGGCCACGATAGGTGTCGGCAGAGCCGCCGCCAGTGCCAACAGGGATATGCCGCATGCCCGGCACAAGGTGTTCCGCTTCACAGATCGTCGCCTTTCAGGTTCTCGTTCCCGGAGGCGTTCTCGATGGTCCCCCGGCTGAGCGGCAATCGATGCTGATGCCGAGCCTGCGGCGACAGGTTATTTACGGTAATCGTTCCTGGCGTAACGTTACACGGACCGTTTCAACGCGATTTTCCCTCGACCTTTGCTACGCCATATCCCCCCGGCGATCCCTGCCAGGCCCACCGGGCTTCTCATGTTCTTCTCTCCTGAAAGGGGCGCGGGGTGTTGATGTAGTGTGTCAGGCGCGCGCGACCGCTTGGTCCATGGCCCCGAAAATGCTCTGTCCGGCAGCGTCAAGCGCTTCCATCCGCACGCGGTCGCCGAACCGCATGAAGGCGGTGGCGGGGCGGCCATCGGCGATGATCTCGATCGCGCGGCGTTCGGAGATGCAGCTTGAACCCACTTGCGCATAGGCGGCATTGGCCACGGTCCCGGACCCGATGATCGTGCCGGGAGCAAGGTCGCGCGTGGCCGCCGCGTGGGCGATCAGGTCATGGAACCCGAAGGCCATTTCGCGCCCGTTGGCCGCGCCAAACCGCTGGCCGTTCCAGTCCACGAGCAGGTCGAGGCAGACGCGCCCGTCCTGCCAGTCATCGCCCAGCGCATCGGGCGTCACGGCAAGGGGCGCGGCCGAACAGGCGGGCTTGGCCTGGACCCAGCCGAAGCCGGTCTTCATTTCCGGCACGGCGAGCGAGCGCAGCGACCAGTCGTTGAGCAGCAGGACCAGCTTCACATGGCCCAGCGTCCGGTCAGCCGGGGTGCCCATCGGCACATGGTCGGTCACGACAGCGAACTCACCCTCGAAATCGATGCCGCCGTCTTCCGACACGAAGGGGACCGACTGGTGGGGGGCAAGGAACGTGTGCGACATGCCCTGGTACATCAGCGGCTTGTCGTGTTCGATCGGATCGTGCCCGAAAGCGACCTGCATCAGGTCGGCATGGGTCTGGAAGGCCGAGGCATCGAGCCATTGCCAGGTGCGCGGCAGGGGTGCGAGCAGGGTGGCGTGGTCGAGCGGCTCACCCTGTTCCGCCTGTTCCGCCTGTGCCGCCAGTGCCCGCAGCCGGGGTTCTGCGCTGTCCCACTGTTCCAGCGCCTCGCGCAGGCTGGGATAGTCCGCCCCGGCAGGCTGGCCGCGTAGGCCATCGGCCGAGACAACCATCAGCTCGCCATCGGGCGTGCCATTGGCGCGCGAGGCCATCTTCACAGGCCGTCCTCGAACTTCCCGTCGATCAGGATGAAGGCGATGCGGCAATTGCGGTCGGAGCGGTTGGCCCAGCCGTGATTGGTGCCGCGCTGGATCACGATATCGCCCGCGCGCACGGTGGTTTCGCCTTCATCCATGATCAGCACCAGTTCGCCTTCCAGCACGATCCCGTAATCGACCGTTTCTGTGCGGTGCATGTGGGCATGGCGGCTGCCCGATCCGGTGTGGGACGAGGCCGATCCGGCATTCACTTCGGCGAAATGGGCCTGGGCCTGTTCGGGCGTGACGCTGTCCAGCCGGTCGCCATCGGGCGGGATATCCAGCACGCGGATGCGCGTGCCGCCCTTCGGCGCGGCCAGGGTGATGCCGCTCTCCTCCGGCTCGCCCGAGCCGCGGTCGATCCGCGCGGGAGTTTCCTGCGTGTTCCACACCTCGAAGAACAGCGGCCCATGCTCGCCGCCTACACGGCGGACGCGCGGCACGGGGCCATCTTCCTGGATGATCGCGCGGCCGGCATTGTCATGCCCGGTAACCACGCGCCGCACCGGCTGCTCGCTCATGCTTTGGCACCTTTATCGAAGGGGGGACGGAAATCGAGTCCGCGCTGTTGGAGTTCCTCGGTTGCCGCCTGTTCGCGGGCGAGCGCCGCCTGGGCGCTGGGGCGGTCCATGGCGCGATCATGGTGCGCGGCAATCGCCGGGAAGGCATCGGCATCGAAGCCGCTGCCGGTAATGCGGAACCAGATCCACGCCAGATAGGCATCGAGCACCGACCAGCGATCGCCCCCCTGCCACTCCTGGCGCGAAAGCCGCGCATCCAGCGGTGCCAGTTGCATCAGCAGCGTCTCGCGCGCCTTCTCGCGGATGGCCCCGGCGTGCTGCGGGTCGGCCGAAATCATCGGCGCCATGACGAAGCGGGTGACCAGCGGGTGGAGATCGGACGAACAGCGGAAAATCTCGGCGCGAATGGCGGCCCGTTCGAAGGCCGTGGCCGCATCCGGCAGCAGGCTTGCCTGCGGGTAAGTCTCGGCCAGCCAGGTGAGCATGGCGCCGGTCTGCACCAGCACGCCTTCGGGCGTTTCCAGCGCGGGCACCTTGCCTGCCGGGTTGATCGCCAGATAGGCAGGCTTGCGGTGCTCCCCCGCCATGAAGGCGACCAGGCCGGTCTCGAAGGGCTCGCCGATCTCCTCCAGCGCGGTCAGGGTGACGCGGGCGCAGGTGTTGGGCGCAAACCACAGCTTCAGCATTGCGTGCGCCCGCCCAGCGTGTCGGCGAACCAGTCAGCGATATAGTCGCGCCCGAAGGCCAGGTTGTCGGCCCCCACGTGTTCTACCCCGCCTTCGCGCGGGGTGAATATCTTCAGCTCGCGGCGCGGCGAATTGACCAGCTGGTCATAGGCCTGGTGGGCATAGTCGAGCGAGATCTGCCGGTCGCTTTCCCCATGGGTGACGAGGAACGGCACCCTGATCCGGTCCATGTGACCGTTGAGATTCATGGCGGCGGACTTTTCGAGGAAATCCTCCATGTCGCTCGCACCGAAGGTCCAGAACACGTGGGCCCAGTAATGCGGTACGGGGTTTTCGCCCTCTCGGCGGCGGCGCTTGTCCTGCACTTCGCGCCAGTTGTGGTTGGCTCCCCAGACAGCCCCGCTGGCAAAGCGCGGTTCATAGGCCACGGCGCGCGGGGCAAAGTGGCCGCCCAGCGATATGCCGGCCATGCCGATATGCGCCGGGCCCACTTCTTCGCGGCCTTCCAGCCAGTCCACCGCGCACGAGGCCCAGTTTTCCGAGTGCGGATCGACCGGCAGGCCTTGCAGCCGCAGGGCCTCGCCGGTGCCGGGCTGGTCCACGCAGAGGGTCGAGATGCCGCGCCGCGCCAGGGCTTCGGGCAGGCGTGACCAGAACAACAGCTCCTTGGTGCTGTCGAGCCCGTTGCAATAGACCACGACCGGGCGCGGACCCTGGCCCGCACCGGGGGTGAACAGGGCCGGCATCGTGCCTGTGGCGAGCGGAATTTCCACCCGTTCGCGCGGTAGCGAACCCAGCTTGGTCGAACGGTCGAACGCCTCGCGCGCCTTGCGATAGGTTTCCTCTCGTCCGGCAGAGCCCTGCTGCTGCATCCGTTCGGCCACCAGCAGGTAGAGCGAGGCCCGCTCCAGCTTGGCGGAAGCGGAAAAGCCGCGTCCGCGCGCTTCGTCCTCGGCGGCGAGGTCCAGCAGCGTGTCAGCCTTGGCTACCCATTGCTGCATGAATTCGCCGGTCCCGGCATCGCCGCGCTCGGCCGCCTCGCGGATCGGCGCGCACATGTCGATGATCTCGCCGATCTTGCCGCCGCTTTCCAGCGCCATGGCGACCGACAGGTTCCAGATGTAGTTGGGGAAGTATTCGAACAGGGCCACCGGCTCAGACCCCGGCCGGCTGGAACAGGCGCGGATCGGGCGCGGCGTGCGGCATGGTCTGCGGTCCGCCGACGCCGATGCCCCACTGGTCCATCACCCGTGGCTCTGGCTTGTGGACCTTCGCTTCGTGGGTGTCGAAATCGACCTCTTCCAGCTCGGCGGTATATTCCACCGCGAAGCCGCCGGGGGTGACGAAATAGCTGAAGGTGTTGTCGCCCGCCGTGTGCCGTCCCGGACCCCAGCGGATATCGATATCGCGCTGCTTCAGGCGCGAGACGCCGCGCAGCATGCCGTCCACATTGGTCATGTCATAGGCCACGTGGTTGAGGCACGGCGGCCCCGGCAGGATCGCGATCCGGTGATGGGCCGAATTGCAGCGCAGGAAGCACATGAAATCGCCCAGCCAGTCGCTGACCCGGAAGCCAAGCACATCGCAGAAGAAGCGCACGGCGGCCTGGTGGTCGGGCGAATGGAGCACGATGTGGCTGATGCGCACAGGGATACCTTCCCACCGGTCAATGTCGCGCGACGGGCCGCTTGCCACGTCGCATGAAATCTCGAAGGGCAGGCCATCGGGCGAGAAGAAGCGGAAGCCGTAGCCGCCGCCCGGCCCGTCGATATCGCGCGGGGGATGGATCACCTTGCAGCCGGCCTCTGCCACCTTGGCGTGCAGCGCTTCCACGCTGGCCCGGTCATCGGCGGCGAGCGCGATCACCTCGACATGGTTGGCATCTGACTTGTGCAGCCGCACCACGTGGTGCTCGTCATCGCCCTCGGTGCGGAACCAGGCCAGGTCGTCCGCGCTGGCGACTTCGACCAGCCCCCAGTCCTGGGCATAGAAGGCAGCCTCGGCGTCGAAATTCTCGACCCCGTAGCCGATATAGCGGATATCCGTAACGCGGCTCATGGCCGATACTCCTGAGATGGATTGGGTCAGATGGATTGGGCAACGACCTGGAACATGTCCGCCGTGGCCTTGGCATTATCGACCGGCGGCCCCTTGCCGAGTTGCCCCATGCAAATCTCCAGCGACCGGTCCACGATATAGGCGCAGCGTTCGAACCGGCGAGCGCGATAGGCGGCAAAGGCTTCGTCCGGGGTGGCCGCACGGGCCAGTTCCTCGGCAAGCACGATCGAATCCTCGATCGCCATGCCCGCCCCCTGGCCAAGGTGCGGGGTAGTGGCATGGACCGCATCGCCCAGCATGACCACGCGGCCCTTGTGCCAGTCGCCGCGCAGCATCATACCTTCCAGCGGGCGATAGACGACCGCTTCATCATCGGTCACGTGGCGGGCGAGCGCGCCGACTTCACCGGCCAAGCCCGCCATCTTCTCGACCATCCGGGCGGCGAGGCCTTCTGTCGGATACCGCGGGTTGTCGGGCTCCGGCGTGGTCAGATAGATGTACATCAGGTCTTTGCTGATCGGCACGAGGCCCGCGCCGGTGGGTCCGTTATAGACATGCAGCGAATCCAGCCCTTCGCTGCGCGGCATGTTATAGCGCCACACCGCCTGGCCGGTGAATTGCGGGCCGTCCAGATCGGGGAACAGCATCCCGCGCGTCTGCGAATGGACCCCGTCGGCCCCGATGACGATATCATAACGGCTGGATGTGCCATCAGAGAAAGCCACGGTGACGCCCTGGCCGTCATCGTCGAAACTGTTGGCCGTAACTCCCAGCCTGACCTCGGCCCCGCTGGCGAGCGTGTGGTCCGCCAGCAGCTTTTGCAGCGCGCGGCGGCCGATGCCGACATTGGCCGGGCAGCCATCGACCAGCTTGGGCGAGGGTATCTTGGCGACCATGGCTCCGTTGGGCGCATGGACCGCCACGAAATCGAAACCGACCGATGCGGCAAGGTAATCGTCCAGCAGTCCAAGCTGGTTCATGGCCCGCAGGACATTGCCCTGCTGGATGATCCCCACGCCATAGACCGACCACTGCGGATCGCGCTCGATTACGGTGACCTTGTGGCCATCCTTGCCAAGAGCGATCGCGCTGGTCAGGCCGCCGATCCCGCCGCCGATCACGAGTATGTTCATCTGTTGCATGGGGGCAGGATGGCGCAAATTATCGGATAACTAAAATCGATTGTTATGATGATTATCCATAAGTATGGCGGATAACTTATGCGGTTCAAGGGTCTCGATCTCAACCTGCTGTTTGCGCTCGACATCCTGGTCGAGGAAGGCAGCGTGACGCGCGCGGCGGAGCGGCTGAACGTGTCGCAGCCCGCGATGAGCGCTTCGCTTGCGCGGCTGCGCCAGTTCTTCGGCAATCCCCTGCTGGTCTCGCAGGGCAGGCGGATGATCCCCACCGCAGAAGCCATCTCCCTGCAGCGAGAGCTGAAGCCCCTGCTCGGCCGGCTCGACGAGCTGATTGCCGCTTCGACCGCCTTCGATCCGGCCCGCTCGGACCGGACATTCCGGATCTGCGCGTCGGACTATCTCGTGGCGGTCCTGTTCAACCGGCTGGTGATCCGGTTGCAGCATGTGGCCCCGTCGGTGCGGCTGGATATCGTGGCTCCGTCGCAACAGGCGCAAAGCGAGCTTGACCGTGGGGAGATCGACCTCCTCCTCACGCCGCAGGAACATTGTGTCGAAGGCCATCCGACCGAACTGCTGTTTGCCGAACGGCACGTGGTGGTGGGCTGGTCGGGAAACCGGCTGGTGCAGAAGCCCCTGACGCTGGACGCCTTCGCCCGGGCGGAGCACGTGGCAGTGCGCGTGGGGCAGGCCAACCGGGCGTCATTTGCCGAGAGCCAGCTCGCCAGCCTGGCCCCGGGGCGCAGGATCCAGATCACCGCATCGTCTTTCACCAGCGTGCCGGACCTTGTGGTAGGCACACAGCGGCTGGCCGTGATGCATCGCCTGCTGGCCCGGGTGATGGCGAGCCGGCTGGACATCGCCTGGCAGGAAATGCCGTTCCCGTTTCCGGACATGCAGCAGATGGTCCAGATCAACCGTGCCCGGCGCGACGATCCCGGCTTGCGCTGGCTGGTATCGCAACTGCACGCGGCAACCTGGGCCTTGCTGGCCGAGCACGTCGAGTCACTCGCGTAAGCTCCTGCTGGCCGTCGATCCCGGTCCTTGCCGCACCGGTGCCGGCTGCTAGGGATGAAGAAGGGTGATAAGGAACGGGGCAGATGGATATCGGGATTGCCGGGTGCGGCATCGGCGGGCTCGCGGCGGCATTGCTGCTGCATCGCCAGGGCCACCATGTCACGCTTTATGACCGCTTCCCCGCACCGCGCCCGGTAGGGTCGGGCCTGATGCTTCAGCCGACGGGCATGGCAGTGCTCGACCGCATGGGCCTCGCGGCAGAGGCGCTGGCCTGCGGGGCGCCGATCCAGCGGCTCCACGGGCTGAACCGTGAAGGGGTGGCGGTGCTGGAGGCCGACTATGCGGACCTCGGCATGGCGGGGGTGTTCGGCATCGGCATCCACCGCGCCAGCCTGTTCGATGTGCTGCACCGCGCCGTGATGGCCGCAGGGATCGCCATCCTGACCGATCACCAGGTCCGCGTTAGCACGGCGGGTGCAGATAGCCGCCGGCTCCACTTCACCGACCGCGACGCGGCCGCCGCGCACGAACTGGTGGTCGATTGCATGGGCGTAGGCTCGCCGCTGGCCCCGGCGGGCGACAGTTACCTGCCGTTCGGCGCGCTGTGGTGCACGATGGAATGGCCGGAGGACGGACCGTTCGATGCCAGTCTGCTCGAACAGCGCTATGAAAATGCGGGCAAGATGGCGGGGGTGCTGCCCACCGGGCGGCGCGGGGCGGGCGGGGTGCGCGAGTTTTCGTTCTTCTGGTCGCTGCAGCAGGCGGACCATGCGGCCTGGCAGGCGAACAGCCTGGCGCAGTTCAAAGCCGAGGTGACGGACCTGTGGCCGCAGTGCGATGCGGTGCTGGACCAGCTCCAGTCCCCCGAACAGATGGTCTTTGCCTGCTATGCCCACCGCAGCTTTGCCCCGCCGGTAGAGGATCGGCTGGTCCATATCGGCGATGCCTGGCACTCGGCCAGCCCGCAACTGGGGCAGGGGGCCAACACGGCGCTGCTCGATGCCTTTGCCCTGTCCATGGCGCTGGAGAGCGAGGGGGAGTTGCAGCACCGGCTGGAGCTGGCGATTGCCCTCAGGCGCAACCATGTGCGGCTGTACCAGTGGCTCACCGCCGCCTTCACGCCGTTGTACCAATCCGCCAGTGCGTGGCCTGCCATGGTTCGTGACCTGCTGCTGGCCCCGGCTTCGCGCATTGCCCCCGGGCCAGCGATCAAGGCGCGGCTGGTGGCGGGGCTGGCGGGGTCGCCGCTGGAAGCGCTCGGCCTTGCCCTGCCGGACTACGCGGCGCTGCGGGCGCCTTAGCCCAGCGCCACGGTAGCCCTGGCCGTAAACCCGCGTTCGACGTCGCCGTCCATCGCCAGCACCATATGGGCACGGTCGGCCCCGCGGAAGGCCCAGTCGCGGGTCGCGGGCCAGCGGGCGTGGTTGGCGGCGCTGTCGCCATAGGTCGCCGCATCGGCATAGACTGCGTCGCATGGTTCCGGCGGCAGGCCGAGTTGCGAGACCAGCAAGGGTGCCTCGCCTGCCACGGCCGCCGCCGCATCGCGGAACACTTCGAGATGGAGGTGCGGCGCTCGCCCGCCATAGCAGCCGGGCACTATCGAGGTGAACCGCACCACGCCATCAGCGCCCGCCTGCTGCAATCCGCGCAGGTAGTTCACTTGCGGGGCGGTATAGAGCGAATAGTCGCCGCGCGCATCGCACTGCCACAGATAAACCGCGTGCCCGGCCAGGGCTGCGCAGTCCTGCGGGTTGGCGGCCAGCGCGAGTTCGATGGCCAGGGGCACACCGGCGGCTTCTCCTGCCATTCCGGCGAAGCTCGCCCGGATATCCCCGCGCTCGGCTCCGTCCAGCGCCAGCACGTTGATCGTGCGGTCATGTCCGCCCACCCCATCGGCGGGAAAGGGGCCGCGAATCTCGGTCGGGGTGACAGGGCACTCCTGCGCCGCCACGGCCTGCGCGCCCGCGCGGCTGCCGCATCCGGCCAGCACCAGCCCACCGATGCCGCCAGCGAGGCCCGCCAGCACCCTGCGCCGGTCAAGATCGGCGGCGAATTGCGAGGCGAAGCGGTCAGGCACCGCCCGGCAGCCCTTCGGCGATCAGCACGCGGGCATCTTCGCTGGTCCAGTGATAGGCACCGATCATGCGCCATACTTCCTTGCCTTCGGCATCATACAGCACGGTCAGCGGCAGGGATGCCCCGCCGCCGAACTTGAAGGCCAGGTCGTTGGTGGAATCCATCCAGCGCGGCAAGTTGGCGAGGCCATGGCGCTCGAAGAAGGGCACCACCGCCTCGGCCCCGTTGATGTCCTCGCTCACCGTCAGCACCCGCACTTGGCCGTCCATCTCTGCCGCCAGTTCATCCAGCATGGGCATTTCGGCCACGCAGGGCGCGCACCAGGTGGCCCAGAGGTTGAGCAGGATCGGCGTGCCGGCCGCTTCGGCCAGGGCCAGGGTGGTGCCATCTGGATCGATCAGGGTGACTTCGGGCAGCATGTCGCCGGCGAACGTGCGGTCGATCGTGCCGGTGAAGTCCTCGGCCCCGGTTTCCGAAGAGACTTGATCGCCGCCTTGCGCCTCATCACCTGCGCCGTTATCGCAACCCGCCAGAGCGCCGGCCACCAGGACGGCGAGCATAGCGGAGCGGTATGTCGTCTTGAGCAAGGTCAGTTCCTCCAACGCGATGTGGGGCGGGCGGTTCGCCGAAGGGCCTTCCGCCATCATGCGCGAGATTAACGCATCCATCCCGTTCGACAAGGCTCTGTGGCGACAGGACATCGCAGCGAGCCGCGCCCATGTCGCCATGCTGGGCGCCTGCGATATCGTCAGCGGGGAGGATGCCGAGGCGATCCTGGCCGGGCTGGACCAGGTCGCCGCCGAGTACGAGGCGAACGGCGTGCCCGAAGACTGGGCGCTCGAAGACATCCACATGACCACCGAGAGCCGCCTCGCCGAATTGATCGGCCCGGCGGCAGGCCGCCTCCACACCGCGCGCAGCCGCAATGACCAGGTGGCGACTGATTTCCGCCTGTGGGTGCGCGATGCGATCGACCAGGTGATGGACGGGCTGCAGGGCCTGCAACGCGCGCTGGTGACGCAGGCTGGCGAGCACAATGGCAGCATCATGCCCGGCTTCACCCACCTGCAGATCGCCCAGCCGGTAACCCTGGGCCACCACCTGATGGCCTATTACGAGATGGTCAGCCGCGACGTGTCGCGCTTTGCCGATGCCCGCGAGCGGCTGAACCAGTGTCCGCTCGGCAGTGCGGCGCTGGCGGGCACGGGCTTTCCCATCGACCGCGAGATGACGGCCCAGGCGCTCGACTTCGACCGCCCTACGGCCAACAGCCTCGATGCCGTATCGGACCGCGATTTTGCGCTCGATTATCTCAATGCCGCTGCCCAGTGCAGCCTGCACCTGTCGCGGCTGGCGGAAGAATTCGTGATCTGGGCGAGCCAGCCGTTCGGCTTTGTCCGCATGGCCGACAGCCTAAGCACCGGCTCCTCGATCATGCCGCAGAAGAAGAACCCCGATGCCGCCGAACTTGTGCGCGGGCACGCGGGGCGGATCACCGGTTGCCTGGTGTCGCTGATGGTCACGATGAAAGGCTTGCCGCTGGCCTATTCCAAGGACATGCAGGATGACAAGCCGCCGGTGTTCGAAGCGGCCAACCTCCTGTGCCTGTCCATCGCGGCGATGACCGGCATGGTGGCCGACAGCACGTTCAATACCTCACGGATGCGGCAGGCGGCGGAAATGGGCTATGCCACGGCGACCGACCTTGCCGACTGGCTGGTGCGGCAGGCCGACATTCCCTTCCGCGAGGCGCACCACATCACCGGCGCGGCGGTGAAGCTGGCGGAAGGCCGCGGCGTGGCGCTCGACCAGTTGCCGCTGGCTGACCTCCAGGCAATCGACAGCCGGATCGATGACCGCGTGTTCGCCGCGCTTTCGGTCGAGGCTTCGGTTGCAGCCCGCAACAGCTATGGCGGGACTGCGCCGGAACAGGTACGCAAGCAGGTGGCAGGGGCCCGCAAGACCTTGGGAATGGAACCATGATGCGCCGCGTCGCTATCCTTTGCCTGGCAACTCTGGCGCTCTCTGCCTGTGGCAATATGCGCGAACTTGAACCGCCCGAAGGCAAGAGCCTGCCGCCCACGCCCTATGGCGCGACCGAGCCGCCGACCAGTCACGACCTGCTCCGCACCTCACCGCAGGCCGTGCCCGAACGCAGCGTCGAACTGCGCAGCGAATCCGAAGAACGCGAGGACGATCCGTTCGATCTCCCGCCCGAAGGCTGAACTAGACATATCATGGATCATTTTGAACTCAGGAACGGCGAACTCCACGCCGAGGACGTGCCGATGGCGCGGATCGCGGATGAATTCGGCACGCCGGTCTATATCTATTCGCGCGCCACGCTCGAACGCCATGCGCGGGTGTTCCGCGAGGCCTTGAGCGGGCTGGAAAAGCCGCCGCATCTCGCCTTTGCGGTCAAGAGCAACCCCAACCTCGCCGTACTGCGGGTGATGCAGCGCGAAGGCTTCGGGGCCGATGTCGTCTCGGGCGGCGAACTGGCGCGGGCGCTGGCGGCGGGCATGCCGGCCAGCGACATCGTGTTTTCCGGAGTGGGCAAGACCGGCGCCGAGCTGGCGATGGGCCTCGACAAGCAAATCGGCCAGTTCAACCTCGAAAGCGAGGAAGAGGGGATCGAGCTGTCGGAAATCGCCGCAGGCAAGGGGCAGACTGCGGCCTGCGCCCTGCGGGTCAATCCCGACATCGACGCGGGCACGCACGAGAAAATCTCCACCGGCAAGGCCGACAACAAGTTCGGTGTGCCGATTGACCTGGCCGTATCGATGTACCTGCGGCTGGCCGAAATGCCCGGCCTGGAGATGCGCGGGCTGGCGGTGCATATCGGCAGCCAACTGTCCGACCTGCGCCCGCTGGAACAGGCGTTTGAGAAGATCGGCGCACTGATGCAGCAGATCCGCAACCAGGGCGGTACGGTGACCCATGTCGATCTCGGCGGCGGTCTGGGCGTTCCCTATCGCGCGGGCGAAGTCATGCCGAGCCCGGCGGAATATGGCGCGATGGTCGCGCGTGTCACCAAGGGCTGGGACGTGACCCTGATGTTCGAGCCGGGCCGCGTGATTGCGGGCAATGCCGGCGTGCTCCTGACCCGCGTGGTGCGGGTAAAGCGCAACGGCAACCGTGTGCCTTTCGTCATCGTCGATGCGGCGATGAACGACCTGGCGCGTCCGGCGCTCTATGGTTCTTGGCACGATTTCGATGCCGTTGCCCCCACGGGTGACCGCATGGTGGCCAATATCGTCGGCCCGATCTGCGAGACCGGCGATACCTTCGCCACGGACCGCCCGACCGATGCGCTCGAGCGCGGCGACCTCGCCATCTTCCGCACCGCCGGGGCCTATGGCGCGACCATGGCCAGCTCCTACAACTCGCGCGGGTTCGTGGCCGAGGTGATGGTGGACGGCGACAAGGTGGCCAGCGTGGCCGACCGCATCCTGCCCGCCGAAATTACCGCGGCCGAACGCGTGCCGGAGTGGCTCGATTGAAATCGCTCCCCCTGTTCCATCGCCTCGCCGGACAGCCGGTGGTGGTGCTGGGCGAGGGGGGCATGGCCGAGCCCAAACGGCGGCTGGTCGAACGCGCGGGCGGCGAGATGATTGCCGAGCTGCAGGACGGTATCGACCGCGGCGCGAGGCTCGCCTTCATTGCCCATGACAATGCCGCCATGTGCGAGGCCGATGCAATCCGCGCCCGCTGTGCCGGACTGCTGGTCAACGTGGTGGACCGGCCCGAACTGTGCGACTTTACCACGCCGAGCATTCTCGAACGCGATCCGGTGATCGTGGCAATCGGCACCTCGGGCGCATCGGCAGGTCTTGCCAAGCAATTGCGGTTGCGGCTCGAACAGCTGCTGCCGGCGGACCTGGGCGATCTGGCGGCCAGGCTCAACGCCGCGCGTGATGCGATCAAGGCCCGCTGGCCACGCATGGCCGATCGGCGGCAGGCGCTCGATGCGGCGCTGACCACTGGCGGGCCGCTCGATCCCTTGAGCGAAGGCGCAGCTGGGCGGATCGGTGACTGGCTGGAGCAGGTCGGGGCGAAACCGTTGACCGGGCGGGTCGAGATCGTGCTCGCCAGCCTCGATCCCGAAGACCTGACCCTGCGCCAGGCGCGGCTGCTTGGCAGCGCCGATGCCGTGCTGCACGATCCCGCCATTCCCGCCGCCATCCTCGACCGCGCGCGCGCGGATGCGGCCCGGTTCGAAAATCCCTATGCGGGCCGAGAACCCGATGGCCTGGTTGTCGTTGTGCGGCAAGGGACAGGCTCAGCCAACATTACAGTCTCTTAATTTCACTCCTCAAGGCGACGCCGCCAAGGTCGGTTCGGTCGGGCGCCTGACCCGTCGGTAAGAGGAGACTGACCCATGAACCTTCCCAAGATCGATCTGGCGAGCCTGCCCGATCTCAACACGCTGACCGGCCTGTTCGGATCGGCCCGCAAGATGCCCGGCCACGACGACTCGATCCTGGTGCTCGCCACCATCGTCTATGAAACGATGCCCCCCGGCGGCGGCATTATCTGAGCTCGGCGGCCAAGGACGGATAGCAGCAATGCATGTTCACCCTGCCATCGCGGCGTTGCGGAGCGATCGGGCTCCGCAGCGCCAGGCCCAGGCCGCCATGAAGGCGGCGCTCGACGCCTGGCGCGAGGAAACCGGCGTGGCCGGGATGCTTGCCCACTTCGATGCCTTCGGTGCAGGGGCGGCACTGGAGCAGTGCCCCGGCCTCGACGAGCTGTTCACCGGGCAGGGCGCGGCCGAGGCGTTGATCGCCTCGCTGGCCAGACACCTGTGCGGCGCGATTGCCGCCAATCCGCTGGGCCATCCGTCCTTCCGCTATGCCTTCGACGGGTGTACCGGCACCTTGTTGCTGGCCAAGTCCGGCCGCGCGCAGTTGCTGTTGCAATCGCGGGAACCGGGCACGTTCACCTCTCCCTGCGCATCGTTCACCGACGGTCTGCGCTACGATGCCACACTGGCAGGACGGGCCAGGGCCACCATCCTGCGAATCCACGGGCCGCGCGAGCAGGTCAGCTTTGCCGAGGAGGAGATCTCCTTGCAGCAGGGTGTGCGGCTGGCGTTCGATTGCAGTTCCGAAGCGCTAACGACGAGCTGCGTCGAGCAGCGTCTCGTCACCCTGCGGCTGTTGCAGCAGACTGAGCACCCGGAGCCGGGCCGCGAGTATTGCCGCATGACGGGGGAGTTGCGGCACCTGTCTGCCGGATCGCTCGCCATCAGCCGGCGCGAGATGATGGCCGCACTTCTTGGCCGGATGGAGCGGAGCGAAGCCGCGCCGGTGCTGGCGCAGATGGCCCTGGCCCACGACGATGCCTCGCTGCGCTGGCAGGCCCTGCGCGAAAGCCTCGCGCTCGATACGGCTGAAGGATTTGCGGCACTGACGCGGATTGCCCGCCGCACCGATGATCCGCTGTCATCCGATGCCGCCGCGCTTCATGCGCGCCTCGTCGAAGACCATCCCGCCCTGCGCCAGTTGGAGATAGCCTGATGCCCCGCGTAATCGAATATGCCGACGATACCGCCTGCGCGCTGGAGGAATGCCACGCCGCGCTCGACAGCTTCGGCTTCGATCCGCGCGAGGAGGAGAGCCTGCTCCACGCCGCCCACTGGCTGCGCAGGCTCGGCAACAACCGCGATTTCCTGGCCGAGGCCATGCTGGCCGAACTGAAGGACCCCAAGGGCGGCGAGGAGGATGCCTCGGCCTATGGCCCGCAGGTGATCATGCTGTCGCCATTGGGCAGCGAATATTTCATGCGCGCCAATTTCTGGCCCGGCCATGGCGACCACGTGTTTCGCGCTTCGGGCAAGAGTGCCTTCAGCTACGAGCTGCCGCATGACCACAATTTCGACTTCCTCACCGTGGGCTATTTCGGACCGGGCTATGCCTCGGACTATTACGAATACGACTATGACGCGGTGACCGGCGTGGTGGGCGAGAAGGCGGGGCTGCGCTTTATCGAACGCTCCACGCTCGATCCCGGCAAGCTGATGCTTTACCGCGCCCATGTGGACGTGCACTCGCAACTGCCGCCCGAAAGCCTGTCGGTCTCGGTCAACATCATGCATGCCGGCGGTGCCCAGGGCTGGCTCGACCAGTATGCCTTCGATGTGGAGCAGGACCGGATCGCCAGGGTCATCAGTTCGGGCGGCAGCGAGGTTTTCCTGCGGGTGGCCGTGGGGCTGGAACATCCCGACGGGCTGGACCTGGCCGAAAACTTCGCCGCGCACCATGTGAGCGACCGGATGCGGCTGGTGGCGCTGGAGGCCCAGGCGGGCATTCTGCCCCCTGCGGAACGCGATGCCCTGTGGCGGAGGGCTGAGGGTAACGGCAGCCGCCTGGTGGCAGGAGAAGCCACCCGGCGGCGGCGGGAACTGGCAACGGCCTAGAAAATCCCGCCCGCCAGCCGGTCGATCGCGCCTTGCAGGATCACCGCGGCGGCGTGGCTGTCGATCCGTTCCGCCCGCTTGGCGCGGCTGAAATCCTGCGCAATCATCTCGCGTTCGGCCGCAGCGGTGGACCAGCGTTCGTCCCACAGCAGGATCGGCAGGCCCAGCACGGCGAGGTTCTTGGCAAAAGCCCGGCTGGCCTGCGCCCGCGGGCCGGAGCTGCCATCCATGTTGAGCGGCAGGCCGATGACAATACCTTTTACCGACCGCGCCGTCACCAGCGCGGCAATCGCACCCTTGTCGGCGGTGAACTTGGTGCGCGGCAGGGTTTTGCCCGCCGTGGCAAAGCGCCATTCGGGGTCGCACAGGGCGATGCCGATGGTCTTGGTACCGAGGTCGAGGCCGAGCAGCGCGCCGCCTTCTTCTGGCAGCGCGTCGCGAAACTCGATCGCGTTCTCGGTAATCGGCGCGGGGACTAGCGGTTCGGGGTCCATGCGCCCACCCGTCGCACCACGTCGGCCTGCAGGTTCGCCCAGAACAGCGGTATGTCATAGACGTGGTAATTGCTCACCGGCAGGACATAGCTGCCCATTTCCGGCGGATCGCCGATCAGCAGCAGGCCGCGTGCGTCGCACCGTGCGGGTACGGCACCCACCACCAGATCGCCCGTTGTCAGGTCGTCGCTCGGCACCAGTGTGCCCATGTTGGCCGTGGCAGGCGCGGTGCCGTTGATCGAGCCGGTCAGCGGATTGACGCAGAGGATCGGGCTGTCGCCGCGCGGCTCGCCGGTGAAGCCGTCGGTCAGGCGGTATTGCGCCAGCATCATGCCGGGGTCGCCGTTATCGGCAAAGCTTGTCCAGCCCACCAGGCAGCCCGCCTGGTCCACCGTGGCACAGGCGGGGAGCGGCAGGGCGGGCAGGTCGTGCTCGACCGAGATCGGCCAGCCGACCGGATAGGCCGCGGCAATGCGCCCCTCCAGTGCGTTGCCCGCAACCTTCTCGCGCAGCAGGCGCAGTACGTGGACCGCGCCCTGGCTGTGGCCCGCCAGTACGATCGGGGTGGCAGGATCGACCCGACTGACGAAATAGTCGAAGGCCGCGGCCACATCGGCATAGGCGGCGTCCAATGCCTGCTGCGCCTGGTCGGAATCGGACAGGAATGTGCCGAAAGTCGCCTGGCGATAGCGCGGGGCCCAGATCTCGCTCGCCCGGTTAAAGGCGCTGCCCATGCCGCGCACCATCAGCCGGGCGAGGCGCTGCGAATCGGCATCGTCCAGGCCTGCGTTCCAGCGGCGGTTGTCCCAGAAGCTGGTCGGATGAACGAAGAACACCGCGAACTGCGGATAGGCGATGGCCGGTTCGGAAGCGGGCGGAGTAGCAGCAACGGCATCCTCCCCGATTTCTGCCGCCCGCACCTGCGGCTGCCAGCGCGCGGCATCTTCGGGAGCACCCATGCCGGGGCGGGAGAACCACATGGCCGGATCGGCATAGGCATTGGAATCCAGCGCATCAGGCGGCGCGAACTCCGCCGAAGGAACCAGGGCGATCCGCGTCAGCTCGTCGCCATAAAGGCGGAAGGCGAACAGCGCTGCTGCGACCAGGATGATGAGGATTACGATGGTATAAAGGAACTTACGCATCGCGGGGGATCGCCTCTGATTCTGTCTGGTGGTCGCGGGCGAGGCCATCGGCCGCCGCGTTCTTTTCCGACCGGCGTTCCAGCGCAACCTTGATCATCGCCAGCAGCGGATCGGCCAGGAACAGGCCGAGGATGCCGAACAGGATGCCCATGATAAGCTGCATCGCCAGGACCAGCGCGGGGGCAAGGTCCACCGTCTTGCGTGCGATCAGGGGGATGACGACATAGCCATCGAAGGTCTGGACCACGAAATAGACGAAGATCGTGTAGAGTCCCATGTCCACGCCGCCGGAAAAGCCAACCAGGACCATCAGGATGCCGGAAACGAAGGCGCCGATATTGGGAATGAAGGCGAGCAGGCCGGTCAGGATCGATAGCAGCGCGGCCATCGGCACGCCATATGCCGCCAGCATGATATAGGTCAGGATGCCTTCGAACACCATGCCGACCAGCCGCCCGAACATCAGGCGGCGCATGGTAAAGGCCATGCGGCTGACGAGGATGTGGAAATCCGAGCGCTTGTGGGCGGGCATCATCCATGCCACGCCGCGTTCGTAGAGGCGCGGCTCCATCGCCACATAGATGCCGATGATCAGGATCAGCACCACGGTGGTCAGCCCGCCGAGGATGCCGCCCAGCGCGCGGGTAACGGTGCCGAACCCGCTCATCGCCTGGCCGATCAGGCCCTGCACATTGCTGATGTCGATCTGGAAGCCCTGGCTGTCGAGCCAGGCGGCGAACTGCGTCGCCTGGGCTTCGATGATCGCGGGAAACTGGGCGGCTTCGCGCGAGATCTGCGATCCGGCGAACATGACGAGCCAGTACAGGAATGCCACGCTGGCGAGCAGCACGATGGCCACCCGCCACATGCGCCCGATCGGCAGCACGCGCCCCAGCAGACGCGCACCGCCGTCGATCATGGCGGCGAACACCAGGGCGCCAAAGATCACCAGCAGGCTCTGCGAGATATAGACGGTGAGGATCGCAAGGCCCACCATCGCGATCCAGACCGCGGCGCGCTTCACCTCGTGGCGGATCTCGGAACTGGCGATGCGGGTGGGGCTGGCGCCCAGCGCTTCATCTTCCTCTGCACGGGTGCTCATGGCGCGTTTCCTTCGGCAAGCGGCGGGCGCAGGCTGGTCCAGGCGCGATCAGGCCTCAGCGCGGGCCACCATGTCAAGGGATTGAGCGTGGCGCGCCCGTCCAGCGAGAAGGTGATGAACTCCGCCCGCCCGCCGACATCGGCAATGGGGACAGGGCCGCCAAGACCATTGCCGCCATCCAGCCCGGAAGGCGCGCGACTGTCGGCCGAATGGTCGCGGTTGTCGCCCATCAGGAAGATATGGCCATCAGGCACGGTCAGCTCCTCGAAATTGTCGAGCCGCTGCTGGACGTGGTCGATGATGAGATAGGTTGCGCCGTTGGGCAGGGTTTCGCGGTATGTCGGCGGTTCATAGACCTCGCTGCCATCATCAAGACGAACGCGGTAGGGCTCGAACACGTCGAGGCAGGGGCTGGCACTGCCGAAATTGTCGCACAGGTTCTGGTTGTCGGCGGGCAGGCGCACCGGCGGCTCCATGTCCTGTGGCACGGGTTCGCCGTTGAGGATGATCTGTCCATTTACCATGGCGATCCGGTCTCCCGGCAGGGCGACCACGCGCTTGATATAGTCCTCGGCCCGGTCCGGCGGGACCACGATCACCACGTCGCCATATTCGGGCGTATCGGGTGCAATCCGCCAGCTCGACCGGGGCAGGGCATGGAAGCTGGCCGAGACCCACGACCAGCCATAGGGATACTTCGACACCACCAGACGGTCGCCCACCATCAGGCTGGGCACCATACTGGCGCTGGGGATGTAGAACGGCTTGGCAAGGAAGGTGTGGAACGCCAGCACAGCCAGCAGCATCAGGGCAAGGCCGCGCACTTCGGCCCACCAGTTGATACCTTCGCGCTTCTTGATCTCGTCGTCACTCATCGAAAGGGGGCTCATTCGGGCTGGACTTCCAGGATAACGAAGGCCTGGGCCCAGGGGTGATCATCGGTCAGCGTCAAGTGGATTTTCACCGTGTGCCCTTCAGGTGTGAGTTCGGCGAGGCGCTGCGCTGCGCCGCCGGTGAGATGGAGCGTCGGCGCGCCCGATGGGGCATTGACCACGCCGATGTCCTTCATGAACACTCCGCGCTTGAAACCGGTCCCGACCGCCTTGGAAAAGGCCTCCTTGGCGGCGAAGCGCTTGGCATAGGTCCCGGCAATGGTGTGCGGGCGACGTGCGGCCTTGGCGTTCTCCACATCGGTGAACACGCGATTGGTGAACCGCGCGCCATAGCGTTCGAGCGAATTGGCAATCCGCTCGATATTGCACAGGTCGGAGCCGAGGCCGATGATCATGATCTAGCGCGCCGCATCCATCAGGTCGCGCATCCGCCGTACGGCCGCTTCCAGTCCGACGAACACCGCTTCGCCCACCAGGTAATGCCCGATGTTGAGTTCGGCCAGTTGCGGGATGGCCGCTATGGGCTGGACGTTGTCGTAGGTGAGGCCGTGGCCGGCGTGGGGTTCGATGCCATTCTTTACTGCCAGCGCGGCCATGTCGGTCACGCGCTTCAACTCGCGGGCGAGCTTGTCGCGATCCCCGTCGAGCCAGGCGTGGGCATATTCGCCGGTATGGAATTCCACCACCGGGGCATTGAGCCGCATCGCCGCTTCAAGCTGGCGCTCGCTTGCCTCGATGAACAGCGAAACGCGGATGCCCGCATCGGCGAGCCGCGAACAGATCGGCGCGAGCTGGTTGTGCAGGCCTGCGGCATCCAGCCCGCCCTCGGTCGTGCGCTCCTCGCGCTTTTCGGGCACGATGCAGGCGGCGTGGGGTTTGTGGGCCAGCGCAATGGCGAGCATTTCCTCGGTCGCCGCCATTTCGAGGTTCAAGGGCAGGTCGGTTGCTGCCTGGATGCGGCGCAGGTCCTCGTCGCGGATATGGCGGCGGTCTTCGCGCAGGTGTGCGGTGATGCCGTCGCCGCCCACCGCCGCGACGATTTCCGCCGCGCGCACGGGATCGGGATGGTCCCCGCCGCGCGCATTGCGGATCGTGGCGACGTGATCGATGTTCACGCCCAGCCTTAAACGGCTCACGGCACTCACTCCTTGCGGCTGCCGGGCTTGGTAACGGGCAAGGCGGCCAGATCTGCCGGAAGCTCGTCTTCGGCATAGGTCGGGAAATTGATGGCGACGAGCGGGAAGAACGGCACGCCGAGATCGACCGACCCTGCGGAACGATCGACCAGTGCTGCTTCGGCAACGATCTCACCGCCTTCGGCCCGCACGCAATCCATCGCCTCGCGGCTGGACAGGCCGGTGGTCACCACGTCTTCCACCATAAGCACCCTCGCGCCTGCCGGAATGGCAAAGCCGCGGCGCAGTTCGAAAGTGCCGGTGGGCCGTTCTACAAAGATCGCGTCCTTGCCCAGCGCGCGGCCCATTTCGTGCCCGATGATGAGGCCGCCCATGGCGGGCGAGACCACCAGGTCGATCTTCGCGCGCACATCGCGCGGGATGCGCTGCACCAGCGCCAGGGCGAGGCGGGCGGCGCGTTCGGGATTCATCAGAACCCGGGCGCATTGCAGGTAATGGGCCGAGTGGCGGCCCGATGATAGCTTGAAGTGCCCTTCGAGCAGGGCTTGGGAGCCGCGGAATTCGGCCAGCACCTCGTCATCAGTCATGGTTTTGCGAAAGCCTTTCGACAGGTGATCGGGGCGGCGGGACAAAAGCCCTTATCGCCAACTGTGAAAATTCCTCCTAGAAGCGCTTGAGGCACGGGGCAAGCGGGCGTATAGGCCCGCCCAAGATGCCCTAGCCAAGGGTTGAAGGGGCCGCATCGAGCCCGCGTTAGAACGGAAAGCACTGGACTGATGAATTTCGGCGATATCGCCCGCAAGCGGCTGCAATTCCTGGCAATTCTGGCCGCCGGCCTGACTTTCTCCGCGGCTTCCGTGGGCGCCCTGGCGCAAGAAGCGGAATCGGTCGAAGCGCCGGTTGCTGCAATGGTCGAAGGCGCAGCGCCTGATGCCGCAGCGGACCAGGCAGCCACTGCCGCGCCCGCTTTCGAGCATTTCGGACCCGACATGATCAAGGGCCAGCCGATCGCTGCCGAGGACGACATGTGGGCATCGATGGGCTTCCAGGACCAGTATTCCGAAACCGGCAATTATGCTCTGTGGATGCACGATGCGATCCTGATGCCGATCATCACGGTGATCAGCCTGTTCGTGCTCGGCCTGCTCTTGTGGGTGATCGTACGCTTCAACCGCCGCCGCAATCCGGTGGCGTCGAAGACCAGCCACAACACCTTCATCGAGGTAATCTGGACGGTGATCCCGGTCATCATCCTGCTGGTCATCGCTGTCCCGTCGATCCGCCTGCTGGCCGCGCAGTACGAAAGCCCGCCGGAAGACGCGATCACCATCAAGACCAACGGCTACCAGTGGTATTGGGGCTATGAATATGTGGACAACGGTGGGTTCGAGGTGATCTCGAACATGATGCCCGAGGCCGACGCCATTGCGCAGGGTTATCCCGCCCAGCTCGAGGCCGACCGCCGCATGGTCGTGCCGGTCGGCGTGCCGATCCGCATCCAGACCTTCGGGGCCGACGTGATCCACTCGTTCGCTGTGCCCTCACTGTGGTTCAAGCTCGATGCCGTGCCCGGCCGCATCAACGAGAAGGTGTTGATCGTCGAGGAAGAAGGCATCTATTACGGTCAGTGCATGGAACTGTGCGGTGCACGCCATGCCTATATGCCGATCGCGCTCGAAGCGCGCAGCCTGGAAGACTATAACGCCTGGGTGCTGTCGCAGCCGGGCGGGGTGATCGCCCATGCCGAAGCCGAAGTCGTTCCGGCCGCCGAAGTGGCTGAAGAGCCGCTTCCGGCTGCCGAAGCGCCGGCAGTTTGAGCTGTTCGCCTGATCCGTTTTTGACATACCGATTTTACTGACCAAGGGTCCGAGAGAAACATGGCCACTACCGCTGAAGGCTTCGACGCTCACCACGACGATCACGCCGCGCATGATCACCACGATCACAAGCCGGGGTTCTTCGCGCGCTGGTTCATGTCCACCAACCATAAGGACATTGGCACACTCTACCTGATCTTCGCGATTTTCGCGGGTATCATCGGTGGTGCCATTTCGGGCCTGATGCGCTGGGAACTGGCCGAACCGGGCTTGCAGATCATGGGCCAGGTCGTCGAATTCATGGGCGGCGCAGGCACCTTCGATGAACAGGGCCACATGTGGAACGTGCTGATCACGGCCCACGGCCTGATCATGGTGTTCTTCATGGTTATGCCGGCCATGATCGGCGGCTTCGGCAACTGGTTCGTGCCGCTGATGATCGGCGCGCCCGACATGGCCTTCCCGCGCATGAACAACATCTCGTTCTGGCTGACGGTCGCGGGCTTCATCTCGCTGATGTTCAGCGCCTTCGTGCCGGGCGGTATCGGTAATGGCGCGGGCGTGGGCTGGACGGTCTATGCCCCGCTTTCCACCACCTTCTCGCAAGGCCCGGCGGTCGATTTCGCGATCTTCTCGCTCCACCTCGCGGGCGCAGGCTCGATCCTGGGTGCGACCAACTTCATCACCACCATCTTCAATATGCGTGCCCCGGGCATGACGCTGCACAAGATGCCGCTGTTCGTGTGGTCGGTGCTGGTGACCGCCTTCCTGCTGCTGCTGGCCCTGCCGGTGCTGGCTGCTGCCATCACCATGCTGCTGACCGACCGCAACTTCGGCACCACCTTCTACGATCCCGCCGGTGGCGGTGACCCGATCCTGTACCAGCACCTGTTCTGGTTCTTCGGCCACCCCGAGGTCTACATCATGATCCTGCCGGGCTTCGGCATGATTTCGCAGATCGTGGCGACCTTCAGCCGCAAGCCGGTGTTCGGCTATCTCGGCATGGCCTATGCCATGGTCGCGATCGGCGTGGTCGGCTTTATCGTCTGGGCGCACCACATGTATACCGTGGGCCTCGACGTAAACACGAAGATGTATTTCACCGCAGCGACCATGGTGATCGCGGTGCCGACCGGCATCAAGATCTTCAGCTGGATTGCAACGATGTGGGGCGGCTCGATCGAGTTCAAGAGCCCGATGGTCTGGGCCATGGGCTTCATTTTCCTGTTCACCGTGGGCGGCGTGACCGGCGTGGTCTTGGCCAACGGCGGCGTGGACGACAACCTGCACGACACCTACTATGTGGTCGCGCACTTCCACTATGTGCTGTCGCTGGGCGCGGTTACCTCGATCTTTGCCGGCTGGTACTACTGGTTCCCCAAGATGTCGGGCCGGATGCACAGCGAATTCCTGTCGCACCTGCACTTCTGGGTGTTCTTCATCGGCGTGAACCTGATCTTCTTCCCGATGCACTTCCTGGGCCTGCAGGGCATGGCGCGCCGTTATCCGGACTATACGCCCGCCTTCACCTACTGGAACGAGATCGCCACCATTGGCTATATCGTGATGGCGGCCTCGATGGTGATCTTCTTCGTCAACATGGCCTATGCCCTGATTGCCGGTAAGAAGGCCGAAGCCAACTACTGGGGCGAAGGCGCGACGACGCTCGAATGGAGCCTGTCGAGCCCGCCGCCGTTCCACCAGTTCGAGACCCTGCCGGTGATCGAAGACCATCATTCGGCCGACGACCACATTAGCCCTGCACCTGCGCGGGCGTGAACTTAGGCCCCCTTCCGCCGGTGGCGGGAGGGGGTTTTGACATTATGACCCAAGCCCCGACGCCTCTTGCCGCAGCGCCTGCCGCTGCCACGATGCCAGCCGAATGGCGCGACTTCTACGCGCTGACCAAGCCGCGCGTGATGAGCCTGGTGGTGTTCACCGGGCTGTGCGGCCTCTTGGCGGCACCGGGTTCGATCCACCCGATCATCGGCTTCACCGCGGTGCTGTGTATTGCGCTCGGCGCAGGCGGGGCCGCTGCGCTCAACCAGTGGTGGGAGGCCGATCTCGATGCCGGCATGAAGCGCACTGCGCAGCGCCCGCTGCCTCTCAAGAAGATGCGCCGCGAGGATGCGCGCGATTTCGGCCTGCTGCTGTCAGGCGCGTCGATCATGGTGATGGGCTTGGCCGTGCACTGGCTGGCGGCCATTATCCTGGCCATTTCGATCTTCTACTATGCCGTGGTCTATACCATCTGGCTCAAGCCGCGCACGCCGCAGAACATCGTCATCGGTGGCGGGGCAGGGGCCTTTCCGCCGCTGATCGGCTGGGTCGCGGTAACGGGCGACATCACCGCCATGCCGCTGCTGCTGTTCGCCATTATCTTCGTGTGGACCCCACCGCATTTCTGGGCGCTCGCGCTGTTCGTGCAAACCGATTACGCCCGCGTCGGCATCCCGATGATGCCGGTCGTGGCGGGCGAGAAAAGCACGCGGCGGCAGATCCTGGCCTATTCGGTGCTGCTGCTGGCTGTCAGCCTGCTGCCCTGGGCGATCGGCGGGACCGGCGCCATCTATGGTGTCTCGGCGCTGGTGCTGTCCGCGCTGTTCCTCGCCCTGTCGCTGCCGGTGGCCTTCCGCATGGCCGCGCCCGACGATGCGATGAAGCCGGAAAAGCGGCTGTTCGCCTGGTCCGTCATCTATCTCTTTGCGCTGTTCACCGCGCTGGTTGCCGACAGGATGATCTTGACATGACGCCCGAGGAAAAAGCCGAATTCATGCGCCGCCGCAAGGGCCGCAACATTGCGCTGGGGCTGGTGCTAGGCGGCTTCGTGCTGCTATTCTACCTCATCACTATAGTAAGGGTGGGCGACTGATGGCGACGATGGTCCTCGAACAGCGCAACCGGCGCACCATGGTCATGGCATTCGGCATGGCACTGGCCATGCTCGGGCTCGGTTTTGCCGCCGTGCCGCTCTACGATCTGTTCTGCCGCGTGACCGGCTTTGGCGGCACCACCCAGGTGGCGACCGAGGCCGAGGCCGACATCGCCCAGCGCATGGCCGCCAGCGCCGGCGGACGCGAGTTCTCGATCCGCTTCGATGCCAACACGGCCAGCAACATGCCGTGGGAGTTTCGCCCCCTGCAGGTGACCGACCGCGTGTCCATCGGCCAGCGGGACATGGCGACATACGTTGCCCGCAACAATTCCGACGTGCCGATCACCGGCACGGCCACGTTCAATGTGGAGCCGGAGCAGGCGGGGCGCTATTTTAACAAGATCCAGTGCTTCTGCTTCACCGAACAGACCCTGCAGCCGGGCCAGGAAGTCCGCATGCCGGTGCTCTATTTCGTCGATCCGGCAGTGCTGGACGATCCGAACATGGAACGTGTGCAGCAGATCACCCTGTCTTACACATTCCACCGTGCAAAATCCGATTCATAGCCACTGGACCCTTGAGCGGGTGCGCTCTAAGGGCTGACGAAACGACTAACCAGGACTTGAGAACATGGCCGGCGCCAAGAACCACGAATACCACATTCTCGATCCCGATATCTGGCCGCTGATCGGCGCCCTTTCGGGCCTCGTTTTCACGACCGGGTTGGTGCTCTACATGCACGAGATGACGGGCGGCCACATGGTGCTCGGCCTCGGCCTCGCGGGCCTGATCGCCACTTTCTGGGGCTGGTTCTCCAAGATCGTGAACGAAGCGCAGCGCGGAGATCATACGCCGGTGGTGCAGTTGCACATGCGCTACGGCATGATCCTTTTCATCGCTTCGGAAGTGATGTTCTTCGTCGGCTGGTTCTGGTCGTGGTTCGATTTCGCCCTGTTCCCCGCGCCGATCCAGATCGTGGACGGGTTCGCCACCAATTTGATCGGGCAGGAAGGCGCCGCCGCGCTGGAGAAGTTCCCGCACGAAGGCATCTATGTCCTCGATCCGTTCGACCTGCCGCTGCTCAACACGCTGATCCTGCTGTGTTCGGGCACCACGGTTACCTGGGCGCACCACTCGCTGATTCACGGCGACCGTGAAGGGCTGAAGAAGGGCCTGTGGGCCACCATCGCGCTCGGTGTGCTGTTCAGCGCCATCCAGGCCTATGAATACAGCCATGCAAGCTTCGGCTTCGGCGGCAATGCCTACAGCTCGGCCTTCTACATGGCGACGGGGTTCCACGGGTTCCACGTGATCGTCGGAACCATCTTCCTCGCGGTTTGCCTTGGCCGCGTGTACAAGGGCCACTTCACCCCGCGCCAGCACTTCGGTTTCGAAGCGGCAGCCTGGTACTGGCACTTCGTGGACGTGGTGTGGCTGTTCCTGTTCATCAGCGTTTACGTGTGGGGCGGCTGGGGCGCGCCGATCCATTGAGCACGCGGTAAATCGGCTGATGCCGGGCTGCGAACGGCCACCATTCGCGCTTCCGGTGCTCACGGCCCAAAAGGCCGCTGCGCTCCGGTTCACGAATGGCAGCCATTCTCGCTCCGGCCTGAGCCGATTTCCCGCATGCTCTGGAGAGCCCTTTTGACCGACCATTCCAACACATCGAAGGGGCAGCCCGGTTTGGCCGAGGCTGCCCTTTTCGGTCTTTGCCCCCGCTGCGGCGGCAAGACTCTGTTCGCCGACGTAGCGAAGTTCTCTGACCGCTGCGGTGCCTGCGGCCTCGACTATTCGCGCTTCAACGTGGGTGATGGCCCGGCGGCCTTCCTGACGCTGGGCGTGGGCGCGTTGGTGGTGGGGCTGGCGCTGTGGGTGGAACTGGCGCTCGCGCCGCCATTCTGGGTCCACATCGTCCTGTGGCTGCCGCTGATCGTTATACTGGTCGTTGCTAGCCTGCGCTTTACCAAGGGCGCGCTGCTGGTGCGCGAATTCCAGTCCCGCGCCGAGGAACACCGGCATGATGGGAGCGACCTGTCGTGAACTGGCGCAAGGTTCCTGTCATCCCCACGATCGTGGTGGCCATAGTGGTGCTCGCTTGTATCCGGTTTGGCTTTTGGCAAATCGATCGCGCTATCGAACGTGACGCTAGCAAGGTGTTGATGCAGGAAAGGCTCGCTCTGCCGCCCCTGACAATCGGGGGCGCGGTACCCAGCGAAGTCGAATCGCTCTATTATCGCCAACTTGCTGCAACGTGTGCAGAAGTTCTCGGATGGGAGGTATCTAGCGGCAGTTCTGCAGATCAGGGGGCCGGCTGGCGATATGTTGCCAGTTGCCTGGCGCCTGATGGCAGTTCGCAATTTTCGGTCGATATGGGTGTGAGCAAGAGGCCTGACCTCAGCCCCGCCTGGGCTGGCGGCCAGGTTGAAGGTCGTGGTCGGTCACTGCCAGACACGCGACCGATCTCGCAAAGAATGTTGGATGAGCCTGAAGCCCAGGGTCTTATGATTGTGGCACAGACACCGGCGCCCGGGCTCAGCGCTTCGAAGCAGCCGGATCCCTCGGATGAGGAGAACACCTCCTGGTCCTACGCCGGGCAGTGGTTCTTCTTCGCGCTGACGGCGCTGGTCATATACATACTGGCCTTGCGCCGCCGCGGGCGCTAGGCGCACCAGCGCTATGGAATATATCTCGACCAGGGGCAGCGCCGGGGCGCTCGATTTCGAAGGCGTCACGCTGGCGGGCCTCGCGCCCGATGGCGGGCTCTATGTGCCGCGCGACTATCCGCGCTTCAGCGAAGCCGAGATCGCCGCCATGCGCGGCCTTCCCTACGCCGAACTCGCCGTGCGGGTGATGCTGCCCTTCGTGACGCCCAGCTTGTCAGAGGACGAGCTGCGCAAGCTGTGCCAGCAGGCCTATGGCCGGTTCAGCCACGAAGCCGTGACGCCGCTCAAGCAGTTCGACCAGCAGCACTGGTTGCTCGAACTGTTCCACGGCCCGACACTGGCGTTCAAGGACGTGGCGCTGCAACTGCTGGGCGGGCTGTTCGAGCATTTCCTGGCGAAGAACCACGATCACCTGACCATCGTCGGCGCGACCAGCGGCGACACCGGCAGCGCGGCGATTGATGGCGTGGCCGGACGCGACCGGATCGATATCTTCATGCTCCACCCCAAGGGCCGGGTGAGCGACGTGCAGCGCCGCCAGATGACCACGGTGCTCAGCCCCAATGTGCACAACATCGCCATCGAGGGCAGCTTCGACGATGCCCAGGCCATGGTGAAGCGCATGTTCAACGATGCGGCAATCGCCTCGTCGTTGGGGGGCCGCTTCCGCATCACGGCGGTCAATTCGATCAACTGGGCGCGGTTGATGGCGCAGGTGGTCTATTACTTCGCCGCCGCGCTGCAACTGGGCGCGCCGGAGCGCAAGGTGGCCTTCAGTGTGCCGACCGGCAACTTCGGTGATGTGTTTGCCGGCTATGTCGCCAGCCGCATGGGACTGCCGATCGAGCAGCTTATCGTGGCGACCAATGTCAACGACATCCTCCACCGCGCCCTGTCGAGCGGCGACTATTCGGCCGGTACCGTCACCGAAACCGCTGCCCCCTCGATGGACATCCAAGTGTCGAGCAATTTCGAGCGCCTGCTGTTCGACATGGGCGGGCGTGATGGCGCGGCCATGGCGGCGCAGATGCGCGGGTTCGAGGCGAGCAAGGCCATGCAGCTTACCAATGCTCAGCGTGAAGGCGCCTCCGCCCTGTTCACCTCGGCCCGCTGCGATGCCGACGAGATGAACCGCGCGATGGCCTGGGCCAAGGACCATTGCGGCGAGGTGATCGACCCGCACACCGCCATCGGCCTCCACGCCGCGCGCCATGCGGGGATCGATCCGGCGGTGCCCGTCGTCACGCTGGCCACCGCGCATCCGGCCAAGTTCCGCGATGCGGTGGAACGCGCCACCGGCCAGCGCCCGCCGCTGCCCGCCCGCATGGGCGACCTGTTCGAGCGGGAGGAAAGCTTCACCGAGCTGCCGGGCGATTATGATGCCGTCGCCGCCTATGTGACAAGCCACGCAACCGAAAGCGCCTAATGGCTGAGGTCGCCACCCAGCCACTGGTGATGGAAGGCGCAGGCTGGGCCGACTATGGCCTGGTGGACAGCGGCCACGGGCGCAAGCTGGAACGCTATGGCAAGTACCGCTTCATCCGCCCCGAACCGCAGGCCATGTGGTCACCCCGGCAGAAGGAATGGCAGGCCCACGCCGAATTCGTGCCTGGTTCGGACGAGGATGGCGGCGGGCGCTGGCAATTCCTGAAGGACGTGCCGCGCGATGGCTGGCCGCTGGCATGGAACGAAGCGAAGTTCACCGCCCAGTGCACCCCCTTCCGCCACCTCGGCTTTTTCCCAGACATGGCACCCGTGTGGGACTGGATGCGCGGACGCCTCAGCGATCCTCCCCGGCACGGGGAGGGGGACCATGCACAGCATGGTGGAGGGGCAACCGACGGGCGCGCGCCTCCACCACCTTCGGTGGTCCCCCTCCCCCACGGGGGAGGATTTTCCACCCTCAACCTGTTCGGCTATACCGGCGTTGGTAGCCTCGCGCTCAGCCAGTGCGGGCCGGTCACCCACGTCGATGCCAGCAAGAAATCGGTTGCCCAGGCGCGCGAGAATGCGGCGCTGTCGGGAATGACCGATCGCCCGATCCGCTGGCTGGTGGACGATGCGGGCAAGTTCACCGCGCGCGAAGTGCGGCGCGGCAAGCGCTATGACGGGATCATCCTCGATCCGCCCAAGTTCGGGCGCGGTCCCGACGGCGAGGTCTGGCGGCTGGAGGAAGGCCTGCCCGGCCTTGTCGCCGATTGCCGCCGCCTGCTCGATGCCGACAGCCGCTTCCTGTTCCTCACGGTTTATGCCGTGCGCATGTCGTCGCTCGCCATTGGCGGATTGCTCGCAGAAGCCCTGGCCGACCTTCCCGGCACGATCGAGCATGGCGACCTGGCGGTGCGTGAGGATGGGCAGGATGGCCGCCTGCTGCCCACCGCGATCTTTGCCCGCTGGCGGGGCACTTGATCGCGGGCAATTGCCGCTTCCGACCCGAGGCCCACAAGCCTATGATCGCAGAGTACCAGGGCCGGTCGGCCTGCTGAGTCGGCCCGCCCGCGCTTGGGGGAAAAGGCATGGGCTTCCATAAGGGCAATCGGTTTCGCACAGGCATGATGGTCGGGCTCGCGGCCACTGCCATGGCGGCGGCTGTCACGCCGGTCCTTTCGCAGCAGAACACCCAGACAATTGCCCGCTACACGATGGATGCCGGCACATTGTCCGGCATGGCGGCGATGACGCAGGGCGGGCAAGGCGGCGGCCTTGGCGGGATCATGAACATGATGCGCGGCGGCGGCGGCGGGGTGGCGCATGAGCTGACCCTGCGGCTCGGCTCCACGCAGTCGGCGCAAGGCTCGCCCGCAGCGGACCATTTCATGCCGCAGGGCGCGGGCCTCGGTGCCTCGGTGCCGCTGGTGACCCCCAGCCGCCGCACCGGCCAGAGCGACGACGATTCCGAACCCGGCATGCCCGGCAATGCCGAGATGCCACGCGGGCGGCTGTTGCTGTTCTGGGGCTGCGGTGAGCGGGCGGGAGCGGGCCAGCCGGTGGTAATCGACTTTGCCCGGATGGCGCGCGGCGAGATTCCGCCCGGCCTGTTCGCCCAAGGACTTGACCTGCCTGAGGACTGGCAGGTCATGGTGTCCAACAGCACGACCTATGGCGACTGGCCCAATAGCCGGTCCACCGCCAGCCTCACCGCGCAGTCCTCGCTGCTCGGCGCGCACCGGGTGGTGGGCAACTATTCGCCCGAGATATCATTCAACTTGGCCGAGGATTTCATGCCCGGCCTAAACCCGGCAGGCATTGACCTTGCCAGCGGGGCCACCCGGATGCGGTGGAACCATCTCGACAAGGCGACCGGATACTATGCCTGGTCGATTGGGGCGGGGCAGAACAATGGCGACATGGTCTGGTGGACCTCGTCCTCTTCCCAGTCCTTCGGCGGGCCGTTTGCCGACTGGATATCGCCTGCCGCCGCGCGCAGCTATGTCGAGGCGGGGCAGCTGATGGAACCGGGCACGACCGAATGCGTGATCCCGGCAGAGGCGCGGGCAGCGGGCGGGCAGGCGATGATGACCAGCCTCTATGCCTATGGACCGCAAGTGAACTTCACCTATCCCGAACGGCCGCAGAACGCCCCGGCTTCGTGGCGACCCGAATGGATCGCCCGGGTGCGGTTCCGTTCGATGGCGATGATGATTCCGGGCATGGAAGCGATGATGGGCGGGCGCGATACCACCGGCCGCCAGTCGCGCCAGGCCGATCCCGCACCCGCCGAGCCGGCCGGACTCCCGCGCTGCCGCGGCGGCCTGCGCGGCATTGCCGAGCGGGCTGCGGGCTTGTGCCAGTAGGCATAAGCTTGCCAAGCGGACGCGCCGCTGCCACAGGCGCGCCCATGGCCGACAGCCTCACCCTCGAACTCGCCGATTTCGTGCATGACGTGCACACGGGAATCTATTCGGAAGAAACCGGCCAGCCGCAGCCGCTGAAATTCACCGTGCAGGTGCGCTTCAAGGTTCAGCACCACTACGATCCCGACACGCCGCTGGATGCGTCGAAGAACTACATGGACCTGAAGTTCGCCTGTTCGGAAGCCCTGGGCGATACCCATTACAAGCTGATCGAGGCAGTGGCCGACCATGTGGTGGAAACGCTGTTCGTGCAGGACACCCGTGTCGAGCAGGTCAGCGTCAAGATCGTCAAGCTGGCGCTGAGCGAGGCCGACGAGCAGATCGGCATCACCCTGGTGCGCGAGCGGCGCTGATGGCGCAGCGGGTGTTCGAGGCGCGCGGACTGCCGGACGATCCGCTCGATGCGGCAGCCGCCTTTCACGCTTCCTTCGGCGCTCCCGTTCGCGCAGCGCTTGGCGCCGGGGATGACCTGGTGCTGGTGTTCGATCCTGCGGACCATGCCCACGCCGGCTGGCGGCTGGCGCTGGTGCAGGACTTGGCCCGCTCTGCTGCGCCGCTCAGGGTCAATGCCGTCGTTGGCGGCGAGGGTGCGGCGCTGGATGAAACCGTGGCCTATCTCGCAAGTGCCCCCGGCGTTACCGGACAAGTGCTGATGGTGGATGCAATTCGCGCCACAAGCGCCTAGGTAGGGCTGGCATGTCCTGCTCTAAGCCCCTTGTCGATGCCTTCAACCGGCGCATTTCCTATCTCCGCCTGTCGGTGACGGACCGGTGCGACCTGCGTTGCACCTATTGCATGCCTGAAGCGATGCAGTTCCTGCCCAAGAAGGACGTGCTGAGCCTGGAAGAGCTGCACAAGCTGGCCCTGGGCTTCATCGATCGCGGGATCACCAAGATCCGCTTGACCGGCGGCGAACCGCTGGTGCGGCGCGATGTGATCGACCTTATCTCTGCGCTGGGCCGCAAGCTGGGAGACGGTCTGGAAGAACTGACCCTCACCACCAACGGTACGCAACTGGGTGAATTCGCCGGGCCTATCGCTGCGGCAGGCGTCAAGCGCATCAATGTCAGTCTTGATACGATGGACGGCGCGCTGTTCCAGCAGCTGTCGCGGCGCGACCGGCTGGCGCAGGTGCTGCAGGGTATTGCGGCGGCCAAGGATGCTGGCCTCAAGGTCAAGATCAACACCGTGGCGCTGAAAGGCCTGAACGAGGAGGAGATACCCTTCCTCGTCGAATGGGCCCACAGCCACGGCCATGACCTGACGCTGATCGAAGTCATGCCGCTGGGCGAGGTCGATGGCGAGCGGGTGGATCACTACCTGCCGCTGACCGCCATTCGTGACCGGCTGGAGCAGCGCTTTACACTGGAGGACAGCGATTTCCGCACCGGCGGCCCGTCGCGCTATGTCACGGTGAAGGAAACCGGCGGCAGGCTGGGCTTCATCACGCCGCTGACCAACAACTTCTGCGCCGGGTGCAACCGCATCCGCGTGACCGCCACCGGCCAGCTCTATGCCTGCCTCGGCGGGTCGGAGATGGTGGACCTGCGCGGGCCGCTGCGCTCCGACGATCCCGATGGCGGGCTGGCCGCCGCGCTGGACGAGGCCATGCGGATCAAGCCCGAGCGCCACCACTTCGAGATCCGCGAAGGGGCAGGGCCGACCCAGCCGCGCCATATGTCGGTTACGGGGGGCTGACTTGGTCAGGCTGGTATTCCTCGGCAAGCTGGCGGACCTGGCAGGCGTGGCCGAACGCGAAATCGAAGCGCCGCTCGACTGGCAGGGGCTGGTCGATGAATTGCACGGCCCCTTGCGTGAGACTGTTATGCAAGATCGCACGCGGATCGCTGTCAATGGCGCGCTGCTGGCCGACAAGGCCGCGCTCCAGGCCAGAGCAGGTGACGAAGTGGCGTTGTTGCCTCCGGTCAGCGGCGGCTGAACCCATGCGTGATGTCCGATTGCTGGCCGAGCCGTTCGTTCCTGGCGAATATGTTGGCCCGTTCACCAATGCCCACCCTGGTCTTGGCGGGGTCTGCACTTTCGTGGGCGAAGTGCGCAGCGATGATGATGTGGAGGCGCTGGAACTGCTGCACTATGCGCCGATGACCCTGGCGGGAATGGAGCAGCTGGCCGACCAGACGATCGAGCGCTTCGGCCTGATGAGCCTGCTCATCGTCCACCGCACCGGAGTGATGTTGCCGGGCGAACCGATCGTGCTGGTCTCTGCCGCCGCCCGCCACCGGCGCGGGGCTATCGACGCGGTGGATTTCGCCATGGACCACCTCAAGTCCGATTCGTGGTTCTGGAAGCGCGAGAAGCGCGGCGGCGTGTGGAACTGGATCGAACCGCGCGGAGAAGACTACGCGGATATCTCCCGCTGGGGCTGACCGCAATCCGCCTGCCCGGGAATTTTGACCGGAATCAAGGCGACTCGGCCTGAACGCGTCCACATCCTTGCCTGTAACAAGGAAGGATCAAGGTTCATGGCCCAGAAACTCAACCGCGCCACCATAGCCGCCCATGCGGACGTGCATGACCTGTTGCCCGACCTGCAGCAGGCCCCGGCAATTGCCCCGGCGATTACTCATGTGGTCGATCGCAATTTCGAACTGCCGCGCGGGCTCTATATTGCCACCGTGGCCTGCTACCTCACCTTCCTCGCCACCACGGCGCTGGCCTTTTCCACTCCGGAACTGATCATTCCGATGGTGATCTTCACCTTCTTCATCGTGGCGGGCTTCGGCATTCCCACGATCTGGACCAAGTTGTCGCCCGATGCTCCGGCAAAGGCGAAAAGCTGGGCGAAGTTCCAGCGCGACGGCATCACTTCCCTTACGGGGCATAACACCGCAGGCGCAGCCACAGTGCAGGTACTGATCCTCCCTGTATTGATCGTTGTCTGGGGTTTGGCGGTTGTGACCATTGCCGCCTTGGTGCGCTGACCCGCTTCACGCGATCGGGTTACCGCATTTCTATGCCTCGTCTGCGCGGGATCGGTCTAACGGCCGGTCCCGCGTTTAGTTTGTAAAGCAGGCTTCAGCCGCCCAGCGTCTGCAACAGGTCGGCGATCACGCGATCCTGCTCGGCTACCAGGGCCGACACTTCGGCCCGCACGGCCTCGCTCCGGACGATTTCCGCCCCGCCCACATGGGCATCGACATGGATCCGGTCGATATCGGCCAGCGCGATCATCGCATCGCTGCGGATCGAGGCGAGCCCCGCCACGGCCACTTGCGCGCGTGACCAGCCGTCTGATCCAGTGGCGCTTCCGGCGGTTCTGCGCACAATGGCGCCAGCGTCGCCTGCAGCGGCCAGGAAGCGCTGGTGCGCCGCGCGGGCAGTGGCTGCCAGGCTATCGAGCCTGGCCAGCGTGGCGGGCGTTACCGGGGCCGGGGTGAACGCAGGGGCAGGCGGCGCATCCAGGGTGCCCAGCACCCGTTCCGATTCGCGGATATCCAGGCTGGGGTACTGCGACGATCCGCCGCCGGACGAGGCACAGGCCCCCAGAACCAGCATGGCAGGCAGGGCGAGGGCTGTGGTATGGCGCGGCAACAACATCGCATGGGCCTTAGCGGGGCATGGGTGCACTTTCCAGCAGTCCATCGTCCCTGTGGCCTGAACTGCACATTTCCCCGGCCAACAACGGCGAAAATCCGCGTCTGCGTGTTGACAGCAAGGGCCACCTGCCTTATCGGCGCCCCACTTGGCGGTGCCCTTGTGGGCGCCCTTTTTTGTCATTGCGGTGGGATAACCCCGGTGCAACGACAGCTGATGAAACGGAACAGAACACCATGTTCGCAGTAGTGCGCACAGGCGGCAAGCAGTATCGCGTAGCCGCCGGAGACAAGATTGCGGTCGAAAAGCTGGCAGGCGATGCCGGCGAAACGATCGTGCTGGGCGATGTCCTCCTGGCCGGCGAAGGCGCCGACATGGCGGACGCTTCGAAGATCACTGTTTCGGCAGAGATCATCGCGCAGGCGAAGTCCGAAAAGGTCATCGTCTTCAAGAAGAAGCGCCGCCACAACTATCGCCGCAAGAACGGCCACCGCCAGCAGCTCACCCTGCTGCGCATCACGGCCGTGGGCGAAGCCAAGAAGGCCGCGCCGAAGAAGGCTGCCGAGCCGAAGGCCGATGCCGCTCCCGCTGCTGCGGAAGCTGCACCTGCTGCCAAGAAGGCGCCCGCCAAGAAGGCTGCTGCCAAGAAGGCCGCAGAATAAGATTTGATCCCCGGTGCGCCGGGCTGAAGACGGAGTAAGACGAGATGGCACATAAGAAAGCTGGCGGTTCGTCGCGCAACGGTCGCGATTCGGCTGGCCGTCGCCTCGGCGTAAAGAAGTTCGGCGGTCAGGAAGTGATCGGCGGCAACATTATCGTGCGCCAGCGCGGGACCAAGTTCTACCCGGGTGCCAATGTCGGCATCGGCAGGGACCACACCCTGTTTGCGCTCGTGGTGGGCCGCGTGCGCTTCCACATGGGCAAGCTGGGCCGTCAATACGTGTCGGTAGACATGGCCGCCGAGGCAGCCGAATAAACCGGATGGACCGATAAAGGGGCCATCCACCGGGTGGCCCCTTTCCGGACCAAATATTTTTTCCGGAAAAGACGAAGGAGATGGGGCCGACCCGTCTCCTTTTTTGTTTCTCCTTCGCAACATCACCGTCACTTGCCGTGCCTAGAGGGGCGCTGCGCAGGGGGCACGAGGGAGAAGTGTCATGTTCATTCGCACGCAGAGGCTGTTCCTCCGCCCGCCATTCCCCGAGGACTGGCGCGAGATCTATCGCGGGATAAACGATGCCGGCGTGGTGCGGATGCTGGCCCGCGCGCCGTGGCCCTATGGGCCCGAGGATGCACAGGCGTTCTGCGGTGCGCTGCGTGATCCGCTCGACCTGCAGTTTGCCATTACCCTGCCGGGTGTTGAGGGTTCGCCGATCATCGGGGCCATCGGCATGGACTGCACTGCGGCGGTGCCCGATGTCGGCTACTGGATCGGCCGCGGCCACCGGGGCAAGGGCTATGCGTCCGAAGCTCTGGCAGGCGTGCTGGAAATAGCCCGCACGCTGGGCGTGCAGCGCCTGTCGGCAGGGCACTATCTCGACAACCCGGCAAGCGGCGCGGTGCTGAAGAAGGCGGGCTTTGTCGAAACCGGTGAAGTGCGACCCACCCATGCGCTGGGGCGCGGCGGGCAATTGGTGCTGTCGCGGCGCTATGGGCTGGAGCTTGGCCAGGTCGAGAGTGTCGGCCGGTCAAATATGGCGCAGGACAGCCGCAAGCCGGCCTGAGTCTCAGGCTCAGGCCGGTTCGGCGGCCCGGTCCAGCAGGTGCCGGTCGTCGTGGTTCCACGGGTGGAAGCCGGGGGCGAACCAGCTCAGCCAGCCGGGAGCCAGGCGGCGCAGGATGCCCGGCTTGTGAAGCAGGTAGGCGGTAAGCCGCCAGCGTGCCCGCCAGCCGGTGATACCGTCCTGCGCCAGCAGTTCCAGCGCATCGCGGCACCGGTTGGTGATGAACCGCACCGTCACATCCAGCATCACCATCGTGCGCAGGAGCCAGCGGCGGAACTCTGGCCAGTCGCGCGTGGCGTGGAGAAAGGTGTCATAGGCGACCGCCTTGTGCTCGATCTCCTCCACCGCGTGCCAGCGCCACAGGTCGGCCAGTTCGCTGTCGCTGCCCTTGAAATGCTCGGGGAAGGCGAGGAACTGGTGGGCGAAGATCGCCGTGAAATGCTCCAGCGACGTGGTGATGGCGAGCCGCACGATCGGCGGGCGGGTGTAGGTCATGGCGACCAGCGCGGCCACCCGTTCGTCAATGGCGGAAAGGTCGTACCCCGCTTCGCTGGCGGCGCGGTTGAAAGCCAGGTGCTCGCGCGAATGGTTCACTTCCTGGCGGATGAAATCGCGGATTTCGCCTTCAAGCTGCGGCGGCACGCCATCGCGGTGCGCCTTCACTGCATCGATGAACATCGCCTCGCCTCGCGGGAACGAGGCCGACAGGGCGGTGAGCCATGCGCTCGCCACCGGATCGCCGCCCGCCCAGCCGCGCTGGAGCGCGTGCTCGCGGGCAAAGCGCCGGTCGCGCACGGTCAGGGTGAGGCCGGGAGGAGACTTGCTGGCGGGCGTCTTGCCGTGGGGCAGGCCAGGGCCTAGGTCGAGGTTCGTGGTCATGTGCGGCAAAATGGGAATAGCTGACATCGATGTCAATAAGGAAACGCCTGTCGCCTGAAGAGAGCCGCTCCGCCGCGCTGGCTGCCGCGCGTGACCTGCTGATCGAGGCTGGGCCGCAGGCGGTTACGCTGAAGGCTGTCGCCACCCGGATTGACCGGACCCACGCCAACCTGCTGCACCACTTCGGCTCTGCCGCCGGGCTGCAAAAGGCGCTGGCGGCGCATATCGCGGGCACCGTTTGCGATGCCATCGGCGAGGCGGTGCGTGACGAGAAGGCCGGGATATCCAGCCAGCGGCGCGCGGTGGACCTGGCCTTCGATGCTTTCGACCGGCAGGGCGGCGGCGCGCTGGCGAGCTGGATGCTGCTGTCTGGCAACGAGGATGCGCTCGATCCCATTGTCGAGACGATCCACCAACTGGTCGATGAACTGCACCCGCAGGAACTGGCCCACGGCGCCAAGCGCGCCATGCACGAGGCGACCTACACTCTTGTCCTGCTGGCTCTGGGCGATGCGCTGATGGGTGAGCGGCTGGCCGAATCGCTGAAAGTGGATCGCTCCACTTCGCGCGAACGGGCGACCGCGATGGTCGTGGCCTCGCTTGCGGCGCTCAAACAGTAGAATCGCTGCCCGAATCGGCCGCAGTCAGCCGCATCCACGGCGGCACAAGATCGGCCGGAATGGCATCGATCCGCAGGTGGTCCACTGCCAGGCCAAGGTCGGGATAGGCCACCACCTGCCGCGCCGGAGCGGACCGGTCCAGCGGCACGACCACCAGCCGCCGGTTGATCTTCTGCCGCCAGTTCATCCGTGCGGTATTCTCCTGCCCGACATAGCAGCCCTTGGTGAAACTGACGCCGTTCAGTTCCACCGCATTGGTTTCCAGCCACAGCACATCGCCCAGTTCGGCGCGGCCTTCGGGTACCCCGAGCGACAGGCGGTGGGCGAGCCATGCGGCATCGGCAGCGTCGTCATCGGGCGCGGCGGGGGCGATCCAGCGAACGCCCAGTGCGGCCAAGCGCGGATCGGGCGTGCCTGAGTCGCCTTCTGCGCGCCAGAACACCCCCAGCGACTCATCCCGCACAATCGCCAGCTGCTTGCGCAGGCGGTAGAGGGAAAGACGTTTGACCAGTTCGTCCGCCAATTCCGCCTCGCAATCGAGCAGCAGGTCCGACCCGTCCCCCCACACCAGGAAGTCGAACAGGTGCTTGCCCTGCGCGCTCAGCAGCGCGGCATAGCAGGGCAGCGGACCCGCCACATCGTTGGTCACCAGTCCTTGCAGGAAGGCCGCGGCGCTTTCTGCCTCAGCCGTGGGGGAAATGCGCACCAGGGCGCGCGAAAACAGGCGGGTTGCGGTCATGGGTGACAGATAGGGCGGGGCTTGGCTAAGGGGAAGGCATGACGACGCAACTCACCATCCGCCGCCCCGATGACTGGCACGTCCACCTGCGCGACGGCGCGATGCTGGCCGGCGTGGTGGGCCACACCGCGCGCCAGTTCGCCCGCGCCATCGTGATGCCCAACCTGTCGCCGCCGGTGACCACGGCAGAGGCGGCACGCGCCTATCGCGAGCGTATTGTGGCTGCGGTTCCTGCCGGAATGAATTTCACTCCGCTGATGACGGCCTATCTTACCAACAATTCGGATCCCGCCGACCTGGTGCAGGGTTTCAGGGAAGGCGTGTTCACCGCCGCTAAGCTCTATCCGGCAGGCGCGACGACCAATTCGGACAGCGGCGTGACCGACATCATGCATATCCAGGGCGCGCTGGAAGCCATGGCCGAAGCGGGCATGCCGCTGTGCATCCACGGCGAAGTGACCCACGCCAGCGTGGACGTGTTCGACCGCGAGGCGGTGTTTATCGAGCAGGTGCTGGAGCCGCTGCTCCGGCGCATCCCGCTTTTGAGGGTGATCTTCGAGCATATCACGACCCAGGAAGCCGTGCAGTTTGTCGAGGCTGCGGGCGATAACGTGGCTGCCACGATCACTCCGCAGCACCTCCACATCAACCGCAACGCGATGTTCGCGGGCGGGATCAGGCCGCACGCCTATTGCCTGCCCGTGGCCAAGCGCGAGAAGCACCGGCTGGCGCTGCGCAAGGCGGCGACGGGCGGCAATCCCAAGTTCTTCCTCGGCACCGACAGCGCGCCCCATGCCCGCGAAGCCAAGGAAAGCGCCTGTGGCTGTGCAGGCATCTACAATTCGCCCTTTGCGCTGGAAAGCTACCTCACCGTGTTCGAGGACGAGGGCGCGATCGGGCAGTTTGAGGATTTTGCCAGCCGCTTTGGTCCCGCATTCTACGGCCTGCCGGTCAACGAGGAGACAGTCACGCTGGAGCGGCTGGAGCACGAGGTTCCGGCCTCCATCGACGTGGGCGCGGCTGAACTGGTCCCGTTCCATGCAGGCGAAGTGCTGCACTGGAAATTCATCGGCTAAACCGGCGGGGCGACCACGGCCTTGGGCTTCGTGAACAGCCCCACGGTGAACAGCGCGGCCGCCGCCCAGATCGCCACGAAGCAGGCGAGTTGCGCCGGTTTCAGCTCCTCGTTGAACACGAACAGGCCCATCAGGAACACCACCGTGGGCGAGAGGAACTGCAGGAAGCCGATCACGGTATAGGGCATGGCGCGGGTCGCGCTGGCGAACATCAGCAGCGGCACGGCAGTCATCGGCCCGCTGAAAGCGACCGCCGCCGCCACGCCCAGGCCTTGCGCCATGGCCGTGCCTTCCGCGCTGGCAGCGTGCCAGCCGACGATCACCAGCGCCACCGGCACCAGGATCATCGATTCGACCGTTAGGCCGGTCAGCGGCCCCGCGGCCACGGTCTTGCGCAGCAGGCCGTAGAACCCGAATGTCACGCCCATCGACAGGCTGAGCCACAGCGTGCTGAGCGCGCCTGCCGCCAGTGCCGCCACGCCCGCCCCGGCAATCGCCACTGCTGCCCATTGCAGCCGCGTCAGCTTCTCGCCCAGGAACACGAGGCCCAGCAGCATCATCACCAGCGGCAGGATGTAATAGCCCAGGCTGGCGGCATAGACGTGCCCGGTCTGGATGGCATGGACATAGAGGAACCAGTTGATCGCGATCAGCGTGGAACTGCCCAGCAGCGTCAGCATGGTGCGGCCATTGCCGAGCACGCGCCGCAAGTCGGCAAAGCCCGATCGTGCCGCCACGATCAGCAGACATAACGGGAGGGTGAAGACCAGCCGCCAGGCGACGAATTCCAGCGCCGGAACCGTCTCGACCAGCATCAGGTAAAGCGGCATCGAGCCCCAGGTGGCATGGGCTCCCAGCGCATAGAGCAGGCCCCGCTTCTGCGAAATCGGCGCAGGGGCTGGCGAAGCGGCGGGTACGGCGGTGCTCATCGCCATCACCGCTATGCCAGCGGCAGGCGGGCGGCAAGCGGGGAAAAATCGGCGCCTTCGTTAAATGCCTCTTGGTAATTGCCGGGCTATGGTTGCCCGATGAACGCCTTGCGCAAAACCTTTGGCAGCCTGATGCCGCTTGCCGCGCTCGCCCTGGCGGGGTGCGGGAACAGCGAGGAGGTCGTGCCTGTTGCGGTCGATCACTCCGATCCGCTGATGGAAGGCGCGCTGGCAGATCACATCATGGTCGATCCCGACATGGTGGCGCGCAACGGCGCCAACCAGGTGGCGAGCTTTGCCAGCGGCGACGGCTCTATTCCCCTGCCGGACAGCGGGCCGGAAGCGATCATTGCCGCCCGCAACGAAGCTATCGAGCTGGTCGGCGGCAATGCCGCCTTGCGCCGCGCGCCGCCGCCCGAACGGACCGAAGGCGAATTGCCGGCAGAAGCCGTGCTGAGCGTGGCGGCTCGGGCTGCTGCAACGCCCGGAAGCGGTACCCGCGATTGCGCCGCATTGGCCCAGTTCAGCGCGACCTGGGCGGCGCGGATGCCGGCCACGTTCCCGGTCTATCCGCGCGGCGCGGTGAGCGAGGCGGCGGGGACTGACGAGGGCGTCTGCTGCTTGCGCGTGGTCAACTTCACCACGCCGGTGCCATTGGCCGACGTGATGGATTTCTACTACACCCGCGCCATGGGCGACGGGTTCACCGTGCAGCGGATCATGCAGGGCGGCGACCACGTGCTGGGCGGGACCAGCCAGGCGCGCAGCTTTATGGTCTTTGCCCGCCCCGATGCGCGCGGGCTGACCTCGGTTGATCTGGTGACGACCGGGGGGCTTTAGGTCCGACTAAGCTTTAAAGCCCACGCCCACACTGGCGCGGGGCTGCTCCATTTCCGTACTGGCGACCGGATAGGCGCAATAGTCCGCCGCATAGTAGGCCGCCGGGCGGTGATTGCCCGAAAAGCCCGTCCCGCCGAACGGCGCGGCGCTCGAAGCGCCATTGGTCGGCCGGTTCCAGTTGACGATCCCGGCGCGGACATTGGCCCAGAAGCGATTGTACTGCTCCGGCGTGCCGCCCACCAGCGATGCGGCAAGGCCGAAACGGGTGTTGTTGGCCTCGGCGATGGCCTGGTCGAAATCGTCCACCTTGATGACCTGCAACAAGGGGCCGAACAGTTCCACGTCTGGGCGCTGGGCCATGGCGGTGATGTCGATGATGCCGGGGGTGAGGAAGGGCAGGCCCTGGCGCGGGCGGCGCAGGTGGGTGATCGGGCGCCCGCCGTTGGACAGCAAATAGACGAAGCTTTCGGTCAACTGGTCGGCGGTGGCATTGTCGATCACCGGGCCCATGAACGGCTGTGGCTCGTCGAAAGGCGCGCCAACGATGATGCGGTCCACCAGCTTCTTCACCTCGGCGATTACGGCGTCATACATTGATGCCTTGACGATCAGCCGCCGCGCTGCGGTGCAGCGCTGGCCCGCCGTGGTAAAGGCGCTCTGCACGATCAGGGTGGCGGCATCGCTGACCAGTGGCGTGTCCCACACCACCAGCGGGTTGTTGCCGCCCATTTCCAGCGCCACGATCTTGCCGGGCTCGGTCGCCAGCTTGCGGTTGATGGCAATTCCGACCTGGGCTGACCCTGTGAACAGCACGCCGTCGATGCCGGGATGGGCGACGATGGCCTTGCCTTCATCCGGGCCGCCGATCAGCAGCTGCACCACGCCTTCGGGCAGGCCCGCGCGGTTGAGCAGGTTCACCAGCATCTCGCCGGTTGCCGGGGTCTTTTCACTCGGCTTCAGGATCACCGCATTGCCCGCGATCAGCGCCGGGATCATGTGGCCGTTGGGCAGGTGGGCGGGGAAGTTGTAGGGGCCGAGCACAGCCATCACACCATGCGGCTTGTGGCGCACGGCGGCAGTGCCCTGGATGCCTGCGTCGAGCTTCTTCTGGCCGGTGCGCTCGCCATAGGCGCGGACCGAGATTTCCACCTTGGCGATGACGCTTTCCACCTCGGTGCGGGCTTCCCACATGGGCTTGCCGGTCTCGCGCGCGATGGTCTGTGCAAACAGTTCGAGATCCTTGCGCACTTCGTTGGTGAAGCGGCGCAGCAGTTCGATCCGGGTGGCGAGCGGCTTGGCGGCCCATTGCGGCCAGGCCTTGCGCGCACGGGCCACGATGGCATCGACATCGCCCGGCACGCCGCGCCACAGCTCTTCGCCGGTCGCAGGTTCGTAGGAAACCAGTTCTGTCATGGCCAATGTGATGCAGCCTCTCTCAAATGCCCGTTCCCCTCCAATAGACAGGAGTAGCGGAAATTTCCAAGTGTGGTTGCATCTGCAACCGATAGGTTAAGGGTTCTCCCCCGGTAGATGCCCGGAGGGAACAGGAGGTTCGCCCAGCGCCTGGCCAAGCTGCCGGATGGCAGCGATCTTGGCGTGGAGCGGTTCCCAGTCATCACGCTCGGAAATGGCGGACCACAGGTCCTCCACTTCCTCGATCAAGAGGCTAACAGGTTCGCCGTCCAGCCCGCGCTCGCGGTGGAAATAGCGATCGGGCCCGATGCCTTCGGTCCGCATGGTTTCCTCGGCCTGTTCGATCAGCGCGGTGTCGCTTTCCATCTCGCGGCTTTCCACGCCCAGCCGCCAGCAGAACCGCCGCACCATGGCCTGCTGGTAGCAGGCGCCATAGCGGGCGAGCGCGGCAATCAGCGGTTCGGCTTCGGCCAGGGGACGCAGGGCCATGGCCAGTTGCCCCAGGTTCCAGCGGATCGCCTCGGGCTGGCGACCAAAGGCGTAGAGGCCGTTGTGGTCGAAATAGGCGGCGGTAAAGGTCGGATCCCACCGTGGCAGCCAGCGCCACGGACCATAGTCAAAGCTTTCGCCGGTGATCGCCATGTTATCGGAATTGAGCACGCCGTGGACGAAGCCTGCCACCATGTAGCTGGCGGCAAGGTCGGCCAGCCGCTCCACTGCCTGATGCAGCAGGATCACGGCGGGTTCGTCATGCCCCGGCGCATCGGCGGGGGGCAGGGGGCCGGGGTACTGCGCCAGGCAGTAATCGACCAGCTGGGCCAGGTGATCCGTTTCGTCCAGCACGGCGAGGCGCTGGAAGGTGCCGATGCGCATGTGCGAATGGCCGAGGCGGACCAGCACGGCGGAGCGGGTGGGCGAAGGCTCGTCGCCGCGCCACAGTTCCTCGCCCGTTTCCACCACGCTGAAAGTCTTGGAGGTATAGACGCCCAGCGCCTCCAGCATTTCGGTGGCGAGAATTTCCCGCACTGCGCCTTTCAGAGTAAGGCGGCCATCGGCGGTGCGGCTGTAGGGCGTGCGCCCGCTCCCTTTGGTGCCAAGGTCGAGCATTCGGCCGTTTCCATCGCGCAACTGCCCGAACAGGAAGCCGCGCCCGTCACCGATTTCGGGGTTATAGTTGCGGAACTGGTGGCCGTGGTATCGCAGCGCCAGCGGGCGGGGCAGGTTGTCCGGCAGCGGGACAAAGCGGCCGAAGTGATCGAGCCATGTTTCGTCGGACAGGTCGCCCAGGCCCACCGCCCGGTCCCATCGCGTATTGCGGAAGCGCAACTGGTGGGCGGGAAAGGCGGCGGGCTCCACCGCATCGCCAATCCAGTCGGAAATTGCTGTAATCGCCGCATCGGGGCGGTATGGGGCGTCTTGCGGTTCATCGCGCATATGCCATTAGTGGTGACAACCAGCGGGCGGCGCAAGGCGTCCGGCACAATCAGGGACGCTATCATCACATGAGCGAACAGGATTGGCACGACGGCCAGTGGGAAAGCGCCGACGGCCTCAAGCTGCATTATCGTGACTATGCGGGCGGTCTACCTGAGCGTCCGGTGATGCTGTGCCTGCCCGGACTGACCCGCAATGTACGCGATTTCGAGCCGGTGGCGCAGGCCTTTGCCGGCCAATGGCGGTTGATCGCAGTTGATTTCCGCGGCCGGGGCGATAGCGACTATGCCCGCGATACATCGACCTATGTGCCGGCCACCTATGTAGCCGATGTGGCGGCACTGGTGGAGCACCTGGCGCTGGAGCGGATGGTGACAGTGGGCACGTCGCTCGGCGGAATCGTGTCGGTGCTGCTGGCCAACCTGATGCCGGAAAAGATTGCCGGAATGGTGATCAACGATATCGGCCCGGTGATCGAGCCTGAGGGGCTGGCGCGGATCCGCGACTATGTGGGGCAGGGGCGCAGCTTCCCCACCTGGATGCATGCCGCGCGCTATCTGCAGGACAGCATGGGCGCGGCCTATCCCGACTTTTCCATCTCAGAATGGCTGCGACTGGCCAAGCGGCTGATGGCGCTTGGCAATTCAGGACGCGTGGTGCTGGATTACGACATGCGCATCGCCGAGCCATTCGCCGCTGCGCCGGTCGATGCGCCTGCTGGCGACCTTTGGCCCGCCTTCCGCGCCTTGCCCGCCGTCCCCCGGCTGGTGCTGCGCGGGGAATTGTCGGATATCCTGTCCGCCGCCACGCTGGAGGCGATGAAGCGCAAGATTTCCGGCCTTGATACGATCACCATTGCCCGCACCGGCCATGCCCCGACGCTCGACGAACCCGAGGCGCAGGCCGCCATCGCCAGCCTGCTGGAGCAGGTGGCATGAGCAAAACTTCGTCCAAGGCCCCGCCCAAAACTGCCCCGCGCATCCTCCACCTTCATTCCACTTTCGATCCCGGCGGCAAGGAGGTGCGCTGCACCCGCCTGATCAATGCCTGGGGCAAGGAGGCCGAGCACGGGCTGGTCTCTGGCGACCTTGAACGGCGGGGCGCGGCGCGATTGTTGTCGCCCAAGGTCTCGGTCAAGTGGCCGCGCTTTCCCGCGCTGCAGGGCCGCCCGACACCCGCCCGGCTGAAGCGGCTGGCGGCGGCGATGGCGGGGTATGACCTCATCTGCACCTACAACTGGGGCGCGATCGACGCGGTGATGGCGCACACGCTGTTTGCCGATGCCTTCAAGCTGGCCCCGCTGGTCCACCACGAGGACGGCTTCAACGAGGACGAGACCGAGCGGCTGAAACTGCGGCGCAACTGGTACCGCCGCATTGCGCTGGGCCGCACGGCGGCGCTGGTGGTGCCGTCCAAAAAGCTCGAACGGATCGCGCTGGAAGTGTGGAAGCAGCCGCGCACGCGCGTCCAGCGGATTGCCAACGGGATCGATACCCGCGCCTTTGCCACCGCGCCGCGCCGCGACGTGCTGCCCGGCCTTATCAAGCGGCCGGGTGAGTTCTGGCTCGGCTCGCTGGCGGGGCTGCGGGAGGTGAAGAACCTCGGCGCGCTGGTTCGCGCCATCGCCAAGCTGCCGCCCGAATGGCACCTGGTGATCGCGGGCGAGGGACCGGAGCGCGATGCCCTCTGGCAACTGGCGATCGACACCGGGGTGGAAGACCGCGTCCACCTGCCCGGCTTCATCGAACAGCCCGAGCGGATCGTCGGCCTATTCGATGTGTTCGCCCTGTCCTCCCATTCCGAACAGTTCCCGATCTCGGTGGTGGAAGCCATGGCGGCGGGCAAGCCGGTCGTGGCTCCGCGCGTGGGCGACATCGGCGAAATGGTGGCGAGCGAGAATGGCCCCTACCTCGCCCCGCCGGGCGACGAGGGTGCGCTGGTGGCGCAGCTGCGCGCGCTGGCCGACAGCCCTGCCGAACGCAAGCGGCTGGGGCAGGCCAACCGCGACAAGGCGCGAGCAGAATACGATGCCCAGGGCATGACCCGGCGCTACCAGGCGCTCTACTGGGGGTTGATGGACCGCAACGGGTTCGTAAAGTAGCGTCCGCCAGGTTCGGCAGGTATACCGCTTCATCGGGCATTCACCCGCTGGGGGACAGGCTCGAATGATCAATTGAATTGACCGGCTGCAGGCTCTAACAGCGCCTACCGATAGTTTAACCCTTTTTATTTCGAAGACGAGCGTGGCGACTACACCAAGCAATCCGAACAGCGGCTCCAAGCCTGACAAGTCCGTCGATCCTTCGCAGCAGATGCTGATGCGCGAGGTGGACGAGGCTGTGCGCTCCGACGAGCTGTCCGGCGCCATGCGCAAGTGGGGCCTGCCGGTCGGCCTGGCCCTGGCGCTGGGGCTCGCATCATTCGGTGGCTACCTGTGGTGGGACGGCAACCGCGAGCAGGCCCTGCAGCAGCAGTCGGAACAACTCGTCCAGGCGATGGACCAGCTCGAAGCGGGCAATCTCGACCAGGCGGACCAGCAACTGGCCCTGATCGATGGTGATACCAGCCCGGCGGCCAAGGCCTCGGCCAACATGCTGCGCGCAGCAATCGCCCTGCAGCAGGGTCGCACCGCCGATGCCGTGGCCTTCTACGAACAGGTCGTGGCTAACGACCGTGCCCCGCAGCCGATGCGCGATGCCAGCCTGCTGCGGCTGGTCGCCGCCAATTACGACAACATGGACCCGCAGGCCGTGATCGACCGGCTGGCTCCGCTGGCCCAGGCCGACAGCGCCTGGTTCGGCTCGGCCGGTGAACTGGTGGCCCATGCCTATCTCGACCAGGGCAAGCTCGAGCAGGCCGGCCCGCTGCTGGTCTCCATCGCGCAAGATGATAGCGTGCCCGAAACGCTGCGCGCCCGCACGCGCCAGCTGGCCGGTTTCCACGGCTTCGATGCGATCGAGGATGTGAACAGCATGATGGAAGACCTGCAAGCCGATGGCGCCGCTGGGGCTGTGGCCCAATGAACCAGGATACCTGCATGACCTCTGCTGCCCGCTTCTCCCGTTCCGCCAGCTTCGCGTCCAGGCTCGTCCTTGCCGCAGCAGGCGCCATGGTGCTGACCGGATGCGGGGTGTTTGGCGGCAACGACAGCGGACCGCAAACGCCGACAATGGGCAACCGCACGCCGATCCTGTCGCGCATCCAGAACGATGTGGTGGCCGATCCCGAACTTGCCGCGGTGTCGGTAATCGTGCCGACCGCCGAGGCCAATGCCGACTGGCCGCAGGGCGGGCGCAATGCCGCCAAGGTCACCGGGCACGTGACCCTGGCCGATGCGCCGACCCGTGCGTGGAGCGTACAGATTGCCGGCACCACCAACACCCGTCGGCTTGCCGCTTCGCCCGTGATCGGCGGCGGCAAGCTGTTCGCGGTGGACAGTTCGGGCGTGATCCATGCGTTCAACGCTGATACCGGCGCTCGCGTGTGGAGCCATACGATCTCCAATGCGGCGAACCTGCGTGATGCGACCTTCGGCGGTGGGGCGACTTTCAACAGCAATGTCGTCTATGCCACCAGCGGCACTGGCGACGTGGTGGCGCTCAACGCCGAAACGGGCACCGAAATCTGGCGCAAGCGTCCCGCCGGCCCGCTGCGCGGATCGCCCACCGTGGCGTTCAACGCGGTCTATGTGATGACGCAGGACAACCAGATCCACGCGCTCAACACCGCCGATGGCGAAGCCGTATGGCAGGATGCTGCCGCCAGCGGCCAGTCGGGCGTGTTCGGCGTGGCGGCACCGGCTGCGGCGCAGGGCTCTGTCATCGCTGGCTATTCCTCGGGTGAGATTGTCACCTACCGTTACGAGAACGGCCGCGTGCTGTGGTCCGATGCCCTGGCGCGCACCTCTATCAGCACGTCTGTCGGCGCGCTGACCGATGTCGATGCCGATCCGATCATTTCCAATGGCCAGGTCTTCGCCCTGGGGCAGGGCGGGCGCATGGCGGCCTATGAACTGACCACCGGCCAGCGCATCTGGGAACTGACCCTGGCGGGCATTTCCACCCCGGCACTGGCGGGCGAATGGGTCTTCACCCTGACCGACGACGCGCGCCTGCTGGCCATCGCCCGCAACACCGGTCGCATCCGCTGGATCACCCAGCTTGATGGCTTCCGTAATCCGGAGAAGCGTGAGAATCCGATCTTCTGGACCGGCCCGGTGCTGGCCAACAACCGCCTGTGGGTCGCCTCCAGCCGGGGTGAGGTCCACTCGGTTGACGTGATGACTGGCACGCCCACCTTGTTCACCGAACTGTCGAGCGGCGTTTCGCTGCCCCCCGTGGTAGCGAACAACACGCTCTATATCCTAGATGATGGTGGCCGGATCACCGCCTGGAGATAGACCGAGGGAGCAAATTTCGCGCCCTCCATTACCGCCGCTTTAACCCTTTTCCGGCTAGGGCCGGGCCATGAGCGCGCCTGCTTCCGCCCTTCGACCGCAGCTTCCGGCAAGCCCACCGGCAAGCGACGTGCCTTCGCGCGTGGGCTTCGTCGGGCTGGCCGTGCTGGTGTCCTACATCCTGCTGTGCCGCGCCTGGCCCGAGGTGGTCACGACGCTGGGCCTGCCGAGCCCGGCAGAGCGCCTGTCGGGGCCATTCTCGGCGCTGCTGGCCATGGTGCTGACCGGCCTGTCGATGGCCGTCTGGTCGGTGGTGGTGGAAAAGGTCCACCGCAACCCGTCCACCGGCATCGACTGGAGCCGGAAACGCCCGGTCGGCGAAATCATCGACGTATCGGCTACCAAGATCGCCGGGCTGTGGGCGACCTGGGCGGTAATCGGCATGTTCTATTGCCTGGGGCGCTGGTACTGGGATGGGCAATACCTGTTTGCCATGCAGGTGATCGGCGTAGCAGCGATCCCGCTGTTCGTGCTGTCGGTGCCCTATGTCGTCTGGCTCGACCGCTACCTCGTCAACCCGCGCGACCATGCCTGGCACTTCGGCGCCCTGCTGCTGGGGCGCGAGGCGTGGGACATGTACGAGGTCAAGAAGCACTGGCGCGCATGGGGCATCAAGGGCTTCTTTACCGCCTTCATGATCTCGATCCTGCCGCCGGGTTTTGCCTCGATTGTTGAGGCGCAGCCGGCGCAATTCATCGACAATCCGGTGATGATCGGGATTTTCCTGTTCGAGATCCTGTTCGTGATCGACGTGCAGATCGGCACGGTCGGCTACCTCCTCACCCTGCGCCCGCTCGACGCGCACATCCGCAGCGGCAACCCGTTCCTGGCTGGCTGGCTGGCGGCACTGCTGTGCTACCCGCCGTTCGTGTTCGGATTCATGGGCGGCGGCGGCATTATCCAGTATGAATACAACACGGCTGGCTGGGGTCACTGGCTGGCGGGGCACGATTTGCTGTTGTGGATCTGGGCGGGCTGGCTGGTGTTCCTCACCGCGATCTATGCCTGGGCGACGGTTGCTTTCGGTATCCGCTTTTCCAACCTGACCTATCGCGGGGTGCTGACCAACGGGCCCTACCGCTTCACCCGCCACCCGGCCTATGTGTCGAAAAACCTGTTCTGGTGGTGCTCGATACTGCCATTCCTGGTGACCAGCGGCTCGATGGTGGATGTCATCCGCAACACCTTCTTCCTCGGCGTGGTCAGCGCGATCTACTACTGGCGCGCGCGCACCGAAGAGGCGCACCTCCTGGGCGAGGACGCGAAATACCGCGCCTACTACGACTGGATGCAGCAACACGGCATGATTACCAGCAGGCTGGCGAAACTTTGGAAGCGCGCCAACCCGCGCCCTGTCCAGCCGCAGGTGCAACCGGCGGAATAATCCTCAGGCGTTGCCCACCACGAAGCAGGCCGCCGCCATCAAGGCGCCTGCCCAGCGGTTCGAGCGGAAGCGGACAAGCGGGTTCATCCCGTCTGCCGGGTCGAGCGTTGCCACCTGCCAGCCGAAATGCAGCGCCACCGGCACGAGCGCCAGCAGCGCCAGCCAGTCTGCCCGCAGCAGCCAGAAGCTGAAGGCGAAGCAGGCGACGGCGAGTGCATAGAACAGCGCCACGCCCGCCTGCACCTTGTCGCCCAGCCGCAGGGCGGAAGACTTGATCCCCACCAGGGCATCGTCCTCGCGGTCCTGCAGGGCGTAGATCGTGTCATAGGCCATGCACCAGAAGAAGGCGCCTGCATAAAGCGCCAGGGCCACGCCGATCAGGTCGGCGCGCAGGGCCGTCCACCCCACCAGCGCGCCCCAGGTGAAAACCAGCCCCAGCCATGCCTGCGGCCACCAGGTGATGCGCTTCATGAAAGGGTAGGCCGCCACCAGCAGCAGGCTGGCCAGCGCAACCAGCTGCGCCTGCCAGCGCAGTTGCAGCAGGACTACCAGGCCGACCGCCGCCAGCACCAGCAACCACACCCAGGCCGCGCGCTTGCTCACCCGCCCGCTGGCCACTGGCCGCACGGCGGTGCGCGCCACCTGCCGGTCGAGGTCGGCATCGACAATATCGTTATAGACGCAGCCCGCCCCGCGCATGGCGATCGAGCCGAGCAGGAGCCAGGCAACGAGCTGCCATTGCGCTCCCGCGCCGGTCAGCCACACGCCCCAGGCGCAGGGCCAGAACAGCAGCCACCAGCCGATCGGCCGGTCGAACCGCGCCAGCAGGGCATAGTCGCGCAGCGCTGGCGGGAGCGCGCCGACGAGGCCGCGATGTTCGCTGTCGGGGGTAATGTGTTCGGCAGTCATGGCTTGCGTCCTAGCCGCACGGCTCGCTAGTGCAAACCCATGCCCGCTACTCCTGCCTGGCCGCCCCGGAGCGCACCCCGCCTGTTTGTCGAACAGCGGCTGGACCAGGGCGCGCAGGTTTCGCTCGGCGGTAACCAGGCGCATTACCTGTCCCGCGTCATGCGCGCCGGCCCCGGCGATGCCGTGGTGCTGTGCGATGATCAGACCGGCGAATGGGCCGCGCGGGTGGTAGAGGCGGGCAAGCACGCCGTCCTGCTCGAAGCGGTGGAACAATTGCGTCCGCGCGAACAGGTACCAGATTTCTGGCTCTGCCCCGCCTTGCTCAAGAAGGACCGCTTCGACCTGGTGCTGGAAAAGGCCACCGAGCTAGGCGTGGCGCGGATCGTGCCGGTGCTCACCCGCCGCTGCGTGGCCGACAAGCTGAACGCAGACCGTGCGCGCTCCATTGTCACTGAAGCGGCCGAACAATGCGCCCGCACCGCGCTGCCTGAATTGGGCGATGTGACCAAGCTCGACGCCCTGCTGCGCGGCTGGCCACAGGACCGCGCACTGTTCTTTGCCGACGAGTTGGGCGGTGAACCTGCCGCCGCCGCCTTTGCCGCGCACTCCGGCCCCGCGGCCCTCATCACCGGCCCCGAAGGCGGCTTCGACGATGCCGAGCGCGAGGCCATCGGCGCCCACCCGCAGGCCCGCCCGATCACCCTCGGCCCGCGCATCCTTCGGGGCGAAACCGCCGCCATCGCCGCTACGGCCCTGTGGATGGGGATGCGGGGGGATTGGGAATAAGTCCGGCCGCGGTGGACAAACACAACGCGCCCGCATTTCCCGCTGGCGCAGGGTCGTTTAACATTCTAACGGCGCTGGCATGAGCACGCGCACGGCGTCAGAAGGGGAGGAGCGGCCGATCGAGGGCCGCGCGGATCTGGCCGCGCCGATGCAGGCGGGCGAGAAGGCTCCCGAACGCTGGCGCATCGGGACCGAGCACGAGAAGCTGGTGTTCCGCAAGGACGACCACCGCGCCCCGACCTATGACGAACCCGGCGGCATCCGCGATATCCTGATGGCCATGCAGCGCTTCGGCTGGGCTCCGGTCGAGGAGGGCGGAAAGGTGATCGCCATGAGCGGGGCCGACGGCGCGATCAGCCTGGAACCGGCCGGCCAGCTCGAACTTTCGGGCGCACCGCTGGAAAACCTGCACCAGACCTGCGCCGAAACCGGCCGCCATCTGCAGCAGTGCAAGGAAGTGGGCGAGGAATACGGCGTCGGCTTCCTCGGCCTCGGTATGTGGCCCGACAAGACACGGGCCGAACTGCCGATCATGCCCAAGGGCCGCTATGCCATCATGCTGGACCACATGCCGCGCGTGGGCACGATGGGCCTCGACATGATGCTGCGGACCTGCACCATCCAGGTCAACCTCGACTATGCTAGCGAGGCGGACATGGCGCAGAAGTTCCGCACCAGCCTGGCCCTACAACCGCTGGCCACTGCGCTGTTCGCCAATTCGCCGTTCACCGAAGGCAAGCCCAACGGCAAGCTCTCCTATCGCAGCCATATCTGGAGCGATACCGACCCGCACCGCACCGGCATGCTACCCTTCGTGTTCGAGGACGGCTTCGGCTACGAACGCTATGTCGATTACATGCTCGACGTGCCGATGTATTTCGTGTTCCGCGACGGGAAATATATCGACGCCGCCGGGCAAAGCTTCCGCGATTTCCTGGCGGGCAAGCTCCCCGCGCTGCCGGGCGAACTGCCCACGCCGAGCGACTGGCAGGATCACCTGTCCACCGCTTTCCCCGAAGTGCGCCTGAAGAGCTTCCTCGAAATGCGCGGCGCCGATGGCGGCCCGTGGAACCGTATCTGCGCGCTGCCCGCCTTCTGGGTGGGGTTGCTTTACGATGGTGAGGCGCTGGATGCCGCCTGGGACCTGGTCAAGGACTGGTCGATGGACGAGCGTGAGGCGCTGCGCAATGCCGTGCCCGCCCAGGGCCTCGAAGCGCCGATCCCCGGCGGACGGCGGTTGCAGGACCTGGCGGGCGAAGTCCTCGCCGTAGCCCACCGCGGCCTCGCCAACCGCGCCCGCTATAACGCCTCGGGCGATGACGAGACCGGCTTCCTCGAACCGCTGCACGAGATCGTCGCCAGCAGAAAAGTCCCCGCCCAGCGCCTGCTCGACAAATACAACGGCGCATGGGGCGGCGATATCGGCCGGGTTTACGAAGAGGCGTTCTAGGCCTCGCAGGCCTTGACTGACTGTCCGTTTGTGTCGAGCGAAGTCGAGACACCGCAAACGGCCTCTCGACTTCGCTGGAGGCGAACGGCTCATGCGTAGCTGACCACCTCGAACTCGATCCCGTCCCAGTCGAAGAAATAGAACCGCCGGCCGGGGTCATAGTCGTCATGGCCGAAGGGTTTGAGGCCGTTGTCCACCACTACGCGCTCTGCCGCATCAAGATCATCGACCAGCAGGCCCACGTGGTTGAGCGGGCGGCCCTTCTGCTGCCCGGCATGGTCGCGCCTATCGGTGTAAAACGCGATGTAGGTGTTTGCCTCTCCCACATGGATCGTCTCGCCGCCATTCTGCGACGGCCCGCGCCAGCGTTCGTGCCAGCCGAGCAACTGTTGCATCAGCGCGGACGAGCGTTCGATGTGGCTGACGGTGAGATTGACGTGTTCGATGCGGCCCTTGGTCATGGTGGTAAATCCCTGCGGCAACCTGTTGAAACAACAACGTTTTCGTGCGGACATATCGACCATCGCGAATCGGGATTGCCAGATCATGCAACCTCAAGCTAAGGTGAGGTCAATGGACTGGGGATATTTTTGCATGACCGAAATGCGCTTCATCACCATCGGGCAGCTTTCCGCGCGCACCGGCGTGGCGGTGTCGGCCATCCGTTTCTACGAGGAGAAGGGCCTGATCCATTCGGTGCGGACCAGCGGCAACCAGCGGCGCTTTTTGCGCGGCGATATCCGCCGGGTCAGCTTCATCCTGATCGCCCAAAGGCTGGGTCTGGCGCTGGGCGAGATCGAGCAGCAGCTCGCCAGCCTGCCCGATGGCCGCAATCCTACCCAGGCCGACTGGCAGCGTATCAGCCGCAACATGCGCGAACAGATCGACAAGCGCATCGGCCTCCTCACCCGCGCGCGCAACCAGCTCGACCAGTGCATCGGCTGCGGCTGCCTGAGCCTCGAAAAGTGCCGCCTCTATAACAAGGATGACCGGCTGGGGCTGAAGGGGCCGGGGCCGCGGGCAGTTTTGGATTGAACTCTTTCGCCTAGCTTCCGTTCGGGTCGAGCGAAGTCGAGACCCCGCGCGCGGCCTCTCTACTTCGCTCGAGGCGAACGGGACGGGTGGTTTTGTCGCCCAACTCCGTCCATAGGCCCCACATGATCCCGCTAGAACATCTCGCCACTGCCCAGGTCCCCGGCGGAGAGGAACTGCGCCTGATGCGGCGCGGGGCCGATTATATGATCGTGCTCGACCGTAACGAACTGATGAACAGCCGGATGAGCGGGTCGGAAGAGGCGCTGGCCGAAATGACCGCAGAGCGGCTGGTCGGTTGTCCCGGACAGAACTGGCTGATCGGCGGCTATGGCATGGGCTTCACGCTGAGGAAGGCGCTGGAAGTCGCGCCCAAGGACGCCAAGCTCACCGTGGCCGAACTGGTGCCGGAGATCATCGAATGGGCGCGCGGCCCTATGGCTGGCCTGACCGGCACCTGCCTTGACGACAAACGCGTGAAGCTGGTCCACTCCGATGTCGCCCCGCTGATCGTGAGTGGGCGAGGGATGTACGATGCGATCCTGCTTGATGTCGATAACGGCCCCGACGGGCTGGTGCGCAAGGACAACGGCAAGCTCTATTCGCGCGACGGCATCGCCGCCGCCAAGGCCGCGCTGAAACCCGGCGGCGTCCTCGCCATCTGGTCCGCCGCGCCCGACCCGGTCTTCGCCGGCCGCCTGCGCAAGGCAGGCTTCGCGGTGGACGAAGTGGTGGTGCGGGCACGCAGCAACGGCAAGGGCCCGCGGCATGTGATCTGGTTTGCGGTGAGGTAGGGGCGGTCATCCCTCTCCCCAGAAGGAGAGAGGGATTCCCCAGTGATCAACGCAGGAAATAGCCGACCACGCGCCAGCTTTGGCCTTCGCGCGCCATCGCCACGGTTTCGATTGTCCCTGCCCTGTTGGCAAAATCCGTGCGGAATTCGAGCAATTCGTATTCTCCATTAGGCGCGCCAGGCAGTTCTGTTGCCTGGGTCACCTTCTCGAAAACGCGCGAATTGGCCGAGCCGAGTGGCGCACGCAGTGGTTCGACGGTGCCTACCCACACTTCGGCGCTTACTCCCTGTTGGAACAATGCGCCCGCAGCATTCCAGCTGCCCGACCAGTCCCCCCGGTCGAGCATGGCAACCCAGTTTCGGGCCGCGCCCGCGGAGGCAGCTTCCTGAACAGTCGAGACGGCGGGGGACTCACGCGTTTGCACAAGCGAAGCATCCTCCGCGCCTGGGGTTACAAAGATGATCGCTGCAGCAATAAGCAAAGACATGATGAGCATTCCTCCTGCAAGCCAGGTGAAGTTTCCACCCCGTGCTGGCGATTGATGAGACGGCTCACCGTTTGGCATCTGATCACCTCGTTCAGTGATCCCGAATTGTTCGTCCCCGTCGGTTTTGGAATCCCCAAATTGTTTGGGGGCAAGAGTTTCGGGGGACGATGCGAATTCCGCTTCGCCCAGCATGCGTGCCGCTTCACGGCTACTGCCAACACCCAGCTTGCGCCGGGCGGAGCGCAGGTAGTCGTTGATGGTATGAACCGACAGATCCATTGCTCGCGCCGATGATTTCGCATCGTGGCCGACTAGCAGAAGGCGCAATGTCTCCTTCTCGCGCTCGCTCAGCAGTTCCAGAACCTCGCTCACCGCCTGCTCACTCCGCCGCCAGCGCCGCAGCTTCACCCAGATCCACGCTGACCAACCGCGAGATCCCCCTTTCGACCATGGTTACGCCGAACAGACGGTGCATGCGGCTCATGGTGACGGCGTTGTGGGTGACGATGAGGTAGCGGGTCTGGGTTTCGCCCACCATCCAGTCGAGCAGGTCGCAGAAGCGGTCGATATTGGCGTCGTCCAGCGGGGCATCGACTTCGTCCAGTACGCAGATTGGTGCCGGATTGGTTAGAAAAAGCGCGAAGATAAGTGCCGTTGCGGTTAAAGCCTGTTCGCCCCCCGACAGCAGGCTGAGCGATTGCAGCCGCTTGCCCGGCGGTTGGGCGTAGATTTCGAGGCCAGCCTCCAGCGGATCGTCCGAATCGACCAGCGCCAGGTGTGCCTGCCCGCCTTCGAACAGCCGGGTGAACAGGGTGCGGAAGTGGCCGTCGACTGCCTCGAAAGCAGCGCGCAGCCGTTCGCGGCCCTCGCGGTTGAGGTTGCCGATGGATCCGCGCAGGCGATGCACCGCTTCCACCAGTTCGGCCTGTTCGGCGCTGCTGGCGCCATGCTCCACCTCGATCCGCGCCAGTTCGTCTGCCGCGACGAGGTTGACCGGCCCGATCCGTTCGCGGCTGGCCGTAAGCCGCTCCATCTCGGCGCTCTCCACGCCCGAATCCGCCACTGCGCCCTGATCGAAGGCAAAACGCTCACCCAGCAGCGGCGGCGGGCACTGGAAGCGTTCGCCGGAAATGCGCGCCATTTCCTCGCGCCGCTGCTCCTCGTTTTCGGCGCGAGTGGCGAGGGTGGCGCGGTTTTCGCGTGCAGTGCTGAGCGCTTCGCCCGTTTCGGCCAGCGCAAGGTCGGCGCGGCGCAGTTCGTCGGTCGCCCCGGTCACGGCGGCATCGGCAGCGGCGAGTTCCTCCGTCAGCCGCGTCCGCACCGCCTCTCCGCCTTCGATCTCGGCCATCAATCCGGCAGGCTTGGCGGCGACGACCGCGCGCTCCTGCTCGATCTCCTCGAACCGGGCGGACATGCCCGCCAGCCGCTGCGCTGCCTCGCCCGCGCGGGCCTGCCAGTTCGACTTGTCGGACTTCTGCGCCGCCACCCGTTCGCGCGCCACGGCCAGCGACTGGTCATGCGACGCGAGCGCGGCCATCGCCGCCTGCAAGCCATCGCGCGCCGCCTCGTGCCGCAGCCGCGCGGCATCGAGCGCCAAGCGCCCGCTGGCGGGATCGGGCAGGGCGGTGCGCTTGGCCTCTGCCGCAGCGACTTCGCTTTCCGCCGTCTTGCGCTGGTCGGCGAGGTCCGCCTCGGCAGCGGCAATCTCGGTCAGGCGCTGGGCGAGCCGCTCGCGCCGCGCTTCGGCCTGGTCCAATGCGCGAAGGGCCTGCCGCTCGCCCTCAGCAGCCTCGTTGACGCTGCGTTCGCTGGCGACAAGCTGGCGCTGCAATTCACCCGCTTCCGCGGCCATCCGGTCATGCGCCGACTGGGCCGCAGCCAGTGAATCCCGCAGGGCAGGCAGCCGCGCTTCCAGATCGACCAGCCGGTTGTCTGCCTCCAGCCGCGCCGCTTCTGCCGCACCTTCGCCGCGCGCCACGAAGCCGTCCCACCGGCGCAGGAAGCCGTCGCGGGTGACCAGCCATTCGCCGGGACCGAGTGCGCGGCCATCATCGGTTTCGGCCACGTGGACCAGCGCAAGCCGCGCGGCCAGTTGGGGCGGGCACAGGCGGACATGGTCGGCGAGGTTGTCTGCCACCTTGGCGGGGGCAGCGGCCCCGGTCCAGAACCGCCCGTCCGCGCCTTTGTCGGGCGATCCCAGCGGCGCCTTGCCATCGCGCCCCAGCACGGCGGCCAGAGCGCGTTCATAGCCGGGTTCCGCCGCCAGCTTGTCCAGCGCCACAGGCAGGCCATGCTTGCCCTGCGCCTGCTTTGCGCGCGCCTGCCGGTCACGGTCGAGCGCCTGCCATTCGCGCTCCACGCCAGCCAGTTCGGCCCGCGCCGTGGCGAGCAGGCTGGCTGCATCGTCGCGCGATCTGGTCAGTTCGTCTTTGCGCGCCCGTTCGGCTTCGAGAGCAGTGCGCAAGGTCTCGCGCCGCGCTGCGGCTTGCTCCACCGCGCTCCGCGCCGCTTCTACCGCGAGTTCGGGATCCCCTTCGCCCGCAAGCGCCTGCCGCTGGTCCGCCAGCCGCCGCACGTCCTGCCCCAGCCGTTCGAGCCGGGCGCGGGCCTGGACCAGTTCCGCCTCTGCCACGCGCCATTCGGCTTCGACTCCGGCGTGGTCGGCGGTCGCCTTGGCCAGCGCCAACTCCGCAGCGCGGCCCGCCCGTTCGGCCTCTTCGGAGCGTGCCAGCAAGCCGGGCCGCGCTTCCTCCTGCGCAGCCAGCGACGCAACATTGGCCGCCAGCGAGGCTTCGAGTTCCTGCAAGGCCTTGGCGGCATCCTGCGTCAGGCGGTCGGCCTCGAAGCGGTCTTCCTCCAGCCGCTGCTTCTGCCGGTCGAGATCGGCGAGGCGCTGGTTGGCTGCTTCCAGCGCGCTGGCGAGCGTGGCCATGCGGTGCCCGTGGGCGCTGGCATCGTCGCGCCGGTCGGCCTGTTCGTCGCGCAGGTCGTGCAGCTTCTGCGCCAGCACGGCCTGTGCCGACTGGGCGACCTTGGCTGCTTCCTGTGCCGCTGCCACGGCTGCATCGGCCCCCTTGGCCTGTTCCCGCGCCGCCTCTGCTGCTGCTGCCGCATCGCGCCAGCGGGCGAAGACCAGCCGCGCTTCGGCCACGCGGATCTGGTCGCTGAGTTCCTTGTAGCGTTCGGCCTGCTTGGCCTGCCGCCTGAGGGTGGCGATCTGGCTGTCGAGGCCCGCCATCAGGTCTTCCAGCCGCGCCAGGTTGCGCTCTGTTGCCTTGAGCTTGTTCTCGGCATCGCGGCGGCGCACGTGGAGGCCGGCGATCCCCGCGGCTTCCTCCAGCATCATGCGGCGTTCTTCGGGCTTGGCGGCGATGACCTGGGCGATCTTGCCCTGGCTGACGAGGGCGGGGGAATGCGCGCCGGTGGCGGCATCGGCGAACACGAGGCTTACGTCCTTCGCCCGCACGTCGCGCCCGTTGACGCGATAGGCGCTACCCGCCCCGCGCTCGATCCGGCGCGTGACGTTCAGTTCCTCGCCCTCGGCATCGCGGGCGTGGAGCACGACCTCGGCAAAATCGCGCGGCGGGCGGGTGGCCGTGCCCGCGAAGATCACGTCCTCCATCCCGCCCGAACGCATGGATTTGGGCGAGTTTTCGCCCATCACCCAGCGGATCGCTTCGAGCAGGTTCGATTTGCCGCAGCCGTTGGGGCCGACAACGCCTGTCAGCCCCGGCTCAATCCGCAGTTCGGCAGGTTCGACGAAGCTCTTGAAGCCCGACAGTTTGAGCTTCCTGATCTCCACCTGACTGCGTGCCCCCCTCGCGCCCTGCCTTTAGCGGGCGCCGGCCCGTTGCAGCGCGCCCTCGACCTCGGCCCAGCGCAGGGCGTCGATCTTCTGGCCGTTGATCAGGAAGGTGGGCGTTCCGGTGATCGCGTCGGCCTGGGCGGCGGCGTTGGTTACCTCGGCCAGCTGGGTGACGGCTTCGGCATCGGCGAGGCAGGCCTGGGCCTGATCGCTGCTGATCCCGCGCGCGGCGAAGAAATCGGTAAAGCCGCCGACCTGGCCCACGGCCACGAAGCGCTGGTCCTCGGGCAGGCGCAGCGCGTTGTTGATGGCATCGCCTTGCGGGATATAGGTGTTCTGCAGCTCACCAAGGTTGGCCCAGACCTGGTCGGCCAGCGGAATGGCAACCTCGTTGGGGCTGCATTCCAGCATCCGCGTCAGCAACAGGTCAACCACACCGTGCAGGATCATGCTGCGCAATTCGAAGCTGACGCGGCCGCTTTCGACATAGTTTTCCTTCAGCGGTGCCGAGCCTTCGGCAGCGAAGGCGGCGCAGGCCGGGCAGGTGAGCGAGCCATATTCCACCAGCTTGATCGGCGCATCGGGATTGCCCATCAGCCAGCCGCCCTGTTCGGTGCGGGTGACGGTCTGCCCCCAGGTGGTGCCTTCGGGCGGGGCGACCTCTGCCACGGGATCGGTTCCAGTGGTGGACGAGCCGTTGTCCGAACAGGCGGCAAGGCCCAGGGCGAGCGGGGCAGCCAGGGTGGCAAATGCAAGGCGGCGGATCGAGATCATCGGACGGTTCCTGTCTGAAGGGAAAAAAGAGGCTAACCCATGCGGGGCAGGGTGCAAACGGAAGCGGTGGCCAGACCGGTGCTTTTGCACAGGATATGCCCGGCTTTCGCCAGTGAACTTGCGGACTGGACTAGCGGATTGCGGCATCCAGCCGCCCTTGCAGGGCACTCCAGCTGTGGACGCCTTCCTGCATGGTATCGTTGATAGCGAAGCTGGGCGTGCCGGATATCGTCCAGCGGACATTGTCGGCCCGCGCACTTTCGGCGATGCGGCGGGCCTCGGCCTCGTCGGTCAGGCACTGGTCGAGCTGGGCAACAGAATAGCCGCGCGGTTCCATCAACCGGTAGAACCCCAGGTCGGAAGCGATGGCTTTCATCCGTGAGCCCACCGTACCGCTGCTCCAGCGCGCCTGCTGGGCGGCAGTTGCGCTGGTCGCCACGCCGAGCCAGCGCGGCTGGTCACGCAGGATGGCACGGTGGTTGCCCCAGAACCGGCTTTCAGGACCGCATTCGGCGGCAAGCGCGGCGGCAAGGTCGATCGGGTTGCGGATCACGTTGCGCACTTCCACGCTGACCTTGCCCGGCTGGATGTAGGCGAGGCGCAGCGGGCCTTCCGATTGCGTTTCGAAATTGGCGCAGTGCGGGCAGGAATAGCTGACGAAGCTGATCAGCTTGGTTTCCGCCGCAGGATTGCCGAGCAGGTGACCGCCAGTGGTGGCGGTATAGGTCGCATCCCAGTTCTGTGCGCTGAGGGCGGCAATCGGTGCCACCGCCAGCAGCAGACCGGCGATCAGGGCCTTTTTCATCGTCTTTCGTCCTCGTCCGTTCCCAGCGATCTTGCCAGTGATTCCAGCACCGTGCGCAGCTCCGGATCGCCGATATCGCGCAAAGACTCGCCCAGTTCCAGCGGGATGGGCTTGAGCGACACCGGAGCCGCAGCCTTTTGAGCAGCATCGGGCTTAACCACGCCTTGCCGCATCTTGACCCGTGCCACGGCCTTGTAACCGAAAAAGCGGTTCACCCGGTCGATGATCTCGGGGATCACGTGCTGGATCAGCGGGGCGTGGGCGGGCAGGACGACAAGGTCCATGATCCCGTCGGCCTTGGCGCCGGGCGGAAAGCGGATCGCCTCGGGCAGGCAGACGCGGGCATGGGCCTCGCCGACGATTTCCGGCCAGCGGCTGACGACCGAGCTCTGTACGAAGCCGAAGCGGCGGAAGGCGGCGCGGCCGATCTGCGGCACCAGGTCCGAAACGGCGCGCGCCTCTCCGCCGCGCGGGCGCTCGTATGGGCGGACGATTTTCTTCGCGTCCGGCTTCTTCGCCGGCGGTTTCTTCGCAGGAGGTTTGGGGCTGCCGCTTTCCATGGTCCGCCTGCCTATGCCATGGCGCGGCAATGGACAACACCGCTGACGAGCTGCTGGACTGGTATGACGGCCATCGCCGCAGCCTGCCGTGGCGGGTGACGGACGGCGAGTGGCCTGATCCCTACCGCGTATGGCTGTCCGAAGTGATGCTGCAGCAGACCACCACGGCAGCCGTCGCGCCCTATTTCGCGAAATTCACGGCGCGCTGGCCGACAGTGGAGGCGCTGGCCGCCGCGCCGGAGGAGGACGTCATGGCCGCCTGGGCGGGCTTGGGATACTACAGCCGCGCCCGCAACCTGGTACACTGCGCCCGCGCCGTGGCGGCAATGGGCGGATTTCCGGCCAGCGAGGCCGAACTGCGCAGGCTGCCCGGGCTGGGTGCCTATACCGCCGCCGCCGTGGCCGCGATTGCCTTTGGTCAGCGGGCGGTGGTGATCGATGCCAATGTCGAGCGGGTGGTGGCACGGCTGTTCGCCATTGACGAGCCGCTGCCGGGTGCGAGGAAGGCCATCCGCGCTGCTGCCGATGCCATCACTCCGGACCATCGTGCAGGCGATTTCGCGCAGGCCATGATGGACCTCGGTGCCACGATCTGCACCGCGCGCGATGCAAAGTGCATGCTCTGCCCGTTAAGTTCGCGTTGCGAAGGACGTGCGAGCGGCGATCCGCTGCGGTTGCCGGTAAAGGCGGCGAAGAAAGCCAAACCCCGGCGGCGCGGAACGGCCTTCTGGATCGAGCGCGAGGGCGCGGTCTGGCTGGTGACGCGGCCAGGGCGCGGGATGCTGGGCGGAATGCGCGCGCTGCCCGATGATGGCTGGTCGGCGCGGGGCGACGGGGCGGACGATCCGCCGCTTCCCGGCATGTGGCAGGCCGCCGGCGTGGTGCGCCATTCGTTCACGCACTTCGACCTTGAGCTGGGCGTGGCGGCCTATGCGGGGGAAGGTATGGACGGGCTGACGGGCGGCGAATGGTGGCCGCTCGACCGGCTGGACGAAGCGGGCCTGCCGACCCTGTTTGCCAAGGCGGGAATGTTGGTATTGGCCCGCGGTTAGATAACCCCGCCGCCCACCATCAGGCGCACCACGGCCACGGCGAAGATCACCAGGCAGAAATTGCGCCCGCTGTTCTTGCTCGACAAGGCGCCCACCACGATGCCGATAACCACCAGCGGCAGGGCAAACCAGTTGCCCCAGCCGAGCAGCGGAATCTGCGCGGGGATGACGATGACCAAGGAGACGAGGCCGATGAGGATCGAGACGATGTTCAGCATGTGTATTACTTAGGCAGGACAGTAACGCTTGGCAAGACTTGCAGGCCAGTTGCGTGCTGCTACTGTCCGCGCCGCAACCCGTGGGGGAGAGACACAGTGCAGAGCGATCACCTCATTTCGGCCAGGCTTTCGCGCCGTGAATTCGTGGGCGCGGCAGCCCTGGCGGCGGCCAGTCTTGGCCTGCCTTCGCTCGCCTTTGCCCAGGGCGCTACCCGCTGGCCCGGCGTCTCGCGGCTGATCGACAGCTATGTGGGCGAGGGCAAGGTGGCCAATATGGTCGCCGCCATCGGCATGGGCACTCCCGAGCCCGACATCATTGCGCGGGGCAACACCAGCTTCACCAGCGGCACGGCGGTCGATGCCGATACGCTCTATCGTATCTATTCGATGACCAAGCCGATCACCGGCATGGCGGTGATGCTGTGGATCGAGGAAGGTTGGCTGGAACTGGACCAGCCGATTGCCGACATCATTCCCGGCTTTGCCAACATGCAGGTGCAGAAGGTCTATGACGGGGCCATCACGGCGGACAATCTTGAGCCCGCAGTGCGCCCGGTTACCGTGCGGCACTGCCTGACCCATACGGCGGGTCTTGGTTATGGCATCGTCCAGCAGGGTCCGATTGCCGAGGCCTATACGGCTGCGGGTCTTGTGCCGGGCGCGGTCACCCGGTTGCAGAACGTGGCCGCTTTCCGTGGCACCCCGGTGGGCAGCTTGCGGGCCTTTGCCGAAGGACTGGCCGAACTGCCGCTGGTCCACCAGCCCGGCACCCGCTGGTCCTATTCGGTCGGGCTCGACCTGCTGGGCCGGGTGATCGAGGTGGTGAGCGGCCAGCCCTTCGACCGCTTCCTGCGCGAACGGTTCTTCGATCCCTTGGGCATGGCATCGACCATGTTCCGCGTGCCGCAGAGCCAAGTGCCTCGCCTCACCACCAACTATTTCCTGCTGAACGGAATGTTGCTGCCGATCGACCTGCCCGAAAGCTCGGTCTACCTGGATGAGCCCGCCTTCCCGTTCGGCGGGGCGGGGCTGGTTTCCTCTGCCCGCGACTACGACCGCTTCCTCGCCATGCTGGCCGGGCGGGGCGAGCTGGACGGCGTGCGCGTGCTCGACCGCGAGAGCGTGGACCTTGGCACCAGCGACCTGTTCCCCGATACCCTTGCGCCCGATGGCGGCTTTGCCAGCGGCGGGCGCGAGTTCGGCTATGGCGCGGGCGGGCTGGTTGGCCGGGGCGATGCGGCGGGGCTGTTCGGCTGGTTCGGCGCGGCTGGCACTGCAGGCCTCGTCAATATGAGGCAGGGCCTGCGCCACACGCTGATGACGCAATACATGCCTGCTCAGGAGTACTCGCTGCAGAACGATTTCCCGCTCGTCGTGGCGGCAGACGCAGCCCGGGCATGACAATTTCCTTTGCCGGGCACGGGCTGGACCGCGCCGACAACCTGCGCCCCGATGCAGTAGCGCAAGCCGAATTGCGCGCGCGGCCGGATGCGCGGGTGTTGGTGCTTGATGGCCTCTCGCCGCTACTCGACGATGCGAACCGGCTATCCTGGGCCGGGCTCGACTCTTTGCCCGAAGGTGCGGAGACGGTGTTCCTCGGCCTCGATGCCGGTGCGCCGGTCTTTGCCGTCGTGCCGCTGGCAGGCGATGATCGCCCGGCCTATCTCCAGCGGCCCAACTGGGTGGCCATCGCCGTGCTCTCGCCCGCTGACCTTGCGCTCTACAGCGGGGCGCGCAGCCTGGTCGACTGGCATGCGCGGCACCGGTTCTGCGCCCGCTGCGGATCGGCCACCGCCATCGCCAAAGGCGGCTGGCAGCGCGATTGCCCGGCTTGCGGGGCGCAGCACTTCCCGCGCACCGATCCGGTGGCGATCATGCTGGTCGAACACGACGGCGCGCTGCTGCTGGGGCGCGGCACGCAGTTCCCGCCGCGATCCTATTCGGCGCTGGCCGGGTTCATTGAACCGGGCGAAACGATCGAGCAGGGCGTGGCGCGCGAAGTGCTGGAGGAGGTGCGGGTGGCGGTCCACTCGGTCAGCTATCTTGGCAACCAGGCCTGGCCCTTTCCCAGCCAGCTGATGATTGCCTGCCATGCCCGCGCCGATGCCCGCGATCTGGTGATCGACTATTCCGAACTCGACGATGCCCGCTGGTTCACCCGCGCCGAGGTGGCCGAGGCTATGGCGCGAGGAAAGGACGCAAGGGCCTTCATTCCGCCGCCGCGCCACGCTATTGCCTGGCACATGCTCAAGTGGTGGCTGGAGAACGAGGCATGACCGACAAGCTGGTAGTGGACGTGTGGTCCGACGTGATGTGCCCGTGGTGCGCCATCGGCTTCACCCAGTTCTCGCGGGCCATTGAGGACCTGGCGGGCGACGTTGAAGTGGAAACACGCTTCATGCCGTTCGAACTCAATCCCGACATGGCCTCTGAAGGACGCGGCCAGGCCGAGCTGCTGGCCGAAAACTACAGCAAGACCCTGGAAGAAGTCGCGGAAATGCGCGCCACGGTGGAAGCGGCGGCAGAGGCGGCGGGCTTTCCGATGGACTGGCGCGGTATCGAGGCAGAGCCGCCGCGCTGGGTGTGGAACACCCACGAAGCGCACATGCTGCTGCGCTGGACCCTCGCCGTGGCGGGGTCTGAAGTGCAGACCGCGCTCAAGGTCGCGCTGTTCAAGGCCTATTTCCAGCAACGGCTCGACGTGTCGGACCGCGCGGTCTTGCTCGAACTGGCGGAGGAACTGGGGCTGGACCGCGCGAAGGCGGCAGAGGCGCTCGACGATCCGGCGCTATCCACCGCGATCCGCATGGAAGAACAGCGCGCCGCCGAAAACGGCATCCGCTCGGTCCCGACCTATGTGGTCAACGGCAAGTACATCCTCCAGGGCTCGTCTGATCCGGAAAGCTACCGGCAGGCGCTGACCAAGCTGGCGAGCATGGAGGCGATGGCTTGAGCGAGGGCTAGACCAGCCCCAGCTTGTTCAGGTCGCGCACCATCCGCACGGGCAGCGCGTCTCCTGCCACCTCGCCGTCGAGCAGGTCTGCCGGGGCATCCTTGTCGGCCAGGTAGCGCCAGCCCTGGTGGGCGCGCTTGGCCTTGGGATGGACCAGCCGCAGGCGGTTTTCCATGACGATGTCCCAGTGCCCGTCGGGCCGCTGCTCGAAGCCGAGGATCGCGGCGCGGGCGACCATGGCGTGTTCGTGGATCCAGTAGAGCGAGCCGCCCTGCATCTCCTCATGCCGCTTGGGCAGGTAGCGGGTGCGCAGGCGCTTTTCGGGCGTGGCGCCGTCGAACCAGTCCTGCAATTCCCGCAAGCTGGCCGCGCGATAGGCGATCTTGGTCATGTGGAGCGGCATGGGCGAAATTCTCTCCGCAGCCTACCAGGGCAGGGTCTTGCCCTGGTAATCCAGGAACTTGTGGCCCGGACCTCTGTTCGCTTCGAGCACATCGACCATTCCGGCAACGCTGGTGGCTACGTCGATATCGGCTCCTTCGCCGCCCATGTCGGTCTTCACCCAGCCGGGGTGGAGATTGACCACGCCCACGTTCTTGCCCGCCACATCCTTGGCCGCAAATCCCCGCGTCAGCGAATTGAGCGCAGCCTTGCTGGCGCTGTAGAGCTCGGCCATGTCGTGCGTGCGGCCCGCCACCGAGCCCAGGCCCGAGGACATGAAGGCCACGGTGCCGTCGTCCTTGACCAGCGGCAGCAGGGTGCGGGCGGTGCGGATCGGGGCCACGGCATTGGTCATCATCAGCGCGCCGAGTTCTTGCCCCGTTACCTTGTCTGCCGAGGCGTGACCGGGACCGGTCACTCCGGCGTTGACCAGCACGAGGTCGAACGCCTGGCCTGCCAGCTTGCCCGCCAGCGCGGTAACGCTGGCATGGTCGTCGATATCGACAGTCTCGATGGCCGCCGCGCCCGCTTCGGCCAGCTCGGCACTGGGCTTGCGCTGGGTGCCGATGACCGACCACCCGCGCCCCGCCAGTTCGCGCACCAGCCCCGCTCCAAGCCCGCGCGATGCGCCGATGATGAGTGCGGTCTGCTGGTCTGCCATGGGGTTTGCTCCGGCCGGTGTTGAACGCCGGAGATAGGAAGCAAGACGCTATCCCGCCAGCCCTGCTGCCACGGCCAGCCCGAGAAAAGCGAAGAAGCCCATCGAATCGGTGATCATGGTCACGAACACGCTGGAGGCGACGGCAGGGTCCTGGTCCAGCCGGTCGAAGATGATCGGCACGGCAACCCCGGCAAGGCCTGCGGTCACGGTGTTGATGACCACGGCAGCGGCGATCACCACGCCCAGTTGAGGGGTGAAGACCAGCGCCGTGGCAATCCCCACGAGCGCTGCCACGGTCACGCCGTTGAGCATGGCTACGCGCAGCTCGCGCCAGACCATGCGCTTGGTGTTGGAACGGGTAAGCTGGTTCAGCGCGATGGCGCGCACTGTCACCGCCATGGTCTGGGTGCCCGCATTGCCGCCGATAGAGGCGACGATGGGCATCAGCACGGCGAGCGCCACCAGCTGTTCGATCGCGCCACCGAAGGCGGCGATGATCAGGCTGGCGACCAAGGCCGTGCCGAGGTTCGCCACCAGCCAGCGCACGCGGCTGTAATAGGCATCGCGGATCGGTTCGTTGATGTCGCCATCGCCCGCGCCGCTCATCAGCAGGGCATCCTCGCCCGCCTCTTCCTGGATGATGTGGACGATGTCATCGACCGTGAGCTGGCCCACCAGCCGCCCGCTATCATCCACCACGGCGGCGGAGATCAGGCCGTATTTCTGGAAACGCAGCGCCACCTCTTCCTGGTCCATGTCGGTCGGGATCAGCGTCTGGTCGCGCTTCATCACGTCCATCAGCGGGATATGCCGCGGGGTGCGCAGGATCCACGATAGCTGGCAGGTGCCGACCGGGTGGTGGCGGTGATCGACTACGAACACTTCCCAGAACTCGGTGGTCAGCCCGTCGTGGTCGCGCAGATAATCGATCAGATTGCCGACCGTCATGGTATCGGGCACGGCGACCAGCTCGCGCTGCATCAGGCGGCCGGCGCTTTCCTCGGGATAGGACAGCGCGCTTTCGATTGCGGCGCGGTCTTCCGCGTCCATTTCGGCCAGCACGGCCTGCTGGTCCTCGTCGTCCAAGTCCTCGATCAGCTGGACGGCATCGTCGGTATCGAGCTGTTCGGCGATGTCGGCCACGGCCGAGGCGGGCAGGGCCTCGATCATGTCCTCGCGGACATAGTCGTTCAATTCGGCGATCACTTCGCCGGTCATCAGGTCGGTGATGGCGGCGGCAAGGTCGCGCCGCTCGTCCGATGTCAGCAGTTCGAGCAGGTCGGCCACGTCGGCCGGGTGCAACGGCTCGACCAGGTCATAGGCCCGCGCCGTATCGTCCGCCGCCACGGCCGCGCGCACGGCATTGACGAATTCGGGCTTGAGCAGGTTGTCCTCGTCCAGCTCGTCTTCGCGCGGGTCTTCCGCGAACAGCACCTCGTCCCCCACGATGGAGTTGCCGGTTTCCGGATCGTGGAGATCGTCCTGCGCCATGCAACAGGGGCCTAATGGGGCCGCCCGTAAAAGCAAGCGCGGGCCGCGTCGTGACGTGACTTTGCCCGCAATTGCCCTATATCCGGCGCCCGTAACGCAAGAGGAGAATTTGCATGGCTGACGAAACGCTGACCTTCACCCTGGATACCGGCAATGGCGAGGGCGGCGATGTCGTTATCAAGCTGCGCCCGGACCTGGCCCCCGGTCACGTCGAGCGCATCAAGGAACTGGCGAGCGAGGGCTTTTACGATGGCGTGGTGTTCCACCGCGTGATCCCCGGCTTCATGGCCCAGGGCGGCGATCCCACCGGCACCGGCATGGGCAGCAGCGAAAAGCCCGACCTGAAGGCCGAATTCAACACCGCGCCCCACGTGCGCGGCGTCTGCTCGATGGCCCGTTCGAGCAATCCGAACAGCGCCAATTCTCAGTTCTTTATCTGCTTCGACGATGCCCGCTTCCTTGACCAGCAGTACACCGTCTGGGGCGAAGTGATCAGCGGCATGGAACATGTCGACGCACTGCCCAAGGGCGAGCCGCCGCGGGCACCCGGCAAGATCGCCAAGGCGACCGTCGCCTGATGAAAAAGGGGCGGGGGCTGGCACTGCTGCTGGCGGGGGCCATCCTGCCCGCGCTGTCCGGTTGCCTGCTCCCGCCCGACGCGCCCAGCGTGCTGGCCAGCGCTGGCGGCACCGGTCCTGACGACGCCTATGTCGTTTACAGCGTGGAGCAGGAATATGAAGTCCTGCGCCTGCTGGGCCTCAGGCCCGAGCGGCAATCGCTTCATATAATCGATGGCAGGGCCTTCGACGTGATCATCGCCACCAACCCCGAAACAGGAGAAGCGCGAGACGTCTGGTTCGACATCTCGCGCTTCTTCGGTCGTTTGTAGGGTCTTTCAGGCTCAGCCCGGAGCGACGTTGCGGCTCTGGATCAGCCAGCGGCCGTTCTGCTTGATCACCACGTCCTCACCCCAGCCCTGCGCGAGCAGGTTCGGACGCTCGCCGCCCGGCCCGCCGCGGGATACCGTCTGCCAGTAATAGCGGACCACGGCACGGTTGGGATTGACGAACTCGATCGTCTGGTTGCTCATCACGTGGTGCAACATGGGGGCATCGGCGGCGCGATTGCCGGCCATCGTGCTGACCATCGAGCGCAGCGCCTCGCGGCCACGGGTTTCGCCGAAGCTGCCGTCCTCGGTGAACACCCCGGCATAGGCATCCGCGTTCCACGTATCGATTGCCCGGACATAGTTCCACATCAGCCGCTCGATGGCGATGCGGTCCTGCGCCTCGCGCAGGGCGGTGTCGGCAGCCACGGCGGGCGGGGTAAAGTTGGGCAGGGTGGCCGGATCCCAGTGCTGGTCGGCCTTGCCATCGACAAAGCGCCACGAATCGAACCAGGTGGTGGTGTAGGTGCCGCCATTGGGATCACCCGGAATCGGCAGGGTGCGGCCGATCACCACGGTCACATAGTCGCCTTCCGCCTGGACCGAAACGATCGGGCTGGTCAGCCGGTCGCAGGTCGGCGTGGGCTGCACGCCGGCCACATTCACAAAGTAATGGATCACGCTGTCGAGGCCCGATCCGGCCAGCGGGTTGTGCTGGATGTACTGATCGGTCAGCCATTCGCCCGCGCGGCTCCACTGCCCGCATTGCAGCAGTTCGCGCATGATGTGCAGCGCTGCCTGCTTGTTGCGGTGCAGGTGCGGATCGCTGCTGGTGAACAGGCTTTCGGGATCGGGGTGGGCGACCACCGGATCGTTGAGCGGCATCATCTGCGCGCTGGCCGGCATCACGGCGGCAAACGAGCTGGCGGCCACCAGCAGGGCGGCCAATACTTTTTTCGAAATCCTCATGTTTCTCCCCTTTGGATTTGTCGCGAATCCTTGAGGGAGCAGTTGTGCCGCAATTTCGCATGGCAGGCTAGGGAAAGAGCCCGGATTCAGAGCCCGGCATTGACGATCCAGTCATGGAAAATCCGCAAGGGGCGCGCGTCCAGATCGACCGGCTTGCACAGGAACCAGTAGGAATAGGGGCTGGCAATCTTCTGGTCATACAGCCCCACGATCCGCGGATCGGCGTTCCGCACCATGTGATCGTCATGCATGATCGCAATGCCAAGCCCCTGCGCCGCCGCTTCCAGGATCAGCTGGCCCGAATCGTAATGGTCCACTGCCACGGGTTGCAGCTTCTGCAGGCCAAGCGCCTTTTTCCAGGCATCGAAACTCAGCTCCATGTCGGTGTGGACCAGGAATGTCTGCTTCTCCAGCAAATCCAGGTCGGGCACCGTCCCGAGCTTTTCCGCCAGTGGGCGCGAGCAGATGGCGTGGACGCTGTTCTCGTCGAGCCGCACGGCGTGGAAGCTCTTGTCGGGCGTGGTACACAGCGCGATCGCCGCGTCCAACGTATCACCCACCCGGTCCTCCAGGTGAGGGCCTGTATCGATGTCGAGGTGCAGGCGCGGATGCAACTGGCGCAGTTCGGGCAGTTTGGGGAACAGGCGCTGGGTGCCGAACAGGGGCATCACGCCCAGCCGCAGCCGCAGCGTCTGCAGGCTTTCGGACTGGGCTTCCACCGCGGCGGCCAGCGTTTCAAGATGAGGGCTGACGGCATCGTAGAACGTCCGCCCCTCGTCGGTCAGCTTCATCACCTGGCCCGAGCGCGAGAACAGCTTTTTGCCGGTGAAATCCTCCAGATTGCTGATCCGGCGTGACAGGGCCGACGGACTGAGGCCGAGCTCTGTCGCCGCCGCGCGCGCGGAACCCAGCCGCACGGTGCGCACGAATGCCTCAAGGGCACGCAAGGGTGGCAGTCTACGCATTGTGATCCCGTCGAATCCATAATTGCAAAAGATGCAACTTGTGTCGAGGAGCCTTGCAACCAGGATGGAGGAAAAGCGGACTTATCCGCTGTTTCGCAACTCTTCGGCCACAGGTGCATGAAGGCGGAGGCGGGTGACGTGGGTTTCGTCGCCCTCGACCACTTCGATGGTCCAGCCGCTGGGGTGAGCCAGCATGGCGCCCGGTTGCGGCACTTGCCCCGCCAGCACGAAGGCGAGACCGCCCAGGGTATCGACCGCCTCGTCCACTTCGGCGATGCGCGGATCGCCCACGGTGCGGGCCACGTCCTCCAGCTCGGCTAGGGCATGGGCATCCCACATACCATCGCCCAGCGACACCACCAGTTCGATCGGATCGTCGTCGTGCTCGTCCTCGATATCGCCGACGATTTCCTCGACCAGGTCCTCGATGGTGATGAGGCCGTCGGTGCCGGAAAATTCGTCGAGCACGATGGCCAGGTGGGTCTTGCGGGCGCGCATGTCGGCCAGCACGTCCAGCGCCCCGCGTGCCTGCGGCACATAGAGCGGCTGGCGCATCAGCGTGGTCCAGTCGGCCGGTGGATCGCGCTTCTCGGCCAGGAAGCCGAAGACATCCTTGATGTGCATCATGCCGATCACATCATCGAGCTGGTCACGATAGACCGGGATGCGCGAGTGGCCATGTTCGGCAAACAGCGCGACCAGATCGTCCCAGCTCGACGAGGCATCGATGGCAATGATCTGTCCGCGCGGCACGGCGATGTCGTCGGCGTCATGCTCGCTGAAATGGAGCAGGTTCCTGAGCATGGTGAGTTCGGCAGAGGACAGGTCGCCGGGCGATTTCTTCTCGGGCTTGTCACCCGATGCCTTCTCGTCCTCGTGCTCGTCGATTGCCTCTTCCAGCTGCTCGCGCAGGGACGGGCCTTCGTTTTCCTCGAACAGCGACCGGATGGCGCTCCACAGGCCGCCACCATTGCTGCTACTGTCCGCGTCTCCCGGTTGGGTGTCGTCACTTCTGCTATTGTCGGGCATCGCCCTTGTGATTCCTCATGTTGTCAATCGTCGCCATATGGGTCCTGTACCCCCATCAGCGCAAGCGCCTTTACTTCCAGCGCCTCCATCGCCTCGGCATCGGCGGGGGATATCTCGTGGTCGTGCCCGGCCAGGTGGAGCAGTCCGTGGACGATCAGGTGGGCGGCGTGGTGTTCCAGCGACACGCCCTTTTCCGCCGCTTCACGGGCGCAGGTTTGATGGGCCAGCGCAATGTCGCCCAGCATTTCGGGCGGGCCATCGGTGGCCAGGCATAGCAGCTCGTCGCGTTCGAGCATGGGGAACGACAGCACGTTGGTCGGCTTGTCGCGGTCCCGCCATTCGCGGTTGAGCGCGTGGATTTCGGCGTCGCTGGTAAACAGCAGGCTGGCTTCGAGGCGCCCATTGGCCAGTTCGGTCACAACTTGCGCAGCGGCAGTGGCAGCACGAGCCGCCAGCGCCTCCCAGTCGAAGCTGTCGGGCCAGGGGCTTTCGATGGCGATGTCGAGGTTCATCAGCGGCCCCTAGCCGTGAAACAGGCTCAGGGTATAGCCCGCCCTTCGCCTTCATAAGCCTCCACGATGCGCCCCACGATCGGGTGGCGGACCACGTCGGCCACGGTGAAGCGGGTCACGCCGATGCCTTCGACGCCTTCAAGCCGGGCCACCGCATCGGCGAGGCCGCTCATGCCTACGCCGCCGGGGATGTCGACCTGCTTGGGATCGCCGCAGATCACCATGCGGCTGTTCTGGCCGAAGCGGGTGAGGAACATCTTCATCTGCTCGCGCGTGGTGTTCTGCGCCTCGTCCAGGATCACGAAGGCATCGGCCAGGGTGCGGCCGCGCATGAAGGCGATGGGCGCGATCTCGATTTCGCCCGAAGCCAGCCGCCGTTCCACCTGTTCGGGCGGCATGCAGTCGAACAAGGCATCATACAGCGGACGGAGATAGGGATCGACCTTCTCCTTCATGTCACCCGGCAGGAAGCCCAGCTTCTCGCCCGCCTCCACCGCCGGACGGCTGAGGATCAGCCGCTGCACGCTGCCGGTGATGAGCTGGCTGACCGCCTGGGCCACGGCGAGGTAGGTCTTGCCGGTGCCTGCCGGACCAAGCGCAAAGATCATCTCGCGGCTGGCAAGCTGGCGCATGTAATCGGCCTGCATCGCGGTGCGCGGGGCGATGGTCTTCTTGCGGGTGCGGATCATGATCGGAGGCAGGGCGGCGCTGCCTTCGGGGATGATGCCATCGAACACCGGTTCGTTGGTCATGGTGATCAGCGATTCGATCAGGCCGCTGTCCACTTCCTGCCCGGTTTGCAGCCGCTGGTGCAGCTTCTGCAGGACTTCGCGGGCCCGGGCGACGTCATCCTCTGCCCCTTCGATCACCAGCCGGTTGCCGCGCGCTCCGATATAAACGCCTAGCCGGTTCTCCAGCAGCACCAGGTTGGCGTCGAATTCACCGAACAGTGCGCCGAGCATCGTCTGCTCCTCGAACTCCACCTCCACCCTGGCGCGACGCGCATGATCGCGGCGGTCTTCGGGATGGACGAAGGCGCTCGTCCTGTCGGCGCTGGGAGTCTTGCGGGCCATCGATTCCTTTCGGGTGGTCAGGTGACACCAAGGTAGGCCGCACCCGCCCGCTGGCAAGATGGCTTGGCGCAGTCTGCGGTGGAAAGTAACCCGTTTGCCACAAACGGCCGTTCAGGCTGTCGCGCGTTCCAGCAGCCGTCCTTCGAGCGAGTTCGGACCTGCCTCGGCCAGTTCCACCCGCACAATGTCGCCGATCACCACATCGCCTGCGAACCACACCGATTGAAGCCAGGGCGACTTGCCGAGCCACTGGCCGGGCAGCTTGCCCTTGCGTTCCACCAGCACCTCGCAGGTGCGGCCCACGGTGGCCTGGTTGAAGGCGAGCTGGTCGCGGTTGAGCGAGGCCTGCAGGCGGGCGAGGCGGTCTTCCATCACTTCCTGCGCCACCTGTCCGTCCATCGATGCGGCAGGGGTGCCGGGGCGGGGGCTGTACTTGAAGCTGAAGGCGGCGGCATATTTCACTGCGTCCACCAGCGCCAGGGTCTCGGCAAATTCTGCCTCGGTCTCGCCCGGGAAGCCGACGATGAAATCGCCCGACAGAGCAAGATCGGGCCGCACGGCGCGGAAGCGGTCGAGCAGCTTGAGATAGCCTGCCGCATCGTGGCTCCGGTTCATGGCTTTGAGCACCCGGTTGGACCCGCTCTGCACCGGCAGGTGGAGGTAGGGCATCAGCTTGTCGACCTCGCCATGCATGGCAATCATGCCATCGGTCACGTCCATCGGGTGGCTGGTGGTATAGCGGATGCGCTGCAATTCGGGCAGTTTGGCAACGGCTTTCACCAGCCCGTCGAACCCGATGTCCCGGCCTGCATCGTCGGTCCCGGTCCAGGCGTTGACGTTCTGCCCCAGCAGCGTGATCTCGACCGCGCCTGCTGCAACCAGTGTCTCCGCTTCGCGCAGCAAATCGCTGAATGGACGCGATATTTCCGCGCCTCGGGTATAGGGTACCACGCAATAGGTACAGAACTTGTCGCACCCTTCCTGGATGGTGAGGAAGGCGCTCGGGCCCACCTTGCGCCGCTTGGGCAGGGCGGCAAACTTGGCGTCCTCGGGCATATCGGTATCGGTTGCGTGCTCGCCCCGGCTGGCGCGTTCGATCATGTCGGGCAGGCGGTGATAGGCCTGCGGGCCGACGACCATCGACACGGAAGGAGCCCGCGCCATGATCTCCTCGCCCTCGGCCTGGGCGACGCAGCCGGCCACCGCGATCATCGGTTCCCTGCCCGCCGCGCGGCCCGCCTTCACCAGCCGGCCGATGTCGGAATAGACCTTCTCAGCCGCCTTCTCGCGGATGTGGCAGGTGTTGAGCACCACCAGGTCCGCCTCCTCGCCTTCGGGCGCAGGGGCGATGCCCTGCTGGGCCAGCAGTTCGGCCATGCGCTCGCCATCATAGACGTTCATCTGGCAGCCGAAGCTCTTGACCCTGTAGGTCTTGGGGGAAGCGGGGTTCGTCATGGAGCGCGCCCCTTACGCCAGCGGCGCACTGATTTCCAGACCCAGCGCGGCGGCGATGCGGCCTTGGGCCGCCGCCGCCATCGTCTTGCGATTGGTCAGCTCCGCGCCGTTCAGCGGTTCGAGGAAGCGGATCGTCAGCAGGATCGGCTTGGTGCGGGCCATGATCTTGCGGAAATTGGTCAGGCCCGGCTCATCGCCTACCCAGGCAATGGCCTTCGCATCCTCGAAATCGAGCGCGAAGGGCTGGACGGTGATATCGTGCGGCAGGCGCTCCACCGCGCTCAGCAGGCTGGAGCGGAAGGGCAGCAGGGTGCGGCCATCGCCGGTGGTTGCCTCGGGAAAGATCGTCAGCCGCCGCCTGCCCAGCCGTTCCACCACCATGCCCACTTGCGCCGCCACGGTCCCGCGCTGGTCGCGGGTGACGAACAGCGTGTCGTTCTGCAGGCACAGCCATTCGAGCGCCAGGTGGTCCGACAGCCCGGCATGGGCGACAAAGGCGGTGCGGCTGGCGCCTGCCAGCACCAGCACGTCGATCCAGCTCAGGTGATTGCCCAGCAACAGGGCATGGGGCAGCGGCTTGCCCACCACGCGCGTGCGGACCCCGGCAATGCGGGCCAGTGCGCCCAGAAACAGGGGCGGCAACAGGTCGCGCCGGCCCAGCAGGCTCAGTAACAGGTGGGGGACAATGACCAGCGCAAACAGCAGCACCCACAGGGACACCCGCCCATAGACGAGCAGCCAGCGCCAGCCGAGCCGATCGCCCGACACCTGCTGCTCAGTCCTCCCGGTCGATGCGGACGCCGTACAGCTCCATCCGGTGATCGACCAGCCGGTAGCCCAGCTTTTCGGCGATGACTTTTTGCAGGGCTTCAAGTTCGGGATCGACGAATTCGAGGACCTTGCCCGATTCCACATCGATCAGGTGATCGTGATGGGCTTCGGGCGCAGCTTCATAGCGCGCGCGGCCATCACCGAAATCGTGCCGGTCGAGAATGCCCGCCTCCTCGAACAGGCGCACGGTGCGATAGACCGTGGCAATCGAGATCTTGGAATCGATAGCCGCAGCGCGGGCGTGCAGCGCTTCCACATCGGGGTGGTCCTGGCTGTCGGACAAGACGCGCGCGATCACGCGGCGCTGCTCGGTAATGCGCAGCCCGCGTTCGGCACACAATGCTTCGAGGTCAATCCTGGAGTTAGACAATAGTTTGATCCTGCGCCCTGTTTCAGGCGTCGTTATGCAACACGCCCCGCCACTATGAAAGGGGCGGGGCGCATTTTCAACCGGCTTGGGCCAAAGCCCTGTCTGGTCTATTGCTTAGACGACCTTTTTCCGGCGTCCACGGCGCTGGCCCGGCTGGCGGCCGAGGCCGATCTTCTTGGCCAGTTCGCGGCGCTTTTCAGCATAGTCGGGCGCGACCATGGGATAGTCGGCCGGCAGGCCCCAACGCTCGCGATACTGTTCGGGCGTAAGGCCATAGGACGTCATCAGGTGGCGCTTGAGCATCTTCATCTTTTTGCCGTCTTCGAGGCAAACGATGTATTCCGGCTTGATCGAAGCGCGGATCGAAACCGCCGGTTCGGGCCGGGCTGGCGCGGGCGCTTCATTGCCCAGTGCGGCAAGAGCGGCGTGTACGTTGGAGATGAGCGAAGCCACATCGGCCACGGCGACATCGTTATTGGCGACATGTGCGGTAACGATATCCGCTGTCAGCGTGATCAGCATTTCGTTCATGTCGTTTTGAAGGTTTTCCATTGTTACCTCGGAATAAATCTGTTCTGCGACGTTGTTTTTTGGGCACAAACCCGTTCGGCAAAGAGCTGTTGGAGTCGGTACCGTTTACGGCACTGCACCAGCGAATTTCACAATGCAAGGGCAGTAGAAGCACGAACGAAGGAAATTTCCTCCAAATTTACTCTAACTGGCCGACCTGGCATAGGTAATAGCGTCGCAGGGGCCGTTGGTTCCCGTGCGGTAGTAGTTTATCCGCCGACCGACCGGTGCGAACCCGTGCCGCAGGTAGAGCGCCTGCGCCGGATTGCCTGCCCGCATTTCCAGAAACAACCGGTTGGAGCCGCGCGCCGTTGCCGTTTCGATGAACTGCCGCAGCAAAGCGCTGCCTACTCCGCGCCCGCGCGCCTGCGGGACGACAGCGATCAGCAGCAGTTCTTCTTCTTCTTCCAGCACCTTGCGGCTGAGGGTGAACCCGGCGGTCTGTTCCACGCTGGCAGGCACGCGTCCATCGGCATCGAACAGAAGGAAATGGCTGGTTTCCTGCACGAGCGTATCGCCGATCTGGCGACGGTTCCATGCCTCGCCATAGGCCGGATCGAAAGCGGCATGCATTACCGCCATTATGGCATCGACCGGATCGAACGGGACGGCGATCACGCCGCCAATCCGCCCGGCAATTTCGCATCGGGCGCCCGGCCATAGATCGGCGCAAGGTCCGCCGTGAACAGGGCAGGGGGGAGGGACAGGGCGTGGCGCGCATCGGGCAGCAGGTCGAGCGCAACCTTGTTGCCATCCCCCAGTTCCGCCAGCTCGCGTGCTTTGTTACCCGCGATAAGGCGGTTGTCATCGGAAGCCAGGGCCGCCTGCGGTGTCACGGATGCCCATGGGCCATCAGGCATGCCCGATGGGCCGAACGGCTGCACGAACCATTCTCCGTGCCCTCCGGTCATGCACACGGTAACGGGCTCGCCCGGATGCGCGGCGCGGGCCATGGTGGCGACCAGCGCCAGCGTGGGATAGCCCAGCACTTCGCAGGTCCACGCCAGCCCCAGGGCGCGCGCCGCTGCCAGCCCGATGCGCACGCCGGTGAAGCTGCCGGGACCAAGCGAGACGACTATCCGGTCGGCGCGGCCCTTGCCGGGCAGGGCGGCAATCGCCGGGACAAGGTGTTCGGCATGGCCGCGGCCCAGCACTTCGTGGAAATGCCCGAGCAGGCTGCCATTGTCGAACAGGGCCACCGAGCAGGCCTCGGTCGCGCTTTCGATGGCGAGAATGCGCATGGAAGCGGGTGCTCAGAGCAGGCGGTTGAACTGGTCGAAGGACGGGCGGGGCAGGCGCGGATGCGCCTTGGCCCGATCACCATAACCGATCGAGCAGATGAAGTTGCTTTTCCAGCTCGGCTGGTCGGCCAGGAAATCGGCATCGACCGCGGCATTGTTGAACCCCGACATCGGCCCGCAATCGAGGCCCAGCGCGCGCGCCGCCAGGATCAGGTAGGCGCCTTGCAAGGTGCCGTTGCGGAAGGCGCTGGTGCGGCGCGCTTCCACGCGGGCAGGCTCGGTCCCGCCGAACGCGGCCTTGCCGTCGCCATGGGGGAACAGCTCGGCCATGTGTTCGTGGAATTCGGTGTCCATTGCCACGATGGCGCAGACCGGCGCGTTCTTCACCTTGTCCACATTGCCCTTGGCGGCATGGGCGGCCAGCCGGTCCTTGGCTTCCTGGCTGTGGCACCAGACGATCCGCACCGGCTGCTGGTTCATCGAGGTGGGACCCATCTTCAACAGGTCCCAGATGGCATGGATCTGCTCCACACTGACCGGACGGCCATCGAACCACTGATGGGTCTGCGCTTCGCGGAACAACTGGTCGAGCGCGTGATTGTCGAGCGGGGCGGCCATCAGGCGGCCCTTACTTCGCTCACCTCGGGGACATAATGCTTCAGCAACCCTTCGATCCCCTGCTTGAGCGTGGCGGTAGAGCTGGGGCAGCCCGAACAGGCGCCCTGCATCTGCAGATAGACCACGCCTTCGTGGAAGCCCCGGTAGCGGATATCGCCCCCGTCGCTGGCAACGGCCGGGCGGACGCGGGTTTCGAGCAGTTCCTTGATCTGTTCGACCACGTCGGCCTGGGCCGGATCGTCGGCATAGAGCAGCGCGTCTTCTTCCGCCGGAACGGCGATGCCGCCGGCGCTGGGTGCGTTGAACAGCGGAGCCTGCGACACGAAATGGTCGAGCAGCACGGCCACGACCTGCGGTTTCAGGTCGCTCCAGTTGACGCCCGGTGCGGCAGTGACCGACACGAAGCTGGAGCCGAAGAACACGCCGCTCACCTCGCCGGTGTCGAACAGCGCCTGGGCCAGCGGCGAGGCCTCGGCATCTTCGGGCGAGGCGAAGTCGCGGGTGCCAGACGGCATGACCTGCTGGCCGGGCAGGAATTTCAGCGTGGCGGGGTTCGGGGTGGTTTCGGTTTCTATGAACATGGTCCCGATGTAGGAGCCTCGCCGATGCATCACAAGGCGGCAAAACTGTCGTACCGACAAGTCCCGCTTGGGGGGGGCTTTGACGGACTGGGGCGCATATTCACCAAGCCTTCATCCCTTGGCTGGCCTATAGTGCGCCCATGACCTTCCATTCCCCGCTGCCGCGATTCCTTGCGCGTGCACTGTTGCCCTTCGTCCTGCTCGCTCCGGCCCCGCTGCTGGCACAGGAGGATTGCTCCATCGGTGTGGCAAGCGCTGCCGATGTGCCCGCCTTTGCCATGCCCGACGATCCGTGGATCTATCGCGGCACGGATATTCCGATCGATAGCCAATGGCTGATGGGCGAACTGCCCAACGGGGTGCGCTATGCCGTGCGGCAGAACGAAGTGCCGCCGTGCCAGGTGTCGATCCGCGTGCGGATCGATGCCGGATCGCTCCACGAAAGCGATAGCGAGCTGGGCTATGCCCACCTGGTCGAACACCTAACCTTCCGCCAGTCGCGCCATTTCGGCCCGGGCGAGGCCATCCCGCATTTCCAGCGCTGGGGCGCGTCATTGGGGTTCGATACCAATGCCGTCACCACGCCTACCCAGACGGTTTACCAGCTCGACCTGCCCAACGCCTTCCGCGACCGGCTGGAACAGTCGATGATGCTGTTTGCCGGCATGATCCAGGAACCCACCCTGTCGGCGGAAAACCTCGCGGCCGACGTGCCGGTAGTGCTGGCCGAGCGGCGCGAGCGGCTGGGGGCGGACCTGCGCATCGCCGTGGCCATGCGCGAACTGCTCTATTCCGGCCAGTTGCTCGCCCAGCGCGCGCCGATGGGTACGGTTGAAGCCCTGCAAGGCGCTTCGGCAGAAAGCGTCCGCGCTTTCCACCAGCGCTGGTATCGCCCGCAGAACACCGTGGTCGTCATGGTTGGCGATGCCAGCCCGCAAGTGCTCGCGGCAATGGTGGAGCGGCATTTCGGTGACTGGGAAGTGCCGGGCGAAGTGACGCCCGAACCCGATTTCGGCCAGCCTGTGGCACCGGCGGGGACCGATCCGGCCAACCCTGTGGGCGAGACTGCCGTGATCGTGGAAGCGGGCCAGCCGCGCTCGCTCACCTTTGCCGTAATGCGCCCGTGGGTCGAGGTGCTGGACAACCTTGAATACAACCGCGGCCTGATGGCCGATTCCATCGCCCAGGCGATCGTCAACCGGCGGCTGGAAGAACAGGCCCGCGCCGGATCGAGCTATCTCTACGCCCAGGTGCAGCAGGACAAGACCAGCCGTTCGGCCGATGCCACCTTCATTTCGGTCACGCCCCTGACCGACGACTGGAAGACCGCCCTGGCCGAAGTGCGCGCGGTGATCGCCGATGCGCTGGAGACCCCACCGGCCCAGTCCGAGATCGATCAGGCCGTGGCCCAGCTCGATGTGGCTTTCGTGGACATGGTCGGGCAGGAACGGATCCAGGCCGGATCGCGGCTGGCCGACAACCTGGTCGGCGCGGTCGATATCCGCGAGGCCGTGGCAGCGCCCGAGACTTTCCTCTCGGTGTTCCGCTCGATGACCGACCGGCTCACCCCAGAACTGCTGCTGCAGCACACCCGGCAACTGTTCACCGGCGATGTAGTGCGCGGCGTGCTGCTGACCCCGCAGGTGGGCGAGGCCACTCCGGCAGACCTGCGCGATGCCCTGCTCGCCCCGGTGGAAACGGCGATGCTGGCGCGCAACGACGGCCCGGCGGTGAGTTTCGCCGATCTGCCGCCGATCGGCACTCCCAGCCTGCCCATGCTGCGCGAGCCGCTGGGGCCGGGGCTGGTTAGCTCGACCGAGCGGATCGTTTTTCCCAACGGCGTGCGCGCCCTGATGCGGCCCAGCGGCGATAACGAGCCGGGCCGCGTAACCGTGCGGGTGCGCTTCGGACATGGCCGCGCGGGCTTTACCTCCGAGGAGGCGGTCTATGCCGAACTGGGCCAGCGCGCGCTGGTCAATTCTGGCCTAGGTCCGCTCGGCCAGAACGAGCTCGACCGCATCGGCGCGGGCCGCAAGCTGTCGTTCGGCTTCGGTATCGAGGAGGGGATTTTCACCTTCGAAGGCATCACCCGCGCCGAGGATCTGGAAGACCAGCTCTACCTGTTTGCCGCCAAGCTCGACAATCCGCGGTGGGACGTCGCTCCGGTGGAGCGCGCCAAGGCGAGCGCGCTCTTGAGCTACGATTCACAAGACGGAGATCCGATGAGCGTGCTGGGCCGCGAGTTGCAAACGCTGCTGCGCGATGGCGATCCGCGCTTCCGCAGCGCCACGCCCGATGTGCTGCGCGCCGCAACTGCCAGCGAATTCCGCCGGGTGTGGAGCCGTATGCTGGCCGAAGGACCGATTGAAGTGGCCGTGTTCGGCGATATCGACCCTGCCGCCACGATCGAGGCACTGGGCCGTACCTTCGGCGCGCTCGACCCGCGCGGTGATGAACTGCCCGTGCTCGATCCGCCAGGCTTTGCTGCGGCCAATCAAGTGCCGGTCGAACTCTATCACGGCGGCGACGCGGACCAGGGCGCGGCCCTGATCGCCTGGCCCACCGGCGGCGGATCGGCCGGGCTGCCGCAAGCCCGCAAGCTGGAAGTGCTGTCGCAACTGGTCGGCAACCGCCTGCTCGACGGGCTGCGCGAAACCGGCGGATCGTCCTACACGCCCACGGCGATATCCAACTGGCCGCTCGACATGGAAGGCGGCGGCTATGTGCTGGCGCTGGTGCAGATGGCCCCGCAGGACATTCCCGCGTTCTACACCATCGTGGACGAGATCGTCGCCGATCTTGCCGCCAACGGCCCGACCCGGGACGAACTGGACCGTGTGATCGAGCCCATGCGCAACTATATCTTCCGCGCGCAGACCGGGCACGGCTTCTGGCTCAACGAAATAGAGGGTTCGGCGTTCGATCCATACCGGGTGGCGCACCTGCCGACGCTGGCGGCGGACTATATCCTCACCACGGCAGAGGAAATGCAGGCACTGGCGCAGCGCTACCTGACAGCGCACGATGGCTACAAGGTTGTGGTCCTGCCGCGTCCTGCAGACGTGGCAGGTTCAGCGAATGTCCCAAGTGGCCGGTGAAACCATAACCAAAGTAACCTTTGCGCCCTTGACGAGTCGCGACTAGAGGCCACTTTCCCCTAGCACTACCATCGCGGGAACCGGCTTTGCCGGAACTGCGGGGCATTATTGGAACGCATAAAGTGGCACACAAATGGAACCCCGATAGCTGGAAGCAGGATGCCTTCGTCGCAAAGCACCTGCCCCACTATGAAGACACGGCCGAGCTGGCCGAGGCCGAGCGCGTGCTCGCTGGGTTCCCGCCGCTGGTCTTTGCGGGCGAGGCGCGGGCGCTGAAATCCAAGCTGGGCGATGTGGCGGCGGGCAATGCCTTCTTGCTGCAGGGCGGCGACTGTGCCGAAAGCTTCGCCGAATTCACGCCGAACAACATCCGCGACACGCTGCGCGTAATCCTGCAGATGGCGGCTGTCCTCACCTATGCCAGCAAGATGCCGGTGGTGAAGGTGGCGCGCATGGCGGGCCAGTTCGCCAAGCCGCGCAGCGCCGCGACCGAGACGATCGGCGGGGTGGAACTGCCCAGCTACTATGGCGACAACATCAACGGGATCGACTTCAATCCCGACAGCCGCCGCAACGATCCGCAGCGGATGATCCGCGCCTACAGCCAGGCGGCGGCCACGCTCAACCTGCTGCGCGCCTTCACCACGGGCGGCTACGCCAACCTGCGCCAGGTCCACCAGTGGACGCTGGATTTCATGGGCCGCAGCGCCTGGGCCGACCAGTACAAGTCGATCGCCGACCGGATCGGCGAATCGCTCGACTTCATGGAAGCCTGCGGGATCGATATCGAGGACCAGCCGCAGCTCAAGATGGCCAGCCTCTACACCAGCCACGAAGCCCTGCTGCTGCCTTACGAGGAAGCCATGACCCGGCAGGATTCGCTGACTGGCGACTGGTACGATTGTTCGGCCCACATGCTGTGGATCGGCGACCGCACGCGCTTTGCGGATTCGGCCCATGTCGAATTCATGCGCGGCATCAACAACCCCATCGGCATGAAGTGCGGCCCCAGCCTGGAGCCGGACGCGCTGCTGCGCATGCTCGACACACTCAACCCCGCGCATGAAGCCGGGCGGATGACGCTGATTGCCCGCTTCGGGCACGACAAGGTGGAAGCCGGCCTGCCGCCGCTGATCCGCGCTGTCGAGCGTGCGGGGCATCCGGTGGTGTGGAGCTGCGACCCGATGCACGGCAACGTCATCAAGAGCGATAGTGGCTACAAGACGCGGCCCTTCGACCGGATCATGGCCGAGATCAAGGGCTTCTTCGCCGTCCACCGCGCCGAAGGCACCCACGCTGGCGGTATCCACCTGGAAATGACCGGGCAGGACGTGACCGAATGCACCGGCGGCGCCGTGGCGATCACCGATGCCGGCCTCGCCGACCGCTATCACACCCACTGCGACCCGCGTTTGAACGCGGCGCAGTCGCTGGAGATCGCGTTCACGCTGGCTGAAATGCTGAACCTGGAACTGTCCGAGCGGCGCGCCGACGCGGCCTGAGGAGTTGGGTGGTCCTCCCCAAGTCTGCTTTCAGGTTTCGGCGATGAGGTGCGATACCTCCTGAATGAGGGTGGTTTGCGACTAAAGCGAGCTCACTCACTTTGGTCTCCCAATTGGTTAGCTATCCGGCATCACCAATGGGCGGCGCGGGTTGTTCCATTGCAATGGCGCCAACGTACTATTGCCACAATAATCAGCTCCGAACTTGGAGGTGCAGGAGTTGCGATGACCTAATGACATTGCGAAGATCGCAGTCACAAAGAAACCGAATGTGGACCAGAACAAAAGCGCAATTCGCCAGATAAGGCCGATGTTATCTTGGGAATTCCTGATAGCTCGCACGAATAGTAGAATCCCGACTGCGATTGCTATGCCGAAGGAGTTCACGCTCTCGAGCACTAACAACGCAGAAGCGACGCAAGCTAAACCGAACTGAACCAAGAGGTTTCTGAACAACCAAGAGTGATGTTAACGGCTCATATCGATCAATGTTCTCATTTCCAACAGTGAAGTCAATTCGGCTGGTTTTGAAATGGATCGTTGGGAAATTTGATGCGGTAAGTGACGTCCAAATTGGGGTCGTTTGCTGCCAGGCAACTCTCGAGCACTCAAGCGATAACTTGTGGGCCGAGCACCTCGCGCAAAGCCCACCCGTTCCCCCCATACGCCAGCCTCCACACCCCACCCAAACCAGCGCATTGACGCGGCCCCCGGCACCCGCCACTCTCGCAGCCCAATAACAGATCCTTGGGAGGGGATGCATGGCAGCTGCCACCGCTTCGGCGCCGCGTTTTGACGTTGCTGCCTTTATCGACGAGCGGGCCATCGGGCGGCGCGAGATCATGACTCTGGTGATCGTGTCCATCGTGCTGTTCCTCGACGGGTTCGACATGTATTTCGTCGGCAAGATCGTGCCCGCCATTGCCGTGGGGCTGGGCGGGGCCTCGGTCGATATGCAGCCGGTGCTTACATATGCCCAGATCGGCATGCTGGTGGGCGCGATCATCATGCCGCCGCTGGCCGACAAGATCGGGCGCAAGCCGGTGCTGGCCATGTGCCTGCTGGTGTTCGGATCGTTGAGCCTGTGGGCGGCCTTTGCCACCAGTTTCCAGATGCTCGCCTGGTTGCGCGGCATATCGGGCATCTTCTTTTCCGCCATGCTGCCGGTGGGCCTTGCCCTGCTGAGCGAGGCGACCCCGCGCCGCCGCCGCGCGCTGTTCATGTCGATTGCGCTGGTGTGCTTTTCCGGCGGCAACCTCGCCAGCGGGGCGATGACCGCGTGGTGGCTGGAGGAGATCGGCTGGGAAGGCTTCTTCATTGCCGGCGGCGTGGTGCCGCTGGCGGCCATCCTGCTGCTGCTGCTGATCCCCGAAAGCGTATCCTTCCGCGTCAACCGCGATGCCAAGGATCCCGAAATCCCCCGCGTGCTGCGGCGGATGGACAGGAACCTGGTGCTGAAGGGTGACGAGGTGTTCGCGATGGGCGACCAGGCCGAGGTCGAGAAGGCCGGACCCCTCGCCATGTTCGGCAAGCGCTTCCGCGTGCAGACGGCTCTGTTGTGGTGCATCTGCTTCTTCTCGCTGGGCAATATCGCCCTGCTGTCGAGCTGGCTGGCGGCCTTCATGTTCGAACTGGCCGACCTGCCGATCGAGACTTTCGCGCTCTACATGATCTACGGCTATTTCGGCGGGGCTGCGGGCACGCTGGCGATGGGCTGGCTGATGGACCGGATGAACCCCTACTGGATCATCGCGGGCTATTTCGTGCTCGATGCCATTGCGATCGTGTCGATCGGCTATGTCCCGCCGGGCGCGGCGATCATGCTGGTGACGGCGCTGATCGTGTGGAACTTCTGCCAGGTGGGCGGACAGACCGGGATCAACAACCTCGCCACGCTGGGCTATCCGCCGGAAATGCGCAGCAGCGGGATCGGCTGGGCAGGCGCGGTCGGGCGGTTCGGCGGGATCGTGTTCACCTGGCTGGGCGGGCTGGCACTGGTCTATGCGCTGGACCTGCAGACCATCATGCTGATCGCGGCGCTTCCGGCACTGATCATTGCCGTGCTGATTACCGTGCTCGGGATTGCCAACAAGGGCCGCATCGGCGGCGCGGCGATGGATGCGCCGGATAGGGGTTAACCTCTAACCCGCAAAATTGCGCAAACCCCGTTCGCATCGAGCGAAGTCGAGATGCCGCGCACTGGTCTCTCGACTTCGCTCGATGCGAACGGAGGTTGCGTAAGAGCCTAGCTATCCAGCCCGTAATAGGCCGCCAGTTTGTCGGCCGAAAAGCCGTGTCGCCCGGCGAGTGGATCGGGCGTCAGCATATCGGCGTTCCACGCCTGCCACCGCGCGCGCAGGTCAGCGAAAACCCTGGAGCGGCGGGCTTTCAGGTTCGCCGCCTCCATCGGGTCGGCCACGATGTCGAACAGGAAGGCGTTGGGGCCGATTTCCAGGTACTTGTGCTGCCCCAGCCGTGCGGCTTTCTGGTCATGGTTGGCAAAGCGCCAGAACAGCGTGCGATCCGTCAGCGCCCCGCCCGCGATGGCCGGGGCAATATCCACGCCATCGGAGGGATAGCCCGCATCGGGCGCGGTTCCGGCGACGGCGAGGAAGGTGGGCAGCCAGTCCATCGTCATCACCTGGGCATCGCTGACATAGCCGGGCTCGGCCACGCCCGGCCAGCGGACCAGGCACGGCACCCGCAGCCCGCCTTCGAGCAGTTCGGTCTTGCGGCCCGAGAACGGCCACATCTTGGAGAACCGCTCGCCCCCGTTGTCGCTGGTGAAGACGACAATCGTGTTGTCCGCCAGCCCCAGCCGGTCGAGCGCATCGAGCACGCGCCCCACGTTCTGGTCCATATTGACCATCATCGCGGCATAGGTGGCCATGTCGCCACCGTCCCAATGCTGGATCGGCATTTCATTGTCGGTAACAGCCTTGAGGCGGGCGCTCTCCGCTGCATCGTCCGGCCCCTCCCAGGGCCAGTGCGGGGCGGTGAAATTGAGGTTGAGGAAGAACGGCGCGTCGCCCGCCGCGAAGTCTTCCAGCACCGCCACGGCCCTCTCGCCCAGAAGGTCGGTCAGGTAGCCGATCTCGCGGATGTTGCTTTCGCCATCCCACAGGTCGCCCGTGCCGTTCAGTTCGTGAGTAAAGTAATCCACCCCGCCGCCGCGGATGCCCCAGAAGCTGTCGAAGCCGGACTTGAGCGGGCAGAAGGTGGGCAGGTCGCCAAGGTGCCACTTGCCGACCAGCGCCGTGCGATATCCGGCGTGGCGCAGTAGCGAGGGCAGGGTGGGATGCTCCGGCGGCAGGCCCACGGCGCGGCCCTGCAGCGGCTCTTCCAGCCCGATGGGCAGGCGGTACTGGTAGCGCCCGGTCATAAGCGCCACCCGTGTGGCCGTGCAGACGGCGGAATTGGCATAGGCGTGGGTGAAGCGTATGCCCTGTTCCGCCAGCCCGTCTATGGCCGGCGTCGCATAGTCCTCCCGCCCATAGCACGACAGGTCCGCCCAGCCGAGATCGTCGGCCATGATGAAGACCACGTTGGGACGCTGTGCCACCCGATCAGCCCGCCTGGACCAGTTCCACTTCGTGACCCTGCGGGGTGACGAACAGGCAGACCTTCACGCCCGGAGCCACCTCGGTAATGTCCATCGTCTTTGTCGCGCCCGCCGCCAGCGCATTTTCCAGCGCGGTGACGATATCGCTGCACTGGAAGCCGATGGGGCCGTGGGCCGTGCCCGCTGCCAGGTGGCCGACGGGCTTGGGCTGGACCAGCATCAGACTCAACCCGCCATCCTCTCCCGGCAGGGACAATATCTGCTCGAAGAAGGTCGGCTCGTCATAGGTGCCACGAATGGTGAAGCCGAATGCGTTTTGCCAGAAGGCGAGGGCTTCGCCCATGTCCTCGACCTGCAATTTGACGAAGCTGAAGCGGATGGAACTGTCGGCCATGGTCTCTCCCTTTGTGGTTCTCAGTGCTACAGCCGCACTCCACTTTTGCAATCGTGCGCTTTCTGGGGCAGGGGCTGCGAACCATGATCAAGCGCGCGCTGACCAATACCGGATGGCTGATGGGCGCGCGCGGCGTCAACGCGGTGCTAAGCCTGGCCTACCTCGCGCTTGCCACCCGGTCGCTGGGACTGGCGGGCTTCGGCCAGTTCATCCTGGTGGTGACCTTTGCCCAGGCGCTGGTCGGCTTCGTGTCGTTCCAGTCGTGGCAGGTGGTGGTGCGCTGGGGCCAGTCGAAAGAGACCCTGGGCGATGCCACCGGCTTTGCCCTGGCGCTGGATATGACCAGCATGGCGGTGGGCGCTGTCGCTGCCGCGCTGATCCTGTGGCTGGCGGGATCGTGGTTGCCGCTGCCGCCCGAACTGAGGCTGACGGCCTTTGCCTATGCCCTGGTACTGCTGCTGACCCTGCGTTCCACGCCGACGGGTATCCTGCGCCTGCACGATCGCTATGCCCGGGCTGCCACGGCGGATTCGGTTACCAGTGTGGTGCGGGTGACGGGGGCGGGGCTGGTGGCGCTGCTGGCCCCGTCGATCCCCGCCTTCCTGCTGGTCTGGGCGCTGGGCGAAGTGGCGACAACGGCGACCTACTGGTATTTCGCACGCAAGAGCCAGCCGCTCTACTGGCGCCACATGAGCCTGCGGCGGGTGCCTGCCAGCGAGCCGGGTGTGTGGCGCTTCGTTACGGGCACTACCCTGTCGGGGATGCTGTCGATCACGTCGCGCCAGGTGCTGGTGCTGGTACTCGGCTCGCTCGGCGGGGCAGCGCTGGCGGGGCTTTACCGCGTGGCATCGCAACTGGGCGAAGGCGTGCTCAAACTGGCCCAGGCGCTGCTCAAGGCGGTCTATCCCGAACTGGTCCGCTCACCCGCGGCGGCCAAGGCCATCGCCGCGCGTATCGGGCGAATTGCGGTCGCCACCGGCATGGCTGCGGTGGTCCTGGCACTGGTTGCGGGGCGCTGGGTGATCGGAGTGATCGCCGGGGATGAGTTCCTGCCCGCCTATACGCCGATGATCCTGCTATCCGCTGCCGCCGCGATCGAACTCGGCGGTGCCAGCCTGGAAGCCCTGCTGGTGGCGCGCGGGCGGGCCCTGACCAATTTCGTCCTGCGCGCCGTGCCAACCGGCCTGGCCCTGCTGGCACTGGTGTTCCTGGTTGACGATCACGGCGCGGCTGCGGCCGGCATGGCCGTGCTGGGGGCCAGCGTGGCAACGGTGACCGGGCTTTTCTTCGTCAACCGGCGGCTGGAACGGGGGCAGAGCCAAGCTACCTGACAGGAACGCATCGAGCGCACGACCGTTGATCCGGCTACAGCAACAATAGGGGATGGATCATGCGGACTTTCACAGCACTGGTAGCGATTTGCGCACTCGCCGCTTGCAGCAACGATGCGGCAGACACGGGCGAGGTCGATGTGGCCGATGCCAACAGCGTGTCGGCGGAAGGCATCGACCCCGAAGCCGATGCCGGTTTCGAGGCCGTCGCGCCCGGCAATTACGAGGTCGTCAGCGCCGATGGCGTGGTGAACCAGCTTACCATCCTTCCGGGGATGACCTGGGCCATGGTTTCGGCCGACGGCAACGCCACCGGCGGCACCATCTTTGCCCAGGACGGGCAGAACTGCTTTGTCACCGAGGGTGTCGAGGAGCACCAGTGCTTCGAAGCCACCAACGTGGACGAGGATGGCACGATGCAGGTCAGGGGCGTCGGCGGCGAGATGTCCACCGTGCGCCCGGTCGATTCTTTCGAGTAACCTCGCTCAGGGCTGGCCGGTCAGGGCTGGGTAATCCCCGGTGCGATCGGCCAGCCGCCAAGATCCAACTCCGGCGGGAACAGCTTCATGTAAGCTTCGACCGCGTGGATCTGGCCGTCATGGATCTTGAACATCTCCCAGGCGGTCAGCCGATTGGAATCCGGCGCGCCGCTCTGGTTCCATGACAGCCGCATGATCACGATGCCCATGCGTTCGTCCACCACGATGTCGCGGATGGTCACCCGGCCAAGCTGGTTGAACACCGCCAGCGACTGGTTGCCGATATCCGCGCAGCCCGGAATGATCGTGCAGCCCGGACCCGCCATGTAGGCGCCGTTCTCGATCCGGTAGGCTTCTGGCGCAAAGGGCGTGCCCACGTCGTTGAAGGTCTCGGCATTGCTCAGCCCAAGCGGGTAGAGCATGGCAATGGCCACCATCTCGTCACGCGTACCGAGCTGTTCTGCACGCGGCGCATAGTTGAGCGCGGCGGTGGGCACGCCGCTGTAGGTATCGATCGAATAGAGCATGCCGTCGGCCCGCCCGCGGGTGGCCACCAGCTCGATCTCCTCCAGCCGCTGCTCCCCGTCCACCTTGACCCGCACGACCAGGATCACTGGCGCTCCCGATTCCTCGACCATCACGCCTGACACGGCAACCCCGGCGGCAACATCGATGATGTCCTGCCGGTAGCCGCGCAACCGGGTGACGGACCGCACCAGCCCGAGCTGGGCTAGTGGCTTTTCGACCGCGTCTTCGGTGACCCGCAGGGTGGGGGCGACATCGAGCGCGGTGACATCGTCCTTGATCAGGACATCGAGCACCTCGGTCACCTTGCCGCGCAGGCATTCGCGATCGCAGGACGTTGCCGCGGTGGCGGACTGCGCCTGTGCAGCGGTGGTGGCGGCAGCGGGCAGTGATAGGACAAGGCTCAAAGCCAGCACGAATCTCATGGTTTTTTCTCCCTGCGCCGGAGTTTAGCCGTGAATGGCGAAGTGTATAGACAGGACCGCGCCACCCCTGACTTGCCTTCGCACTTGCAGCATTGCATGCATTCGCTTAGGAGCACGCCACTTCGCCGGACCCGGGACTTCCCGGGTGGCTCGGCCCGGCGCCTATCCCCGGGATAACCTTTCGCTACTGATTTACACCGCCCGATACGCAGTCCCCTCCATCGGACAGGCGTTACGCGGGCAGTCTGGCATCGGCAGGTCACAAGATCACTCATGTTCAATCTCGAAACCATCAAGCGGGAATGGCTGGCCAATCCCAAGGGCGATATCCTGGCCGGGATCGTCGTTGCGCTGGCGCTGATTCCGGAGGCAATCGGCTTTTCAATCATCGCGGGCGTCGATCCGCGCGTGGGCCTTTATGCCTCGTTCTCGATCGCGGTGATCATTTCGCTGGTCGGCGGCAGGCGGGGGATGATCTCGGCCGCCACGGCGGCCGTGGCCGTGCTGGTGATCCCCTTGGTGCGCGACTATGGCCTCGATTACCTGTTCGCCGCCACGATCCTGATGGGCGTTATCCAGATCGGCGCCGGGTACCTGCGGCTGCACCTTTTGATGCAATATGTCTCGCGCTCGGTCATCACCGGGTTCGTCAACGCCTTGGCGATCCTGATCTTCATGGCGCAATTGCCCGAACTGATCGGCGTGCCGATGATGACCTATGCCCTGGTGGCGGGTGGTCTTGCCGTGATCTACCTGTTCCCCCGCCTGACCAGGGCCATCCCGTCCCCACTGGTCGCCATCGCGATCCTGACCGCGCTGGTCTTCTACACCGGGTTCGATGTGCGGACGGTGGGCGACATGGGCGAACTGCCAAGCACCCTGCCCGCATGGCTGATTCCCGACGTGCCGTTCACGCTGGAAACTCTGCAGATCATCCTGCCGTTCTCGCTGACCATGGCGGCAGTCGGCCTGCTGGAATCGATGCTGACAGCGCAGATCGTTGACGACCTGACCGATACCCCGTCGAACAAGCAGCGCGAGATGAAGGGGCAGGGCATTGCCAACTTCTTCACCGGCTTCCTTGGCGGCATGGGCGGCTGCGCGATGATCGGCCAGTCGGTCATCAACGTGAAGTCCGGCGGCGAAACGCGCCTGTCCACTTTCGTGGCGGGCGCCTTCCTGCTGTTCCTGATCCTGGTGCTGGGGCCGCTGGTGGCGATCATTCCGATGGCTGCACTGGTGGCGGTGATGATCATGGTGTCGATCGGCACCTTCTCCTGGCGATCGATCCGCGACATCCGCCACCACCCTTGGCAGTCGTCGGTGGTGATGGTGGTGACCGTGGTTATCGTGGTCTGGACGCACGATCTGGCACAGGGCGTGCTGGCGGGCGTCGTCCTGTCGGGCCTGTTCTTTGCCAGCAAGGTCAAGCGCCTGTTCACCGTGGAATCGGAGCTGGCTGTCGATGGACGGACCCGGACCTACCGGATCTCGGGCCAGGTGTTCTTCGCCTCGTCCGACAGCTTCGTTGATGCATTCGATTTCCGCGAAGTGCTGGACCGGGTCGTGATCGACGTGTCACAATCCCACTTCTGGGACATCTCGGCGGTGGGCACGCTCGACAAGGCGATCCTCAAGTTCCGCCGCGAAGGTACTGAAGTGGAAGTGATCGGGCTCAACGAAGCCAGCGCGGCGATGGTCGATCGCTTCGCCACGCATGACAAACCGGGTGCCGAAGCCGGTCTCGGCGGACATTGAGAGGGAGCATGACAATGGAACACGTCCTCGCGTGCATCGACGCATCGAGCTACGCCGACAGCGTATGCGACCTCTCCGCCTGGGCATCGCGCCGGTTGCAGATGCCGGTCGAACTGCTCCACGTGGTCCAGCGCAGCGATGCGGTGGCCGCGCGCGGTGACCTGTCGGGCGCGATCGGACTGGGGGTCAAGACCAGCCTGATGCAGGAACTGGTGCAACTGGAAGCGGCAGACGCGAAATTGAAGGTGGAGCGTGGGCGGCTGCTGCTGGAGGCTGGCGAACAGCGCCTGCGGGATGGCGGAGCCTTCGATGTGCGCACGTTGCATCGCCATGGCGGTATCGTCGAGACGATCCTCGAACGCGAGGAAGGGGCGCGCGTGGTCGTCATCGGCAAGCGCGGGGCGAGCCACGAATTTGCCACTGGTCATATCGGATCGAAGATCGAACGGGTCGTGCGGGCCAGCACCAGGCCGGTACTCGTCGCCTCGCGCAGCTATGTCGAACCGCAGGCGCTGGTTTTCGCCTATGATGCCAGTCCGGCCGCCGAACGCGCCCTGGTGCGGCTGGTCGAATCGCCGCTGTTCAACGGGTTGCCGGTCACTATCGTGATGGCCGATACCGAAAACGAGGCGCATCGCCGGGCGCTGGACGACGCTGCTGCCCGCCTCGGTGTAGAGCGGGAAGTCACCACCACGCTCGAACGCGGCAAGCCCGAAGCGGTGATCGCACGAGTGGTCGAACAGACGCCGGGAGCCATGTTGGTCATGGGCGCCTATGGCCACTCGCCGATCCGCACCCTGATCGTGGGCAGCACCACCACCACGATGATCCGCACGGTGCGGGTGCCGGTCCTGCTTGTGCGGTAGGTTGTCAGATCGGGTGGACCGGTCAGCGGTTCAGGGCTTGCGCCCAAGGTAGATCAGGTTGAACGCCGGACTCTCGCGGTAGGGGGTATCGAATTCCACCCGCTCCACCTGCACCTCGTGCAGGATCCTGCGCAGCGCGGCGACAAAGGCCGGATCCTCGGCATCGGTTGACCACAGCGCGAAGATTCCGCCCGGCTTCAGCTTTGCCACCAGCGCCGCAATCGCGGCCTCGCTGTAAAAGCCCGCGCTCGCATCGTCGATGAAATGGGTGGTGGAATGGTCGATGTCGATCAGGATCGCATCGTGCAGCCTGTCGGGATCGGCTTCGTGGAATCCGCCAGGCCGGACCGCAAGAGCGAAGAAATCGCCCTGCCGCAAGGTGCAGCGCGGATCGCCCGCCACTGCCTCGCCCAGCGGCAGGAGGCGCTGGTGGTGCCAGGCGATAACCTCGGGGATCAGCTCTATCACGACAAGCTGTCCCACCCGCGGATCACGCAGGACTGCCTCGGCGGTATAGCCAAGGCCCAGGCCGCCAACCACCACGTCGAGGGCATCTCCCCCGGCCAGCGCCAGGGCCATCTCGGCCAGGGCGATCTCCCCGTCCACGAACTGGCTGGACATCAGGTAGCCGTCGTTCAGCTTGATTTCCCAGATATCCTCGCCATCCGCCTGCAACCGGCGGCGACGCAGGATCAGTTCCCCGATGGGGGTCTGTTCCCAGGCGATCTCTTCAAACATCGGGTTCATGGGCTGAAGGTCTAGCGGCAATGGAACAGGCTTGCTGCAAAAAAGGGCGGGCGGGCGATTGCTCTATGCAGGCGGGCATGATTTCCATAATTCTCGAAATGTCGATTGACACTGCGGGGAGTGCGACTAATCGAGAGCCCCGGAAGGACGGACCATGAGCGGACCCGATGCACAGAACTGGGCTGTCGATTCCCTTGGAGCCCTGGCGCATGACACCCGCCTGTCAGTATTCCGCATGCTGGTGACGGCGGGGCCGGATGGTCTGGTCGCCGGGGCGATCGCGGAAGAAGCCGGAGTGCCGCCGTCCACCATGTCGCACCACCTGGCGACGCTGGAACGCGCCGGGCTGGTGCAATCGACTCGCGAAAGCCGCCTGATCCGCTACCGCACCGACTATGCCGCCATGCGCCGCCTGCTCGCCTTCCTTATGCAGGACTGCTGCCAGGGCGCCCCCGAAATGTGCGCCGACCTGCTCGGCGAAATCACCTGCAACGGTTGAGGGCTTTTCAATGACCGACACAAGCTACAACGTGCTGTTCCTTTGCACCGGCAATTCTGCCCGTTCGGTGCTGGGCGAGGCGGTGATGAACAAGTTGGGTGCCGGGCGCTTCCGGGCCTTCAGCGCTGGCAGCCAGCCCAAGGGCGAGGTTCACCCCATGTCGCTCGAAGTGCTGACGGACTTCGGCTATCCGACCGACGGCCTTTATTCCAAGAACTGGCACGAGTTTACCGGACCGGGCGCACCGCAGTTCGATTTCATCTTCACCGTGTGCGACAATGCCGCAGGCGAAACCTGCCCCGTCTGGCCGGGCAAGCCGCTCACCGCGCACTGGGGGCTTGAAGATCCTGCGGCGGTGGAAGGCGAGGGCCAGCGCAAGGCCTTTATCGATGCCCTGGGCTATCTGACCAAGCGGATCGAACTGTTCCTCATGCTGCCCCACGCCAGCATTGACGAACTGGCCATGCGCCAGAAGCTGACAGCCATCGGGCAGTCCGAAGGCGCCAGCAAGGGGGCGAGTGAATGACCGACATTGTGATCTATCACAATCCGGACTGCGGCACCTCGCGCAATGCGCTGGCGATGATCCGCAATGCCGGGATCGAGCCGCATGTGGTGGAATACCTCAAGACCCCGCCGTCGCGCGCAATGCTGGAAAGCCTGATCGCCCGCGCCGGGATTACCCCGCGCGCCCTGCTACGCGAAAAGGGCACGCCCTATGCCGAGCTGGGCCTCGACAATGCCGACCTGACCGATGCGGAACTGATCGACGCGATGATGGCGCACCCGGTGCTGATCAACCGCCCGCTGGTCGTCTCGCCACTTGGCGTGAAGCTGTGCCGCCCGTCGGAAGAAGTGCTGGGCCTCATCCCCGCAGGCCAGCGCGCCGCTTTTGCCAAGGAAGATGGCGAGCAGGTGATCGATGCAGCTGGAAACCGCGTTAAGCAGGAAGGCTGAGCGATGACACATGAAACCGCCAAGTCACCTCTCGGCCTGTTCGAACGCTGGCTGTCGCTGTGGGTGGCATTGGCCATCGTGGTCGGCATGGTGCTGGGCAATATGGCGCCGGGATCGGTGGGCCTGCTGGCCGGGCTGGAGTTCGCCTCGGTCAACCTGGTGGTAGCCGTGCTGATCTGGGCGATGATCTTTCCGATGATGGTCGGCGTCGATTTCGCCAGCATCAAGGACATTGGCCGCAAGCCCAGGGGACTGGTCATCACCCTGGTGATCAACTGGCTGGTCAAGCCCTTCACCATGGCCGCCATCGCCGTATTGTTCTTCGATTACATCTATGCCGGGTTCCTGCCCGCCGACGACGCGCAGCAATATATCGCCGGGCTGATCCTCTTGGGCGCGGCCCCGTGCACTGCGATGGTCTTCGTCTGGTCGCAGATGACCCGGGGCGATCCGGCCTATACGCTGGTGCAGGTATCGGTGAACGACCTGATCATGATCGTGGCCTTTGCGCCCATCGTTGCGCTGCTGCTGGGCGTGACCGACATTGTGGTGCCATGGGAAACGCTGCTGCTGTCGGTCGGGCTCTATGTGGTGATCCCGCTGGTCGCAGGCGCCCTGACCCGCAACCGGGTGATTGCCGCGCATGGCGGGGACGAGGCCGCCGTCGATGCGTTCACCGCGCGGCTAAAACCATGGTCGGTCATCGGCCTGCTGGCGACGGTGGTGCTGCTGTTTGCCTTCCAGGCCGAAGTCATCACCGCCAACCCGCTGCTGATCGGCCTGATCGCCATTCCCATCATCATCCAGTCCTATGGCATTTTCGCCATTGCCTATGCCTGGGCCTTTGCCTGGAAAGTCCCGCACAACATCGCCGCGCCCTGCGCCATGATCGGCACGTCGAACTTCTTCGAGCTGGCCGTGGCCGTGGCGATCGGCCTGTTCGGCCTGTCGAGCGGGGCGGCCCTGGCGACAGTGGTGGGCGTGCTGGTGGAAGTGCCGGTGATGCTGTCACTGGTCGCCTTTGCCAACCGCACGCGTAGCCGCTTTCCGGGTGGTGCGGCGATCTAGCAGCGGAGCATCAGCCTCCGGTGCTTTTTCCCCGCCACGCATCGCGCAACACGTCATCCCGCTGGACCCGTTCGGGATAGATCTCGCGGCTCTCCAGCGCCCGGCCCAGCGCGGCCACGGCGGTGGCAAGCGCTGTCACGGCGCGGTCATGAACGACCAGCGCGGCGGTCTGGCGGAAAGCCGCATCGCCGCGCTCGCGCATGGTGCAGAACAACTCTAGCAGCAGGGCCTCGCTCTCGCCGATGCAGGTGCAGGCGGGATCGCAGAAGGTCATCTTCTCGCGCGAATGGCGGGCCAGCTTCACCATCATCAACTGGAACTGCGACAGCCCGGCAAGCAGGCCCCAGTGATGGAAGGCCGGGCCGACATCGCTGCATGGACAGCGCCCCGCCGCAGCCGACAACACCCACTGGCGCGTGGCCCAGACCAGCACGCGGCCACCCACGTTGAGCGAGGCCACCGGCCGGTCGAGAAAATCATACATCGGGTTCGTCCTGTTCTAGCGGGCTGGCGGTGACGCGGGCGGAGTGGCGGCGCATCGGGCAAAGGCGCGCGCCAGGGTGGCGCACTCGGGCCAGGCATAGATGCCGCCCTGCTGCGGATCGGGCAGCCAGCGGCTGCAATTGCCGCGCGGTTCCGGTCCGACGGGATTACGATAGGCCATGCTGCCTCCATTGATGCGAACGCCTCGCATTAGCAATGTAGACTTGTTCATGCGACTGTCAAGCACGCCTTCTGTTCGCCAACGGTTCTCCTGGTTAGGTCAATCCGGACCGACGATGGCGGTATCGGCGCCCGCAAAAGTAGCAGTGCGAGACAATGCGCCAGGCGCGTTGCCGAAAGAAGGATGGCGGCTCTCTGCGAGCAAAGCGCCCTACAAGCTGGCGTTATTGCCGCAACACATCACGAAGGATCACCTGTCGTCGTCTGCCCCCAGCGCGGTGCCCGGGCAAAATCGTCCATCGTGAAGGTCACGTCGTTGAAGACGTATGGGTAATAGAAGGTTCGTAGGCGATCATGGAACGCTCGGATACGATCCTGATAGGCCATTTGCGCGGCTAAGTCGGTCTCGGCCAGGCGGTGCAGGCCGACCTGCACGCCCACGGCGGGGAGCAGGTATCCGATCCGCCGCGTCCAGCCGTCGCGCGCCTCCAGACCGGCGCGGTAAGCTGTGGTCTGCTCGGCGACGCCAACATCGCCCATGTGCTGGAAGGCATAATACCATTTGTAGTGGAAGCCGAGCCCGACGGGCGGCGTATCGCGCCATTCCGGATGGACCTGGAAGAAATCCTGCATGGTTTCCTCCTTCGGCCGGTCCCAACCGGCGTGGACCAGTTCGCGCTGGGCAAGGGTCAGTTCGACCCCCTGCCGCACCGGGATTGCTGCGTTGATTGCCAGCAGGGCCAGCCCCGGCAGGACCAGAGTCAACACCAGCCATGTCGCAGCCAGGCTCGCGGCATTGGTGACCGAGCCGAACTTCAGCCGCGCCACCAGCAGGGCAAGCACGGCCCAGAACAGCACATAGAGTGCGGCGAGACCGAGCATGGCCAGCACCTCGCTTGCCGGCGCCGCCATGATCGCGGCCCCGATCGCGAACGGAGTGCTCAGGGCCAGGTAAGTCAGGCCAACCCGCCATGCCACGCGGCGCAGCCACAAGGAGCGTTCGCTGCGGACCATCGATTGGATCATCGCCATGCGCCCCGCCTCCCGCTCGCCCGAACGCAGGTCATGGAGCAGGGCGATGAGGAACAGCGGCGCGAGGTAGATCAGCACGAAGGCCCAGTCGAACCGGCCGGGCAAGGCAGTCTCGGCATTGTAGTTCTCGCCTTCGTGGATCTGGCTTTCGAGCGACAGCGCCCGCACCCGCAGCACATAGGGTGCCACGTCGCGCTGGCCGAGAGCGGCAAAGGCGAGCGGGGAGGGCTCGTCCCAGGTGGCGTGGAAGGTGTAATAGGCCGCGCTGCCGGGATCACCGCTGACGGTGACGAAGGCCGCGACGGCAGCCTCGTCTTCGGCCTGCTGCGGCTGGATGCGCTCGATCACGTCATGCTGGCGCGATACCTCGGCTACGCCTGCCACTACTGCGGAGCTGGCTACTGCCAGGGTCAGCAGCAGCAGTGGCAGTGCCATGCGCTGGCGCAGGAACAGCTTCAGTTCGTGGAGCCATATTGCCATTACAGGGCCCTCCCCAGGCGACGGGCGGCGATACGGAAGGCCGCCACCATGGCCAGCAGCCATGCCAGAACCAGCAACAAGCCGGGCGCGGCGGCTGTCAGCTTTTCGGCCGTCGTGGCGCTGCGATAGGAAAACTCGGGCACGTCGTGCCAGTGCGACGGATCGATCCTGACACGCTGTGCGGCCTCGGGATCGGTGTTGCGGCTGCGATCGTCGGCATAGGTCAGCGCTTCGGCCTGCAATTGGTTGAGTTGCTGGACGATCCCGAAACGATAGGCTTCAGCCTGGGTCAGGAACCGGCGATGACCCTCAAGGTCGGTTCCGGCGGCAGCCATAGACAGGTCGCGCATGGCGATGGCCGGGCTGAGCAGGCCGAAAGCAAGAGCGGTGTTGCCCTGTTGGCGCTGCTGCGCGAATTGGCGTTCGGCATAACGGTCGAACATGCTGGACGTCAGCTCTTCGCTCACCATGGCTTGGAGGCCGCTGTAATTGACCGGCAGGTCCGCCACATCGTCCACGCCATATTGCTCCAGCACGCCAGCCCTGAAGTCGGCGTAATAGGGATCGTCGGGATTGTGGCTGTCGCCGGTGGCGCGCACGTCGCGCTGGATCGCGATGTCGGTTTCCAGCCGGGTAGGCAGCGGGTTGGCGGCAAGCGCGATGTCAGGCGCGATGCGCGGCAGCAGGATCGTGGTCAGGGTCCACAGGCCCAGCAGGGCCACCAGCGATGACCGGGCATTGGAAAACAGGCTCGACACGGTCACGACGGCCAGAACCCACAGCGCAAGATAGGCGGCATAGGCAGCCAGCAGGGCCAGGGCGGGCAGGATCGGTGCGCCGCCCGCCGCCACCAGCCAGGCCATCGCCAGCGCCGCCGGGGCGAGCATGATCGCCGCGACGACGCCCAGAGCCGCCGCCTTGCCGCCCAGCATGGCCCGTGCGCTCACCCCATGGGCGGCAAGCACGCGCAGGGTTCCTTGCTCGCGCTCGCGGGCGATGGCGCCAAAGCCGATGAACACCAGCACCAGCGGCGCCAACACCTGCAACACGAAGGCCGGGGTCAACTGGCCGAACCGGGCGAGTAGCGAGGACTGGCGCACATCGCCGAAATTGGCGCTGTTCTGGCGGTGCCCTTCAAGGAAGATCGTGTTGCCGGTAAAGCTGTCCACGCCCGGGTCGAAAGCGGCGAGCGGGGGCAGGGGGCGGAATACGAAATGGCCATAGTGGACCATGCGGTGCGGGTGGCGCGCTGGCTGGCCCTCGAACTCGACATCGGCCTGGGCCTGGAAACGGGCACGCAGCTCGTCGCTCGCATCGCGGTGGGCGATGGAGGTGAGCGCCGCCACGATCGACAGCGCAAGCAGGATGAGCAGCGAAACCAGCGCCACCCGGCTGCGGCGCATCTGCACGATATCGTTGGCGGCGATCCGGCGAACAATGCTCATGCTGCGGCTGCCTCGGTATAGCGGTGGTGCAGTGCAAGGACGTCCATCCCTGCACTGGGCACGATTTCCTCGACAATCCGGCCCTGGGCGAGGAATCCGATCCGGTCGGCGCAATCGGCTGCACCCAAAAGGTCGTGCGTCACCATCAGGATCCCCGTGCCGCGTTGCTTCAGCCGGGTGACGAGCTGGTTGAAATCGGCCGTGGCGCGCGGATCGAGGCCGCTGGTCGGCTCGTCGAGCAGCAGGACGGGAACGTCCCGCAGCACGGCCATGGCGATGGCGACCTTCTGGCGCATCCCCTTGGAATAGGAACCCACCCGCCGCTCGCGCGCTTCAGGCTGGAGGCCTGCCGCGTCGAGCGCCTCGTCCATCCGCATGGCGTCCGGCTCGGCCCCGGCCAGCGCCATGAAATAGGCAATGTTCTCATAGGCCGACAGCTGTTCATAAAGCGCCACGTTCTCGGGCAGGTAGGCGATCTGCCGGCGGGCCGCTTCGGGTTCGGCAGCAGGGTCGGCACCAGCCACATTGATATGTCCGCCGTCCGGCCGGAGCAGGCCCAGCAAGGTTGCAAGGGTGGTAGACTTGCCCGAACCGTTGCCGCCCAGCAGGGCATAGGTTTCTCCTGCCGCCACTGACAGCGACAGTCTGTCGAGCACGCGCGAGCCGCCGCGTGATACCTCCAGATCGCGAATCTCGATCACGGGTCCGGGCCCAGCTTGTTCGTTCATAAATGCAGGTCTCCAGCCACCAAGCAGGCGAAAAATGTAATGTTATACTGTTATATTGACATGTCTATTGCAGTGCGGCATTGGCCCCGTCAACCGATGATATAATATATCACGAAAATCGGGTCAGGGGGTCCAACACAGATGAATATCCGCTCCGCATTGCTCGCCGCCAGCTTCCTCGCCGTTGCCCAGCCCGCGCTGGCGCAGGAGGAGCTTGGAGAGGATACAATCCTGGTCACCACCATCCGGCAGGCCTATTCGGGCGACTTCGCGGAGCGGGAGGTTCCCCGCTCGATTGCCGTAATCGAGGCCGCGACCTTGCAGGACAACAACATCACCCGGCTGACCGATGCGCTCGACTTGACGGCCTCGGTTTCGCGGCAGAACAACTTCGGCGGCCTGTGGGATGCCTTTGCCGTGCGCGGCTTCTCGGGCGATGAGAACCTGCCGAGCGGCTATCTTGTCAATGGCTTCAACGGCGGCCGCGGCTTCGGCGGTCCGCGCGATGTTTCCGGCATTGAGCGGATCGAGGTGCTGAAGGGCCCGAACGCCGCACTGTTCGGCCGGGGCGAGCCGGGGGGCACGGTCAATATCGTCACCAAGCGCGCGTTGTTCGGCGAGACTGCGGGCGAGTTCTCCGCCAGCTATGGCAGCTTCGACAGCTTCCGCACCGACGGCGACCTGAACCTGGCGCTGGGCCAAGCCTTCGCCGTGCGCGTCACCGGCTTCTACGAGAATGCCGAAAGCTTCCGCGAAACCATCGAGAGCGAGCGCTGGGGGATGACGCCGTCTGTCGGCGTGAGGCTGGGCGAAGATACCACCCTGACCTACGAACTTGAGCTGATCCGGCAGGACGTGCCGTTCGATCGCGGGATCGTGGCACCGGGCGGACAGCTCGACCTGATCGCCCGCAATACCTTCCTGGGCGAACCGGGGGATGGCCCGATCGAGGCTGATGCCACTGGCCACCAGGTGCAGTTGCAGCATGAATTCAGCGCCGACTGGAGCCTGCTCGTGGGCGGCAGCTATCGCGAGACCTCGCTCGAAGGCTTTTCGACCGAGCCCGAACTGGCCGGCTCGCGCCAGAAGCTGTTCGTCGATGGCCGTTCGCTGTCGCGCCAGCGCCGTTACCGCAGCTACGAAGCGGAACACTACGTCGTCCGCGCCGAACTCGCAGGGGATTTCGAGCTGGGCTCCATGCGCCACCGGCTGCTGGTTGGCGGCGACTTCGACCGGTTCGAGCACAGCCAGCTGTTCCTGCGCTTCCGCCCGCCGGCTGTCAGCGGCAACCCGTCCGATGCGGCAGCCAATGTGATCGACATTCTGAACCCGGTCTATGGCCGCTTCCCCTCGCCGACGCCGGGGCCGCAGACCAACCGGCTCGATACGCAGGAGGCGGTTGGCTTTTACGTGCAGGACCAGATCTCGCTGTCCGACACTGTGCAGATCCGTCTTGGTGCACGCTATGACGATGTCACCGTCACTTCGCTCAACCGCACCAGCGGGGCCCTCCAGACCCGGTCGAGCAGTCGCATCAATCCGCAGGCCGGGATCGTGTGGGAAGCCGCACCGGCCCTGTCGCTCTATGCCGCCTATGGCGAAGGCTTCCGCTCGAACCTCGGCGCTGATGCGGCAGGCCAGCTGTTCGATCCCGAAATCAGCCGCTCGATGGAAGTGGGCGCGAAGTTCGATCTGGCAGACAGGCTGACCGGCACCGTTGCACTGTTCGACCTCACCAAGTCCAACGTGCTCGCCTCCGACCCGGCCAATCCCGGCTTCGCGCTGCCGATCGGCAAGGCCGGCAGCCGCGGGTTCGAGGTCGATGTGAACGGCGAGATTGGCGGCGTCGAAGTGCTGCTGTCCTATGCCTATGTCGATGCCGAAGCCCGCGCCGACGTGCTCGATCCCAACTTCTCGCTGCAGATCAATCGCGGCGACCGGCTGATCAACATCCCGCGCCACAGCTTAAACCTGCAACTGGCACGCGAATTCATGCTGGGGGACAGCACCCTTCGCCTTGGCAGCGGCGTGCAGCATGTCGGCAAGCGCCTGGGCGAGACGGCTACCACTTTCGACCTGCCCGCCTATACCCTGGTCCGCGCCTTCGCGAGCTGGCAGCCGTCGGAAAACCTCGAACTGTTTGGCGAGGTCCGCAACCTCTTCAACGAGGAATGGTATGCCAACAGCTTCGCCAGCCTGTGGGTCCAGCCCGGTGCGCCGCGCACGGCTTCGATTGGCATCAGGGCGGGGTTCTGATGGCGTCGCTGCCCCGACACCTCGCATCCGAAACTATTGTTTCGCCGCCCGCGGACTGGGAGGCGATCCGTGATGCCGATTGTCCGCTTGTGCTCGAACCGCGCGACCTGGCTGGGTTGGAAGCGTTGTCAGAAGGCCTGGCGAGCACCGCCCCGTTCGAGCTCCGTGCCGAGGGCGCCGTGGCCGAGGCAGTAGCAGGGCTTGGCGACCTGCCTCTGCAGCTGCGGCAAGACATCCAGCGGCTGGCCAACCGCTTCGCCGCCCTGATGGCGGTCCCCACGGTCCGCATCCGGCTGGAAGGGGTTGTCAGCAATGCCTGTCGCAAGATCCATTCGGACAACACCGATGTGCGGCTGATCACCACCTATTGCGGCCCTGGCACCGACTACATCCCGCGCGACATGGAACCCGAAGAGCGCAACCTGCAGCGCATCCCCACCGGCTGGGTAGCGCTGTTCAAGGGACGCTCCTTCGATCCCGCACACGCGTTTTGCCTTCACCGCTCGCCGCCAGCCGCCGATATGGATGTGGCCCGCCTTGTGCTGGTGATCGACACGCCCCTGAAACCGGAACTCGCCGCGCTGCTTCGCGGGCAGCATCAGGCGGAACCGACAAAACCGTGACCACATCCTACGATTTCGACCACATGCCCGAGCATGTGCGCCGGTATGACGAGTTTCCTCCGCTGTTTGTGCCGGGATACGAGGCGAGCCACGCCATGGCAGCAGCCGTCCTGTCCGAACGCATTGGCACGCAGGCATCGCTGCTTGTCATCGGCGCGGGCGGCGGGATCGAGATCGCCCGCTTCGCCCGGCAATTTCAAGGATGGCGCTTCACCGGCGTCGATCCCTCGCAAGCGATGCTTGATCTCGCCTCGGCGCGTCTCGATGCCGAGGCAGGGGAGGCACAATGGTCACTGGTCCAGGGCACTGCCGCCGATGCGCCCGAAGGTCCGTTCGACGCGGCAACGGCCTTCCTGTGCCTGTCGTTCGTGCCGGATGACGGTTCGCGCCTGGAGCAATTGCGCGCCATCCGTCAGCGGCTGAAGACCGGCGCACCGTTCCTGATGATCCACGCGGCGAGTGAGCCCGCACGGATCGAGCGTGACTTTGCCCGCTTCGCCGAACACGCCCGCCTGCGTGGGGCAGAGCCGGAGGTGATCGACACTGCGGTTTCGGTCAACCGCACCGGCATTCACATTCTCACCCCTGAGCGCGAAGCGGAATTGCTGGTGCAGGCTGGCTTCCGCTTGGATGGCCTGTTCTATCGTGGCCTGTGGATCCACGGCTGGGAAGCAACCACATGCGCCGTCTGACGATTGCCGCGCTGATCCTCCTTCCAACTCCTGCCTTGGCCCACCCTTCTCGCTCTGCATATTGATGGTCGAGTGAAGGTCCGCAGCAGAGCGCGCCAGTCAATCCAGGCGGGTGCATTAGCAGCGAAGGAACGCTAAGGCGCTTGCCAATCCCTGCTTCGGGCAGCGCGTTCGCCGTCCTGGTCGAGTGCGCCTTTGGTGGCCATTTCCTGTGCCACAGCCATCAGCTCTGACTGGGCATTTCCTGCCTGCCTATATCCCGGAACCGTCGGCGCGATACCTTCCATCTGCTCTACAAAAGCCCACCCGTGCTCGTCCTTGCAGGCGATGCCGCTCATGGCTGAACTGGCAAACGCGCGGCAAAGGTTTCCGTCTTCACGTTCGAAACTGAGCAGGATGCGCGTTTCTGCGGCTGCATCCTGCTCGGCCACCAGTTGCTGTTCCAGCACCGCGGCAAGTTGCTGGTCGGCGTAGTCACCCGGCAGGTCGCTTTCGCGCGGAAACAGCAGGACAATGGCGAGCGATGCCGCAAGCGCCGGCCCGGCAATCCAGCCCCATCGTGCCACGCTCCGCTTCTGAACTGAAGTCTCGCGGGCCGACGAGAGGTCGACGACATTGGCCTGCGGTTTGAGCAGGTCGCTCAGTCTACCGGGCACCTCCTGGTCGAGGATCGGGGCGAAGTGGGCCGCCAGGTTGGCGCGGAGGGCGCGGTGCTGTTCCAGCTTTGCTGAGACCTCCGGCGAATTTCTCACGGCGGCGGCCACGCGCTCAGCCTCCTCGCCAGAAAGCTCCCCATCCGCAAAGGCAGCCAGTTCCTCGTCGGTAATGGTCATCTGTCCGGCTCCAGCAAGGCCATCAGCGCGTCACGGCCGCGCACCAGCCGGGAATTCAGCGTGCCCACCGGACAGCCGACGATTTCGGCCGCCTCGCGATAGGAAAACCCCTCCACCATGACCAACAGCACGGCTTCGCGCTGTTCCGGGGGCAGGGTTGCCAGGGCACGATCGATATTGCCGAGTTCGACCTGCGCTTCCTGTCCGCCATCGGAGCCCACCGCAAACCCGGCGTCTTCCCCCACGAAGGTTTTTGCCCGCCGCGTGCGCGCCCGCTGTTCGTCGATCCAGATATTCCGCATGATCCTGTACATCCAGCTGTCGAGCCGCGTGCCATCCTGCCACTTGTCGCGTTTGGCCAGCGCCCGTTCGATTGTCATCTGGCACAGATCGTCGCCATCGGCCGGGTGTCCGGCCAGACCGACTGCGAAGCGTCGCAGTTTGGGCAACAAGGTCAGTGCCTGCTGTTCGAAAGTTGGGTTCAGTTTTGTGCCTTTCCCGGCTTTCACGGATTAAACGACTGGCCATCGCCGTTTCATCCATGCTTAGGTCAACTATTCGAAAGATGACAATGCGCAGCTTGCTGATCCTCTTCGCGCTGATGGCGGTTCTCCCGATCGCCACAGGTCCGGCATCGGCACAAATCGGCCTGCCCGGCCTGGGCCTGCCCGATACGGGTCAGGTCCTCGATCCGCTGGACCGGACCCTGGGCAGGATCGAGCGCGACACCTCTCGTATTGCCCGCGACCTGCTGCGTGACCGCGAACGGACACTATTCAGGTTCCTGCGCCAGAACAGCGAATTTGTAGAAGTGGACCGGACGGGACAGCCAGCGCGCCGGGGCGAATTGCTGCTGATGGACCTCACCCCCGAAGCGGCCCGGGTGCTGGAGCAGCAGGGCTTTGCGCTCCTGGCGCAGGAAGATATCGCGGGTCTGGGCTTTATCGTCTCCCGCCTTGCGGTGCCTGCGCGCATGAGCCTGGCAGAGGCCCAGGGCGTGGTCGCCGCCCTTGCGCCGTCCGCCACGGTTGCGCCGGACAACATCCATTTCCAGAGCGGGACAAACGCCGGGCCACTTGCGGCGCAGGCTTCCGTCCAGGCCAGAACGGCATCGACCGCAACGCGCGTTCCAGTCGGCATGATTGACGGGGCCCCGTCCGCCAGGATTGGCGAGTTCGCAATGCGCGGCTTCGCGCGCGGAGCGCCCGCGCCGAGCGATCATGGTACATCCATCGCCCACCTGTTGATGCAGACGGGCGTCCGCGACATCAGGGTTGCCGATGTTTACGGGACCGATCCGGCAGGTGGCGGTGCACTGGCCATCGCGCGCGGGCTTGGCTGGTTGGTGGAGGACGGCAGCAGGGTCGTGACGATCAGTCTGGTGGGTCCGCGGAACCCCGTGGTCGAACGCGCGATCGGCGCGGCTCGCAGCAGGGGCGCCGTGGTTGTCGCCGCCGTGGGGAACGACGGACCGGCTGCCCCGCCTGCCTACCCCGCGTCCTACGAAGGAGTGGTCGCCGTGACCGGAGTCGATGGCCGCAAGCGGGCGCTGATCGAGGCTGGCCGTGCGCTCCACCTCGATTACTCCGCTCCCGGTGCAGACCTGTCTGGCCGCAATGTGCGCGGCAGCCGCGTCCGCCTGCGCGGTACCTCCTATGCCACTCCCCTGGTGGCCGCCCGGATTGCTGCCGCGATGGAGCGGGGCGCGAACTGGCGCATCGCCCTGGATGCCGAGGCAGAGGATCTGGGCGAGCCCGGTCACGATGAAGTCTTTGGTCGTGGTCTGATTTGCGGCGGCTGTGGCAAATCTTAAAAAAACCGATGCGCATGAATTAAGCCGTCCCGGCCATCCGTTTCCCTTTCATGCGGGCCAGCACAGGCGCCCGCCCCATTGAAAGGATGAAGATCATGAAAAAGTTTCTGATTGCGGTTTCGTCGGTCGCCCTGTTTGCAACCCCGGCACAGGCCCAGCTGCTCGGCGGGTCCGGGGGTCTCGGTGGTGTCGTGGGCGGCACGATCGGTGGCGGTGCTTCGGGCAGCTTCCCCGATGTCGGCGGCACGCTCGAACGCACGCGCAGTTCCACCCGCGGAACGCTCGATTCCGCCGCTTCAACTTCCGGCGAACAGCGGGTTGATCGCCGGTCCGGTCGCGTGGACGCCAATCGTCGCGCCGATGCACGCGGGTCGGCCGGCATAGGGCAGGTCGTTGACAACCCCATTGCTCCGCTCACCGGCGATGCGTCGGCATCGGGCAGCGCTGGGGGAGAAGGCAATGCCAGTGCGCAACTTGTCGGCACCGATGCCGTGCGCGGCCTCGCAGGGCAGGGAGCGTCCCAGGCAAGCAGTGCTGCCCAAGCCACGCAGTCTGCTGCGACCGGCCTGGCGAGCCAGGGACAAGCGACGGCAGGTGAGGCAGCCAGTTCGTCGCTGCGGCTTACCGGCAGTCTCGGCGGATCGGCCAGCGGAAATGGTGCTGCAACCGGCAGCGCGGGTGGCAGCCTGGCCGACGCCATGCTCGCAACTGCGGGTAGTGCAGCTGCATCGGGAGACGGCGCCTTTGCCGTCCAGCCGGGCATGGACGTGCTTGTACCTGGTGGTGAAAAGCTCGGCGAGGTCAGTCAGGTGATCGCAGATGCGAACGGCAGGATTAGCGAGGTGATCGTCGAACAAGGCGATCGCGAGGTCGCTATGCCAGCAGCCGACCTCCGCGGAAATGGGTCGGCATTGTTCGCCCTTGATGGCAGCGGCCAGGTGGACTGACTGCGAGACTGTGGGTGCTCTTCATATAGCATCCGATCGAGAGAGGGAGGCCATGCCGGTCTCCCTCTTTCTTTCCACCCCGCGCCAGCACTGGCCCGTAACGCGCAGCCTCAAGGCCGCAGATGGCGCAAAATGCGCCTGATGGCCGGGGGCATCACGGTGACGGAACTTATCCGTCTTTCGGGAATTCTTGTGGAGGTGGGGAGCCGCGCGATGGCGCGGAATGGGATGGGGCTGCATCATGAATCGAGTGTCGGATTTTGCGAGTACCGGAGACTATCGTTTTGCGGCCATTGTCCAACATTGCGAAGATGCCATCATCAGCCTGACACTTGATGGAATAGTCACCAGCTGGAATTTCGGCGCAACCAAGCTGTTCGGTTTCGAGGCCAGCGAGATGACGGGGCAGTCGATAACCCGGATCCTGCCCGAGGATCGGCTTCAGGAAGAAGTCGATATCCTCCGCAGGATAAGCTCGGGCGAGAGAGTCAGTCACTTCGAGACACGAAGGGTTCACAAGGACGGGCACAGCCTCGACATCTCTATCACCGTCTCTCCGATCAAGGATGCAGCGGGGACAATCGTCGGTGCATCGAAGATCGCGCGGGACATTTCCGCCCGCAAACGCAACGAAATCGCCCGGCAGAAGCTTATCGAGTGTTCACGGCTCGTCGGCCGCGAATTCATGGATGCCGTGGTCGAAGCCCTGGCACAGGCGCTCGACGTGCGTTGGGTCCTGTTGTGTGATCTCCACCCCCAGGACCGCGGGCGGGCGCGCGTTCTGTCCTGCTGGAGCGACGGACGCCAGGGGGATCCTTTCGAATACGACCTGTGCGGAACCCCGTGTGCGAACGTGCTTGGCGATACGATCTGCTTCTATCCCAACGATGTCGCGAGCCTATTTCCTGATGATGCACTTCTGGCCGATATGGGCGCCCAGAGCTATCTCGGCGTCCCGCTGCGGGGAAGTGACGGGCGAAGCCTGGGCCTGCTGGCCGTGCTCGACGACAAACCCCTGTCCCCTGCCCTCCACCCGGAAGAAACCCTTGAACTGTTCGCGGGGCGTGCATCCGCGGAGTTGCAGCGCGTCCTGACGGCTTCGGCCAATGAGCGACTTGGTCGCATCGTCGAAGATGCCGCCAGCGAGACATTCGTGTTCGATGCCCAGACCTTGAAATTCATCCTCGTCAACCGCGGGGCACGGGAAAATCTCGGCTATACTATGGCTGAACTGCAGGACATGACCCCCCTGCAAATCAAGCCGAACATGACGACCGAGAGCTTCATGGAGGTCGTCGAATCCCTCAGGTCGGGCAGGGAGACGGTCCGCAACTTCGAGACCGTCCATCGGCGCAAGGATGGGACCGATTACAACGTCTCGGTTACCCTCCAGCTCCTGGAAGACGAAGCGCGACCGGTCTTTTTTGCCGCCATCGAAGACACCACCGCGCGGGATGCGGCCTTGCGCGCTCTTACCGAGGTGTCGCAGCGGCTCGACACGGTGCTGACCAACACGAAGATGGCGGTTTTCCTGATGGATCAGCGTCAGGAGTGCGTTTACATGAACCCGGCGGCGGAGCGGCTGACAGGCTATCGCTTCGAGGAGACGCTGGGTCGCCCGCTCCACGATGTGATCCACCATTCCTATCCCGATGGCCGACCATTTCCGTTGCACGAGTGCGCGATCGATCGCGCTTTCCCCGAAGAGAACCAGGTGCAGGGCGAGGAAATGTTCGTCCACAAGGACGGCACTTTTTATCCGGTAGCCTACACCGCAAGTCCTATACGCGATGACCATGGCAAATCGGTCGGAACTGTTGTCGAAGCGCGCGATATCACCAACGATATTCTTGCGCGCGAGGCGATGGCCGATTTCAACAATGCACTGCAGAAGCGGATCGATGAATCGATCAGCGAACGCGAAGCTATCGAAGCGCAACTGCGACAGGCGCAGAAGATGGAGGCGATGGGCAAGCTGACGGGCGGCGTCGCGCACGATTTCAACAATCTGTTGCAGGTTATCGGCGGCAATCTCCATCTGCTATTGCGCGATGTATCCGGCAATGTCCGTGCCGAGCAGCGCGCCCAGAATGCGATCGCGGGGGTTTCCCGGGGGGCCAAACTGGCATCGCAGCTTCTGGCATTCGGCCGCAAACAGCCGCTCGCACCCGAACCCGTCAACCTGGGGCGCCTTGTTCACGGAATGGATGATCTTCTCAGACGGACACTGGGCGAAGGGATCGAGGTCGAGACCGTGGCTTCCGGTGGGCTATGGAATACGCTCGTCGACAAGACCCAGGTGGAAAATGCCCTGCTCAATCTGGCGATTAATGCGCGCGATGCGATGAACGGTAATGGCAAGCTGACAATCGAGGTGGGCAACGCCAGTCTCGACGATCTCTATGCCCGCCAGCATCCGGAAGTTCAGCCAGGCCATTACGTGATGTTGGCAGTAACCGATACCGGATGCGGGATTCCCCCTGACATCATTGATCAGGTGTTCGAGCCGTTCTTTACCACCAAGCCGGTGGGCAAAGGCACCGGCCTCGGATTGAGCATGGTCTATGGGCTGATAAAGCAGTCCAATGGCCATACCCGGGTGTACAGCGAACTTGGCCAGGGAACCACGATCCGTATCTACCTGCCCCGTACCAGGCAGGACGAGGCGGCCAAGGCGAGCACACTGGAGGGTCCGGTCAGGGGAGGGTCGGAAACGATACTGGTGGTCGAGGATGACGATGACGTGCGCGCCACGGTTGTCGAGCTCCTGTCCGAGCTGGGCTACCGGGTCCTGCGAGCCACCGATGCGGCCAGCGGTTTGGCAATCGTCGAAAGTGGCATTCCCATCGACATGATTTTTACCGACGTGGTCATGCCAGGTCCGCTGCAAAGCCGGGACATGGCGCGCCGGGCACAGGAGCGCATTCCCGGATTGGCCGTGCTCTTCACGTCGGGCTACACCGAAAACTCCATCGTCCATGGGGGACGCCTGGACGATGACGTGGACTTCCTCAGCAAGCCCTACACGCGCGAAACGCTCGCTCACCGGGTCCGGGCCTGCCTTGAGAAGGGAAGCACCTCTGGGAACGAGCCTGTATCCGGGATCGAAGTGCCGGTTACCGGGACGAAGGGGCTGACGGTGCTGCTGGTCGAGGACGAGATTCTGATCCGCCTGGCCGCCTGCGACATGGTGACTGATCTCGGGCACACTGTTTTTGAGGCGGGCTCCGCTGGGGAAGCGCTGGAAATCCTGGAATCCAACGTAATCGACGTATTGATTTCCGATGTCGGGCTTCCAGACCGATCCGGGCTGGAACTGGCCGAACAGGTCAGGGAGCGGTGGCCCGCAATAAGGATCGTGATTGCTTCGGGCAATTCGCCTTCTTCCCTGGGAGAAGCGCCCGAACTTGGCCTGGACGTCGAATGGCTGGTCAAGCCGTTCGAGATCGCCGACATCGAGCGGGCTTTGAGTTCTCTATAGAACGTGTAGACGACAGGGATTCCCACCTGTCGCGATTTCTGATTCCAGCCCCCTGCCGATTGGAGTGCACTTCTGCTTTGGATGGCACATACCCAAAATTCTCGCCTGATAGGCAATACCCGGGTGAAAGGTCTCGGTGCCGTCTAGGACTTCCAACTCCTCAGTCATATATGCAAATCGAGCCGTGGCTCGGCTATGACACGCTCGCAAGAATGCGATAGACGCTCGCACGCGCAATCCCGAGCTTGCTCGCGATCTCGGTCCCTCCGAGTCCTTGGTCGCGCAGAGAACGCACCTGCGATGCATCTATGGTTTCAAGTGGGGTTGCCCATCCCGCCGAGTACGCTAGGCCCCTGCCGAATATCAGTGGCGGGCACTCTCTCGCGCAAATCTCGCACCGATTATGATCGCCGCGCAGGATCCAGGAAACCTCAATGACGAAAATCGATGAGAAGCTCGAACCCATCCTTGCCGAGGTGCTGCGCCGCAATGCAGGCGAACTGGAGTTCCATCAGGCCGTCATTGAGGTAATGGAAAGTCTTGGCCGTGTGATTGCCAAGAAGCCCCATTATGCCGATCACGCCCTTATTGAGCGACTGTGCGAGCCTGAGCGCCAGATCATTTTTCGCGTGCCGTGGGTCGATGATGCCGGGCAGGTACAGATCAACCGGGGCTTTCGCGTCCAGTTCAATTCGGCCCTTGGCCCCTACAAAGGCGGCTTGCGTTTTCACCCTTCGGTGAACCTGGGTATCATCAAGTTCTTGGGCTTTGAGCAGATCTTCAAAAATGCACTGACTGGCTTGCCAATCGGTGGCGGCAAGGGCGGTTCGGACTTCAATCCGAGAGGGCGCTCGGAAGGCGAGATCATGCGCTTTTGCCAGTCGTTCATGACCGAGCTGCAACGTCATTTGGGTGAGTATACCGACGTGCCCGCTGGCGACATTGGCGTAGGCGGGCGAGAAATCGGGTATCTCTTCGGCCAATTCAAACGCTTGACCAACCGTTACGAGGCCGGGGTACTGACTGGGAAAGGACTGGTCTACGGCGGCTCGCGTGCCCGCACTGAAGCCACCGGCTTCGGCGCCACCTATTTCGTTTCCAGCATGCTCGCCACAAGGAGCATGGATTTCGAAGGCCGCAAATGCGTCGTATCGGGGTCCGGCAACGTGGCGACCTATACAATCGAGAAGATCCGGCAGTTCGGCGGCATCGTCATCGCTTGCTCTGATTCCAGCGGCTATATTATTGATGAGGATGGCATAGACCTCGAACTTCTGAAGGAAATCAAGCAAGTGCGTCGAGAGCGCATTTCCCAATATGTGCAAATGAAGGGCGCGGGTGCCCGGTATGTCGAAGACGGGTCGATCTGGGATGTTCCCTGCGAAGTAGCCATGCCCTCGGCAACTCAAAACGAACTGACCGGCAAGGATGCAAGCACGCTGGTCAAGAACGGCGTGATAGCGGTCGGGGAAGGCGCGAACATGCCGTGTACGCCAGAGGCGGTACGAATATTCCAGGGAGCAGGCGTACTGTTCGGACCGGGCAAGGCAGCAAATGCCGGCGGCGTTGCGACATCGGCTTTGGAAATGCAGCAGAACGCTTCACGCGATAGCTGGAGCTTCGAGAAGACTGAGGAACGCCTCGCCGGAATCATGCGCAACATTCATGACAACTGTGCCGAAACTGCCGAGGAGTATGGCGCGCCAGGTGATTACGTCCTGGGTGCCAACATCGTGGGGTTTGAGCGTGTAGCTGCCGCCATGACAGCCTTTGGGGTCATATAGGTTCTGGATCGGACGGGCAGACCGCGCTGGCGATGCGTTTCGGGATTCCCTTGAGCTATCTTCGCGCGACTAGTTGCGGCGGGTGTAGCTCCCTTACCGGGTACAGGAGACATCCCAAACAACGCCTGCTACCGGACCGCCATGAGAAGATTATTGATGGGGGTCGGCAAAGCCGATCTGGCGATTGATTTCGGAACAGCGAATACCCGTGTGGTGACGTCAGGTGGCGGGGTGCTGTTTGACGAGCCATCACTCTGCTGTTTCGCGGGTGACATATCAGGGGGCGAGCTCATTGCTGCCGGAACGACGGTCAGATCCATGGTCAACCGGACTTCAGGTGCACTGAGGATTGTCCGGCCCCTTCATCGCGGGGTCCTCAGCGATATTGCAGCGGCTCGCGATTACCTGGCTTACGCCGTGCGATCGAGTGTCGGCCAGCGCCGACTTCGTTCATTCCGCGCCGTCATCGGCGTACCGGCTGACGCGACTGGTGCAGAACGCGGCGCGTTGCTGACGGCGGCAAAGGATGCTGGACTGGGATCGGTTGAATTGGTGGCCGAACCGCTCGCAGCCGCCATTGGTGCTGGGCTTTCGATTGACCGACCGCAGGGTTGCATGATCATCGAGTGCGGTGCGGGTGTCACTGAAGCCGCCGTTATATCGCTCGGTGGTATGTGCGAAGCTGCATCAATTCGCGGGGGCGGGAATGCCCTTGACGCGGCGATTTCCGATTATCTCCATATCAGGCACAAGTTCCTCGTTGGCGCGAACACGGCAGAGCAGGTCAAATGCGACCTGGTCAGAATTCTGGAGAACGGGACGAGCGCAAGTGTTGAAGTTTCGCTCAAGGGGCGGAGCCTTGTCACTGGGCTTCCAGGAGCAATGACGATTTCTGCCAATGAGTTGGCCCCTGTGGTTGAAAAGCAGATTGCCGAGATCGCCGACATGGTCGTCGCTCTGCTGGCGCGGGTCACCCCGGAATTGAGCCGGGACATTTACGGTTCCGGGATTATCCTAACCGGCGGCAGTGCGGCCATTGGACTGGTCGGCAAGGCTGTTGCAGACGCGACGGGACTGAATGTGTCAGTGGCTGACAACCATCCGCATTGCGTTGCGTTGGGGCTTCAAAGAGGACTTGCGCACTGAATCGCGCAGCGTCGATGCCTGCCTTTGACTTGCTATCAGATAAGGGCCATCAGCGAACAATGTTCATGCTTGCCAACCAGCAGCACTATTGCTGCCACGGAAACTCGCTTCTCGTAGGCACCTAGCCCCGGGCAACGACTTCTCGACCGGCGCGCTGTCCGGGGCAACCATTTCACATTCCAAGTTTCCTAGCGCAATTTTTGCGCATTACACCGCCTGTTCGGTGCCGAAGGAGTTTTCCAGATGACTACCAATCGCAAGGGCCGTGCACGGCCGCCCATCCAAATCCGCGAAACCGATGCTGAAAGGATCAGCAATCTCGTGCTCGACAGGAAGGAACACATGCCGGGAGTCGCCGACCTGCTTCTCGCAGAGATCAGCCGTGCCAAACTGGTGGACGATGCCCGCCTCCCTCCAGACGTGGTGGCGATGCAATCTACCGTTACATTCGTCGATGAGGCGAGCGGTGTCGAACGGACATTGCAACTGGTCTATCCGCATGATGCAGATATCGAAGCCGGCCGCATCTCCATCATGTCCCTGGTCGGAGCTGGACTACTCGGCTTGCGCCCCGGTCAGGCGATCTCCTGGCCTAACCGGGTTGGCGAAGAGCGGCCCTTGCGTATCATCGAGGTCACGCAGGGATGAAAGCCTACGGTTTTTCCGCTGCACCCGATCTTCCCTTCGGCGCAGATGCGTGAACCGCCGTTTAGGCAAGCACGGGTGGGATTGGCGGTCTGTCCAGCAGGCCGGAGCAAGTCGTTCCGGCCTGCCGGGTGGTCGATTGCACCGGCTGGCACCGTGGTCGTTTTTCACCTTTCTCCGACCGGGTAAGCCTCCAAACGTGGGAACCAGCGTGACAGCTCGGAGAGACGGCACCAATTTCTATTGATGGAGTAAGGCGATGTCCTTGAAGTATGTAGTTAAGCGTGGCGCCAACAGAGGTGCGGTTCTGACGCCCCACCGACACAAGGATGGAACGTTCGTGGCCAGCCCGGACCGGTTCAAGGAATCGCAGCGGCGTTACGCGACAGCTAAAGAGGCCTGCGATGCGGCTCATGCGAATGGTTGGGGCATTCGCATGTCGGCTGCCGGCAAAGCGCCAGCCAGCCTGATTCGACCGGAAAAGTGTGATCCATCCGGAGAGCAGCTGTGACCCGCCACGGCCCCTTGCATGCCGTCGCTGCTGGCAGGGCATGAGCGATGATTTGCAGGAACTGGCAGCGCAAGACTGATCCGGGATCCTGGCCTCTGAGGCAGTGCCAACCCGGACATCTTGGTTCTGGGCATGAGTAAGGAAATACTCAGGCTGAAGCGGTGAGGAATGGCCTTTTCGACGATGTCGCGTTCAAGGGCATTCCGTTTATTTCATATCCAGTCTCCTGACGCATGGTTTGAGTAACAATTCTATTACAAATGCCCGGGAGAAGTGGGAGTGTTTTGAGGCGCGAAGATGTCATCAAGTCATGACGGCAAAGAAGGCGCATTTAGGAAGTGCAGCCATTGGGTCGGTAGCTGACCGGCAGGTTCCGGGAGCGATGCTGGGTTGCCTGACGTTCAAGGGACTTCATCGGTCATCTACCGCTTTGCATGTTAGTTCAGCTTTTCTGCCCATGGAGCGGTAGGGACCATTGCACGCTGGAACAGTTCGGACGCCGTCAGAAGCTCCAGCCATTTGCGCACTGCGACTGGTGCGCGGGTTGCGAACCAGTCTGCATCTACTGCAGCGAACTGCCTAACAAACGGAAACAGCGCGATATCGCTAAACCCACGCGTTGCGCCGCCAAGATAGTTCTGTCCCGCCAGCCGCTCATCCAGGTCCGCCAGCAATACTAGTCCCGCTGCGCGATGCACCAGCGGATCGGCACCGTATCGGTTGGCATATTTGTAGCGGTCGAGATGATGTTTGAATGCGCTGTCAAAAATCTCGATCAAACCCGCGTCAATGTGCGGCAGCCAAAGCTCGGGGTCGTGCTGCGCCAATGCCCAGCGCATGATGTCGATACTTTCGTCAATCACCGTCCCGTCCGGCAGCACGAGCACCGGAACTGTTCCCTTGGGTGACGCAGCGAGCATGGCGGGCGGCTTATCGCGCAACAGCACCTCGCGATGGGTATAGGCTATCCCGCTTGCCAGCATCGCCATCCGGGCCCGCATTGCATAGGGACAGCGACGAAAGCTGTAGAGGATGGGGCTATCCGGCACTGCGGGCACCGTAGCCGAACGCGGACGCCCGACCAAATCGCATGCTCATCCCCTCGTCGTTTTCGTATATGCTTACCCAAGAATTGCAGCACATGCTTGTCCGCGTGGCGCTATCAACGGCATTCCAAGCAGGTATCCCTGCGCTTCCTCGCACCCCTCATCGCGAAGGAGCTGCAACTGGCCCTCTGTCTCCACACCTTCTGCCAGCACAGGAATGTCAAGACTGCGACCCAGCCCCAATATGGCACGGATGATAGCGCGAGCCTGGCCGCTTTGTTCAGCCCCCAAAAGAAAAGACTTATCGATCTTTATCTTATCGAATGGAAAAGAGTGGAGCGTGTCGAGCGAGGAATAGCCAGTTCCGAAATCGTCCATAGCGATGCGGATGCCGAGGTTCTTGATGCGACGGAGGATGTGGAGCGCACGCACTTTGTCAGTAATGAAGGCTGTCTCGGTGATTTCAAGCTCCAGACGGCGCGGCGGCAGCCGCATTTCCAGTAGGATCGACGCAATCGTCTCGGGAAGGTCTGGCTGCATAAGTTGAACTGAAGAAAGGTTGACGGCGATTCCGATTTCTTCATCCCATTGCGCAGCCTCTGCACAAGCCTGGCGTAAAACCCATTCGCCGATCCTAAATATCTCGCCGGTTTCTTCAGCCAAAGGAATGAATTCATCGGGAGAAATTGACCCTAGTCGAGGATGGGTCCAGCGGAGAAGCGCTTCATAACTGACAATCTTGTCGGATTGCAGCAGTTTTTGCGGTTGGTAGGCAACATGAAATTCGGATCGGTCGATCGCCTGACGAAGGTCGTTGGCGAGCTGACGCCGGTATCTTGCGTGCTCATCCATCCCCGATTGGTAAAAACATATTTGTTCGGTTGGACTTGCTTTGGCACGATACATTGCAAGGTCGGCGTTATTGAGCAACGCATCGCGCGATTGGGCATCGGCAGGATAAACTGCAATGCCAAGGCTAGCCGCAACCTGGAAGAGTGGCATATGCCCATGTCGGGGTGATGAGCATCCTTCAATTCGGGCGACAAAATCATCCAACTGCGCCTGGCTGTCAAAAATTTTCGCTACTACAAACTCATCGCCGCCAATTCGCGCTGCGCATTCTTCGTCCTCCAGTGCATCGGTTAAAGATAGAGCAAACGAGCGTAGCACGTCGTCACCAGCCCCGTGGCCATGGATGTCATTGATTTCCTTAAACCGGTCGATATCAATTGCTACCAAAGCGACGCGGCGATTGCGGAGGCCGGCATTTTCGATCTCCCGATCCAACCAGCGGGTGAATTTGCTGCGATTGGGGAGGCCAGTCAGTCCATCATGATGGGCCAAGTATGCAATCTGCGCCTCCGATCGACAGCGTTCGGTAATGTCTTCGTGCGTGCACACCAAGCCGCCGTCAGGCAGTGACCTGCTTGAAATCGAAATCGCGAAATTTTCATTGAATTCATGGATTAGCGGGGAAGGATTATCGCCAACAAGAGTTTGGCGAAGCATGTCGCAGGCTGCTGCCAGACGTTCCTCGGACACTTCAGTTCCTGTTCGCGCTTCGAGCGATATTCGCGCAAGTTCTGTCATGCTCATGCCTGGTAAAAAACTGTCCGGCGGCAGTTTCCATATCTGCGCAAAGCGACTGTTATGAAGTATCAACCTTTCGTCGGCGTCGAAAAGGCAAAGCCCCTGATGCATATGCTCGAGCGCGGCATCCAAATGACGGCGCGCTTCGTTCATCTGATCCTGATTATCCTTGAACTGAGTCATATCGCGAGTGATCTTGGCATAGCCGATCAGGCGTCCTTCCTCGTCCGCTACACGCTCGATCGTAACATGGGCCCAAAAGCGAGATCCATCCTTGCGTAATCGCCAGCCTTCCCCCGTATATTTGCCCGAAGCTTTTGCATGAGCCAGCGCGCGCTTGGGCCCGTCACCAGCGCGCTCTTCGTCGGTATAGAAGCGGGAGAGGTCTAGTCGGCCAACGACTTCGTCGGCACCAAAACCTGTGAGGCGTTGCGCGCCCATGTTCCAGTTGGCGACGCGACCGTTGCTGTCCAGCATATAAATGGCACAGTCGGTTATGCCCATCACCAATGCGGAGAACTGGCGCTCGCTGACTATGATCACCGCCGCCGTTTGGCGGTATAACCACCAACTCGCGATGCATAAAGCAAGCAACGCCAGAGAAACCGCGGTGACGACGCCAGCCATCGTTTGTGGGGAAAGCAACAGGAGGCCTTCCGGCATGCGTTCGGGGACGAGACTGATTGCAGCAACACCGGTGAAGTGCAGGCCGATCACAGAGCCAGCCAACAGAATGGCACTGGTAACCCCGCTCAACCTATCTCGGCGGCCCGCTGCAAGATGTAGTGCAGGGATCAGCGGCGCAATCGCCAAGGCCACTGAAGCCGCGACATAACGCCAGTCCCAAATTATCCTAGCCGGCATTTCGAGCGCAGCCATCCCCGCATAGTGCATGACCGCAAATCCGCTGCCCGTGACTACGGCAGCCACAGTCGTAGCCGCAACCGATTGCCTCCTTACAAGAAATGTAAAAGCGCCGGTTGTCGTCGCCAAGACAATGGCAAGGGAACCTAAGGTCAGAACGGGCCGGTAGCCGATCACCACACCTGGATCGTATCCCAGCATGGCAATAAAATGCGTCGACCATATCCCGAAACCGGTTGCGATCCCTCCCAGCGCTGCCCACTTGTGGAGTGGTGCTATTCCGTGTCGAGGAGTCTGGCGCACCATCAGCACCGCAGTCGACGTTGACAGTAGACAAATGATCGCTGCCAGCACGACGAGGCGGAGATCGTGGTCATCTCGTAGGCAAGCAAAGATATCGAACAATGGGCGGCTCCTATTGAGCTCTATTGTGCCAAAATCATACTTAAGAGAAATTAAACGCTGCCTATGGGTAATGACCCAAGACTGTGTAAATTACTTATAATAAATGATTGCAAATTTTAGACACCTTGTGTTTAGCGCATGCATTTCTGCAGCTGCCCGTTTGATGTTTCGCAGCTCCGAGCAGTTAGTAGCTAGATTGGGTGGCCAGGCATGCGAACCCCAACATTTTGCTGCGTAAAATTTGCCCGCACCTTATGCGCAACTAGGCGCGGGAGGAACGTCCAACCAACTTCGGCACAGCCTTAATGTAAGGTGTTGGGGTGGGTGATCGCAGGGCTAGGGAAGGGATAATCGCGGGTCCGGAGTTCGGTCGGCCAAGCCGATCGTCAAACGGAAGGATCAGTTCGTCTTGGCCGGCGATCATGGCCGAACCGCGCTGCCTTGATTTGGCCTCATACAAAGCCGCATCAGCTTGGCGCAGGATCTCGCTGCGATTGGAAGCCTCTCCCCCAAGCCAGCATGCCCCGATCGTTGCCGACACATTGATTGTGAGCCCATTTGAACAAACAGAGTATTGCAATTCAAATAGAAGCCGACGAAGGAAGCTTGTTATATCTTTTAAGATATGTTGGTTTGAGACTAGCAATACAAACTCGTCCCCTCCAAGCCGTGCTGCGAAGCAGTCCTTAAGATATTCGGCCTTCAGACGTGACGCCATCACTCGAAGAACGTCGTCACCTGCATGGTGACCAAATTTGTCATTGACCGATTTGAAATGGTCCAGGTCAAGCAGTAATATCGCGCAGCGCTCTCTAGAGGATCCGGCGTCCCGGATTCGTTCGTCAGCAAATTCGCTAAATCTCCCGCGATTCGCTATTTGCGTCAAATCGTCGGTTTGCGCGGAGGTTCGGAGCGCCTCCTCCATTGTGAAACGAGCGGTGACATCCTGAAATACACCGATTAGAGCAACCGGCTGCCCGTTCTCCATCTCAATTTCGCCCATGCTTCTGACCCGTCGATAGTGTCCCTGGGCAGTGTTGAAATCTGTCTCCACATCGAACGGCTCGCCGCTCCGTATGGTTTGCTCAAGTGCATTGGTGATTATCATGCGTGCTTTGGGGGGGAAGAAGTCAAGCGCTGCAACGAGCGGCTGGCCGTTGCCTACTGGCAGACCGTGAATCGCATAGGTCTGCTCGGACCATTCAGTTTGATTATCCGCCAGGGTCAGGCGCCAAGATCCCATGTTCGCCATGCGCTCTGCTTGCCGAAGCTGACGGTGCTTTCGATTCAACATCTGAAGGTTGCGACCCCGTTCCTCAGCCAAGCGGACTGCTGCTGTGGAAGACGATCTTGCGGCGATTAGTGCTTCGACCAATTGCGCGAGTTGAACCAGCTGCTTTAAGTCAGCGGGATCGATTTCGCGGGGCTCGTCATCAATCACGCATAGAGTTCCCAATACTGCGCGCGATGACTCAGAGCCAAGCATGTCTGCACGTATCGGAACGCCTGCATAGAAGCGGATGTCGGGTGCACCGGTAACCAGGGGATTGCTGGAAAATCGGCTGTCTTTGCTGGCATCCGGGATGATCATGACACTATCGGAAGCGATCGTGTGGGCACAAAACGCCAGTTCGCGCGGGGTCTGATCCACATCGAGACCGACCTTGGCCTTGAACCATTGCCGATGCTTGTCGACGAGAGAGACTAGAGCGATTTTGCAGCCCACAAGGGACTGTGCGAGTTGGACGATTGCATCGAACTCGCGTTCAGGTGGCGTATCCAGCAGTCCCAAGCTATCCAAGGTCGCAAGCCGCGCATGTTCGAGATTGGCGAGCAGTTCATCCGTTTCAGGGGCAATGATGGTCATCAGTTTTGATAACCCGCGCAGGTTAATTGAGTATCATCTTGCCACCCGTATTAATGCGGTGCATCGCACGAAGGCTGGGTGGATGAGTTCAACCGGGCGAGTCCGCACACCTCCCATGGCTACGCAACCTCGGCGGGGTTCGCCGTCGAACTGGATCAGCAAGGGCCTGCTTCGCCACGCCCTACTAGCTCCGCTGCGCAGCCCAATGTTTCATCCGCGCTCATGCGCAACAAGGCTGCTCGCCACTAAGTCCAGCTGTTGGAAAGCTGATGGTGATTTCACCCCCGCCACATCAGCCTATTGGTGGAGAAGTCCATCCGAAAAGCTCGCGCTGCTGCTTCTAGCACAGCCGGATCTCGATCTGGCGCAGCCGTTCAAGATTGAAGAAAGGAGGCTAATGTCCGTTGAGGCTGTCACGCCGGAGATCGAATCCGAGGAAGACGAGAGGCAGGATCTTGCGTTCGTAGGGTGATAACGCCGTGGTGGTCACCATCGGCAATCCACGCTGCCTATCAATCAGAGTGTTGGATTTGCGCAAGGCTGCGATCAGCGCGATGTCCGGATTGGCCGACTGACCGCAGAGATCTGGCATTTGGAGACAAGTTGCGGTTCGACTGACGGCACCGTTTGAGGAGGTGCGCTGGCGACCTCCCCCGAGGTGACACGTATATCGGGAAAATGCAGATCCTAAGATATATATTTCACCGGGGTATGCTCAAAGCAACGACGAGAGACCAAGCTATGTTGAAACGTATCCCGATTTCGGATGTAGAACTGGGTATGTTCGTGCACAAAATGGAGGGCAGCTGGCTCAAGCATCCATTTTGGAAATTCCGCTTCATGCTGGACGATCCGCAAGTCCTGCAAGACCTCAAATCGAGTGAGCTCGAAAGCGTTATTATCAATACGGCGAAAGGGAAAGACTTCAAACCTACGGCCTCCACCGGCGAATTGCAGGCTGGTGACCGCGGCAGCTTGATCTCCAGGTATAGGGAGCCTGAAGTGAAGCAGAGCGCCTCGCGTGCTGCGTCTCTCAAGAACCGAACTCCGATTGATCTGCAATCAACCGATCCGGTCAGCCTGCAAAACGAGATCGGAAATTCCCAGGTCATCGCTGACAAGGCGCAAATGGAGGTTGGCAAAGTCTTCCTCGACGCACGTCTGGGCAAGGCGATTAACATGCATACGATAGAACCGGTGGTGAAGGATATCTTCGCCTCCGTGCAACGCAACGGGCAGGCCTTCAGCGGGCTTATGCGCTGCAAACTGAACAATGCGTTCGTTTATCGCCATTCCATGGCTGTCAGCGCGCTAATGGTATCGTTGGCCATGCGGATGAAACTGACGCCCAACCAGATCCGCGATGCAGGCCTAGCCGGAATGTTCCTGGATATCGGCACAATGCAACTGCCGCAAGATTTGACGCCGCCCAATGGCGACTTCCGCAATGTCGATCCACAGATCTGGCGAAGGCATGTAGGCTTGGGCCACTTTGCGCTGGAACGTGCAGGCGGAATCACCCAACCTGTCCTCGATGCATGCCTACAACATCATGAGCGGGTGGATGGAACCGGCTTCCCGCAAGGCTTGCCCGGACATGAGATTGCCCAGATCGCGCGGATGGCGGCTATTTGCGATACGTTCGACTATCTGTTGACCGACAGTGACGAAGGCAGGGGACTCGATCCGGCGGCCGCAATCGTCAGACTGCAAGACATGGACGGCGCATTTGACCCGGACATCCTGCGGGCTTTCATCGAATGTATCGGCATCTATCCGGTCGGATCATTTGTCCATCTGCGCAGCAAACGGCTGGCAATGGTGATCGACCACAAAAGCAGCCAGATGACAACGCCAGTGGTCAGGGTATTCTACTCACTCGTCAATCACCAGCGGGTAATCGAGCACACGGTCGATCTCGCGTCTTCTTCGGTCGACGATAAGATCATAGGTGTGGCTGATCTGTCTGGACTGGTCCTGCCAGAAGCAGCTCAATTGAGAGAGTTGATTTTTCTGGGCGCCCATCAGCTTGCTAAGTGACAGCCGCCCCGGGAAATGGTGTGAGTAGCAGCCGAAGCATCAGCTTGTCTCTCGAGTATTCAGCCCATCCCTCAACAGGTGAAACCACTATCGTCCGCAGAAATGAAGGCACCGGATGTTCGCAATCGGGGTCGGCACCTGAAAGGCAGATTTTCCCAATCGCGACGATTTTTTGCCATTCGGCTAGCGACCCCATTGCCGACGTTCAGACCCCTGGATACGGTGGACGGCTATCGACATGGCTCGATCAGGCGCTTTGGGCCAGTATCATCGAACGGCTCCATGATACAGGAGGCAGTGCCGATACAGCTGGTTCGGCAAACAGATAACCCTGCATCAGGACCACCCCGAGATCACGTAGCACGTCATGCTCGCCGGCGGTCTCGATTCCCTCGCACACAGGCTCTATGTCGAGCTCGCGCAGCATCCTGATCGTGTTGCTGACGATCGTTCGCTTGACTCGACTTGTGTCGATCTCGCGGATGAGTTCCATATCCAGCTTGACGATGTCCGGCTGGAATTTGCTCAGCAATCCCAACCCGGCAAAGCCCGCACCGAAGTCGTCGATCGCGGTTTTGAACCCCATTGCGCGATAGGTTCTGAGGATATGTAGGGTGTGGTTGACGTCGATCTCTTCGCTTTCGGTAAATTCGAAGATGATGTTGTTCAACGGGAAGCCGGTCTGCATCGCGGCGGCCAGCGTAACCCTTATGCACGCTCTGGGCTCGTAAACCGCGTTGGGAAGGAAATTGATAGACAGGTTTGCTCCAGCCGAAGCTAATCCGCATGCCGCCGCTTGCTCAATCGCGGTCTTCCGGCAGAGCTGGTCGAAAGCGTATCGATTATCGCTCGAAACCTCGGCCAGAATTGCTCCCGCGCCACGGCCATCCATTCCCCGCACCAGTGCTTCATAAGCGAACACCCGCTCGGTTTCGATGTCGACGATTGGCTGGAACGCCATCGTAATCGGCAGGTCGAAAGCGGCACCATCTCGACAGGCAGCACATGACATCAATGGAATCCCTTCCGCTCCATTGTGCTTGGTATGAATTAAAGTCCTTGAGGGCCACGCCACGTGGCGATAC